>CAZKKZ010000019.1:0-43430 GCA_964553625.1 uncultured Ruminiclostridium sp.
TGTCAAGAAAAATCAACGCAGAAACACGGAAAATAGGACTGTAAGACGGGCGTTGAGCGATAGTGTCAACATGCCCTAGGAAAAAAAGGCGGTCGGATCTCCCGCGAAGCCCAACCGCCTGTTATAAAAAAGCATAAATTATTCTTTTAAAAAGCCTTTCCGCACCAGCGGGATAAAGATCCCGCCCAGCGCGTTCCCGAGCGACATCAGCAGCAGCCACCCGAACGCCTTTAACGACCACGCCGACCCGACCGTAAAATAAAACATATTCGCTACGCAATGCTCAAAGCCGCTCAGGATAAAGACTGTCACGGGGAGAAAAATGACGAGTACCTGCCCGACGGGATTCTTGATCGTTTTAAAGCCGTCCGCCGCAATAAACATCAGCATTCCGCAGAAAAAGGACAGAATCAGGATACTGCCCGCCGAATCGCCGAGCTTCACCTCGCACATTCCCGCCGCGCGCTCCCCGATCGCGGATATCCGCGTCCCGAGGATCAGCCAGCCCGTCAGAGCCGTTCCGAGCAGGTTCCCCGCCCAGATCACCGCAAGGTCGATCAGGTAAGACGGCGGATTTTCAACCGCGTACCCGACCTTCCCCGTAAAGAGACTGAATCCGAAAAACAGGATCACGAAAAG
The DNA here is from genome assembly GCA_964553625.1 of uncultured Ruminiclostridium sp. GTDB lineage: Bacteria > Bacillota > Clostridia > Oscillospirales > Ruminococcaceae > Ruminiclostridium_E. The sequence continues at coordinate 640 of CAZKKZ010000019.1, forward strand.
CCCCGTCCCGAACAGAAACGCGCCAACGTATTTATTGTCGCAGGAAAGGTTGACCGCGCCGCCGATCCCGATCGCGAAGCCCGTCAGCACGGCGCGGAGAAAAATGTCAAAAAAACGTTTCATTTTATCCCCCAAAGTAGAAAAATGTTTTTTTTATTGTAACGCAATCGGGGAAATTTGTCAACCGGTTTTCAAATGTTTTTACCGATCCGCCACACGGATTTCCGTATCGTCAATTTGGACGCTTTCCACTTCAGCGGTATCAATCGGATAGGTGACCGTCGTTCCCGTGATCCTTGCGATCTCCTTCGCCGAATACCCCTCGTAATAATGCAGGTGAACGGCGGCGCGATAGGGGGGCGGGAGCGCGCGTACTGCCTCGAGAAGCTCGCGGGATTCGCCGTCGGGGGCGGGCAGGTTTTCGTCCGGCTCCGCGCGACGCGTGCTCCGTCCCGAACGGAGAAGGTTTTTGGCAAGGTTCACGGTCACGCGGATCAGCCACGCCTTACAGTTTTCGGGCGCTTCAAACGTCCCCCGATAGCAAAGCAGCTTTAAAAACGCGTCCTGACAAAGATCCTCCGCCTCCGCGCGGTCGTGCACATAGCTGAACGCGAGACGGTATACCGTCCCGTGAAACAGCCGCACATATTCGGTCAGTTCCTCGTTGCCCACGCCTTCGTCCCCTCCGATCCCGTTTTTTCAATTGCGCAATTGCCGAAACGGAAAAGTCGGGCGTTTTTCCGTCTCTGTATAAAAGACAATCCGGAAAGCCGATTTGTCACATATTGCGCAAAAATTTTTTAAATTAAGATTTACTCTTATTATAACCGATCCGATCGGGCTGCGCAACCGTTCCTGCCGACATAATTGTCAAATCGTATAAATTTCCCTTTTGTTTTTGTGCAGTATTTCTCTTGCGCCGCCTCCCGTTTTAAGATATAATAAAGAAAATGAAAGGATTCCCCAAAAGGGTTCCGGGAAAGGAAGATCGCATTATGGAAGGATTAAGCGGCTATATTGCGCAGCTTTCAATGACGATGGCGCAGCAGAACGTACAAGCAAGCTTTTCGACGGGTATGCTGAAAAACGTGATGGATTCACAGGAAGCGGCGAACGCGCAGCTTCTCGATATGCTTTCCATGCCCTCGGCGGACGGAAAGGGTACGATCTTAGACGTTCGCGCCTAACCGTTTCGGACAATATGCTTGAATGATTCGCCTTACCTCTTGATTTTTGAAAAGAAAAAAGAGGTAGGGCTATTGGTGTTTTATAAATAAATCGGAAAGGACTAACGCTATGGCATCTTAACCGCTTCTTTTGTACCGCTTACCGCGAAAGACTTGAAAAAATCCCGAAAATGCTTATAATGAAATCGGAGGGATCAAATGGAGATTGAAGTGATAGAGCATACCGGTGAAGCGCTGCGGATCGTGATCCGGTGCAATCGCGCGGACGAGGAAATTATGCGGCTGAAAGATCATATCGAGCTGTTCGATCAAAAAATACAAGTAAAAAAGGATCATGAATGGTCTGTGATCCGCTCGCTTGACGTTCTGTATTTTGAGTCTGTGGACAACCGCACTTTTGCATATACCGAGGACGACGTGCTGGAGGTTCGGCAGCGGTTATATGAATTGGAAAATATTCTTTCGGGGAAAGACTTTATCCGGATTTCAAAATCGCAGATTGTCAACATCAATAAGATCAAGTCGTTAAAGCCCGAGATAAATCGCACGATTCTTGCCACGATGTGCAGCGGGGAACGGCTTTACATATCCAGAAAATACGTACCGGCAATCCGCAATCTGCTGTCATTATAGGAGGTCGCTATGCAAAACCGCAAAAGGGAGCTGATCCGATTCGCGAAATGGACAAGAAACGGAATTGCCTTCGGGACAACATGGTTTCTGCTCCTGATCTTCCTTCATCACTCTGTTTTTCGGATCCCGGTCATCCGTACCGACAGCCTGATCCGCTTCTTTTTCTGGATCGTCGGCGGCGTTCTGATCTTCAACCTGATCTTTACCCGCCTGCTTCTCAAGAACCGAGGCTTTACCGAAAGAATGACCTGCTTTATGGTCGCGATCAGTCTGTACGAATGCCTTGGATTTTATCGGTTCGGTCTCTTTCGGGGAACCGGAACGCTCCCCCAATGGGGAATCTTCCTCGGAATTGTTTTCGCTCTGTATCTGATCTGCATGATCCTATACCAAAGGTACAGAAAGAAACGCGGCGAAATTTACACCCGAAAGCTTCGGGAATACCAGTCAAAAAGGAGTATGCGGCATGAACAACCTTAAAGCGGCGCTTTCGGCGCTGGAAGAGCTCAGGACGGATTGCAGGAAAAAGCAGAAAAGAGGACTGCATTTTATTCTCGCGTCGGTCGTTTTATGGGCGGCGATTTCTCTCATTCATATATCTCCCCTGCCCGTTTCAGTGAAAAATTTATACACCTTCTTTTGCTCCGCCCCGCTCGTTCCGCTGGCTTATTTCATTTCAAGACTGATCGGCGTAGAGTTTCGGAACAAGGAAAATCCGCTCAATCATCTGGGGCTGCTGTTCACCGTCAATCAGATCCTTTATATTCTGATCGCCATGTGGGTCTATGCGGCGGAGCCGGAAAAAATGCTGATGGTTTACGCAATGATCTTCGGCGCGCATTTACTTCCTTACGGCTGGCTGTACCATTCAAAAGCGTATTACGTCCTTTCGGTCATTGTCCCGATCGGAGCGCTCCTGCTCGGATTGTGCTTTTCCTCCGCCGCCGTCGCCGTTTTTATGCTGATTACCGAAACGGTATTTTGCGGCTGCCTGATGATCGAAAATAAAACGGAAAACAACACGGATCAAATGTGACAATCTAAAATACAGAAATATAAAGGAAAAGAAAAATGTACGACGTCATTGTAATCGGCGCGGGACCGGCAGGCTGCGCCGCGGCGAAAATTCTTACCGAACGGGGACGAAAGGTGCTTCTGACCGAGCGGTTCGGTCTCCCGCGGAATAAATCCTGCTCGGGCGTTCTGATCCGGAAATCGCTCGACCTGATCGAGCGCGTTTTCGGAAGCGAGGTACCGACCTTTGCGCTCTGTGAGCCGAACGAAAGCCTCGGCATGATCCTCACGGACGAAAACGGAACGACCGAGACCTTTGCGCAGTCGGGAATGAACGTATGGCGAAGCGAACTGGACTGGTGGCTCGCGCTCAAGGCGGCGGAATACGGCGCGGAGCTGGCGGAGGAATCGCCCGTTCTCTCCTGCGAGGAAACGGAGGACTATGTTTCGGAGGAATATGTCAAGGTGACCTTCGGCGGAAAAGCGCGGAGAACCGAAACGGCGCGGTATGTGCTGAACTGCGAGGGCGCGGTCGGAACGCTGAAGCAAAAGCTCCTCGGGGTCCCGCAGGAGCATATTACCACCTTCCAGACCTTCAACAAGGGCGAGATCGCGCTGGATCACCGTTATTTTCACGCGTTTTTGCAGCCCGCGCTTTCGGAATACGACGCTTGGTTCAACGTGAAGGACGATTTTCTGATCTTCGGGGTCGCGGTAAAAGATCGCCGGAAAATTCCGCTTTATTACGACCGATTTCTTCACTTCCTGAAAGAAAACCACGCGCTTACAATCGAAAAACAGGTCCGCTCCGAAAAATGGCTCATGCCGCGCATTTTCCCCGAATGCCCGATCGAATACGGCGCGGGACATGTTTTATTCGCGGGGGAAGCGGCGGGATTTTTAAATCCGATGGGAGAAGGGATCTCTTCCGCGATCGAAAGCGGCGCGCTTGCCGCAAAGGCGATCGACGAGCATTTCGGGGAGGAGCTGAGTGCGCTTTATTCCGATTACCGAAGCCTTACCGAGCCGCTTTCGGTTTATATGCGGCGGCAATGGCGGTTTATCGCGGATCGCTCGTCATTCTTTCGGGAGATGAAATGATACGGCGATTCAATACACCGAAAGGACGGTAGGCGACAATGAACAAAAAAATCATTATCATACAGGGCTACCTTGCTTCGGGGAAGTCTGCCTTCGCGCGGCGGGCGGCAAAAGAACTGGGGCTGCCCTGCTTCGTAAAGGATACCTTTAAAAGCGCTCTTTGCGCAGGCGTTCCGATCGACAGCCAAGCGATAAGCAGCCAATTTTCCTCAGTAACCTTTGACGCGATAATGTATGCGGCGGAACGGCTGATGGAAGTAGGTTTTCCGCTGATGATCGAGGGAAATTTTCTGCCCGCCGGGATCAAGAAAACCGACGAAGCAGGTACGATCCGGGCACTAATCGAAAAATACGGCTATCGCGCCCTTACCTTTCGGTTTGTCGGAGAAATCGGGGTGTTATATCAAAGATTCCTTACCCGCGAAGGTACCGAGGAACGAGGAAAGGCAAATACGAGATTTACCCCTCCGACTGTCGAGGAGTTTGAACAATGGTGTCGCAATATGGACGGCTTCAACGTTGGCGGAGCCGTGGAGAAAATCGACGCCACCGATTTTACGAAAGTCAATTTCACTCGGTACATCCGTATTGCGCGGGAGTTTCTTTCTGCGCCGCAGTAATCCGACACAAAAAATAAAGCCCCGTCCCCGCTTTTATCGGGAAACAGAAATTTCATAAAAAATCGGCGGCACCGGAAAGTGCCGCCGAAATATTTTTTCAATAATCGAATTACTGGATCATAGAAGCAACTTCGTCCGCGAAGTTTTCTTCCTTCTTCTGGATTCCCTCGCCCTTTTCGAAACGAACGAAAGAAACAACCTTAATCCCCTTTCCAACGGAAGCGATATGCTTCGCAACCGTGATAGAAGGATCCTTTACAAAGGGCTGATCCAAGAGACAGATCTCTTCCGCGAATTTTCTCATTCTGCCCTCTACGATCTTCTCGAGAACGTTCTGAGGCTTCGGCTTCGCCGCTTCCTCATTTTCCTTCTTGACAAGACCGAGCTGAATTTCCTTTTCCGCGTCGATTACGGAAGCGGGAACGTCGGACTGCTGTACATACTGCGGCGCGCTTGCCGTAATCTGGAGAAGAAGATCCTTCGCGCACGCCTTTACCGCGTCGTCCGCGCCGTTCTCGGATTCAAGCTTAATCATCGAGCCGATGATCGAGCCGCCGCCGTTATGAACATAGGTGTAAAGATCGCCGGTCATTCTCACAAAGCGGCGGATCTGGATATTTTCGCTGATCGTAGCGATCCGCTCGGTTAAAATATCGCCGATCTTTTCATTCGTCCCCGAAGCGTTGATCTCCTTCAGCGCCTCTACATCCGCAACGTCGTTATCAATGATCGTCCGCGCAACCAACTCCACAAATTCGATAAAACGCTCCGACTTCGCCGCAAAATCGGTTTCGCTGTTGATCTCGACAACAACGCCGACCTTCTTCGCTTCGTCCACCTTCGCGTACACAAGCCCCTCCGCGGCAATTCTTCCGGACTTCTTCGCCGCCTTTGCGAGACCCTTTTCACGAAGATACTTGATCGCCGCTTCCACGTCTCCGCCGGTTTCCTCAAGCGCTCTCTTGCAGTCCATCATACCGCAGTTCGTAAGCTCCTTGAGCTGCTTTACATCCTGTGCCGATATAGCCATTTATGTTCTTCCTTTCTTTCGGGAAAGTCCTTCCCGCTCTATTTTCTTTTTTGCGCTCCCGCAGGAACACAAAACATGATTTTTCTGTTATTCCGCCGCTGTTTCAACTGCGGGTTCCGCTTCCTCGCCGGTCACTTCCGCTTCCGCCGAGCCCTGACGAGCCGCCAGAATCGCGTCCGCCATCGCGCCGACGATCAGCTTTACCGCGCGGATCGCGTCGTCGTTTCCGGGGATCACATAGTCGATCTCGTCCGGATCACAGTTCGTATCCACGATCGCAACCACCGGGATACCGAGCTTCTTCGCTTCGGCAACGGCGATCTTCTCCTTGCGCGGATCGACCACGAATAACGCGCCGGGGAGCTTTTTCATATTCTTGATTCCGCCGAGGAACTTTTCAAGCTTTTCGATCTCGAGGTTGAGCTGGCTTACTTCCTTTTTGGGGAGGAGATCGAAGGTTCCGTCGCTCTCCATTATGCGAAGCTGCTCCAGTCTGCGAATCCGGTTCTGGATCGTCTTGAAGTTCGTCATCATACCGCCGAGCCATCTCGCATTTACGAAATGCGCGTTCGCGCGCTCCGCCTCTTCCTTAATGGAATCCGCGGCCTGCTTCTTGGTGCCGACGAAAAGAATTTCCCCGCCCTCCGAGGTAACGTTAAAGATGAAGTTATACGCTTCGTCAAGCTTCTTTACCGTTTTCTGAAGGTCGATGATGTAAATGCCGTTGCGCTCCGTAAAAATGTACGGCGCCATTTTCGGGTTCCAGCGTCTTGTCTGATGTCCGAAGTGAACACCCGCTTCAAGAAGCTGCTTCATTGATACTACTGCCATTGCAGCGTCCTCCTTAAATTTTGGTTTTTTTCCTCCGACCGGCTGACCGCCCCAAGCCGAAAACGGCACCGAAAGGACCTATACCGGACGTGTGGATTGACGGATAAAACCGACAGATATATTATACCATAAGCCGCACTTTTTTACAATATTTTCTTTTCGTTTATTTCAACAAATTTTTAAGCCTTCCTCCAAAGCTTTTTGACTGATTCGGAAAATCACAGCTCACCAGAATCGCGTCCTCGCCGATCATTTCCACGTCGCTCCAGCAGATCGCAAGATCGTCCTCCCGCCCGAGCAAGCCGAAAAAACGGCTTTTTCCGAGGATCACAAGCTTACAGATCTTTGCCGTACAGGTATCGAATTCAATATCGTCGGCATAGCCCATCTTTTTTCCGCTCCGAATGTTAATGATCTCCTTGCATTTCAGTTCCTCAAACCGACAAATCACAAAAATGCCCCCTTATCCGCATAATTGGAGCGTGCCCGCATTCCTGCCTGCATACAAAAAAGTACGGAACAAGCTTTTATATCTTATTTTATGCGGATTTTCGGACAAAAATGACCGAGACGAGTCCTCCCGCCGCGGTCATTTTACATAGAACAAGTTCTTATTTAATTTTTACCGACTTGATTTCCGACTTCTTGACCGCCGTCCACTTCCCGTCCACATAGGCGCGCACGGCATAACGGTAGGTTTTCCCGCTCTTCAGCCCCGAAACCGTCATTTTCAGCTTCTTCGTATCCTTGATCTTTACAAGCTTTCCGTTCTTATATTGGCAAACGCGGTACTTCTCCGCGCCCTCCGCCGCCGTCCAGCTCAGGCTCGCCTTCGTTCCGTTCGCCTTTGCGGTAAGAACGGGTTTTTCATTTTTCTTTTGTGCAGGGTTCTTTTCTCCGCTCTCGGCTTGATCGGATTTTTCTGAGAGCGCCGGCGCGCCGTTCTTTACAATCGACTCTGCAACATCCTTATGCTCCCATTTTACGCTTACCCGGTCGATCAGCTTGTATTCGTTCGCGTTGTTGTCCCAAATCACCGCGCTGATCCCGTATTCTCTCGCGCACTTCACCATATCTCCGAGCCATTCGGCAGTTTTTCCGTTATATTGATTGTTATTCGCGTCGAGGTTATATTCGTCCATAATAACGGGAATTCCCTTGCCGACATACTGCTCATACGCCTTCTTAAAGACGCTCGTATATCCTCCGACGCTCTGCGTATAAACATGGATCGCGAGGATCAGACGGTTTTCCGCGCTGTCCTTCGGCAGGCTGAACTCCTTTACGGCAATTCCGTCGATAGAGGTGTCATAGCCGCAGACAACCACATAGCGGTTCGCGTTCTTCCCGCCCGCGGCACGGATTGTATCGAGCGCCGCCTGATTTAAACGGTTGATACAGTCGACATTCTTTTTTACCGCTTCGCCGGGCGCGTTTACGTTAAACCACCATTCATGATCCGACCCCGCTTCGCGCGGCTCGTTAATGATCTCGAAGATCAGACGCTCGTCATAGTCCTTATACCGCTCGGCGATCTGCTTCCATACCGCCGTTATGTATTTTTCGGAATTTTCATATTCCTCATCTGTCGGAAAATAAAAGCCCTTTTCCACATCGTGATGCACATTCAGGATCACCTTCAGACCCGCGTCAAGGCTCCAATCCACGACCTCCTGCACCCGATCCGCCCACCGCTTGCTGATGTTAAAATCGGAATCCACATGATTGTGCCAGGACACGGGAATGCGGATCGTCGAAAAGCCGATTGACGCGATCTCCGCGATCAGCTCCTTCGTTGTCCGCGCGCGGCACCACGCCGTCTCGTAATCCAATTCATCGGTGAGCCAAGAGCAGTTCGACGCGTCAAACGCGTTTCCGAGGTTCCAGCCCGCGCCGAGACGATCTGCGAATACGATCGCCTCATTATCGGGAAGCGATTTTGTCTCTGCCGCCGCAGAAACGGCAAACGCGCCAAGCGACACCGAAACGGCGGTCAGTAACCCGAGCGCCCTTTTTCCGAAGCTTTTGAAAAAACCCATAACGCTTTCCTTTCTTTGTTACAGTCCGTATTCGCCGCTTCCGCGCCAAAAACGGAGATACTAAACAAGCTCTTATGCAGCAAAACGGTATTTACGCCGAAACATAAATACCGTCGCTTTCTATCACCGCGGCGCCGCCAAAAATCGTTTCCCGCCTCCGGTAAGCTCCGCCGTCCGAAAAGGCTCGGGCGCAGAATCACCCGGAAACTCATCTTAAAAATGAAACGAAACCCGCCGTATGCCGACGGAGCGAACCCAGCAAAAGCCGTTGCTTTTTATTCAGCCTCGTCCGCCTCGGATTCCTTGGCGCGAAGCGGCTGTGCGTACGGGATCGAATCAGACGAGGGCGGCGGATCGATCGCGTCGTAATCGTCCTCTCCGAAGAAATCCTCCTCGTCGCCGATCATATCAAAATCCTCAAAGGACTCGTCATCGTATTCCGCGTCAAGCCGCTTTTTAATAAAATATGCTGCGGTAAGCGCGCCCGCGGCGAGAGCAATGATCCCCACCAGAATTGCAATTAAATTTTTATTCATTTTTCGATCCTGCCTTTCTGTTTTTTCCGCACGGAGAATCCGCGCGAACAAAGCCGTCCATGAGATAAAATACCCCTCAAAGCACGACTTATGCCGATCCGTGAAAGAAAATGCGCAAAATTCACGCAAATCCGAAAATCGGTACTACACTTTACCATATCATTATAACCTATTTTTTATTCTTTTGCAAGCATATTTTAAAATTCTGCGTTTTCAACAAATTATTTACATATTTCCTGTAAGATTCATCAATATTGAAATCGCGGCGATCGGCGCGGTTTCACAGCGCAGAATCCTCTGTCCGAGCGTGGCAAGGCGGATTCCGCGTTCCTTCGCGAATAAGGCTTCCTCCGCCTCGAAGCCCCCCTCGCTTCCGACAAAGAGATCGATCGTCCCCGCCGCGCTTTCTCCGAGAACGGCTCCGAGCGGCTCCCCTCCGCATTCGTAGAGCAGGATCCCGAGATGCTCGCCGGAAAAGCCTTCCACTGTCTCACGAAAGGAGAGCATGGGACAAACCTTTAAGACCCGCCCCCTCCCGCATTGCTTTGAAGCTTCAAAAGCTATTTTTTGGTAACGCTCCCGCTTCTTTTCCGCGTCGGCTTCGCTCGGACGGGAAACACAGCGCTTTGACAGCACGGGGATCACCTCGCACGCCCCCAGCTCCACAGCCTTCTGGACAATAAACTCCATTTTGTCCGACTTCGGACAGCACTGGAACAAGCGAAGTGAAACGCTCGCTTCCGCCTCGTTCGGACGGGATTCCAGCACCTCAAACGAAACCTCCTCCGCGTCCGCCGCGGAAACACGGCAAAAATAATCCGTTCCGTTTCCGTCGCAAAGCACCGCCAGATCCCCGATCCGCATACGGAGCACCTTCGCGCAGTGCTTTGCCTGCTCGCCGTGAAGGAGGGCTGTTTTTTCCGTGATCTCCCCGGTAAAAAAGCGCGGATAGCGCCAGCGCTCCACCTCGGCGGAGGTCACCGTTTTTTCAAATGTCTCGTTCAGCCGCATAAAACCGTCCTTTCCTTAGCTTGGCGGCGCGAACTTGAACACGCCGCAAACGGCAATCTTTTGGCGCTTTTCGGTTCATCGTCCTTGATTTGCTTAACCCGACGACGCGTTGCTGAACACGTCCGATACCTCGGTAATGGTCACAAACGCGTTTCGATCCGCCTCGTGAACGACCGAACGCAGCCGCCCGATCTGAAACCGGTTGACCACAAAGTAAACGACGGTTTTTTCGGTATTGGAATAGTACCCGCTCGCGGGGATCAGCGTGATTCCCCGTCCGAATTCCTCCGAAAGGCGCTGAGAGATTGTCTGCGCCTCGGTCGTGATAATCATCGCCGCCTTTGCTTTATCAAGACCTTCGACAATAAAGTCAACGGATTTGATCGCGGCCGCGTAGGTCAGCACCGAATAAAGCGGATAGACCCATGAACCGCCCACAAACCCGATCGTAATATATAAAATGACGTTATACACCATCACGAAGGTTCCGACCGTGATTCCAAGCCGTTTCGCGAAAATGACCGAAAGCACCTCGACTCCGTCGATCGCGCCGCCGAAACGAATCGTAAAGCCGCTCCCGACCCCCGAGATCAGTCCGCCGAACACCGCGCCGAGCAGAATGTCCGACCCCTCGCCCGTAAGACCCAGCGCCTCCCTCGGATCAACCAAGAGAGGGATCAAATAGGACGCGAGAGAATAGATCAGGATCGCGTAAATCGAATAAACCGTAAACACCGCGCCGAGCTTCCGATAGCCGAAAATGAAAAAAGGAAGGTTCAGGATCAGGAGAAACAGCGCCAGCGGCAGTCCCGTCACCGATGACAAAAACATCGACGTACCCGAAAAGCCGCTGTCAAAAAGGTTTGAGGGGGTTAAAAGAAGAACGATTCCGACGGCGTTTACCACGCCCGAAAACGTAAGCATCACAAAATTTTTCACATGATACGCCGATTTTTTCATAAACGGTAAGCCCTTTCGTTTATTATACTCGGCGCTACTGCAAAACAACCGTTTTGCAATAGCGATACGTTGTACCGCGGCGGAATCGCCGCCGCAAGGCATTGCTTTGCCGCCGATGGTTCCCGTTTACGAGAAAAGCGAACCCACGCGGATTCGGTTCAATTCCCGATCGGTCTCAAAAAAGCCGGGATAAAGCTTTTCGCCGAAAGCATAAAAAGCGTCGGAATGATTCGGAATAAAAAGGTGCGTCACCTCATGCGCGGCAACATAGTATGAAAAACGCTCGGGAAGCTTGCAAAGCAGCAAATTCAGCGTAATAACGTTTTTGGCGCGGTTACAGCTTCCCCAGCGGCTTTTCATCAATTTTAGGGCTAACGACGGACGTTCCCCCGCATAACCCGAGAGGATCAAAAAACGGCGAAACGCTTCCTCGAGAACCGCCCGACAGCGCTCCGCCATATAAGATAGTACCGTACTTTCAGCTCTTGCCGCATTTTGAGGATCGTCAACCGAAACAATCAAAACGCCGCCGTCTTCAAAGCAAGCGTTTTCACCCATAACAACGCGAACCCTTCTCTGCCTTCCGAAGAGCGTCAGCGTCCCGCCGTCGGCAAGCGATACGGATCCGGGAATCTCAGCCCTCCGCTTTTCGATCCAAGCGGCGCGGCTTTCAACAAATTCATCAATCCGCCCTTTCGGAACGCCGTAAGGCGCGCTTACCCGAACGGAACCGTCCGCACCAAGGCGAAGCCGAAGATTTTTCATGCCCTTTCTGCGGGTCAGTATGTAGTCCATTTCTTTTTAGTACTTACTGTCGGGAATATCCACGAACTTTACGGCTTCAAATTTTTCGGGAAGCGAGGTCGGCATGGGCTCGGATTTTTTCACCGCCGACGACGCCGCCGAAGCGCTTTGTGCCGGAGCCTTCGGCATAGAGGTACTTCTCGGCGCCGGTGCCGCGGGCTTTGGAGCGGGGGCGGACGGCTTCGCCGAGCTTATCGGACTTGTCGTTTTCGCCGCAGGCTTTGGAGCGGGGGCGGACGGCTTCGCCGAGCTTACCGGACTTGCCGTTTTCGCTGCGGGCTTGGGCACGGGAGCGGACGGCTTCGCCGGACTTACCGCACTTGCCGTTTTCGCCGCAGGCTTGGGCACGGGAGCGGACGGCTTCGCCGAGCCTACCGCACTTGCCGTTTTCGCTGCGGGCTTGGGAGCGGGGGCGGACGGCTTCGCCGTGCTTACCGCACCGGTCGTTTTCGCCGCGGGCTTGGGCGCGGGGGCGGGGGCGGACGGCTTCGCCGGGCTTACCGCACTTGCCGTCTTTGTTTCCGATTTGACGGCGGAAAGCTGCGGCGAGTCTGCCGCGGTATTTTCCGACGGCGCGGTACCTGCGGATCGGCTTGCGTGAGAACGAGACGTTCCCTTAAAATCCTTCAGATCGTTCCTGAGACGGTCGGAATGCCCCGAAAGCGCCTGAATCCGCTCCGAACATTCCGAAGCCGCCGCGTTCACGCTTTTCATAATCCCCCCGATCTGTGCAAAATCCTGATTGATCTTTCCGATCGAGTTGCTCTGCGTGTCGCACTCACGGCTGATCACATCAATCAGTCCGCGAACGGAACGGGTTTCCTCCGAAGCCGCCGCCAGCGCTTTTACTGCGGCGCCGGTTTTCTCCACGCCGATTCTTGCGCTCGCGACACAGCTTTGGATCAGGCGGTTGGTATTTTTCGCCGTTTCCTGAGAACGATTGGCAAGCGTTTTTACCTCGGTCGCGACAACGGCAAAGCCTTTCCCCGCTTCTCCGGCGTGCGCCGCTTCTACCGAAGAGTTCAGCGCCAGAATATTCGTCTGGAACGCAATATCCTCGATCGTCTTGATAAACTTCGCAATCTCGTCGGTCGATCGGTTGATCTCGTCCATCGCCCCGAGCAGTTCCTGCATCTGATCCGAGCCCTTCTGCACGTCATCGGCGGCGGCGGCGGCGAATCCGTTCGCTTCCCGCGCAATCTCGGCGTTTTTTGCCGCCGCCTTGCTTACGGTCGTAACGGAATCATAAATCCCCCCGAGCATTTCGCCCTGACGGAAAAATCCCTGCGAAAGCCGCTCCGAAGCGGAGGAAAGCTGCGCCCCACTGTCGGAAATAGCAGCCGTATCTTCCGACACCCCGCTCATAACCCCTCCAAAAGTATCCCGAAGCCGCGCAACCGCGCAAAGAAGCGGATCGGAAGCGTCAAACGGCGTTTCATCGGAAAAATCCCCCTCCGTCATGCGTTCCAGCCGACGGATCGCGTCCCGCACATTGTTCTCGGCGGGAGCGGAAGGAGCCGAAGCCGCCGAACCGGAGCCGGCTTTGAGTCTTGAAAGGATCAGAATCACAAAAACCACGCCGAGCGCGGCAAAAACAATCGCCAAAACGCAAAGAAACGAAACGCCGGTAATCATGGACAAAAGCGAAAACACCGCCGCGAGCGCGGCAGCGAGAAGCGCGCCGATTCCGACGGAAGAAATGCTCCGATCATACTGATTCATAAAAAAGGTCACTCCCTTAAAAATTCGTTCGGTAAAAAGTCGGAACGATCGCCGAACATAAAATAATGACAACTATAACTATATCTATTTTACCATTTTTTTGCTCATTTGTCCAGTATTAACGCGCATTTTTCAATTTTCGTCATTTTTACCATATTCAGTCCGATATTTTCGGCAGATTATTCAAAAAGCCACGCGGTTTACAAAAAACCGCGCAGCTTTTACAAAGCATGGGAAACAGCACTCCTGCCCAAAAAATCAATAATTTTTCAGCATCGCTTCCAGAATCTCGGGATAGGAGAGCTGCAGCGTATTCCGGTTGATCATTCCGAAATTTTCCGAGCCGACCTTTGTTCCTCCGTTATCCCAAAGGAAACAGGGAATCCCGTACCCCGCCGCAAGACGAGTATAGCTGTCCGCCCAAGCGACGCGCGCCTCCAGATTGTCCTTATTCGTCGCGCCGAACTCGCCGATCACGACGCCGTAGCCGTTTTGGATAAACTTTTCGTCCAGCTTCGACATAAAGTCGACGATCTCCGCCTCCTTGCTTTCGTTCCACTGCTTATATCCCTTCTCGTTCATGGCGAAATCATAAGGCGTATAAGCGTGTACGGAAACGAGCAGACGGTTCGCGGGATCGCTCGGCATTTCAAACGCCGCATTGAGCGCGTTCCCGGGGGAGGCGGCGTTGCTCGGCACCATTAGGTAGCGGGTCGCGTTTTTCCCGCCCGCCGCGCGGATCGTATCCACAAACACCTGATTCAGCTTTACGATACATTCGATCGACTCGATTCCCTCCTCGTCGTTGTCCGCGAACCACCATTCCTTATTGGTATTCATCAGGCGCGGTTCGTTCATGGACTCAAACACCAGCCGCTCGTCGTAATCGGCGAACCGCTCGGCGATCTGTCCCCAGATCTCGGTGATATACCGCTCCGCGTTCTCATAGTTCTCCTCGTTCGGATAATAATAATCACAGTCGTGGTGCGAATTCAGAATGACATAAAGTCCCGCGTCACAAGCGTAATCGACGATCTCATTCACCCGGTCGAACCATTCCCAGTCGATCACCAGATCCGCGTCGGTATGCTTTCCCCAAGAAACGGGAATCCGGATCGAAGTAAAGCCGCACTCGGCGACATAATCGATCAGCTCCTTTGTGACCTTCGGCTGTCCCCACGAGGTCTCGGAGGAAAGGAACGAGCTTCCCGTCGCGTCGAGCGTGTTTCCGAGATTCCAGCCGAGCTTCATCGACTTCGCGAAATCAAGCGCGTTATCCGCGATTTCAAGCGTCGGCGCAGCCGGCTCCGCCTCCGTCGTCGTTGTCGTTTCCGCCGGTTCGCTCGGCGCTTCCTCCGAAACGCAGCCCGCGAGAATCGGAAGGATCAGCGCCGCCGCCAGACCGCGCTTCATCCGTTCCTTTGTTTTTATTTTGCGCATTTTGTTTGCTTCCTTTCCGTTTTTTCGCCGGTTCGCTTTTTCCGAAAAAACGAAACCGGTCTGTAATCGTTTACTATTATAGCATATCCTTCGGCGATTTTCAAGACGTCGAAAAAAATTTATCTGAAAATTGGGTGAAAAAATCCATACCGCGCGGGGCGGTATGGATTCGTGAAAATTATTTTGAGGCAACGGTTTTTACCTTGGAAAACTTGCTGTAAATCTTTTCGCCGTCTGATTCCGCATAAGAGCGGATTTTAAACTGATAGGTCTTGCTTTTATCAAGCTTGGAGGTGGAATAGCTTGTTTTCGATCCAGAAACGGTTACAAGTCTTTTATACTTGCTTTCGCCCTTTTCGCGGTAATAAATCTGGTATTTCTCCGCGCCGTCTACCTTTTTCCAAGAAAGCTTGATTTTATCGCCCGACCGCTTCGCGGTGAGGGTCGTCTTTTTCAAGCTGACATCTTTATCCGTTTTTTCCAATCCGTCGAAGCTATAAGGCACTTCTTCCCATGAGCAGTTTCTCACTCCGGTATACGTATTTTCTTCAACTTTATAAATTCCCTCCACCATTGTAACCTTTTTGACAGAGCCTAAACGATCAATTATTTTGCTTCCTTTTGGTAAGCAAATAACAACTACTCCGACTTGCTTGCCTGAAATTTCTGAAAATCCCAGATAGCAAAATGAAGCGGCTTCCTGATCATAACGAAATACATCGTCATCTCCAAAGTTAACGTATGGATAACCGTAGAAGGCATACACACCTGTCTCAAGTGTTGTCCGTTCAAGACTCACTTCCATGCGCATATCATCAAAAGACAGAGACGCCATATAGGTTATATTAGTAGGATCATATTCATCTATGACTATGCCAAATAGAACGGTCAGAGATCCAAACACATTTATGTAATAATTACCGTCGGCGCCATAAGAACCCGTCATTTTTACAAAATCATCGTCTGAATTCGCCCCCGCCGTTACGCTCCCCGCGCACATCATGGTAACCGCCGTTACCGCCGCCAACAGCATAGAAACCGCCTTTTTCAAAAATTTCATTTTTTAATCTTCCTTTCCGTTTTCCCTTCCCTTTTCGTCCGTATGACAAAGAAAAGAATATTTACATCTTTTCAGATGTACAATATTATTATACATCTTTTCGGGCGTTTGTCAATACTCTTTTTGAGGTGTATAATAATTTTGTGAATATTGCCGAAAGGAGGGTGGTTTCATGGACATCGGCAGCAGGCTGAAAGAAGCGCGGAAAGGAAAAGCGACCCAGCAGCAGATCGCCGAGCTTCTGAACACCACCCAGCAGCAGATCAGCAAATACGAAAACAACACGCAGGAGATCCCCTGCCGCCATATCATTACGCTCGCGCGGTATTTCGGCGTTTCCGCCGACTATCTTCTCTCTCTTACGGATTCCCCGCAAAAGCACTGGTAGAGGATCGATTTCTTATGCCAAAAAAAAGTACAAATAGGGAGTAATTTTTGTCAAATTACCGATTGAATTTCCCGCGGTTTTTGGGTATAATGAAGTTATTATCTTGGGGTTTTGCGCCCGTTTTCCGCATGGACAAAATAACCGCGCAGGCTCCGAAAGAAAGGAATTTGTTTATGTATCCTGATTTAGTTGACACGATCGGCTTCCTCTCCCAGTATGACGCCGAGGTCGCGGAAGCCATGTCGGACGAGCTGAAGCGCCAGCGGCGCAATCTCGAGCTGATCGCGAGCGAAAATATCGTTTCCCCCGCCGTCATGGCGGCAATGGGGAGCGTCCTCACCAACAAATACGCGGAGGGCTATCCCGGAAAGCGCTACTACGGCGGCTGTGAATACGTTGACGTCGTGGAGAATATCGCGATCGAGCGCGCGAAAAAGCTGTTCGGCTCCGCTTTTGTGAACGTTCAGCCCCATTCCGGCGCGCAGGCGAACACCGCCGTATACTTCGCGCTTTTAAATCCCGGCGATACCGTCCTCGGTATGAGCCTTGCGCACGGCGGTCATTTAACGCACGGCTCGCCCGTCAACATCTCCGGGAAATATTTTCATTTCGTTTCCTACGGGCTCGACGAGGAGACGGGCATGATCAACTACGACACCGTTCAGAAGCTCGCGGAGGAGAGCCGCCCGAAGCTGATCGTCGCGGGCGCGAGCGCGTACCCGAGAAAAATTGACTTTGAAAAGCTCTCCGAAATTGCGAAGAGCGTCGGCGCTTATCTCATGGTCGATATGGCGCACATCGCGGGACTTGTCGCGGCGGGCGAGCACCTCTCCCCCGTTCCCTACGCGGACGTGGTTACGACGACGACCCACAAAACGCTTCGCGGTCCGCGCGGCGGAATGATCCTTACGAACGACGAGGAGCTGTCCAAAAAGTTCAACAAGGCGGTTTTCCCGGGAACGCAGGGCGGTCCGCTCATGCACGTCATCGCGGGAAAAGCGGTCTGCTTCGGTGAGGCGCTCAAGCCCGAGTTTAAGGAGTACGGGAAAAAGATCGTGAAAAACGCGGCGGTTCTCGCGGATTCCCTTCTCGAAAAAGGCTTCCGGCTTGTTTCGGGTGGAACGGACAATCACCTCATGCTCGTTGATCTTCAGTCCTTCGGCGTTACGGGGAAAGAGCTTGAAAAGCGGCTCGACGACGTCTATATCACCGTCAACAAGAACGCCGTTCCGAACGATCCGCAAAGCCCCTTTATCACGAGCGGCGTAAGAATCGGTACCCCCGCCGTTACCGCGCGCGGTCTCGGAGAAGAGGACATGAAGAAGATCGCCGAATGCATTTATCTCACGGCGAAGGACTTTGAAAACTCAAAAGAAAAGGTAAGAGAAACGGTAACCGCGATTTGCGCGAAATACCCGCTGTATCAGTGATCGCTTTAAAAAAACGGTCTTGCAAATTTGCGGTTGGTGCCGCAACGAGAAGGAGTACTAAATGGCAAAAGCAAACCAGCTTGTAATCAATACGCAGGAATCCGTTGCGCCACTCGGCGTGATCGCCTTGGAGGGCGCAGCGGAGCTTGGAAAAAAGATCGACCGCTATCTGCGCGAATGGGCGCAGGAGGGCGGCTTAAACGCCGACACCTACCTGATCGAAAACGAATGCCCGCGCTTTTCCTCGGGCGACGGAAAGGGTCTGATCAAAAAATCCATTCGCGGCGACGATATTTATATTATTGTTGACGTCGGGAATTACAGCTGTACCTATAAGATGTTCGGGAAGGACAACGCCATGTCTCCCGACGATCATTTTCAGGACTTAAAGCGCGTGATTCAGGCGATGAGCGGAAAGGCGCACCGCGTGAACGTCATTATGCCGATCCTTTACGGCGGACGTCAGCACCGCAGAAACTACCGCGAATCGCTCGACTGCGCGGTCGCGCTTCAGGAGCTTCAGGCGATGTCGGTCGAAAACGTGATCTGCTTCGACGCGCATGACGCGCGGGTCTGCAACGCGATCCCGCTGATGGGCTTCGATAACGTTATGCCGTCGTATCAGGTTTTAAAGGCAATGTTCCACGTCGTTACCGATCTTACGATCACTCCCGAGGATTTCATGGTCGTAAGCCCCGACGAGGGCGCGATGAACCGGAATATGTATTATGCCTCCGTTCTCGGCGTAAATCTCGGAATGTTCTATAAGCGGCGCGACTATTCCCGAATCATAAACGGAAGAAACCCGATCGTCGCGCACGATTATCTCGGAAATTCGGTCGAGGGGAAGGACGTATTCATTTCGGACGACATTATTTCCTCGGGTGATTCCATGCTCGATATTGCCTACGAGCTGAAAAAAAGAAAAGCCAGACGCATTATCGCCTACGCGACCTACCCGATCTTCACAAACGGTCTCGCGAAATTCGACCGGGCATATGAGGAAGGCATGATCGATTACGTTTTCGGGACGAATCTCACCTACCGCTCGCCCGAGCTTTTACAGCGGGAATGGTTCCACGAGGTCGATATTTCAAAGTACATAGCCTACCTGATCGTCGCGCTGAACCACGACGTTTCGATCAGCACCGTAATCGACCCGCATTCCAAGATCAACAGTCTACTGAAAAAATACGGCGTAAAGGGCGCGTCCCAAAACTAACGACCGCTCATACGCCGATGAGCGCACAAATCATTGCAAACCGAACAGTTTGCAATGTGCCGATAAAATCGGCTGCAAAGCCATGCTTTGCAATAGCGCCGAGTATAAAACACCGCACAGCCGATCCGCTCGGTTGTGCGGCGTTGTTTCATTGAAAAGAGAGGAAAAAGCCATGCCTTTAGCCGACAGTATCCGCCCGAAAACGCTCGACGAGGTCGTCGGACAATCTCATATCCTCGCGCCCGGAAAGCCGCTTCGCCGCATTATCGAGAGCGGAAAGATCCCGAACATGATCTTCTACGGCTCGTCGGGGATCGGAAAAACGACCGTCGCGAATATCATCGCCGATTCTACCGAAATGAACCTCTATAAGCTGAACGGAACGAGCTGTTCAACCGCCGACATCAAGGAAATTATCGCCGGACGCGGGCAATTCGGATTCGGGCGCGGAACGCTCCTCTACTTGGATGAGATTCAGTATCTGAATAAGCGGCAGCAGCAAAGCCTTCTCGAATACATCGAAAACGGGGACATCACCCTGATCGCGTCCACGACGGAAAATCCGTATTTTTACATTTACAACGCGATCCTCTCCCGCTCGACCGTCTTTGAGTTCAAGCCCGTCGAAAAAGAGGAAATTCTTCCCGCGATCCTCCGCGCTTTTCGGCTTGGGGAGGAGAGCGCGAATTGCCGGTACACGATCGAGGACGGCGTATGCGAGCATATTGCCACGGGCTGCGGCGGAGACGTCCGGAAGGCGATCAACACGGTCGAGCTTTGCCTGCTCGCGGCGGAAAATCAAACGGTAACCCTCTCCCTCGCGCGGGAGCTTACCCAGAAAAGCGCCATGAAATACGACCGCGCGGGGGATCAGCACTATGACATTCTCTCGGCTTTTCAAAAGTCGATCCGCGGCTCGGACGAAAACGCCGCGCTTCACTATCTCGCAAGGCTGATCGCGGCGCAGGATCTTCCCTCGATCTGCCGGAGGCTTCTGGTGATCGCCTCCGAGGACGTCGGTCTCGCCTTTCCGAACGCGATCCCGATCGTAAAAGCTTGCGTGGACAGCGCGCTTCAGCTCGGTTTCCCGGAAGCGAGGATTCCGCTCGCGGACGCGGTCGTTCTTCTCGCGACCTCGCCAAAATCAAACAGCGCCTATCTCGCGATCGATCGGGCGCTGGCGGACGTCGAAAACGGAAACAGCGGGGATTTTCCGCGGCACCTGCAGAACGTACACTGCGACGGAGAAGGCGCGAAGGTCAAGGGACAGCATTACCTCTACCCGCACGACTTCCCCAATCATTATGTAAAGCAGCAATATCTTCCCGACGCGATCAAGGACCGCGTCTACTATCAATTCGGAGACAATAAGCTCGAGCAGGCGGCGGCGGAATACCGAAAGAAAATCCTCGAGTCCGCAGAAAATCCGAAAGGCTAAAATACTGTTTCAATCACCTTTTCACAGCCCTCTACGGAATATCGCCACCGTTCCATGCGCTCGCCGCGAAATACATACTCGAACGAACCGGCTTTTTGCTCCGCGGCGCGAAAGCTGTCCACGATAATCAGCTTGATCTTCATTTTTTCGGGGATCATCGCCTTAATGTAAACGCTTACCGTATCGCCGGGGCGAACGCCTTCCTTCAGCTCCGCAAGTCCCGCGAGATTCGGCGTCAGCTCGACAAAGATCCCATAAGGCTCGACCGAACGAACAATCCCCGTCACCGTTTCGCCGACCGTATACCTCGCGGCATTTTCTTCCCATGTCCCGAGCAGCTCTTTATGCGAAAGCGTGATCTTTCCCTCCTCTAACGAGCGCACAACCGCCCTGATCCGCTGTCCGACCGTAAAGCGATCGGAGGGGTGGGAAATTCGGGAAACCGAGATCATGTCGATCGGGATCAGCGAGGGGAGTCCGCAGCCAATGTCTACGAAAGCGCCGAACTGCTCCATATGCGTGACGCGGGCGGGAATCACATCACCGCACCGAAGCGCCGAAAGGTATCGGCTTTTACACTCCGCCTGCGCCGCCCTTCGGGAAAGAACCGCGATCCCCTCCGACTGTCTTAATTCCAAAACCTTAAAGCAGATCGGCTTGTTGACCCGCGAGATCAACGCAATATCGCGGGTGATCCCCTCCTCGATCCCGAGCGCGCCCTCGTTCCTCGGGATCACTCCCTTTATAAAGCCCAGATCGGCGATCAGATTATGTCCGCTGTCACAAAGCGTACAAAGCGCCTCGGCGGTAATCCCTCGGTTCCTTGTTTCTTCAAGCGCAGACCATGAGCCGAGAAGCGCGGTATTTTCCGCCGTCCCGATCAGCTCGCCCTCCGGCAGGTATCCGTTCATGCCTGTATCATTCCTTTCTTTTGACATAAGCCTGTTTTTCTCCTTCAATACTTATGAAAAAAGAAACGGGGATATGACAAACCGCCCGTATTCTTACCCGAAATGATAAGAATACGGGCGGTTTTCGATCGGTTTACCGGTTCATAATTTTGTCGCGTATGAACATTTCCAGCTCTGCCGCCATTTCCGTTTGTTCTGTCACGCGCGGGTGTCCCGGCGTCGCCGCGCCGTTGCGGCGAAACATAAAGTGGTATACGTCCTTGTCGTTCAGCTCCGCCTTAATCTCTTCGATCACCTCGTCCCAGATCGGCTCATGCATCAAAACGGTCGTCATCAGGATAAATTTCGGATTATGATACCGCTCCTTTAACTCGAGCAGGAGCTCCTTGTATTTTTCCTTCCATTTTTTCGCGTAAGCGGGATCATAGATCGCCTTCGGATCGGGATTCGCGTCATTCTGCCCGATCGCGAAAACGACAATATCGGGCGTATAGCGGCTAAAATCCCACTCCGTAAGCCCAAGCGGCGAATACGGCACATAGCTCAGCTTATTATAGGTCGTTTCCAGCCCGGTCAGGTGATCGCTGTAAAAATAGCCCGTTCCGTCGAAAAGCGACAGTCCGCCCTGAGAATTGTTGTAAAACTCGGCGTTCAGGCGGCGGGCAAGGATATAGGTATAGCTGAAATAGCTGTTATCATACACGCCCTTGTGATTTTCGGGATCGCAATGTCCGTCGTAATAAAGCGCCTCGGTGACCTCCCCGGCGGAAACGCTGTCCCCGTAGTATTCAAGCTTCAGCGAATACCGATCCTCCGAGGGCAAAAGCTCGCCGTCCGTCTCAATTCCCAAAAAGCGAAAATAATGCGCCGCGCCCATACGCTTAAACACCGTGACCGTATGGATCTCGTCGTTCAGGTTTTCGGCAACCGTGTACGTTCTCCTGCCGCCCTCCCCCGGAAGCTCGAGCTTGGTTTGCAGAGAGTCGATCACCGCGCCGACGGCGGAATACTCCCCCATCGGGATATTTTCAAGCAAAAGGCGCAGATACGTCCCCCGAAAACGAAAGCGAAGATTACTGCCCGCGTAGATCAGGATCGGCGCGGTCGGATCGGAAAAGTCGATTCGACCCATATAAGAAAAATTCTGATGATCCGCATAAAAAACCGACATGAAAAAGCTCTCCTTTTCTTTCAATGATAAGGGTTATTCATCGAAATCGATCACGCCGTCCGACCCCTCGCCGATCTCAAACTCGTCGAGAACGGTCATTCCGCCGCCCGAGGTCTCCGCGGTTTCGGCTTCCGGCTCGTCCGTTCCCGTCGTCTCGGCAGTCGTCGTTGTCTCAAACTTTACCGACTGTACGGTCGTAGTGGTTTCCTCCTTTTCTCCGCCGCAGGAGCAGAGGAAAAACGCACAAAGAAAAACGAGGATCAATCCTTTTTTAAACTTCATTAGGTTCACTCCCTTCAAGTTATCCTTATTATACCGCGGCAGGCGGAAAAAGTCAAGAGAATCCGAAAAAACGGCAGCCTAAGCTGCCGTTTTCGGATCGTTTTTACTCTAAGCCGGAACCGTTAAAATCAATTTCGTCGGTAAGCGAACCGCCGCCGGCCGCACCGCCGATCGAAGCGGAATCCGAAGTATTCATTGCCTGTACGCTCGCGGTAATAACGTCCTTCGTATCAAAAAGAGAAACGAGCAGTTCCGGCTTTCTGTAATCCTTTTTCATCATCAAAGTTCTCCTTCCTTAAGAAATCTTTTTGAACGAATAGGAGAGCGTTACGTTCTCCGGAACATTCTTCACGCGTACTACTAAGAAATAACCCGTAAACGTATCGTTTCCTAAGTCCTCGGCGGACTTAACGGTCACGTTCTTATACGCGTTGGTGATCGTTTTCGTAATAGACTTTCCGTTCGACCCATTGGTGATCGTAACCTCGTAGCCCTTGCACTGAAGATCGGCTTCGGTGATCGAGTAAACCGTATCGACCGTCTTTACCTTTGTGCCGTCCGCCGCCGTCGTGACTACGTCATAGCTCTTCTGTCCGCCTACGGAAACGGGAGGGGTCACCGTCTTATCCTCGGTCACGGAAATTTCGCAGGTCGCGGTCTTTTCGCCGCAGGTTGCGGTGATCTTCGCGGTTCCGCGCGCAACGCCGGTCACAACACCGGTCGCCGATACGGTCGCAACAGCGGGCGTATCGGAGCTCCAAGTAATCTCGTCGGTCGTATCCGCGGGAGCCGCCGTCGCCGTTAAGGTTACGGTCTTTCCCTTCGTCACTTCCGCCGTTTCGTCTAAGGTAATACCCGTGCAGGGCTTCGCGTCCGCCGTTACGGTAACGGCGCAGGTAGCGGTCTTTTCGCCGCAGGTCGCGGTGATCGTCGCGGTTCCCGCCGCCTTCGCGGTAACGGTACCGTCCGCCGCTACGGTCGCAACAGCGGTATCGCTGCTTGTCCAAGTGATCGCGGTCGTATCGGTCGTATTCGCGGGAGTCTTTGTCGCGGTCAGCTTCGTCGTCGCACCGACAAGAAGAGACGCCGTCTGTTTATCGAGGGTAATTCCCGTTAAAGCAACTTCCTTTAGCTTAAAGGTCGCCGTTACGGTTACGTCCTCGTCGGGCATGGTGAAGGCATGGTTCAACGTCCCCGTTTCGGTGTTCGCCCCTCTCACACTCAGCGTATCCAGCTCATAGCCCGTTTCGGGAGTAATAGTAAGCGTTACCTTATCGCCCTTCGCGGCTTCCGCCTTGTCGGCGGTTATGGTGCCGTGTTCGATATCGGGATCAATGGTGATGGTGTGGGTGGCGACGGCATTTACCTTATACACACCCAAACCATTTTTCCATACCCAACCGGTATCGGAATAGTCACCCGCAGCAGAATATTCAACCGACAACTTAAAGCCAAACTTTTCAGTAGGAGCCGAAGCCGCTGTAAAAGTATAGGTCGTAACATTCCCCGACACAGCGGAAGCAACAGTCATACCCGTTTTTTCCTTAATTGCGTCCTGAATAATTTCACCGTCATCATTGGTAACATTAAGATATGCCGAGTTGGGAACATTACCCGAAGCGTCATCACAAATTCCGACCTTAATGCGATACTTGGCAGTATCGGGCGTCTTTGTTTTATCATACGCAATCGTAAAAGTATCTCCTATACTCATCGAATCATTGCTGAGCGGAGAAATCGTAAAATTGTCGCTGTTAATCACAGGCGCGTTCGGATCGTAAGTGGCTACGACCTGACCCGATGAATTAAGAAATTCAACTTTTTTCATTTCAGCGGCAATTCCGTCTACATTATCTGTCGTAAGATAAATCTCATAACCCCAATTGGCAGGAGAAAATTCAAGCGTAGTTTCTTGGTCACCCTGTGCAGTAACCTCATGCTTCGCTTGCCATGACTGACCCGTTCCACTAGCGTACTGAGTCGCTGTAGCGAAAGTATCCTCTTTCCACGAACCACCATTCATGCAAACTTTAAGAGTAGCATATGCAGAAGAATCCAATGTTGTAATTGTAAAAGCAACTTTAACACTCACTGCATCTGTAAGCTCAGCAACGGGAATGTCACCACTGGACAACTTTTTTCCCAGAACCGTATCCTCCGCCCACGCGGTAATACTCGCCGTCACCATACTTGTGACCGCCATTGCCGCGGCTAAAAAGCCCGACAATATTTTTTTCAGCTTCATAAAATTTTGTCCTCCTTATAAAGCAGTATTCATAAAGGTTTTTACATATCTCCATTTTAAACCCTTTCTTGTGAAAAGTCAACAAAAATTACCCCCCCCCTGAAAAATTCTACGTTTTGCACAAAAAGATTGTGCATATTATACTAATTCCACAAAACCGAATCTTTTGTTTGACTTTTCGGGGGATTTATATTATAATGAGATCGGGAAAGAAGCAGGCACAGCCTTGTTCTGTTGTCTTTGTACATCATATTTCACGTCGGCAGCACAAGCAGTCCTGCACCAAATCGAAGGCTTCTTAACCCCCATTTACGAAAACCAAGAAAAGGAAACGACAGCATGAAGATCAGAAAAGGCTTTCTCCTCCGCACCGTCGGAGATCAGAACATCGTTTTCGCCGCGGGAAAGGCGGCAAAGGAATTTAACGGAATCATTCGGCTCAACGAAACGGGGCGCTTTCTTTGGGAGCTTTTACAGACCGACAGCACCGAGGAAAAATTAGCCGAAGCCCTTACCGACGAATACGAGGTCGGGGACGCGGACGCGGCGCGGGACGTAAGCGCCTTTCTCGCCGAGCTTCGCGGCGCGGGAATCCTCGATTGAGCCGCGAAACGATCCTCCCCCGCATTTTAGAGGGGACGAAGGGAATCCGCCTTCGGATCGCCGCGCTCGTTCTCGGGAACGCCGTCTTCGCCGTCAGCGGGGTCGGGTTCGCGCTTTTCTGCCGCGCGGTGATCGACCGAGCCGTTTCGGGAGACCGGGAGGGGCTTCTTCGCGCGGGGCTGTGGCTCGGCGCGATCGTCCTTTTACAGCTTTTTCTCCGCCTGTTCTGCAACAGTCTCGAGGAAAGCACCCGCGCGCGGCATGAGCTGCGGCTTCGCGAGGCGGTGCTTCGCGCGCTTCTGAAAAAGGAATACGCGCGCGTTTCCGACTTCCACAGCGGGGAGCTTCTGAACCGTATGTTCTCCGACGTTTCGGTCGTCGCGGACGGCGTGACGGGGCTTCTGCCGCTTCTCGCCGGGCTTCTCGCGCGGCTCGTCTGCGCGGCGGCGGCAATGGCGGCGCTCGATCTCGGATTCGCGGCGCTTTTCCTCGCGGCGGGGGTCGTTCTTTTTGTTTTTTCCCGCCTGTTCCGCGGTCGGATCAAGCGGCTTCATAAAGAAGTACAGGAGCGCGAGGGACGCGTCCGAGCCTTTTTACAGGAAACCGTCGAGGGGCTTCTGACGGTAAAGGTTTTCAGCGCGGAGGAAAAAATGCTCCGCCTGAACCGCGAAAATCAGGAAGCGCATTACCGCGCCCGCATGAAGCGGCGCGGGGTCACGATCGCGGCGAACGCGGGCTTCAGCTTTGTGTTTCAGGCGGGGTACCTGCTCGCCATGATCCGCGGGGCGTTCGGGATCCTGAACGGAACGATGAGCTACGGAACGCTGACGGCGGTGTTACAGCTCGTGAATCAGATTCAGACGCCCTTCGCGGGGCTTTCGTCGCTCCTTCCCCGCTATTACGGAATGATCGCGTCGGCGGAGCGGCTGGCGGAGATCGAAAGCCTCCCCGACGAGCCCTTGACGGATCGGAAGCTTTCCGCCGACGATTTTCGGGCAATTGAAATAAGGGGGCTGTCCTTCTCCTACGGCGAAAACGCGGTGATCAAAAAGGCGGATTTCACCGTGCGGCGCGGCGAGTTCGCCTCGATCACGGGAATTTCGGGCGTGGGGAAAACGACCTTTTTCCTGCTCCTTCTCGGGGCGTATCAGCCGTCGGGCGGCTCTCTGCGCTTTCTCTCGGAAAACGGGGAGTTTCGCGCGGGTCGGGAAACGCGCGGACTTTTCGCGTACGTTCCGCAGGGAGGAACGCTTTTTTCGGGGACGATCACGGAGAATATCGCCTTTTTAAAGGAAAACGCGTCTCCCGACGAGATCAGAAAAGCAGCGGAAACGGCTTGCGCGCTGGAATTTATCGAAGCGCTCCCCGACGGGTTTGAAACGCGGATCGGGGAAAACGGCTTCGGCATTTCCGAGGGACAGGCACAGCGGATCGCGGCGGCAAGGGCGATTTTAAGCGGCGCGCCGATCCTGCTTCTGGACGAAGCGACCAGCGCCTTAGACGAGGAAACCGAAGCCCGGCTCATCGAAAATATCGGCGGGCTTACGGGGCGGACGCTGATCGCGGTAACGCACAGACCCGCCGCCCTCAGAATCTGCACCAAACATTTTAAAATACGGGACGGAGAAATTTATGAAGAACAATAAGCCGGAAGCGGCGGCGTATCTGCTTTCGCTTCTGAAAACGGCGCTGAACGGCGGGGAGCCGCCCGAAAAGCCCGAGGGGATCGACTTTTCCGAGGTGTTTCGGCTCGCGCGGTTTCACGACGTGGCGAATACCGCCTTTTACGCGGTCGAAAAGCTCAAAAATCCGCCGAGCGCGCCTCTGATGAAGGAATGGGGAGAGGTGCGCGACCGCGCGATCGTAAAAGACCTGATCCAGCAGGAGGAGTTCAGCGAGATCAGCCGAATGCTCGCGGACGCGGGAATCCGCCACGTCCCGCTGAAGGGGCTGATCCTGAAGCGCGACTACCCGCAGAGCGATTTCCGGCTCATGACCGACCTCGATATTCTGATCGACGAGCATGAACGAAAACGGGCGGAAAAGATCATGCTCGGGCTGGGGTACCACACCGAGGAATCCGACGGCGTGGAGGATACCTATTATAAAGAGCCCGTCATGAACGTCGAGCTTCATTATTCGCTTCTGCTCGACGGCTTCAGCGACGATTACGGGCGACTTTTCGGCGACCCGTGGGAAAACGTGACCGAAAGCGGGGAAACACAAAAGCAATTCCGCGAGGACTATTTTTTCGCCTATGTGCTCGCGCACGCCATGAAGCACTACGAAAATTCGGGAACGGGGATCCGCTCCTTCATGGATTTTTACATCTTCCGAAGGAAATCTCCCGACGCCGTTTCGTCCGCGCTCGCGATGTTTCGGGAGCCGCGCACGAAAAAGCTCGCGGAGGACTGCGTAAAGCTTGCGGAGCTTTGGTTCGGTGAGGGAACGGACGACGGCTCGCTCGCGGAAATGGAAGCCTTCGTTCTGTCGAGCGGAACCTACGGAACGTTTATGAACGGAACGGAATACCGGATCAGGAACAAGGGAAAGGCGGCGTATCTGCGGGAGCTGCTCTTCCCGCCCCTTCCGATGATGCGCAACTATTTTCCCGTTCTCCGAAAAGCGCCGATCCTCCTTCCCTTTTGCTGGCTCGTCCGGATCGTAACGCGTCCGTTCCGCTTCCGGAAGGAGAATATGGAAAAGCTGAAAACCCTCGTAAAGTATAAAGAGTGAGGTTTTATGTCAAACTGGAATCCGTGGCACGGCTGTCACAAATACAGCACAGGCTGTAAGAACTGCTATATGTTCCGCCGGGACGCGCTGTACGGGCGGGACAGCAGCATTGTCGAAAAAAATTCCTCGTTTCGCCTTCCGATCGAGAAAAAGAGGGACGGGAGCTATCGTCTCGGCGAGGGAGAGCCCGTCTATACCTGTATGACTTCCGATTTTTTCATCGAGGAGGCGGACGAGTGGCGCCGCGAAGCGTGGGCAATGATCCGCGAGCGCTCCGAGCTGATGTTTATCCTTTTCACGAAGCGGATCGAACGGTTTTACCGCTCTCTCCCCGCGGACTGGGGCGGCGGGTATGAAAACGTCGCGCTTTGTCTTTCCTGCGAAAATCAGGAGGCGGTAAACCGACGCGCTCCCCTGCTACTCGAAATGCCGATCCGTCATAAGCTGCTCGTTCTTTCACCCATGCTTGAGGCGATCGACGTATCCGCCCCTCTCGCGAGCGGACAGATCCGACAGGTGACCTGCGCGGGCGAATCGGGTGAAAACGCGCGGCTTTGCGATTATGATTGGATTCTCGCCGTGCGGGAGCAGTGTATCGAGGCGGGCGTTCCGTTTTTCTTTCAGCAAACGGGCGCGCTTTTCCGAAAGGACGGACGGGACTATCGGATCCCGAGAAAGCTTCAGCATTCGCAGGCACGAAAGGCGGGGATCGATTACGGGATTCAACCGTTTTAAAAATGCTAAAAACGGGGAGACTCCCGAAAAACGGCGTTCATAAAGAAGGCTTTGCCATAGAATTTATGATTTTCAGTCAAAATGCTATGGCGTTTCTATTGACATATAGCTCCATTCGATCTATAATTTTAGTGAGATAAATCGGAATTTGCAGGAGGAAGACTAAATGGATTTGAACAAGATGATACCTAAAGCAGGCTCAGCAATCGTAGCGGCGACTGTATTTCTGTTTGCGATGTTTCTGATAATCAACTATTCTATGGGCAGTTTCTTTGTCTGCCTGATTTTACCGATAGGGTTTATCATGATGACGGCAGGTCTGCACGGTGAGTGCGAAGATGACCGCAAGGTCGCTGCGAATATCGGCTTGATCCTTGCGGCAGTGTACGCCACGCTTATCATGCTCGTCTATTTTACACAGTTGACTACGGTAAATAACGAACAGCTGAACGAACAGGCAACAAATCTGTTAGATTTCAGCAAGTTCGGGCTTATCTTCAACTACGACCTGCTCGGCTACGGTGTAATGGCACTTTCTACCTTCTTCACAGGGCTTTCGATGAAACCGAAGAACAAGACGGACAAGTGGCTCAGAGCACTGATGATAATACACGGAGTGTTCTACTTCAGCTGCACGTTTATGCCGATTACGGGAATGTTCGCAAAGATGTCCTCTGACGGCGAAGGTATCGGCGGAAGGCTCGCTCTTGTTGCGTGGTGTGTTTATTTTCTGCCCGTCGGAATACTATCATTTCTTCATTTTGGGAAAAGATGAAACGCGGCACTTATTTCTTAGCTGCAAATTTTGATTTATGCAAGGAATCGAATATGAACAATAAGCCCCGAAGCAGTTATCAATAATTGCTTCGGGGCTTAAACTTCTTTATGAGGTTCGAACGAAAAGTTTCCGCGTTTTTTATTCTTTTCAAAGCGGCAGAACATTCACCGCCAAGATCGACGCACCGAGTACCAGAAGGATCGCGCCGACCGTTCGGTTTAAAATTTCGGGCTTTGCCTTATTCGCGAGCTTCGACGCGATCAGCGCGAAAACGAACGTAAAGACCACACACAGGATCAGGTATTTCGGATCGGGTAAATCGCCGATCGCGAAATGGCTCACCGAGCCCGTGAGCGCCGTAAAGGTCATGATAAAAACGCTCGTCCCGACCGCCGTTTTCAGCTCATAGCCCAGCACCGAGGTCAAAAGCAAAAGCATCATCATGCCGCCGCCCGCGCCGATAAAACCGCAGATAAAGCCCACGACCGCGCCGCATACGACCGAGCCGATGAGCTTTTTCCGCTTATCGCCGGCGATCCCGCCCTCGCGCGCCTTCATCACGGGCTTTACGAGAAACTTGATCCCGAGCAGCATGGTCATCACGGTACTGAAATTCCCCATGACCGTGTGCGGAACAAGGCTCGCGATCCAGCTTCCCACGACGGTAAACAAAAGCACGAAGACCATCATGACAAGTCCGTTTTTTATGTCAATATTCTTGTTCTTCTTATAGGTCCAAGCGCTTGCCGCGCTGGCGAGTACGTCGCTCGCAAGCGCGATCCCAACCGCCATGTACGAATCGACATGAAGAAAAGAAATCAGCATCGGGGAGATCACCGCCGCCGCGCTCATTCCCGCAAAGCCCGTACCGAAACCCGCGCCCAGCCCCGCCAGCAGGCAGATCAGTATTTCAAGCAAAAAATCACTCCTTTATCAGACTGCCGCAGCGGACCTCGCCCTTCGCCGCCTCGATGTCGAAGATCGTTTCTCCGACGGAGGGCGCGCAAATCCGTCCGCTCAGCGGATTTTTTACGCTCACGATCGGAGTGGTAACAACCGCGTCCACCTCCGAGCGCTCGAAGCTCAGATCCGTATCGATCATTTCGCAGTCCGAAAGCCGCAGCCCCTTACAGTAGCAAAGCGGCTGCGTCCCGGTGATCCGACAGTGCTCAAAGGTCACGTTTTCACAGTACCACCCGAGATATTCGCCCCTTACGTCGCTGTTCCGAACAACGACGTTTTTGGCGTGCCAGAAAGCGTCCTTCGTATCGAAAACGCAGTCCTCAAAAACGGCGTTTTCGATATACTGAAACGAATATTTCCCGTGAAGGCGTACATTTTTAAAATGCAGGTTCTTCGACCGCATCATAAAATACTCGCTTTCGGCGGTACAATCCTCCATTTCAACCCCGTCCGCCGACCAGCCGAATTCGGGAGAAATAATGTCACAGCCGTACATTTTTACGCTTCCGCATTCCCGAAGCGCCTTGATCCCGTGAAGCTTTGTGTTGCGGAGCTCAATATCATGCGAATACCAGAGCGCCGCTCTGCAAAGCGAGGTCATCTCCGAATCCGAGACCGTAAGCTTCTCGTCGTGCCAGAACGGATAGCGCAGATTAAAAAAACAGCGCTCCGCCGTAATATCGCGGCATTCCTTAAAAGCGCTCTCGCCGTCCGCGGGACCGTCGAAGCGGCATTCCCGCACGGTCACTTCTTCCATACCGTAAAGAGCGCGTTCTTCATCGAAGGTTTTATTCCTGATATAAGTCATCATCTTGGTTCTCCTTTCTTCTCTTTTTGTTTTATTCGGGAAAGCGAGCGGCGGTATCAGGAGACGCCGCGCTCCTCCCGATACGGAACAATCGCGCAGAAATACGTATGATGCGGAAAGAGAATATCCGTCTTTGCCGCAAAAATCGGAGTCGGAAGATCGCGGTCATAATCGGGCGTATAACCCGACCGGATCATTCGATATACATGCTCATACGGCGCGAGATCGCTTTCAACCTGCTCGCCCGGAGCGCGCGACGACCCGGTATGCAAAGAATATGTGTAAAAAGTCCCCCTATCCGTCGAGTAAAACAAATATTCGGGAAGATAAGCGGAATACGATGAAAGCGTATCGCTCGAATCAACAAAAACCGTTCCCGGTTCAAAATTCTCCCGAATATACTCCGCGACATCCTTTGTAACAGAAAACGAGCCGAACCAATCGGCGCAAAGATAGACCGCTCCGAGCGGAACCGTAACCAAAAGAATCGGCATAAGAATCACGGTAAGGCTTTTTCGCGGAGCTTCCTGAATTTTTCGGATCACGGAAACGACCCGCTTCGGAAGCTGTCCGAGCCACGCGGGAGAATCCTTACCCTCCGTCTCTCCGCCCTCTTCAAGCGCAAGCCAAAGGAAAAAGACGAGCGCAAAGACCATCGTTTCCGCACGACAGGGGTTATTCCACCAAATGACCGAATTGATAAAAAGATAAAAGAATAGAAAGACGAGCGCGGCGATCAGCCATTTTTTCCATCGCCGGAAAACGATCAGAAAAATGACGATTCCGATTGCAGCGACCGATGCGATCGGGTGAAGGAACTCCGTCGGATAAGCGTCGCCCGTAACGCAAAGATACATCGCGTCGTCCAAACTGAGCAAAAAGTAAAAAAGCGCCTTCCCGAAGGTCATCCCCGCCGAAATATCCGCAGCCGAATTGTTCAGGGAAATCGAATGAAGAAGCGGAAGAACAAGCATTAAAACCCCGATCCCCGCGACCCCCAGCCCGAGCAGGCGAAAAAAATTGTCCTTCGCCGAAACGCTTTTCCAATCCCGAAACAGCTCGATCAGCATATAGATTCCAAAGATCCCGACCATGCCGCAGAAGCATACGTGCGTATTCGCAAGCAGCCCGATCAAAAGCCCGAACAGAACCGGATGTTTTTTCCGATTCGGATACAAGATCGCGATCAGACACAATAAAAACGGGATCAGGCAGTAAACGCGGGAAATTGCCGAATTAAAAAAGAGAAATCCGCCCGAAAAAACAACCGCCGCCTTCATGCCGAGACCGAGCGGCGCCTTCCAAAGGATCAGAAGTACGGTCAACACCGAGAAAAACCAGCTGATCAGCGGAAGCACCTCACAGGAAAAGCCGAGCCGCGCAAACGGCAGCAGAATCATGTACCAAAGCGGCGGATGTCCTTCGTATTGAAGCGCGTTCATAATCCCCCAAAAATCATTATCACGGACGATTACCCACGCCTGCGCCTCGTCGAACCAAAGCTCGTGCCGAAGCGCGCCGAATAACGTCAAAATCGCGTAAATCAAGAAAATCCCCGCGTACAGGAAAATTTTCCGATTCTGCCGCATCTGCATATGTAAAATCCCCCCTGCATTTGTTATTCAGTATATCACACCCGCCGAACGATGTCAAGTTTTCTCCGATAATACTAATTTCTAATCATGCTATAGACAAAGTCTATGGCACGATTCCACCTGAAAGGCGGCTGTTACAATCTTTGACTTTAACAGAAAATCGTATAATGCACCCGTCACCGCATAAAGCATATACTGGTAGCAGGAAAGAATATTTCCCGTCCAATAAAAGCAAGAAAGGTCTGATAAAAATGGAAAAGCGGCTATGCGACGTACTCCCGGGCGAACGGGTGAAGATAAAGCGGCTTTACAGCGGCGACCATATCCGAAGAAGGCTG
The DNA here is from genome assembly GCA_964553625.1 of uncultured Ruminiclostridium sp. Lineage (GTDB taxonomy): Bacteria > Bacillota > Clostridia > Oscillospirales > Ruminococcaceae > Ruminiclostridium_E. Next base: position 34,271 of record CAZKKZ010000019.1, read on the forward strand.
CTCGACATCGGACTTGTGGAAAATACGGAGATTGAATGTATCGGGAAAAGCCCCTGCGGCGATCCGTCCGCCTTTCTGATCCGCGGAGCCGTGATCGCGATTCGCCGCGAGGACAGCCGTGAGATCGAGGTTTACGAATCATCGGAGGGCGTATGGGACTGACGAATCATTCTACGGGGCTCGGCGCGATAGAGAAGCAAAGCAAGAAACGAGCCGAAGCCGAGCGGGTCATCGCGCTCGCGGGAAATCCGAACGTCGGGAAAAGCACCGTTTTCAACGCCCTTACCGGCATGAATCAGCATACCGGAAACTGGCCGGGAAAAACCGTCACGAACGCCGAAGGAATCTGTAAAACCGAACGCCATACTTACCTCCTCACTGATCTTCCCGGTACATATTCTTTAATGGCACATTCGGCGGAGGAGGAAACGGCGCGAAACTTTCTCTGCTTCGGCGGCGCGGACGCGGCGGTCGTACTCTGCGACGCGACCTGTCTCGAGCGAAACTTAAATCTCGCGCTTCAGACGACGGAAATCACCGAACGCGTTATTCTCTGCGTCAACCTGATGGACGAAGCAAAGCGAAAAGGAATTTCCGTCGACCTCGAAGCGCTTTCCGAACGGCTCGGGATCCCCGTCGTCGGGATCACTGCCCGAAAAAAAGGCAGCATTGAAAGGCTTACCGATGAGATCGACCGGCTGATCGACGGAAAAACGAAAACCGATCCGATACCGATCCGTTACCTGAAACCGATCGAGGAGGCGATCGCGATTCTGTCCCCGTTCGCGGAAAGCGCCGCGCGGGGAAGGCTTCGCGCCCGCTGGCTTTGCCTGAAGCTTCTTGAAGGGGACGAACCGCTGCTGCGCGAGATCGACCGCTTTCTTAAAACCGATCTCAGCCGGCGGGAGGACGTTTCCGAAGCGCTCGAACGGGCTTGGAAAACCCTTTCGGACGCGGGGATCACCCGCGAAAACCTGAAGGATCGGATCGTTTCCTCCTTAGTTCTTACGGCGGAGGAGCTCTGCATGGATACGGTTCGTCACGAAAAAACCAATTACGACCGCGCCGACCGCCGCGCGGATCGAATCCTGACGAGCCGCCTGACGGGCTATCCGATCATGATACTGTTATTGCTCGGGATCTTCTGGCTTACGATCACGGGCGCGAATCTCCCGTCGCAGCTCCTGATGTCCGCGCTGTTCGGACTGGGCGATCTTCTCCGCGAGGGGCTGGAGGCTGTCGCGGCGCCCGACTGGCTTTGCGGGATCCTGATCGACGGGGCGTATAAGGTGCTGGCGTGGGTCGTTTCGGTCATGCTCCCGCCAATGGCGATCTTTTTCCCGCTCTTTACCCTGCTCGAGGATTCGGGCTATCTCCCGAGGATCGCCTATAATCTCGACAAGCCGTTTCAGAAATGCTCCGCCTGCGGAAAACAGGCGCTCACCATGGCAATGGGCTTCGGCTGCAACGCGGCGGGAGTCGTCGGCTGCCGCATTATCGATTCGCCCCGCGAACGCCTGATCGCCATGCTTACCAACAGCTTTGTACCGTGCAACGGAAGATTCCCCATGATGATCTCGGTCATCACGATGTTTTTTATCGGTACGGCGGGCGGCGCGTTTGATTCCGCCGTTTCCGCGCTGCTACTGACGTCGGTGATCCTGCTCGGGGTCGGAATGACCTTCGCGGTTTCAAGGCTCCTGTCCGGAACGGTTTTAAAGGGAATCCCCTCGTCCTTCACGCTTGAGCTCCCCCCCTACCGAAAACCGCAGTTCGGAAAGGTCATCGTCCGCTCGATCTTTGACCGCACGCTGTTTGTACTGGGGCGTGCGGCGGCAGTCGCCGCTCCGGCGGGACTTCTGATCTGGCTCGCGGCGAACGTGACCGTCGGAGACATGAGTGTTTTACGGCATATCACCGAATTTCTCGATCCGCTCGGTCGGCTTCTGGGACTGGACGGCGTAATTCTGACGGCGTTTCTGCTCGGTCTCCCCGCAAACGAGATCGTCGTCCCGATCATCATTATGACCTATCTCTGCGAGGGGAGTATTCTCGAAATGGAAAGCCTGACGGAGCTGAAGAGCCTGCTGACAGCGAACGGCTGGTCGATCGTCACGGCGGTCAATATGCTGCTGTTCACGCTGTTTCACTGGCCCTGCTCCACCACGCTCATCACGATCAAAAAAGAAAGCGGCAGCTTGAAATGGACGGCGGCGGCGCTCCTGATCCCGACGGCGGTCGGAATGCTCCTGTGCTTCCTCGTAAATACGGCGGCGCGGCTGTTGGGCGTTGTCTGAAAAATAAACGGCGCTTTGCGCGGGGATCGGCTCTCCCGCTCCGCACAAGGCGCTTTCTTCTTTGAAAGCCTTGACAGCCGGAACAAAGTATACGATAAGGGGAATTTTTAAGGCTACACTGCATAATTATTGTCGTTCTAGCAGCTGTCAGATTTTTTGTCAGAATGTACAGATTTTGTGAAGGAAGGCTGTCGCCTTTCAAGCAAAATCTGTGCGATATGGCGGAAAATATGGCGGCTGATAGGACGGCAAAGGCGTAGCCGGTAATTATGCGGTGTAGCCTTAATTTTATCCGACCCGCCGATCCGCAGACCTGCACCAAAATAAAAAAGAAAAATTTTTCAAAAAGCCCTTGCTTTTTACGGAAGAATATGTTAATATGGGGTAGTACGGTAAACGATTACATACACACCTATTGAAACCGAAAGGAAAGGACAAACCATTATGAAATTTGCAGACGGATTCTGGCTGAATAAGCCCGGGTACAGCGTAAATTACGCGACCCAAAGCTACGAGATCACCTCCGACGAGCGCTCGGTCACGGTTCTCGCGACCAATCAGTGGATCGGAAACCGCGGAATGACCCTCGGCGGACCGACCCTCGAGATCCGCTTTACCTCCACCCTCGAAAACTCGATCAAGGTCACGATCGATCATTATAAAGGAGCGCTGAAAAAAGGTCCCGCCTTCGAGCTTTACGAGGACAAGGACTTCGCGCCCAAGATCACGAAGCTTGAAAACGGAAGCTATGAGCTTCTTTCGGGGAAAACAAAGGTTGTGATCGGCGCGGAGGGCGCGGGCTGGGACGTTCGCTATTACTACGGCGAAAAGCTTCTGACGAAGCAGGGCTGGCGCACCACAAGCTACATTGAGGAAGCCGAATGGCTCACGAAAAACCGTATGCTCGGAAAGACAGGCGAAAACTTCTTCGCGGACAGCGAAACGGACGATAACGCCTATATCCGCGAAATGCTCGGAATCTCCGTCGGCGAAAACATTTACGGCTTCGGCGAAAAGTTTACGACCTTCGTCAAGAACGGACAGTCGGTCGAGGTCTGGAACAACGACGGCGGCACCTGCTGCGAGCAGACCTACAAGTCCATTCCGTTCTACGTATCCTCGCGCAGCTACGGCGTTTTCGTCAACCACCCCGAAAAGGTAAGCTTCGAGGTCGCGAGCGAGACCGTCTCGAAGGTCGCGTTCGCGGTTCAGGGTCAGCACATGGAATACTTCGTATTCGGAGGAGAGACGATTGCCGACGTGATCCGGACGTATACGACCCTCACGGGAAAGCCCGCGCTCCCGCCCGCGTATACCTTCGGTCTCTGGCTCACGACCTCCTTTACGACGAATTACGACGAAAAAACCGTTTCCTCGTTTATCGACGAAATGGAGCGCCGCGATATTCCGCTTGAGGTGTTCCATTTCGACTGCTTCTGGATGAAGGAATTCAACTGGTGCGACTTTACCTGGGACAGCCGTATGTTCCCCGATCCGAAAGCCATGCTTACCCGCTTAAAGCAGAAGAATCTCGAGATCTGCGTCTGGATCAACCCGTATATCGGGCAATGCTCTTCCCTTTTTGAAGAAGGCGTAAGGAACGGCTACTTCATTAAAAAGAAGGACGGCTCGGTTTTCCAGTGCGATATGTGGCAGCCGGGCATGGCGATCGTGGACTTTACGAATCCCGCCGCCTGCGAATGGTACGCGTCCAAGCTGAAAGCGCTCTGCGAAATGGGCGTTGACGCGTTCAAGACCGACTTCGGCGAGCGGATCCCGACCGACGTGGTTTATTACGACGGCTCCGATCCGTACAAAATGCACAACTACTATACCTTCCTTTATAACAAGACGGTATTCAACGTATTAAAGGATTATTACGGCGAGAACAAGGCGTGCCTGTTCGCGCGCTCCGCGACCGTCGGCGGGCAGCAGTTCCCCGTTCACTGGGGCGGCGACTGCTTCTCGAATTACGAAAGCATGTGGGAAACGATTCGCGGCGGGCTTTCGCTCTGTCTCTCGGGCTTCGGCTTCTTCAGCCACGATATTTCGGGCTTTGAGGCGACGGGAACGCCCGATCTGTACAAGAGGTGGTCGGCGTTCGGCTTAATGTCCTCCCATTCGAGACTGCACGGAAACAACTCCTACCGCGTTCCGTGGAACTTCGACGAGGAAAGCTGCGACGTGGTGCGGCACTTCACAAAGCTGAAGGGGCGGCTCATGCCGTATCTGTTCGCGAACGCCGTAAAGACGCACCTCGAAGGAATCCCGATGATGCGCGCGATGGTAATGGAATACGCCGACGATCCCGCGACCCTTTCGCTCGACCGCCAGTATATGCTGGGCGACAATCTTCTCGTTGCTCCCGTATTCGACGAAACGGGCGAATGCTCGTTCTATCTCCCGAACGTCGGGACATGGACGGATATTCAGACCGGCGAGACGCTTGAGGGCGGAAAGTGGTACGAAAAGAAATACGACTATTTCGGAATGCCGCTTTACGCGAAGCCGAACTCGATCATCGCCTACGGAGATTTCAAGCGGAATTTCGCTTACGATTACGTCGAGAACGCGAAGCTGGTCATTTACGGACTGGAGGACGGAAAGACCGCGGAATGCAAAATCTACGACAAGGAAGCGAGGCTTGAGCTGACCGTGACCGCGACCCGAAACGGCGATACGGTCAAGATCAAAAGCAGCGGTACGAACAAGAAATTTACCGTTGAAAGCGCGCAGGGCTTGAAAATTGAGTTCTAAATAAAAAGCAAAACGGGGATTTACGGAGCAATTCGCAAATCCCCGTTTTCAAAAATTTGATCTCCGCGCCTTTCTGTCCGGAAGGAACCGAAAACGCCTGAAACGAATAAAATGAAAAAGAATTTCAATCCGAAAGCATATCCTTAGGAGGGAGTTTTTTGAAGAAAACCGCGTTACCCTATCGCCACACGATCTTCGCCTGCTTCGTCGGCTATATTGTTCAGGCGATCGTGAACAATTTCGCGCCGCTGCTGTTCCTGACCTTCCGCGAAAGCTACGGAATCTCGCTTTCCAAGATCACGCTGCTTGTTTCATTTAACTTCATTGTTCAGCTTACGGTCGATCTGCTTTCCGCCTTTTTTGTGGATCGGATCGGCTACCGCGCCTCCGCTCTTCTGGCGCACGGCTGCTGCGCGGCGGGATTTATCGCGCTTGCGGCGCTTCCCGAGCTTCTGCCCGACCCGTTTATCGGACTTTCGATCGCGGTACTGATCTACGCGGTCGGCGGCGGGCTGCTCGAGGTGCTGGTAAGTCCGATCGTCGAAGCCTGCCCCTCGGACAACAAGCAGACCGCGATGAGCCTTCTCCATTCCTTCTATTGCTGGGGACAGGTCGGCGTGATCCTGCTTTCGACGCTCTTTTTCGCGGTTTTCGGGATCGCGGAATGGCGAATTCTCGCGGTGATATGGGCAGTCGTCCCGATCCTGAATTTTCTCCTCTTTCTGAAGGTTCCGATCGGCTCGCTCCTCCCCGACGGAGAAAAGGGCACGGGACTTCGGGGGCTTTTAAAAAGCGGGAAATTCTGGATCATGATGCTGCTGATGACGTGCGCGGGAGCAAGCGAAATGGCGGTAAGCCAGTGGGCTTCCGCGTTCGCGGAAATGGGGCTTGGCGTTGAGAAGGCGTTCGGCGATCTCGCGGGACCGATGATGTTCGCGCTTTTAATGGGAATTGCGCGCGCGTTTTACGGAAAATACGGCGCGAAAATTCGTCTTGAACGTTTTATGACGGTCTGCGGTGTTCTGTGCATGGGCGGTTACCTGCTCGCGGCGCTTTCCCCCGTACCGGTACTCAGCCTGGTCGGCTGCGGACTATGCGGGATCTCGGTCGGGATCATGTGGCCCGGGACGTTTTCCCTTGCCGCCGCGGGAATCCGGGGCGGCGGAACGCTCCTGTTCGCCCTGCTGGCGCTGGCGGGCGATCTCGGCTGTACGCTGGGCCCGTCGGCAGTCGGAAATATCGCGGAGCAAAACGGCGGCGATCTCGGAAGCGGACTGCTGTTCGGAATGCTGTTCCCGCTGCTGCTGACCGTGGGACTGGTGGTGAACGGAGCGATGAGAAAAAGAGAACATTAAGACCTTCCGTCATAAAAACGCATAAGCGGATCATGGATCGCTTACGCGTTTTCCTTATTTTCTGGCAACCGCCGCCCGTTCCGCCCGCAGCACGTCCTCATAAAGCGCGGCATAGGCGGAAAATCCTGCCGTTTCGTCGGGATCCGGCGTGACCGTCTCCCGCCGCGCGTCCGCGAAAATGCGGCGGTCTAAATACTTCTCGAGGGATTCACCTTCCCCGTGCTCGATCATATACGCCGCGAGCAGCGCCATCCCCCAAGGTCCGCCCTCCCCCGCCGTTTCCATGACCGAAATCGGCGTACCGAGCGCGGCGGAAAGAATCCGCTGTCCCGAATCCGTCGTTTTAAAATAGCCGCCGTGTCCGAGCAGCGTATCAATCGCCACGCCCTCCCGCTCCGTCAGAAGCTTCATACCGATCCGAAGCGTCGCGACCGCCGAGCAGAGCAAACTCCGCGCGAAGTTTTCCAGCGTGAACCGCGCGTCGGGCAGCCGGAAAAAGAGCGGTCTTCCCTCCGCCGCGCCCGTGATCGGCTCGCCGGAAAGGTAATTGCAGGCGCAAAGACCGCCGCAGTCCTTCTCCCCGCGCGCCGCCGCCTCAAACAGAATTCCGAGCGTATCGCCGAACCCGACCGAAGCGCCCGCTTTCTCCGCAAAGGAGGAGAAAAGACCAGCCCACGCGTCAATGTCCGAGGAACAGTTGTTGCAGTGTACCATCGCGACGGGCTTCCCCGCCGGAGTCGTCACAAGGTCGATCTCGGGGTAAACGTCGGACAGGGGCGATTCGAGAACGACCATGGAGAAAATGCTCGTCCCCGCCGATACGTTTCCCGTTCGGCTCGCCACGCTGTTTGTGGCGGTCATTCCCGTTCCCGCGTCCCCCTCGGGCGGACAGAGCGGGATCCCCGCCTTCAGCGTCCCGCTCGGATCGAGAAAACGCGCGCCCGCTTCGGTGAGCGTTCCCGCCCGCTCGCCCGCGGAAAGAACCCGGGGAAGAATTTTTTCGAGATCGACGCAGTAGCCCAGCCGCTTCGCCTCCTGTTCAAAAAGAGCCAGCATTTTTTCGTCGTAGCCGCCCGACGCCCCGATCGGGAACATTCCCGACGCGTCGCCGACCCCGAGCACCTTCTCGCCGCACAGCCGCCAATGCACATACCCCGCGAGCGTCGTCAAAAATCCGATCTCCCCGACGTGTGCCTCGCGGTCGAGCATCGCCTGATACAAATGCGCAGCGCTCCAGCGCTGTGGGATATTAAAGCGAAAAAGCTCGGTCAGCGCTTTCGCCGCCCGTTCGGTGTTCGTATTGCGCCAAGTGCGGAATCCCGCAAGCTGCCGCCCGTCCGCCGCAAACGGCAGATACCCGTGCATCATTGCCGAAACGCCGATCGCCGCCGTCCCTTCGAGCGCGCAGCCGTATTTTTCCTTCACGTCCTCACAAAGGCTCCGGAAGCAGGCTTGAAGCCCCTCCCCGACCTCGGAGAGACGATACGTCCAGATCCCGTTTTCGAGACGGTTTTCCCATGTATGGCTTCCGCCCGCGATCGGCGTATGCGCCGCGTCCGACGCAGTAAGAACCGCCTTGATCCGCGTAGAGCCGAACTCGATCCCGAGGAAGGTTTTCCCTTCCCCGATCATTTCCCGATAATTCGTCATGGCTTTTTACCCCGTACTTTTCTTTTGATTTATGGCAGGCGTGCGGATCACGCACCCTGCCATAAACTTTTTAAGCTCCGTAAGCCGCAAGGTATTCCTTCATCGCGGCAAGGTGCTCCTTCCCCTCGATCACACCGTTTTCGATCGCCGCGATAATATCGTTGATATTCACGATCGAGTATACGGGGATCCCGAACTCCTTATACGCGGACTGAACCGCGCTCAGGTCGCTGTCAAGCCCCTTTTCCATGCGATCCACCGAAATTACCATGCCGACGGGATTCACGTCCGCCGCCGCCTTCAGCTTCGGAAGAATTTCGCGAAGCGCCTTTCCCGAGGTCATTACGTCCTCAATCAGGATCACGCGCTCGCCGTCGGTAAGCTGCTTCCCGACAAAAAGACCGCCCTCGCCGTGATCCTTCGCTTCCTTCCGGTCAAAGCAGTAATTGACGTCGATCCCGAATTTTCCGTAAAGCGCGACCGCGGCGCTGACGGCGAGCGGAATTCCCTTATAAGCGGGACCGACAAGCGTATCCGCCGTCAGATTATTTTCCTTGATGCATTCGGCGTAATACCCCCCGAGCTTCGAGAGCTGCGCGCCCGTTTTATAGTTCCCCGTGTTGATAAAATACGGCGCTTTTCTCCCGCTTTTGAGCGTGAATTCCCCGAAGGTCAGAACTCCGCTTTCCACCATGAATTGAATAAAGCTTTCCCGATACGTCATTTTTCGATTCCTTTCCATTCGTTATTCCGCACATATAATGTACGCCGATGTTTTTATTGTAACATGAATCGGGTGGTTTGTCAACGTCTGAATATCACGGTATTTCGGGATCGTTCGATATGGAACGCCGTACAAAACAGGACAGCCGACGCTGCCCGAAACGATCGGATCGCAATAAGTGCCTGTCTTCCCGAGAGGTTCTCAGATATTTCCTGCGCCTTACTCGTCCCGGATATACTCGACGATCCCGTCCACGCCACAGTCCAGAATAAAGCAAAGGGTATCGAGGGTTTTCGTACTGATCGCCTGTCCGTGCTTCATGCGGTGCAGGGTGTTGGACGAAAGCCCCTGCTTATAGATCAGATGATATTCGGTGA
>CAZKKZ010000020.1:0-43117 GCA_964553625.1 uncultured Ruminiclostridium sp.
GGATTTCTTCGGAATTGCCAAAGGCGGCACGCTTTCGAGAGTGTACGAAACGGAAGTGCTTCGCCGCGCGTTCCGAAGCTTCGGCATTCGGAGGATTTCTTCGGAATTGCCAAAGGCGGCACGCTTTCGAGAGTGTACGAAACGGAAATGCTTCGCCGCGCGTCCCGAAGCTCCGGCATTCGGAGGACTTCTTCGGAATTGCCAAAGGCGGCACGCCTTACCCCCGATTCAGATTCAGCTTCCGGATATGCGCTTCGTCCGAGAACGTGATACTGTTAAAAAGGAACAGTACGCCGTCGTAATCCTCAACGTTCACAAGCGTCTGATACCCCACGTTAATATAGCGGAGATCGAGCACGGTGATCTTGCTGTAATGATTCGCCAGAAACGGGATCATCGCGTGCGCGTAGCTGTCCTTGAAAATGAGCAGGGACTGCCCGTTCGGGCTTTTTTCCGAGGTGATCGTCATCATCGGCGAATTCTCGCCGAGAAAAGAGGAGTATTTGTCCTTAACCTCGAGATATTCGCGCATATAAAGCGTGTCGTACTCCTTAACCTCCGTGCCCGTGTTGATCGTCAGGGTGCGGGGCGCGGCAGCCTCGTTAAAATGGTAATAGTCGATCACGTCGGGCGTTACCCCGAGGTCGAGCGTGCGGGAATAAAGCGTCCCGCGGAAATCGCTGCTCGCGTGCTCGATATGAAAGGACGAAAGCGGTTCGGACTGAAACCCGAGGCTTTTCGCCGCCTCGGTATACGCGATATACGCGCCGTAGGAGGTCCAGTGATGGTCGGTGCGGTAATAGATATAGCTGTCGGCGTTGCTTTTGAGCGCGTGGAACACGTCGATCACCGTACAGCTCAGCCGCTCGCGGCAAAAGCTGTTCAGCTCGCTCTGGCTCCCGATCGGCGCGCTTTTCGGGAGAAGATTCGCGTAAATCTCCTGTGAGGTCGGCGCAAGCAGAAAATAAACGGGTACGTCGGAATGCCGCTCGGTAAAGCGGTTCACCGCGTCGAGATTTTTCTCGATAAATTCGGGATCAAAGCCCTCCCAAGCCTGCATCATCTGATCTCCGACCGTATAAACGCCGTTGATCTCTACCTTTCCGAGCAGCCGTTCGGTCGCGTTCTTCGCGCGGATCCAATCCTCCCGCCCGTAAAACCGATCGTTGAACCAATCCTCGAAGCCCGTCATCGCGCTTTTGTCAAAAACTGTTTCCGCCGTAATCTGCGGGAATTTCGCGAGGGGGCGGTTCTCGTTTTCCGAGATCGGGTTCTCACCCTGCGGAAGGTTCAGGAAGGTCAGGATCGGGAGCGCCGCGAGAATGAGGAAAAACGCCGCGACGAGTATGATTTTTTGCACTTTCTTGTTCATACGCACTCCTAACGCCTTGCACTAAAAATTAAAATAAAGGAACGGATTATAGCCCGCGTCCGAAAGATACGCGATACAAAGGAGCAGCACCCCGATTTTCAGCACGGGGGTCGCGTAGCCCACAACGCCCGGGAGCCGCGCCGAAAGCCGCTCGGTCAGAATCTTCCACGCGTCGGTCGCGGCAAAGATCCCGATTACGAGAAGGATCCCGTAATTGAGCAGCAGGTAAAGCGCCGTATTATCGCACAGTACGCCCGATCCGCCGAACATCGCCCCCATATAGCCGAACGCGGAGGACAGATTCGCCGACGCGAACAGAACCCACCCAAGCACCACGAGGAGCATGGTATAAAGCCACCCCGCCGCTGCGGGGAGCTTCTCAAGGAGCTTGCCCAGAAATAATTTTTCCAGAATGATCATCACGCCGTAGAGAACGCCCCAAAGGATAAAGTTCCAGCTTGCGCCGTGCCAGATTCCCGTTAAAAGCCACGTGACCGCGAGGTTGAACACCGTGCGCGCCATACCCTTCCGGTTTCCGCCGAGCGGGATATACACATAGCTTCTGAACCAGGCGCCGAGCGTCATGTGCCAGCACCGCCAGAATTCGCTGATGCTTTTGGACAGGTACGGATAGTTGAAGTTCTCGGGGAAGTGAAAGCCCATCATCTTCCCGAGCCCGATCGCCATATCGGAATAGCCCGAGAAATCGAAGTAGATCTGAAGCGTATACCCGATGATCCCGAGCCACGCCGTCAGAACCGAAAGCTCGCCGGGTGCGCAGGCGGAAGCCGTTTCCCAGAGCTGTCCGATCCCGTTCGCGAGCAGCACCTTTTTGCCAAGCCCCGTGATAAAGCGGACGATCCCGTCGTAGATCAGGTCGAGGTCGATCCGCCGGCTGTCCAGCTCGGCGGCAATATCGTCGTACCTTACGATCGGTCCCGCGACGATCTGCGGATAAAGCGTCACGAACGCGGCGAAGGTGATCGGATTTTTCTGCACCTTGATTTTCCCGAGGTACAGGTCGATCGTATAGGACATCGACTGGAAGGTAAAAAAGCTGATCCCGATCGGGAGGAGGTTCATCGGCAGAAAATCCAGCCCGAAAAAGTTCATGTGAGCAATGTCGATCAGCTCGCGCCCCGCGATCAGGTTGACGTTCTCGGCAATAAAGCCGCTGTACTTGAACACGCCGAGCAAGCCGAGATTCATCACGACCGAAACGATCAGGCAGATCCGCCGGGGAACCTTCCTGCCCTCAAAGCGGTTCATCACCAGTCCCGCGCAGTAGTCGATCATTGTCGAAAGAAGCATAACGACGACATAGATCGGCTCGCCCCACGCGTAAAAAAGGATCCCGCTCAGTAAAATGACCGCGTTTTTAAAGCGGAACGGCACCGCATAATACAGCAGGATCGACGCCGTAAAAAAAAGCAGCAGAAAAATAAGACTCGAAAAAACCATAGATAAAATTCCTTTATTTTTTGATACAGGCGAGCGCCGCCCGGTATTCCTCCGGCTCGTAAAGACGGTTCAGCACCTCGAGAAGCCCCTTCGTATTGAGCCGCTCGGGCAGTCCGAGCCTTTTCAGAAGCGCCTTCCGAAGCGCACCGCTCCCCGGTCCGCCGCAAAGCCCGTCGTCCATCAGGTCGGAAAGCGCGAGCCACGGCGCGGGAGGAGAAAAACCGGGCAGGACCCCCGCTTCTCCAAGCGCGGCGCAAAGCGCTTCGGGTGAAAACCCCTCCACGCCGAGCTTTCCCTCCTTCGAGGGCTTTTCCTTCCGGCTCTCCTTCCCGAATACGTCCGGGATATAGGCGTGGTAAATTTTTCCGTTCGGGATACTCCCGCGGAGAAAATTCCGAATCTGAAAGCCCGCCGCGTCGCTGTCGGTCAGGATCACGATCCCGTCCCGCTCCGCGAACGCGCGGATCAGCGCGAGCTTTTCGCGATCCTTATAAATGCCGAAGCCCTCCGTCGTCAGAATCACCGCGTCCACGGCGCTTTCCAGCTTGATCTTATCGTACTTCCCCTCTACTATGATAGCCTGTTTCAGCCGAAGCATACCGAGAAAATCCTCTTTCCGTCAAATTATCCGCTCCCGCGCGTCCATCAGCCTTACCGCCGCTTCCTCCAGAACGGTGCGGCTCTCGATCGGGGCGGATTTCATCAGATTGTCCGCGCGGGAAAGGATTTCGACCGTCTCCCGCAGATACCCGAGATTCAGCCGCGCGACCGCGTTCGTCGCCTTGGAAAAGACCCATTCGCGGTTTTTCGCGTAGGAAAATTCCTGCGCCGCGCGGGACGGCGGGATCCCCGCCGCCTTCGCGAGCTTCGCGCGGTAAAAATCAAGATACGCGCCCGAAAGCGCCGACAGGATCACGATCGGATCGACCCGCTGAAAGATCAGGTCGTCGATGATCCGGAAGACCTCGCTTCTCTTTCCCGCGTTGATCGCGGACGCAAGCTCGTAAACGCTCGTATCGAGCTGCTTCGCGACCAGAAGGTCGATCGTCGGACGGTCGATCACGTTCCCCGTCCCGACAAAGCTGATCAGCTTCGCCGTCTCCTCGCTGATGAGCGTGAGATTCCCGAGAACGCGCTCGGTCAGGTACCGCGCGTCCTCGCGGGAGATCACGATCCCGCTCTTCGCCGCCTTTTTAACGACAAGCTCGGCGATTTTCGACGCCTGCATAAAATCAAAGCGGCAGACCGTTCCGTTTTTCTCGGCGGCGGCGATCAGCTTTTTCGTCTTCGCCTTTTTTTCGTCCACCGCGATCCCCGTGATCCCGATCAGAAGGATCGACGTTTCGGGAATGTCCCCGACGATTCCGAGAAGCCGCGAAAAGCTGTCCGCGTCCATCTTTTCGGGGTCGAGGTCGCTTACCGCGACGACCTTCCGCTCCGCGAAAACGGGAAGCCCGTCGATATAATCCGAAAGAAGGGAGAGATCGGGATTCCCGCCGATCCGGACGAGGTTAAAATCGAGCGCGTCCTCCCCGACCGCCTTTTTGATGACGCGGTCGAAATAGGTCTTTACGAGAAACGGCTCCTTCCCGTAAAGGTAGTAGACGCGCGCGAGCCGCCCCGCGCGAAGATCGGCGCCGAGCTGTTCCTCCGTCTGTTTCGTTGCCGCTCCCCCCTTTTTCTTTTTTCTTTTGGCGCAGGACGTAAAGCGCGGAAGCCGCCCCGCTTTACCATTGCCCCGAAATCAGCACATCTTCTCGTCCATCGGCTCTCCGCCGAGCAGGTGGAAATGCAGGTGATGAACCGACTGGCGCGCGTCGTCGCCGATATTCGTTACCACGCGGTAGCCGTTCGTCAGGTGAAATTCCTTCGCGAGCGCGTTCACCGTCAAGAGAAGCTCCGCCGCGAGCGGAAGCTCGTCCTCCGTAAGCGCCGCAAGGCTCTCAATATGCTTCTTCGGAATCACGAGAAGGTGAACGGGCGCCTGCGGCTGAATGTCCTTGAACGCAAGCACGTTTTCGTTCTCAAATACCTTTTCCGAGGGAATCTCTCCCCGAATGATCCTGCAAAAAATACAATCCGACATGATGTAACGTCCTTTCTGTGATTAAGAATTTAAAAGAGATTTTCAGAGAGAAATATAAGAAAATATTTATGTCACCGAGGGCTCTGCCCTCGGACTCCCGCAAGCCTTTAAAAAGGCTTGACCTAAACTTTCGTAATCTTCCGAAAAGATTTTGGCAATATCACATTTTCCGCTATTCGGCAATATTGCTTTTCGCTTCCTTTTGGCTACAAAAGGAAGTGGGGGTTTGGGGGCAAAGCCCCCAAAAAACATCTTATTTTCTCTCAAAAATTCTCTTATTTTATCATTTCCTTGGCGGTTTCGGGGAGCGCGGCGAGCGCTCCGTCGATCTTCGAGAGATCGGCGATCCCCGCCATGGCGCTGTCGGGGCGTCCGCCGCCCTTTCCGCCCGCGATCGCGGCGATCTTCTTTACGATCTGTCCCGCGTTCGCGCCCTTTTCAACCGCGCCCTTATCGCAAACGCAGAGCAGGTTCGCCTTTCCGTCCGCCTTCCCCGCGAGGACGGCGATAAAATCGGTATGCTTCGCCTTCAGGTCGTCGCCCGTTTTCCGCAGGCTGTCGCCCGTCGCCTCAAGTACAGCGGTAAACAGCTTGATTCCGTTCACCTCCGCCGCGCCCTCGGTAATATCTCCCATTGCCGAAGCCGCCAGTTTATGCCCGAGCCGCTCCAGCTCCTTTTTCGTTTCGGAAAGCTCGGTCTGGAGCGCCTCGCACCGCTGTACCAACGCCGACGGATTCGCGAGCTTCAGCGCCTCCGCCGCCGCGCGGACGGTACGGTTCGACTCGTTCAGAAGCTCGAGCACGCCCGCGCCCGTCGTCGCCTCGATTCTGCGCACGCCCGAAGCGACCGAGGTCTCGGAAATGATCTTGAATAAGCCCGCCTTCGCGGTATTGTCGAGGTGGGTGCCGCCGCAGAATTCGGTCGAATACCCGTCCGTTACGGTAACGACGCGGACGATTTCGCCGTATTTCTCCCCGAACAGCGCCATCGCGCCGCGCTTCCGCGCTTCCTCGATCGGTAATTCCTCCGTCACGACGGGAACCGCCGCGAGAATCTCGCGGTTCACGAGCGCCTCGATCTTCTCCAGCTCCTCCGGCGTTACCGCGCTGAAATGCGAGAAGTCAAAGCGGCAGCGGACAGGATCAACATACGAGCCCGCCTGATGCACATGGCTTCCGAGCACCTCGCGCAGCGCCGCCTGTAAAAGGTGAGCGGCGGTATGGTTGCGGGCGGTCGCGGCGCGAAGCTCGGCGCTGACCTTCGCGGTCACCGCGTCGCCCGTTAAAAACGAACCCTGCACACAGCGGCAGTAGCAGACAAACTGT
Organism: uncultured Ruminiclostridium sp.; assembly: GCA_964553625.1. Classification (GTDB taxonomy): domain Bacteria; phylum Bacillota; class Clostridia; order Oscillospirales; family Ruminococcaceae; genus Ruminiclostridium_E. The sequence goes on from CAZKKZ010000020.1 coordinate 6,246, forward strand.
CCGCCGCCGATCTTCTTCGTATCGAGCACCTCGAGAACGTTATCGCCGTTCCCGCTCTCGATCGTTCCCTTATCGCCGACCTGTCCGCCGCTCTCGGCGTAGAACGGGGTCGTCCCGATCACGACCGCCGTATCGTCGCCTTCCTCCGCCGAATCGACGGGCTTCCCGTCCTTCAGCAGGGCAAGGATTTTCGTCTCGGCGGTCAGCGCGCGATACCCGACAAACTCGGTCTTTAAGCCCGAAAGCGCGTCCGCCGCCGCGTCGTCCCAGCCGCCCTTGAACGAGCGGTTCGCGCGCGCGGTAAGCTTCTGGTTCTTCATCAGCTCGAGGAAGCGCTCCTCGTCGAGGGTCAGCCCCTTTTCCTCCAAAATTTCCTTGGTAAGATCGAGCGGGAACCCGTAGGTATCATGGAGACGGAACGCGTCGTCCCCGCTCAGCACGCCGTTTTCGCCGAGCCTTTCGATCATCTCCGAGAGCATCTGCATTCCCTTTTCGACGGTCTTGTTAAAGCTCTCCTCCTCGGTCGCGATGACCTTCTTGATGTAATCGCTCTTTTCGCCAAGCTCGGGGTACGCGTTCTTGTTTTCCTCGATCACCTGATCGACGATCTCGGTTAAAAACGGCTTCGTCACGCCGAGCAGTCTTCCGTGCCGAGCGGCGCGGCGGAGGAGCCGGCGGAACACATAGCCCCGCCCCTCGTTCGAGGGACGCACCCCGTCGCCCGCCATAAAGGTCGCCGCGCGCACATGGTCGGTAATGACGCGGATCGAAACGTCGTCCTTCGCGTTTTCGCCGTAACGCTTCCCCGTGACCTTCGCGATCCGCGCGATAATGTTCCGGATCGTATCGACCTCGAACATATTGTCCACGCCCTGCATCACGCAGGCAAGCCGCTCCAGCCCCATGCCGGTATCGATATTTTTTGTGGCAAGCTGGGTATAATTTCCTTTTCCGTCGTTGTCGAACTGGGTAAAAACAAGGTTCCAGATCTCAATGATCCGGTCGCAGTCCCCCGCCTGCTCAAAGCTCTCGAAGGGACCGTATTTTTCCCCGCGGTCGAAATGAATCTCCGAGCAGGGTCCGCAGGGACCGCTCCCGTGCTCCCAGAAGTTTTCGCTTTTCCCGAGCTTGATAATGCGGTCACGCGGAATTCCGACCTCCTCCGCCCAGATGTCGCCCGCCTCGTCGTCCTCCTCATAAATCGTGATCCAGAGCTTTTCCGGTTCGATCTCGAGCACCTTCGTAAGGTATTCCCACGCCCAGGCCGTCGCCTCATGCTTAAAATAATCGCCGAAGGAGAAGTTCCCGAGCATTTCAAAATACGTCCCGTGCCGCGCGGTCTTTCCGACGTTCTCGATGTCGGGGGTACGGATACATTTCTGGCAGGAGGTCACGCGCTTTCGCGGCGGAGTCTCGATCCCCTGAAAATATTTTTTGAGCGGGGTCATGCCCGCGTTGATCAGGAGGATCGAGTTGTCCCCCTGCGGTACGAGCGGGGCGGAGGCAAGGCGCAGATGCCCCTTGCTCTCGAAAAATTTCAGATAGCTTTCCCGAAGCTCATTCAGTCCTGTCCATTTCATGTTCAACGTCCCTTTCTTGATTGAAATTTATTTTATCTTTTTTATTGCAGGCGCGGCTTTCCGCGAAGCCTTTCCGCCGGGTATATTTTCCGAAAATACGCCCGAAGAGGCTTTCTTCATTTCATTTTCCGCTTCACGATCTCGACGATAATAATAATCGCCGCCATCACGGCTCCCGCTAAGATCAGCAGAAACGCCCACGTCGGAAGAATGCCGAAGATCATGCGATCCCCGGAAGTAAATCCGTCGACCGGCGGCGGCGCGCAGATTCGCGGAAGCGCCGCGAAAAGAATTTTTTCCATGAAACTCCTCCCATAAAAACAATTAAATTTATTATACCCTATTTCCCCTCTGTTTTCAATCGTGAAAATCCATAAAAAAACCTCCTCGGACGGGGATATTTTTCCCGTCCGAGGAGCCGCAGCTTGGCGGCATGAACTCGAATACGCCGTCAAGCTACCCTTAAACTAATCCATAAACTTTCTTTCGTCGGTCTGCACACAGTAACAGTGCAGCCTGTTTTCGCTCCCGCGGTGATCGCAGTCGAAGCTGTAATAAACCTCGCCCTTTCGCTCCGCCTTCACGCTGCTGTCCACATAGTCCTCCGAGCAGATGTACAAGCGGAAATCACAGCCGCCCAGCTTTTTTTCAATCTTTTTGATTAAGCTGTCCGACCGTTTTTTCAGCTTTTCCGCGTTCCTCCGATCCGTGCGGATCGTAAGCGAAAAACCGTGTCCGCAGTGATCCGAATGGTCAAAAACCCGCTCCTTCGCTTCCTCCTCGGTAAGCGTTCCGTCGATCGAAAGCGCGGGAGCACAGCGCTTATTCAGCTTTAACCCCTCGCACAGCCATTCGCAAAGCTCCTCCTCGTAAGCGGCGGAAATATAATTGTCGTATATTTCCGTCCCGTCCTCCGAAAAGCCCGTGATTCTGAACTTATGTCCCTTATGCTCGGCGGATTCTCCTCTGAGCGTCACATAAAGCTCGTCCGTCTCAAACATCGTGTCCAGATACTGCTCGCAGACAAAGTCGCAGCCGTACTTCTCCTTCAGGAGCTTTTCCGCCTTGTTTGTAAGCTTTGTGTCCGTGATCCATTCGCACATGGTATCCCCTGAGGTCAGTTTACAGCCCGCCACATAGAGACAGTCCTGTCTGCTTTCACGGTGATGCCCACTGCGGTGATGAGCATAGCTTACCGTGCCGGCGGCGGTAAGGAGCGTAACGGCGGCAGTGCAGAACGCCGCTGCCGCTTTCATTTTCTTTTTCATCGGATTCTCCTTTCCTGAATGGCTAACCTGACCGCATAGCATCAGTATGCGGTCAGATTCCGGGTTCGTGATTGCATTTAAATTTATTATACCCTATTTTCCCTCTGTTTTCAATCGTGAAAATCCATAAAAAATCTCCTCGGACGGGGATATTTTTCCCGTCCGAGGAAGACGAAAATGTTCCGAATTATCGGTTCAGATAATCGTATACGAGCAGGAGCGCGTCGCCGCGGGTCATTTTCGCCGAGGGACGGAACTTCCCGTTCTCCCCCTTGATATACCCCTGCGCCGAGGCAAGCGCGATATAGCCGACGTACTTATCGTCCTCCGGAACGTCGGAGTACGGGCTTTTGAACAGCCCCGGAAGCTCGGCGATCTTCGTATAGGAATACCCCGCGAGAATCTTCGCCGCGTACCTTCTCGTAAGCGGCTTTTCGCCGTCCTCGTCGCCGCGGGAATAAACGCCGATATTCCGCACAAGCGCTTGGAAATCACTGCGCGTGATCGTCATATCCGCGTTCAGCCGCCCGTTCTCGTCCATAAGCGTTACGCCGTAAAGCATAAGCTTTTCCGCCTCCTCGCGGCAGCCGCTCCGTTCCAGATCGGTATAGCCCGCGCTTTTGTCCGCCGGAATCTCCCTGCCTTGATAATCGGCAAGCTTTCCGCTGAACGCGTCGATCCGGAAATCGTCGCCCGCGTTATAGACGAGCGCGGTTTCCATTCTCTTCAGCTTGCGGTTATAGGCGACCCGATACAAAAGCTCGTATTCGGTCTGCCCGAAAAACCGGTCGTACGCCTCCGCGTCGGAAAGGATTTTTTCGGGCTTCGGGTATTCGAGCCCGAGCCATGTAATATCGTAGCGGCTCACCCGTCCGCTCTGATCCACGGTGATCGAAACCTTTTCGCGGTCAGAGGGGATCCCGTACACATAGCGCGGCGAGCTTGCGGAAACGGTATTGATATACGAATCCTCGGTCAGGTTCCCCTTGCGGTCCTTCCCAAGGTAATAAAAGCTCGGCTTGTCGAGAATAAAGTCCTCCGCCCGCTCGTTCAGGATTTTTCTCAGAAAGCCGTTCAGCCGGTTTTTCCCTTGCTCCTCGGATTTGATCGCCCGCGTGACCGTGCGGGTGTCCGACCCGCTGAAGCTTAAAATCTCGCCCGTCTCGGCGTTAATCGTCACGTTTCCGGCATACGTCTGGCGCGGCGGCTTTTCCTCGGTCGGCGCGGGGGTATTCTCCCCTTCGTCAACGCTTACGTATTCCTCCGTTTCATACGCGCGGAGCTTAAAGCTTCGCACGTATGCGCCGACCTGTTCGTCAAAATAGGTATACGAGTCGTTCTCGCCGATCTCCGCCTCCTGCGGGATCGACCAGATCCTCGACGCGATCATGTCCGCGAGCGCCTTCTCCGGCTTGACGAGGCTCCCTTCAAGCTCCAGCTTTTCAAGCTCCCGATCGGTAAAGCTTACGCCGCCCGTGTTCGGGTTTGAACCGTCGATGCCGACATCGTCGTCTTCGTCGTCGCCCTCGTCCGTCGCGATGTCGTTTTCGTAATAGTCATAGCTGTCCTCGAAGGTCGCCTTTTTTCCCGTGAACGCGTCGATCTGCCCGATCTCGGCGCGCTCGATGACCAGATGCGGGGTATATTCCTTCGTTTCCCAATCATAGCTTGTCAGATAGCTTTTTTTCAGGGGAAAGACCTCCCGATACGCTGCGATCGCTTCCTCCTTCGAGATCGCCTCCTCCGCGTTCCCGAAGCCCGCCCCGGGAATCCAGTTCAGGTGATAGCTTAAAAGCTCGCCCGTGTTCTTATCGATATTGATCTGTCCGCTCTGCCCGGCGACCCGGATTCCGTCGCGAACGCGGAAGACCGGAACGCCGGCGTAATTGCTGTAAAGCGAGATCCGAACGCCGTCCTCGTTGATTGCGATGTTTTTCGCGACCGTCGGGTTGAGCCGCTCAAGCTCCTCCTTCGCCCGTTCGACGATCTCCTCCTTCGTGAGCTTCGCGAAGGTATACGTCTCCTCCGAAGAATCGCCGTAATCGTAATGGGAATACTCCGTGATGATCTTTCCGCAGACCCTTACCTGAAGGTGCCGCCGCATATCGGGACTGTCCCAATTGAAGCGATAGTACTTCTTTCCGTATTCCGTCGAGGTGGAATACGTCATCTCGGAAAGCTCCTCGGGAATGTCGATCCGCTCTTTTACGATCGTAAGCGCCTGTTTCATTTCCTTGTCCTCTTCCGCGTAGGATACGATCCCGACGGACGAGGCGAGCATTGCCGCGGCGAGAAACGCCGAAGCGGGTTTCATGAATTTCATTGGATTCCGTCCTTTCTCACGGGCGCGTGGAGCCTGTCCATGTGACCGCTCCCGCGCCGTTTTTCCTTTTGGGGGTCATTTTTGAATTACCGAAAATGATCCTCTCATAGGTAATACGTTTCAGAAGGGCAAAAAGTGACAAAAAAAATAAAAAAATTTTCCAAAACCGGAAAAAATTTTTGGGGCAGGAAAACCTGCCCCAAAATCTTAAGGCTGCACCGCGCAAAGGCGCTAGCCGTTAATTGTGCGATGTTGCCTTAATACGCTCTCTCGACCGTAAAGCCCTTTTCCTCCAAAAGCTCCAGCACGTTCCCCTCGCCGCAGAAATGCCCGAAGCCGACCATGTAGAGCAGATTATCGCCGTTTCCGATATACTCCGCCGCGCGCTCCGCCATGCCGGCGTTCCGGTTCTGCAGGAGCGCTTCCGTATATGCGGCGTATTCCTCCGCGAATTTGAAGGGAATCTCCTCGGCTTCTTCCTCCTCCGTCTCGTCGAACAGCGTGGTATCGCCCGCCGCCCACGCGGCGTAAAGCTCCCGGAACGAGTCCTCAAACTCCTCCGAACCCATTTCGAGCAGTTCCCCGATCGACCACTCGTAGTACTCGTCGCTCAGCATGGTAAGCACGGAAAGCTGCGTCTCAAGCGCCTCAATGCTCCGCACTTCCTTTCCGTCCTGCTTCGCCTTCATAATGAACGAAACGTCGATCCCGCTCTGCCGCATTCCGTCGATCGAGATCATCAGCCCCGAGCTTAAAAGCGACTCCCAGTACGCCGCGTTATAGCCGATAAACTGATCGGGGTTATAGCCGAGCGAACGGAGCTTTTCCCGCGCGCGCTCGAGAACGTCGGCGGAAAGGTGTTCGTCGATCGTCGTCCCGTCCGAAAGGACAAAATAGGAAATGTACTGAAGCTGCACCACGAAATCGGCGTTGATCTTCGTCGTGTCATACTCGACGGCGATCCCGTCCGAGGCTTCATAAATCGCGGTCACGTAATCGGGAACGACCGGCTCGCGGTCGGGGATAATATGGATCGTCCCCATCATGTACATGGAATTGCCGCTTTCGGGGTCGGTGACCTTCCAGACGGCGGGCGTCAGCGGTCCGTCGTAAAATTCCGCCGCCGCGTCACGGGACGGTTCGTCCGGCGAAGGCTCCGTCTCCGCCTCGGAGGTCGTCAGTTCGGGATCGTACCCTTCAAATTCATACTGCGCCGGGTCGGTCGTTTCGGGCGCTTCCGTCCCGTCGGCGGGTTCCTCCGAAACGACGGTCGTCGTGGTTGTGGTCGTATTCGCGGGGGTCGTTGCCGTTTCATTCATCTGTCCCGAGGAACAGCCCGCCGAAAGCAGCACCGCCGCCGATAAGATCAGGGATAAAATTCTTTTTTTCATTCTGCTTTCTCCTTTTTTCTCCGAAGGTACAGATCAATGACAATGCAGACGGCGCTGAAGAAAATGCTCCAGCAAAGCGACTGCGCAAAGGTAAGCTCGTTTTTTTGTTTTGTTTTCATTTTTATGGTCATTCCTTTCCGGTTATAATAGGGGTTCGTTCCCCGAATTGTCGATCCTCCGCGCGGTCTGCGTCAAAAGCGTCGTAAAGAACAGGATCACGCCGATCACGACCGTAACCCCGACCGATACCCAGAGGTTCAGCGTTCCGACCTCCCCGCCGAGGAATCCGCTCGCAAGCTCGGGAAGGACGAACGGATTGAACCGGTTGATCCGGAAGAGCGCGAGCACCGTCGGGAGAAGCTGGCTTCCGAGAATGGTAAAGATCGCGGCAAGTCCGGGACGGGCGGTGCAAATGCCGAGCGTCAGCTCGATCACGATCAGGAACGCGAGGTACAGCCCTACCATAGCGCCCGCCGCAAGGGAATTTATAAACGAGATCTCCCCGCCGAAGAGGAACACGGAAATCCCCGCGCAAAGCGGAAGCGCAATGAAAGAGGACAAAAACGCCGTCAGCGGATAGATCACGAATTTCGGCACAATGTAACGGATCGGCGTAAGCCCCGCGCAAAGCGGGAGGATCGTCGAGCGCTTTTTCTGCTCGCCGCCCGCCGGTTGCATCAGTACCAGAAAGAGAATGAGCGCGGAGGTCGAGGTAAAGTCCGAAACCGCCGCCGAAGCGATCTCCGGGGCGCGGAGACTGTCATAAATCTCGGTCAGACTCGCGAACGGATTTGTCCCTTCGCCCTCGCTTACCGTAACGCCGTTTTGTCCCTCGGTCACGGAAAAGCCGCTCTGCTCGAGCTGTTCCCCCGCGAAGTCCATAAAGAGCATCATTCCCTTATACATCAGCGGGTCGAACAGGGAAATGATCAAGATCGCGAAAACCACGCCGAACATGCGGAATGTCCGCGAAAAATACATCAGTTCCTTTTTAAACGCGAATTTCATCACGCGTTCCTCCTTTCCGCGGGCTTTCCGTCCGAAATCGTCTCCAAATAAATCTGCTCTAAAGTCGGGCGGGTCAGCGATACCCGCGCCGCCGCGATCCTTTTTTCCGCAAGGAACCGCATGGTTCGGTACATTCCCTCCTCGGGATCGCTCACGTCGAGCGCGACCATGCCCGAAGCGGGAAAATCATGCGCCGCCGTCACAAAATCGAGCGACCCGAGCAGCGCGGCGGTCTCGTCCGTGAAATTTTCGAGATAGACCTCGACGCTCGCGGCGCTGTGCCGCTTCATGATGTCCGAAATGCTGTCCTCGACCGCGAGCCGCCCGTTTTTGAGGATCCCGATCCGGTTCGCGACCCGCTCCACGTCCGTGAGGATATGCGTGCAGAGCAGAATGGTCGCGCCCGTCGCGGTAAGGTTCTGAATGATCCCGATCACCTCCGCGCGCCCCTGCGGGTCGAGAGCGGAGGTCGGTTCGTCGAGGATAATGAGGTCGGGATTGTCGAAAATGGTCGCCGCGATCCCCATGCGCTGGTTCATGCCGCGCGAATAGCCCTTGATCCGGCGCTTTCCGCCCTCGCTCATGCCCGTGATCTCAAGCACCTCGGCGATCCGCTTCCTTACGTCGCCCGTATACCGCGCGCAGCCCGCGATATATTCGAGATATTCGATCCCGTTCATATAGCCGAACAGGGCGGGCGATTCGGGAAGGTAGCCGATCTTGATCGGCTCGCCCGCCTCGCCGAGGCGAATTTCGCCCTCGTCCTTCGGAATGACGTTACAGAGTATGTTCATTGTGGTGGTCTTTCCGCAGCCGTTTTTCCCGAGAAAGCCGTAAACGTCGCCCTTCGCGATCGTCATATCCAGCCCGTCGAGCACGCGGAAGCCCTTATAGCTTTTCTTTAAGCCCCGGATCGTTACCATAAAAAAATCCCCCTTTTAGGTAAACGAAATTTACTGAATCCTTCCTTGATTTTCTTCATTATACCCCTTTCTGGAGACTTTGTCAAGAGGGAATGTAAATATTTTTTACTTTTGGGCAGGGTGCGAACGGGCAAGGAACGCGGTACGCCTTACTCGTCCCGGATATACTCGATGATCCCGTCCACGCCGCAGTCCAGAATAAAGCAAAGGGTGTCGAGGGTCTTTGTGCTGATCGCCTGCCCGTGCTTCATACGGTGCAGGGTGTTGGACGAAAGCCCCTGCTTATAGATCAGATGATATTCGGTGATTCCCTTTTCCTTCAGCGTTTTATAAAAGGGCGCGTAGCTGATCATATCGCGACCGCTCCTTTCTCCTCCGGCATTTCCCTGTTTTCGACCGACTTTTGCTTTTTTCGACTTTATTCTATCATACTTAAAATTTTGGCAAGGCTTAACATATTGAGTATATCCGAAAAATTTTTCCTTTATCATGCAAACCGACGGATTTATTTGTCTGTTTTTGGAAAAATTGACAAAGATATGTTTAATATATTGACTATGCCCCAAAAATGTGATAAGATAAAAGACACCGTTCCGAACGAATGGCTTTATGCGTTCGGACAAGCACGGATTTTGAAGAAAACGGGAGCTTTCCCGTAAGGAAAGGAAGAAATATTATGCGGGATAAAAAAATCATCTCCACTCTTTGCGCTGCGCTGATCGCGCTGACCGTCGTGTCCGGAGAGCTTCCGCGGCTTATATCCGGCTCCGCCTTTATCTCCGCGGAGGAAAGCCCCGTAATCGGGGAAAGCGGGGGCGAAAAAGAGAATAAATCAACTAAACGTTTTGCTTATGCTGAAAATCCATTTGCAGGCGGAGACGGTTCAGTAGAAAATCCGTATCAAATCTCTACTGCTGAACAGTTAAATGCCATTAGAAATGATTTATCGGCAAATTATGTACTAATTTCTGATATTGATTTAAATATTTATGATAACTGGATTCCTATCGGAATAGGTTATGAGTATACTAGTGGTTTACCCGGTAAGCCCGACTTGGAAGACACAATGCAAGCCCCATTTACTGGAAATTTTAATGGAAATAATTTTACCATTCATAATCTTAAAATAAATTCTAAAGACTATGATTCAGTAGGTTTATTTGGACTTTCCTGCGGAAAAATATCAAACATTAAATTATCAAATATTCAGGTTAAAGTCAATAGGAAAAACATTGAATATGACAAGATTTGGGACAAATATCGATATCCATATTTGTGCGTTGGTGGCGTGGTCGGCTACCAATATGACTCTGTAATTGAAAATTGTACAATTACAAGCGGGGCAATTGAAGTTAATGACTGTTATAGTGCAATGGTAGGAGGAATTTCTGGTCGAGGTTGTGTTGTAAAATCCGAAAACAATGCTAATATCAATGTAATTTCGGATAAAAGCGGACAATTGAAAAATGATAGTACTTTATATGTTGGTGGTATTACAGGTGAAGCTCCCGATACTATTTATAATTGCATTAATCGTGGCGATATAATAGCAACAGCGGGTAATTATATTCATTGCGGGGGTATAAGTGGGGAAGGCGGAAAAATATCTTTCTGTATCAACTATGGAAATATTGAAGGAAAAATATTAAATCCAATCGGATTTTCAGGTGGCTGGGATCATGTCAATGTTGGCGGTATTGTGGGTGGTACATATCGTAATGGGAACAATCACTTAATTAATTATGGAAATGTGAAAGGAATCTCATTAAGCGACGAACCTAATAGTAATGCTTCTTGTAGCGTTGGTGGACTAATAGGATTTCTTGGTGGTTCAATTGAAGATTCTTACAATATATCTGACAGTATTTCTTCTTTAAGTTTCAATAACCATTGTCGTTGTTCTCTGGGAAGAATATGCGGATATGGAAATTCGCTTAGAAGCAATTTTTCGGTTGATACAACTTTCTTAAATGGAGAAATTCCAACTGAGAATATTGGGCTTGACAAAATCAATGGTGAGGGTGTAACAAAAGAAAAAATCGAAAAAATTGTTAATAACATTATTAATGGCGTTGATATTGATTTTCATGACCTAACCGCCGTATATAATGACCAAGCACAAGCAGATATAAATAATATCAGCATGTATAAAGGCGGAAAGGGTCTGCGGTTTAAAATTCCGTCCTTTTTAAAGCTGAACGATGAAAAAATATATCATGGGGAAATACTGCTCAGAGATTACAATACAGATGAAGTAGTTCTTAACATTGCACGTGACATAGATACGGACACGTCTTTTTGGTGCTTGAATGGTGAGAGCGAAATTGAAGTTTGTATTTCTACCATAAACGACACGAGTTTTCATCTTCGTCCCAATACTTCTTATTATTTTGATTTATCCGAGGTGCTGATTAACGGGCAGCCGTACCCGGACAATGAGGAAACAAAAAAGCAGTACTGTTTTACTACGGGCTGGGGAGTTGTGTTCGGCGAACAGACGTTTAATTTTACAAATGAAAACGACGATTTTATTGGGGTTAATGAGGAAAACAAGTATTATATCTCTAAAGAAGCTCTTTCCGTACTCAGCAAAACATCATTGCCGCGTTTTAATAGTGTTATAAAATATGTTTCAGAACAAGAATGGAATGGTTCCTGTTGGGGTATGAGCGCTGTTATGATGTTAGTAAACAAAGGCATGTTTAATGCAGACAACAGCATAGGCAGTTATGATATTCCTAAAAAATCTATTATTTCACCTACGATAAATATACCGGGTGGTTCTCGTGATGATATTAACTTCTTTCATATCATTCAAGACTGGTATCAGTGGGATACAATAAGTTCAGAAAAAGATAAAATGCTTGAAATTTTAAATAAAGCAAAATCCATCGACAGTATTGATGATATATTCCTTATGAGATATACCGAGGAAGGACAGGAAACCGGACATGCTGTTGTAGTTATCGGCGGAAAAGAAAGTGTTTCCACCGAAACAGAGTTATACATTTATGATCCAAATTACACATTTCCTCTTACAGACAAAATAGTTATCCAAAATGATGGAGTGTATCGCAATAATGTTAAAATAACAAAAATACAATTCTTCACGTCCGAAGAAATCCGAAATTTTGAAATTAATTCACAAACAAAAATACGATCAAAACGTTACATAGATATAAAAAACAGGATACAGCAACTCAAGCCGGGAGCAATTTACTATTTAGCAAACGGAGAAAACTCTTCCAATATGGTAATCATTCTTCCTCCCGAAAATTATTATGAAATTTCTTCTCCGGACGGTATTCTTGATTATGATGTCGTGAATGACGATATGTTTTTTGCAGTAAAATCCGATCATGCCGAAAAAACAATCGTTTCAGCCGAGGAAGGCGTAAAGCTGATCAACGCGTCGGGTAATTATGAACTGACCGTTTCTGCGGAAAAAATGCCCTATAATATGTTTGATATTTCGGGTACGGCAAACGGCGACGTTATTTGTGAATATACGGATAACGGCGTAGAAATAAACCTTAACCATACAGCCGATACGGTTGTTACCTTCTATCACGACCTTGAAACCGAAAATTATACTGTTCCTGCCGAATATGACCATTTTGTTGTCGGAGAATTAAAAAGCAAAGAAGCAATTTTTGTTGACACAAATAATGACGGAATATTTGATACGGACATACTCGGAAAAACAGACGATATTCACACCCACACCTTCCCCGGCGAATGGAAATCCGACGGTAATTCGCACTGGCATGAATGCTCCTGCGGCGAAAAATCCGAAATCTCCGCGCATACGGCGGGAGAATGGATCGTAAATTCGGCGGCGGGCTACCGCCACCGCGACTGCACCGTCTGCGGCGCGGTTCTCGAAACGGCTTCCCTTTCGGGCGGCGCTCCCTCCGGATCGAGACCCGTGACGAATCCTTCCGCTCCGACGGAAACGACTGATACCGAAAACACGGACAAGGAAAGCGATTCCGACGATCCGAAGGACGAGGAACCGGAAAAGCCCGAGCCGGACGAAGCGGACGAGGAAGGCGACGTTGACGCGGACACGGACGAAAATGACGGCGATGACGATGAGGAAGACGGCGAGGACAACGAGCCCGAGGACGACGGCTATGACGACACCTTCTCGAAGGACGATACGGACGGAAACGACGCGGAGGAAAGCTCTCCGATCGTAACCCCGGAGGAGATCGCGCGCGACGAAAACCCCGGTACGGGCGTTCCCGTAAACGCGGCGATGATATTCGGATTCCTGATCTCGGGCGCGGCTTTCACGGCATTCTCGAAACGCCGCGGTCGATAAGAACAGACTGCCCGCAAAAAGCAAGACATACGGACAAGCTGTTCCGGTATGGTTTTTGTTAATTTTAACAAAAAGATCGGCTAAATATTGACACCCGTATAAGGGTATGATATACTATTAACGGTTGCCGCAAAGGGGGAATCGGCATAAACCCGGAAGGATTACGCGCCTTGGCGGCGGCGAAAAAACGGAGTGAAATCTCCGGTATCAATGAAAGGAAAATCGTTATGAAAGAGAAAAAGGTACTTGCGGCTTTTGTCGCGGCGTTTGTCGCACTGACTGTCTCCTCCGGCGAGCTGATGAGATCCTCGATCGGATTCGGTGCGGTTTCTGCGGCGAACGAAACAGTCGGAAACTCAGGTACGGATAATCCGTCAACCGGAAATCCGGGCGGGAATAACCCGTCGGTCGGAGAGTCGGGCGAGGATAAGCCGGAAGTAACGACCGCTTCCTCGGAAGAAACTTCTCAACCCACAGAATCCGGCGCGACGAGCTCTTCCGCAGACACCACCAAGCCCGCGGAATCCGACACGACAAGTTCTTTCGCAGACACCACCAAGCCCGCGGAATCCTCAACTCCGGAAGAGACTTCCAAGCCCGAGGATACTTCCACACCCGTACAGACTCCCGAGGCAACTTATCCTCCCGCTACGGCGCCGAGCGTGATCATAAAGACGACCGCAAAGACGACCGCAGAGCCCGAAGAGGAAGAAGCCGCGCCGATCGAAGTAAAGGTTAAGGTTGACGACGCCGAAGCGGCGGCGAAGGTTCCCTCGAAAAATAAGGTAAAGAACGTTGTCGCTGCGCCCTCCGGCGAACTGAAGGACAAGGACGGCAAGGCGATCGATATGTCCGAGGTTACGCTCGGCGCGAAGGAGATCTTTAACCCCGAAACCGTAAAGGCTGCGGAAGCGGCGGTTTCCAAGGTACTTAAAACCCCTGTTGCGAATATGAACGTTGTCGATCTGTCGATGAAGCTCGGAAAGATGGACTTGTCGAAGAGCTTTGACGGAAAGATCACCGTTACGATCGAAATCCCCAAGGGACAGAAGGGGAAGCAGTTTAAGCTTTACCGTCTGGTCGAGGTGGACGGCGAACTGGTTGCCGAACTGGTTGAAGGTACGCTGACCGACGACGGATACGAGGTTGAGCTGGACGAACTCGGAATGTTCGTACTCGTAGCCGAGGACGATGCCGAATAAGCTTCGGTAAAACCCGCTTTCCGGCGGAAAAATACACACAGAACGCTGCCCCGAAGACGGAAAACCCGTCTCCGGGGCTTCTTTTTTGCGGGTTTCACAAAAGCGAACCCTTTTCCGTTCTCGCTTTTGTGAAAAAATTTGTTTGCAATGCTTCGTTAAATATGGTATACTATTATGGTATAAATTGTTTCAAAAAAAGGAGCCATCATGATAACAGTATCCAATGTCAGCTTACAGTTCGGCGGAACGACGCTTTTTAAGGACGTCGATCTGCTTTTTACCGAGGGGAATTGCTACGGCGTGATCGGCGCGAACGGCGCGGGGAAGTCGACCTTCTTAAAGATCCTGAACGGCGAGCTTGAACCCACGACGGGAAGCGTCACGATCCCCAAAAACCTCAGAATGTCCGTTCTGCGGCAGGATCACTTCGCCTTCGACGAATATACCGTGCAGGAAACCGTAATTATGGGCAACAAGCGGCTGTACGAGGTCATGAAGGAAAAGGACGCCCTTTACGAAAAGGAGGACTTTTCCGAGGAGGACGGGAACCGCGCGAGCGAGCTGGAGGGCGAATTCGCCGAGCTCGGCGGCTGGGAAGCGGAAAGCGACGCGGCGAAGCTCATTCAGGGGCTGGGGCTTGACGAGGGGCTTTTGTACAGCAATATGAGCTCCCTCGCGGGTAACGAAAAGGTAAAGGTTCTTCTTGCGCAGGCGCTTTTCGGAAATCCCGATATTATTTTAATGGACGAGCCGACCAACCACCTCGACATCGACGCGGTCGCGTGGCTCGAGGATTTTCTCGCGGAATATTTCGGCACCGTGATCGTGGTATCGCACGACCGCCACTTCTTAAACAACGTCTGCACCCATACCGTGGACATCGACTACGGAAAGATCAAGATGTACGTCGGGAACTATGAGTTCTGGTACGAATCCTCCCAGCTGATCCAGCGCATGATGAAGCAGCAGAACAAGAAGAACGAGGAGAAGATCAAGGAGCTTCAGACCTTTATCCAGCGGTTCTCCGCGAATAAATCGAAGTCGAAGCAGGCGACCTCCCGCCGCAAGCTTCTCGATAAGCTTACCGTCGAGGAAATGCCCGCGTCGAGCCGCCGCTATCCGTTTATCGGCTTTGAGATGGACCGCGAGGCGGGAAAGGATATTTTACAGGTCAGCGGGCTTACGAAAACGATCGACGGCGAAAAGCTGCTCGACGACGTTTCCTTTACCGTCGGGAAGGGGGATAAGATCGCCTTTCTCGGCGAGAGCGAGCTCGCGGTAACAACTCTCTTCCGGATCCTCGTGGGCGAGCTTGAGCCGGACGCGGGCAGCTATAAATGGGGAAGCACGATCTCGACCAGCTATTTCCCGATCGACTCCGACCACTTTTTCAACGGCTGCTCCATGTCCATTCTCGACTGGATCCGCCAGTACTCGAGCGACGCCGCCGAGACCTACCTGCGCGGCTTCCTCGGGAGAATGCTCTTCTCGGGCGACGATATTTATAAGGCGGTCAACGTCCTTTCGGGCGGCGAGCGGGTACGCTGTATGTTCTCCCGCATGATGCTGTTCCAGTCGAACGTGCTGATCCTCGACCGCCCGACGAACCACCTCGACCTCGAAAGCATTACCGCCGTCAACAACGGGCTTCGCGACTTTAAGGGAAATGTTCTCTTCGCCTCGCACGACCACGAAATCGTCCAGACCGTCGCGAACCGGATCATCGAGCTTCGGAAAACGGGCTGCTTCGATAAAATCGGAACGTATGAGGAATACGTCGATTGGCGCAGAGAACAGAATATGGGTTCGCTTACGCTTTAATGTCCCGATTATCGGACAGAGAATGTGATAAAATCGTATTCGGGTAAGGGAAATGTGATTGCTTCAGGGCATTGCGGTTTGCCGCAGACGGCTGCTGTGAACCGCGCCCGCCTCCCCGCGGGCGCCCCGGAAATCCCCTGCCAAAAATAAAACAACGGGACAGCCCGCGGAAAGGAAGATCTGAAATATGGCAAAAAATAACGGACCGAAAAAAACGCTCGAAAAACCGACGACGCCGGAAGAGAAGAAAAAGGCGCTCGACGCGGCGATCGCGCATATCGAAAAGCAGTTCGGCGCGGGCTCGGTCATGAGAATGGGCGAAAAGACCGCGCTGAATATCGAGTCGATCCCGACGGGCTCGATCGGGCTGGACATGGCGCTTGGGATCGGGGGGCTTCCGAAGGGGCGGATCGTCGAAATCTTCGGACCCGAATCGGGCGGCAAAACGACCGTAACGCTCCACGCGATCGCCGAAACGCAGAAGCGCGGCGGGATCGCGGCGTTCGTCGACGTCGAGCACGCGCTCGACCCCGTTTACGCGAAGGCGCTCGGCGTGGATATTGACCAGCTGCTCGTTTCTCAGCCCGATACCGGCGAGCAGGCGCTCGACATTATGGAAGCGCTCGTGCGCTCGGGCGCGATCGACATTATCGTGCTCGACTCGGTCGCGGCGATCGTTACCCGCGCGGAAATCGAGGGCGAAATGGGCGACAGCTTCGTCGGCGTACAGGCGAGACTGATGTCCGCGGCGATGAAGCGGCTTACCGCCGTCATTTCAAAATCGAACACCGTCGCGGTCTTTATCAACCAGCTTCGCGAAAAGATCGGCGTCATGTTCGGAAGTCCCGAGACGACCCCCGGCGGGCGGGCGCTCAAGTTCTATTCCTCGGTGCGGATCGAGGTGCGCAAGGGCGAGCCGATCAAGGACGGGAGCGAAGCGATCGGGAACCGCACAAAGATCAAGGTCATCAAGAATAAGGTCGCGCCGCCGTTCAAGAGCTGCGAATTCGACATGATCTACGGGCACGGCATTTCGCGGCTCGGCGAGATTCTCGACTACGCGGTCGAGCTCGGCTTCGTGAAAAAATCGGGTGCCTGGTTCAGCTATAACGATATGCGGATCGGTCAGGGACGGGAAAACGCGAAGAAGTTCATCGGCGAAAATCCCGATATTCAGGCGGAGCTTGAAAAAAAGATCATGGAAAACGCGCAGCAGATCGACTATTCCTCCTCCGACGATGACGACGAGACGGCGGCAGCGGAAAGCGCGTCTGCCGTACCGACCGAGGAAATGAGCTTTACGGAGGCGGCGGAGCTTGAATCCAAGAAAAAGGCCGCCGCAAAATCGGGCGCGAAAAAGGCGAAGCCGAAGAAGAGCGTGATCGTGGACGCGGACGACGATTTCGAGGAATTTTCCATTGACGAGATCAGCGGGGAGGATTCATTCTGAACGGGAGAGCAAAAGGAGTGTGTCTCACGAGATGACGGAACAAAAAAAATACCGTTCGATCGAACTGTTCGCGGGTGCGGGAGGACTTGCGCTCGGCATTGAAAAAGCGGGCTTTGATACGATCGGGCTGGTTGAGATCGACAAGGACGCTTCGGATACGCTTCGCCGAAACAGACCCGCATGGCGTGTCATCAACGATGATATTGCGAACATTTCCTGCCGGGATTTGACAAAATATTTCGGTATAAAAAAAGGGGAGCTTGACCTGCTTTCGGGCGGCGCGCCTTGTCAATCCTTTTCATATGCGGGGAAACGCTTGGGTCTTGAGGACGCGCGGGGTACGCTTTTTTATCATTACGCTAAATTTTTGGAACAATTACAGCCGAAAATTTTTCTCTTTGAAAACGTAAGAGGACTTTTAACGCACGACAAAGGCAGAACTTATCAAACGATCACGAATATTTTCGAGCAGACGGGATATGTTGTTCAGAAAAAGGTTTTGAACGCATGGGATTACGGTGTGGCGCAAAAAAGAGAACGTCTGATCCTCATCGGCATACGCAAGGACTTGTCCGCCGAAACGCAGTGCGGTTTCCCGACCCCGCATCGATATAAGCCCGTCTTGAGGGACATCCTTCTCGATTGCCCCAAAAGCGAGGGCGCAGCTTACTCCGAATATAAACGTCGGATTTTTGAACTGGTTCCGCCGGGAGGATATTGGAAGGATATTGACGAAAGAATTGCGAAGGAATACATGAAAAGCTGCTGGTACATGGAGGGAGGCAGAACGGGGATCCTGCGAAGGCTCAGTCTGGACGAACCCTCGCTCACGGTTCTGACCTCGCCGAGCCAAAAGCAGACCGACCGATGTCACCCGATGGAAGCGCGTCCGTTTACGGTTCGGGAAAACGCGCGGTGCCAGAGTTTTCCCGACGAATGGGAATTCTGCGGAGGGATCGGTTCCATGTATAAACAGATCGGAAATGCTGTTCCCGTGAATCTTGCCTATGATATTGCACTTAAAATTAAGGAGGCGCTATGTGGAATTTAACCTTTATCAGCGAAGACGATTTTATGAAGCATATCAGCGCAACCATTGAGAAGTACGGGGAAAAGCTGGAATCCTACGATTTGAAACGATTGAACAAGAATATCGTTGATCCGATCAAGCTGATCTTCGATAAAACGGTTTATCGTTCCTCTTGGAAGGAGATCATCGGAAACGAAATATTCAGGCAACGGGATAAATCCAATAATAATGACATTGGCTATTTTCATCAAAGGATTTTCGCGTATATCAAAAATTGCCGCGTTCCCGAAAACGGGAAGGAGGGCGGCTGGGACGTGATCTATGAAAATCCGGACGGGGTTCTTTTGCCCGGCGGAAGCATGGTTCATACCGTTTACGTCGAAATGAAAAACAAGCACAACACCATGAATTCCGCTTCCGCCGGAAGAACCTTCATAAAAATGCAGGATCAGCTTTTAAAAAATGACGACTGCGCCTGTTTTCTGGTGGAAGCAATCGCCAAGCGGTCGCAAAATATAAAATGGGAGACTACGATAAACGGCGACAAGGTTGGTCACAAGCTGATACGTCGCGTGAGTCTCGATCGGTTTTATTCTATCGTTACGGGACAGAGCGACGCTTTTTATCAAATGTGCATGGCGCTGCCCGAAGCGATCCAAAAAGCAGTTGCGGCGTTCGGAAGCGCTGTTGTTCCGCATGACACGGCAGCGGAAGAATTAGAAGCGCTTGCGAGGAAGCAGGATGCGCCTTCGACTGAACAGGCTGCTGCAATGGCGGTATATTTACTGGGCTTCGATGGCTATGAAGGCTTTCCCGAAGCGCCATCAAGCTAAAGAAAGATGATAACGGTGTTCCAAGGAACCCGGAAAGGACCGGTCGGAAGATGAGCGAGCTTGAGACCGCGAAAAAGCGGGCGATGTACCTCCTCGGCGGAAAGGATTACAGCCGCCGCGCCCTTTATGACAAGCTCCGCGAGCATTACAGCGCGGAAAGCTGTGAAAAGGCGGTCGCGCAGATGTGCGAATACGGCTATCTCGACGACGAGCGCTACGCGAAGCGGCTTGCGCGGCAGTACATAGAGGGAAGAAAATACGGAAAGCGCCGCGCCGCGCTTATGCTCGCGCAAAAGGGATTGGAGCGCGAAACAATCGAGGAAGCGCTTTCGCTTTATTCGGCGGACGAGATCACGGAGGAGCTTGCCGGGCTGATCGAGAAAAAATACCTCGACCGGCTGTTCGGCGAAGGCTTGGAGGGGCGGAAAGAAACCCAGAAGGTCATTGCCGCTCTCGCGCGCCGCGGCTACGGCTACGGAGAAATTCAGTCGGCGATCTCGCTCGTTCGCGAACGAATGGACGAAGATTTTTAAGAAAAATTTTATGATTGGGGACGCTGTCCCCAAACCCCTGCAAGCCTTTGAAAAGGCTTGACCGAAACTTTTGTATTTATCCGCCGGATTTTTGACAGCATAACAAGTTCTCAATATCCGGCTATTTCGCGGAAAATACAAATAAAATCAAAGAGTCACGATTTTATTTTTTTCTGTATAAAGCAATATTGCTTTTCGCTTCCTTTTGGCTGCAAAAGGAAGCAGGGGATCGGGGACGGAGTCCCCGAAATAAAATATTTTTCTTTTATTTCTCTTATCATTTTCAAAAGAAAGGATTCAGATATGTCGGAATCGATCAAGGTCGGCGTGGTATCGCTCGGCTGCCCGAAAAACCAGTGCGACGCGGAGCTGATGCTCGCGAGGATCCGGGAGGCGGGCTTTCGGCTCGTTCCCGAGGCGGGGCTTGCCGACGTGGTCATCATCAATACCTGCGGCTTTATCCAGAGCGCCAAGGAAGAAGCGATCGAGGAAATTCTAGAGGCGGTAAGCCGCAAGAACGACGGGATCAATAAGAAGATCATCGTCACGGGCTGCCTTGCGCAGCGCTACCGCGAACAGATGGACGAGGAATTCCCCGAGCTGGACGGCATTCTCGGATTAAGCGAGAACGTCCGGATCACCGAGGTGATCCGCCGCGTCATGGACGGCGAACGGATCGTCGATTTCGGACAGCTCGAAAACCACAGCATGGAGGGCGAACGGCTCCAGTCCACCCTCCCGCATACCGCCTACCTTCGGATCGCGGACGGGTGCGACAATTGCTGTACCTATTGCGCGATCCCACAGATTCGCGGGCATTTCCGCAGCCGCCCGATGGAAAAGATTCTTGCCGAGGCGGAAAAGCTGGTAAAGGACGGGGTAAAGGAGCTGATCCTCGTGGCGCAGGATACCACCCGCTACGGAGAGGACCTATACCGCCGTCCCGCACTCCCCGAGCTGCTGAAAAAGCTGTGCGCGCTGGACGTGAAGTGGATTCGCCTTTTATACTGCTACCCCGAACGGGTCACGGACGAGCTGATCGAAACGATCGCGAACGAAGAAAAAATCTGCAAATACATTGATCTCCCGCTCCAGCACTGCAACGGAGAGATTCTTCGTGAAATGAACCGCTCGGGCGATCGGGAAAGCCTGACCGCGTTGATCGCCAAGCTCCGCGAAAGAATTCCGGGACTGACGCTCCGGACGACGCTCATGGTCGGTTTCCCCGGGGAAACCGAAGCGCAGTTTACCGAGCTTGCCGAATTTGCGAACGACATACGGTTCGAGCGGCTCGGCTGCTTCGCCTACTCCGCAGAGGAGGGAACACCCGCCGCCGATTTTCCGAATCAGGTTCCCGATGCGGAAAAGGAGCACCGCGCCGATATTCTCATGGAGCAGCAGGACATTCGCTCCGCCGACGACTGCGCGGCACGGATCGGGAGCGTGACCGAGGTCGTCGTCGAGGGCTATGACCGCTATTCCGAGATGTTTTTCGGACGGGACGAAAGCATGGCGCCCGAGATCGACGGCATGATCTATTTTACGTCGGCGGATAAGCTCGCGGTCGGGCAGTTCCTCCCCGTTCGGATCACCGACGCGATGGACAACAACCTGCTCGGAGAAGCAGCGGAATAAAAGCGCTAAGCGTTCCGAAAGGAGTGTTCCCAAATGAATTTAGCCAACAAGCTGACCCTCTTCCGCGTCATTCTCGTTCCGTTTTTTGTGGCGGCGATGAGTTTTTCACAGCATCTCGCCGCGCTTATTCTGTTCGCCCTCGCGAGCGTTACCGATATGCTCGACGGAAAGATCGCGCGGAAATACAACCAGATCACCGATTTCGGGAAGTTCCTCGACCCGCTCGCGGATAAAATCCTTGTCGCGGCGGCGCTCGTCTGCATGGTCGAGCTGGGGTATACGTCCGCGTGGCTCGTCTGGGTCATTCTCGCGCGGGAATTCCTCGTTTCGGGAATCCGTCTCGTCGCGGCGGGCAGCAAGGAAAAGACCGTGATCGCGGCGAATATCTGGGGAAAGCTCAAGACCGCCTCGACCATGGTCGCGATCTGCGCCATTCTTCTCCTTCACGTTTTCGCGGATTTCGGAACGGCGATTCCCTATACACAGCCGATCAGCGATGTACTGATGATCCTTTGCGCCGTTCTGACGGTTGTTTCGGGGATCACGTATCTGTACGACTACCGGTGGATCTGGAAAACCGCCGGAGGGAAGTAAGGCGGGAGAAAATCTACTGCACTTAAAAGGAAGCATATCATGAAAATTTTAGCGATCGAAAGCTCCTGCGACGAAACGGCGGCGGCGGTCGTCGAGGACGGACGGAGCATTCTCTCAAGCGTCGTCGCGACTCAGATCGAGGAGCATCGGCTTTACGGCGGGGTCGTCCCCGAGATCGCGAGCCGCCGCCACTGCGAAAGCATTACGGCGGTCGTGGACGAGGCGCTCTCGAAAGCGCAAGTTACGCTCGCCGGGACGGACGCGGTCGCGGTCACGTTCGCGCCGGGGCTGATCGGCGCGCTTCTCGTCGGCGTGAATTTCGCGAAGGGGCTTTCGCTCGCGGCGGAAAAGCCGCTGATCCCCGTCCACCACATCAAGGGGCATATCGCCGCAAACTATCTCGCGCACCCCGACCTGAAGCCCCCGTACCTTTGTCTCGTCGTGTCGGGCGGGCATTCGCACATCATTCGCGTACACGATTACACCCGCTTTGAAACGATCGGGCGGACGCTCGACGACGCGGCGGGAGAAGCGTTCGACAAGGCGGCGCGGGCAATGGGCTTCCCCTATCCCGGCGGGGTCGAGATCGACCGCGCGGCTAAGGGCGGCGATCCGAAAAAATACCGCCTTCCCCGCCCGAAAACGCAGAATCCGTATGATTTCAGTTTTTCGGGGCTGAAAACGAACGTCATCAACCTCGTTCATAACGCCGGACAGCGCGGCGAACCGCTCGACATTCCGAGCCTTGCCGCTTCGTTTCAGTATACGGTCGCGGATATTCTTTCCTCCCGTTTTGTGCAGGCGGCGCGGGACGGCGGGGAAAAAACCGCCGTTCTCGCGGGCGGCGTCGCGGCGAATTCCGCGCTCCGGAATATGCTCGGCGAACGCTGTGAAAGATACGGAATCCGCCTTTATGTTCCGCCGATCGCGCTTTGCGGCGACAACGCGGCGATGATCGGAAGTCAGGCATATTACGAGTATCTGGCGGGAAATATCGCGGACGGCGGACTGAACGCGCAGGCGACGCTGGCGCTGTGATTTTTCGGAATTTCAAAAAAATCTGTAATATTAGACAATTTTTCCGCAAGCTTGTCTAAGATCACAGATTTTTTATTTTTAAAATTACGAAAAAGCAAATATGAAAAGTTTCGCTCAAGCCTTTTCAAAGGCTTGCGGGTGTTCGGGGGTGCGACAGGAAGTCGCAGGGCAAGCGTCCCCAAGCGCCGCACGGACGCGGCGCAAATCAAAGCGCTTGCCACGGTGCAACCCCTTGCTATTTTTCCTCCTTTTATTCTTTATCGACAGTCTGTTTTTTATCTCTAAAAATCTCTCAAAAATTCACCCCTCGCAGCATTCGAGCAGCCTTCGCATTTCACACACGCCCTTTTCCTGCGAAGCGATAATCGCCTCGAGAATGGGAACCAGCTCCCCGCAGATCGGGCAGCGCAGCAGGCTTCGCGACATACGGATCGCGCCGATATGGTGCGGGATCATCTCGCGCATAAAGCTCGCGTTGAGATTCGCGTTGGTACAGGCTTCCCGCATTTCCCGGAACATCGTCTCGGTGATCCGGCGGTACTCGCATTCGTACCGGTAGCGCTCCTGCTCGGTATTCCGACACTCTTCGCACGCCGGCAGTGCCTTTTTCATCTGCGCAATGCTCTGCGTCTGCTCGGAAATAATGCCCTCCGCGATCTCCCTGAGCGGCTCGAACCTCGTGTAGCAAAGGATATTCCGCGACCTTTCGATCGCCGCCTCATGGTGCGGGATCATGCGGACAATGAAATTATGCGAAAGGCTGTCATTCAGGCACGCGTTCGTCATTTTCCCGATCATTTCGTTTAAAATCGCCTCATAGCGGCAGCGGTACGCCTCCGCAGCGTTACAGTTCATAAAAAACACCTCCGATTCCATTGTATGCGAAATCGGAGGTTTGGTTGACCGCGGAAAAGCAAAACGGGAGAGGAAAAAACCGCCCGCGCGCGGCTCCTGTCATAAAAAAAATTACAGATTCATATCCCGCTCCCGCATGAGCCGTTCGTCGGGAGTCAGCTCCTCGAGCGGCTTTCGGTCGGGCGTACTCTCCTCGCGAAGCTCCTTCTCGCTCATGAGCAGGGGATCAAAATGCGGATAACCCTTCAGCGGCTTCAGCATTTCATTTTCATGATACAGCCGCTTAAAGACCATGTTCAGAAATAAAGCGGTCACGCAGTATAACGCCAGTCCCAGCAGCAGCAGTCCGCTCGCCGTCCCAAGCGTGATCGACACCGCCGACAGCCCCGTGCAGACGATCGCGGCAATCGTATAAAACTTAGCGGAAACCTCGATCAGAAGCGGATTTTCGAGTAGGGTCTCCCCCGCGGCAAACAGTCCGAGCAGAATCGCCGCGAAAAACGCCAGCACCGGAATATTCGGACCGGCGCTCATTCCCGCCACCGTCTGAAACAAGCCGCTCCAGACCTGAAGCAGCATCGTCACGAAACACCCCAGCGCGATCAGCACGGGCGGGCAGAACATCGCCGCGCGCACCATTCTGCGCTTTTTATCCAGCTGCTTTTTATGCTCGTGGCATTGGCGGAACATTCGCTCCAGCTTCGGGTCGATAATCATAGCCTTTCCCTTTCCTCCGGAAACGCCGAATTTCGGCAATGCTTCGCACTGCCGAAATCGGAAAAAATTTTAAAATCCATTACAGGATCGGCGCGGGAGGCTCCGGCATTCCTTCCGGTGCGGAAGGCGCGCTTTCGCCGAGCTCGGTGCCGAGATAGTTCGGGAGATCCATGCCCGCCTGCTTAAACAGCTCGTTCATCGGGGGGATCGACTTCATGATCCCGCTGATAAAATCGGCGGTGGAGTTCTTTCCGTCCGCGCCCGTGCCGTTATCCCAGACCGTAATCTTATCAATCTTGATATTCTTGATCGCGTCAACCTGAATCCGCATCAGCTCTTCCATCTTATCCGCGATCATCAGCTTTACGGCGCCGTCCGCGCTTCCCGCCGAGGAAACGAGCTCGCGCATACCGTCCGCCTGCTTTTGGAGGATTTCGCGCGCACCGTTCGCCTGCGCTTCCATTTTCGCGAAGATCGCGTCCGCCTCACCCTTTGCCTTGCGGCGGAGGACTTCCGCTTCCGCTTCCGCGGCGATCTGCGCCTGTTCCTTCGCGATCTGCGCCTTTACGATAATATCCGCCTTCTGCGTCGCCATTTCAAGCTCGGCACGCTCGCTTTCGGCGACCTTCTGCGCGGCGTAGGCTTCTTCCTTCGCCTTTGCCGCCTGAACCGCTTCCGCCGAGGTCGCAAGCTTTAACGCCTCCGCCTCCCGCTCGCGTCTCGAAGCGTCCGACTGCGCGATCGCGACGCGGGAATTGTTTTCGCCCTCGACCGCCGCCGCGTTTGCCGCCGCGACGCGGATTCTCTGCTCGCGCATCGCGTCCGCCTGACCGATCTCACCGTCTCTGCCCGTCTGCGCGACCGCGATCTTCGCGTCGTTCTCCGCCTTCGCGTTCGCCTCCGCCTCGCGGAACCGACGGTTCGCCTCCGACTGCGCGACCTCTACCTTCGCCGCGTTTTCACCCTCGATCGCGCTCGCGTTCGCCGCCGCGACCTGTACGCGCTGATCGCGCTTCGCGTTCGCTTCGCCGATCGCGCCGTCTCTGTCCTTTTCGGCAACGGATTTCTTCGCGTCGTTGATCGCCTTCGCCGCCGCTTCCTTACCGAGCGCCTCGATATAGCCCGATTCGTCGCGAATATCGGTTACGTTTACGTTGATGAGCCGTAAGCCGATCTTCCGAAGCTCGATCTCTACGTTGTTCGATACCGCGATCAGGAACTTGTCGCGGTCGGTGTTGATCTCCTCGATGTCCATCGTCGCAATGACGAGACGGAGCTGACCGAAGATAATGTCCTTCGCAAGCTCCTGAATCTGCTGAAGCCGAAGCCCGAGCAGCCGTTCCGCCGCGTTCTGCATCACGCCCGGCTCGGTCGAGATCCCGACCGTAAAGCTCGAGGGTACGTCTACGCGGATATTCTGCTTGGAAAGCGCGTTGCGCAGATCGACGTTGATCGAGATCGGCGTCAGATCCATATACTGGTAGGACTGAATGATCGGTACGATAAACGCCGCGCCGCCGTGAATACACCGCGCGCTCCGCGCCTGTCCGCTCTTATCGCTCCCGACCTTACCATAAATGACAAGGATCTTGTCCGAGGGGCACTTCCGATAGCGCGAAAGAATCCCCGCGACGAGCGCGAACACCACCACGACCGCAATACAGATCACGATCAGGAGCGTTCCTTCAATTTCGTTTGGCATAGTAAATTCCTCCTATAAATTTATAAAAGTCAAAGACTTTTTTCCTTATTTACCGGCTTTCACCAACAATGCGGATTTCGTTCACGCCGAATACCGACACACCGAACATCGCAATCGTCTCGTCGGCTTTTTTTCGGAATTCCGCCGCAAGCGCCTTAAAATCCGCCGTCCCGTCGTATTCCCCGATCAGGGAGCGAAGCGCCGAATCGAGCGGATCGGCAAGCATATCTGAAATTTCCTCCGCCGAAAGCCCGAAAAAGCTTTCCGCCGCGAGCGAAGCCGTTTCGTCCGGCGCGTAGAGCGTAAAGAGCGCGAGCGCCTTATACCGGTTTCCGTCCGCGCCCGTGACCTGCTCGGCGCTCGCGTCCGCGGAAAACGGCTCTTTTTCGAGGTACCAGTACCGGCTTTTCCGCTCGAAAAGGCTCGGCTTCCCCTTGGCGCGGACGACCTCTCCGTCCCGCTTTTTAAAACGGTAGGAATTCGCGTACCGGTCGCGCTTCGTCTTTTCCCTGCTGCCGAAAATGGCGATACAAGCCGCCCCGCCCAATAAGATCAGCAAAATTGAGACCATATATGCGGCGTCTAAGGTGTCCATCGCGAATCCTCCTTTTTCGGATCGGTGCTACCGATTTTTTTCGTCTTTATCCCTGCCCTTGCTCAGGTGCATGAACGATAGGCAAAGAAACGCCGAACCCAAGCACAGATTAGTAACCCCGCTGCCTCCGTCCGTACCGATAAAGCCCATGATCGCGGAGATATAAAAACAGACGGCAGCGATCAAAAAAAGAATACCGGTTATTTCCTCTTCATGAATCTTATTTTTCACGTTCTTCCCCCGCTCCCCGTCATACCTTCTCAACGACCAGCGTATTTTCCGCGCGGATATCGACGACCCGAACCGCCGTCCCGTCGGAGAGCGTCTCGTCCCCGTCGGTCACCGCGTCAAACTCCACGTACCGCTCGCCGAGCTGGATATTGACCTTCCCGCGCCCGACGCCCAACGCCGGGATCGGGATATAGACCGTTCCCGTCTCGCCGAGGTAATTCTTTACGACAATATTTCCGCTCTGCGCGAGCTTCGCGGAAACCTGAATCAGCTTCGCGACCCCGAACATCGCCGCCCCGCCGAGCACAAATCCGACGAAAAACGAGAGGAGAAGATTCCCGCTCGCCATATAGGCGACGATCCCCGACCAGGAGAAAACGCACAGGAACGTGACGATCCCCTGAAACGTAAAGAGGTGCATGGCGCCCATATCGGCGGGATTCCCCGCGCCGTCCGCCGAGGAAAGATCCCCGAGGTCGCCCGCGTCGCCGAAATCCACATTTCCGTCCGAAAGCTCAAAGCCCGAGGTATCCGAAACGTTTACGTCCGGACCGCCGTCGCCGAAGCCCGCGATAATCAAAATGGTCTGGATCACGAGAATCAGCGTCGAGGGGATCGAGATACAGTATAAAACCTGCATAAAAACGTCCATGCCGCCCCACCATTCCGAAAACCATTCCATAAAATTCACCCTTTCTGATCATACTCCCGGGTTCGCCCGGAATTATGTAAATACCATTTACTACAATTATATCAGATTTTATCCCGTTGTCAATACCTTTTCAGCCGAAATTCGCCCCGATTTTTAAAATCGTGATATTGCATTATTCTGCTTGTCTTGTTTTGTGCAGAACGCCAAAATCGGTATTTTCACGAAAAATTTTTGAAAAACCTCTTGCTTTTTCCGAGGAAACGTTGTAAAATAAAAGTAAATCACATTTACGGAATTTTGAAAACGATCCAAACACCATATATAAGAGAAAGGAGCGGCGGATATGAATTCGACAGAGCTTGGAAAAAGAATCAAGGAAGCCCGCCTCGCGCGGAAAATGACGCAGGCGGACGTGGTGGGCGATTTCATTACGCGCAATATGCTGAGCCAGATCGAGAGCGGGACGGCGAATCCCTCGGTAAAAACCCTGACCTATCTCGCGAAGGTGCTTCAGCTTCCGGTGAATTACCTCCTCCCCGACGAGCTGGAGACCTGCGACGACAGTGAGAATTCCTCGAGCGCGGATTTCGCGGCGCTGCTCCGCATGAAAAACGCGTATAAGCGGGGAGATTACGCCGACGCGGCGGAGACGGCGGAGCGGTATACCGTCCCCGAAAGCGTTATTTTCGACGAGGCGAACGCCGTCTACGCGCACAGCGTTCTGGAGCTCGCGAAGGCGGAGAAAAACCCGCGCGAGGCGCTTTCTCTCGCGAAAAAGGCGGCGGAGGCGGCGGATCGCGGTATCTTCAAGAGCCGCGCGGTAAAAACGGGCGCGCTGGTGCTGATGGATGAGCTCGCGGAGCGGCTCGTGAACGGGAATTGAAAAAAAGAGAGGATTTCGATCTTTGGGGGACTCCGTCCCCCATACCCCCTGCTTCCTTTCGACGCCGAAAGGAAGCGAAAGGCAGTATTGCTTTTGGCAGCCCATCATAAATATAAAATCTGTGCGATTCGGACGGTTTGCGGAAAAACTGTCCGAATCGCACATTTCTTTATGTTGAAATTATACTTTAAAGATAAGCGGAAATATCGGTCACGAAAGCATACGGCTCGGCGCACATTTTCGTAAGCGCCGCCGCGAGCAGGGCAGCAGCATAAACGGAGAATGCGGACCGACTGCCGTATTGTCCATGATATGCCCGACCGTAAGACGGCGCGCGAGCTTTCCGCGGGCGCATACCGAATGGGTCGGGTTCACGCTTCGCAGTACATCGGGCATTTTCCAAAAGGTTTTCGCCAGCAGACCGACGCACGGCTCGGTCGTTTCGCTGTCGAACACGGGGCTTTCGGGCGTGACGTTATCATAGGTCAGCGCCGGCATTAACAGCGTTCCCTCCCCGCCCAGAACCGCCTGAATGTCGTCAATGATCTCCTCGGGCGCGCGCTTTGTCCCGAGCGCTTTCATCGACGAATGAACCAGAACAACGTCCCCTTCACACAGCCCCAGCTCGGACAGCTGCCGCCTGTATTTTTCGCTTTCCGTCATGTTTCGGTACCTCTTTTCTTATTTTTTCGGAGAACAGCCGTTTTTCGGCGGACATGTCTCTTCACGCCCCAGTATAAAGCATAACACCGTGTCAAAGTCAAGCGTTTTATGCAAAATTTTTCACGAATCGGGAAAATCCGAACCCGCTTTTGTCAATAATAAACAATTCGAGGACAAAAATTTTTCCGAATTTTTCCTTGCCTTCGTGGAAATTTTCCCTTGATTTTTACGGCGGGGTGTAGTATAATATCTTCATAGTGGTATTTTAGCCACTTTTGAGGTGAAAAGTGGCAATTTTGAACACTTTCCACCGAGTTTTCAACCGTTTCACGGGTTTTTTCCGGACTTTCCCTCTGTGGAAAGTGTTGAAAAGTTGAAAGTGTTGAAAACTCGTACTGTACCGTGTGCTTGAAGGGAGGGACAAGGCTTGCTCGAACATTTTTTATGCGGCGAATTTAAAAGCACGCTCGACGCGAAGGGACGAATGAACTTCCCGGTAAAGCTCCGCGAAGCGTTCGGCGAAAGCTTTGTCATCTCGAAAACGATCGGCGCGCAGTGCATTAAAGTATATACCGCCGAGGACTGGGGCGCTCTTGTCGCGCGGATTCAAGCCATGCCGCAGACGAAGACCGCCGAGATCCAGCGCTTCTTATTCGGAAGCGCCTTTGAGATCGAGCCGGACAAGCAGGGTCGAATGCTGATCCCCGCGCCGCTCCGCGAATACGCGGGACTCGAAACCGACGTGGTAATCGTCGGGCTTTCGGGCAGGGCGGAGATCTGGGACAAGGCGAAATGGGACGCGATGAACGCGGCGCAGAATACGGGAACCCTTGCCGAAACGGCAATGGAGCTTGGCATATAAGGAAACAAAATGGAATTTCAACATCGTTCGGTTTTGCTGCTGCCCTCGGTGGAGGGACTGGCGATCCGTCCCGGCGGCGTTTACGCCGACTGTACGGCGGGCGGAGGGGGACACAGCCTCGAGATCGCGAAGCGGCTCGGGGAAAACGGCGTCCTGCTCTGCTTTGATCAGGACAAGGAAGCGATCGAGGCGGCGAAAAAGCGCCTTTCGGACTATTCGCCGATTTTTCTCCGCCGGAACTTTTCCGAGGTAAAGGCGGCGCTTTCCGAGCTTTCGATCGACGGGCTGGACGGCGCGCTGCTTGATCTCGGCGTTTCCTCGTATCAGCTCGACAACCCCGCGCGCGGCTTTTCTTTTCACGAGGACGCGCCGCTCGATATGCGCATGAGCGGGGAGGGGCTGAGCGCCCGCGACGTGGTGAACGAATACGGCGGCGCGGCGCTCGAACGGATTCTATTCGATTACGGCGAGGAAAAATACGCGCGCGGGATCGTAAAGGGCATTCTCTCGGCGCGGACGGAAAAGCCGATCGAAACGACGGGCGAGCTTGCCGAGATTATCAAAAGAAACGTCCCGCTAAAGGTGCGGCGGGAAAAAAATCCCTGCCGAAAAACCTTTCAGGCGATCCGGATCGAGGTCAACCACGAGCTGGACGTCCTGAAAACCGCGCTCGACGACCTGTTTGAGCTTTTACGCCCCGGCGGAAGGATCGCGGTCATCACCTTTCACTCGCTGGAGGATCGGATCGTAAAAAACCGCTTTCGCGAGCTGTGCGAGGGCTGTACCTGCCCGAAGGATTTCCCCGTCTGCGTCTGCGGAAAAACGCCCCGCGCGAAGCAGATCACGCACAAGCCGATCGTCCCCGACGAAGCCGAGCTTTCGGAAAATCCGCGGAGCAGGAGCGCAAAGCTTCGGATTCTGGAAAAATTGCCCTGACCGAAAAAAATCGGATCAGTCAACGGAAATATCACATAAAGGAATGATAAAATGTACGACGATCGTTCAAATTTAGCCTATGATCTCTCCCTGTTCGAGACGGACGAGGAGGAGGAGCGGCGCCGCGCGCAAAAACGCGCCCAAAAGAAAGAAATCCATATCACGAAGAAAAAAGCCGTCGCGCGAAACGGAAGCGTCTTTATGGCGCTTACCTCGGTCACGCTCGCCGTGATCGCCGCGTTCGCCATTCTGTACAGCAAGGTACAGCTTTCCGATTATACCGTCCTGATCAGCGAGGCAAAAACCGAGCTTCAGCTTGCCGAGCGCGAAAACCTCCGCCTGAACGCCGAGCTGGACAGCATGGTCACGCTCGAAAACGTCGAAACGATCGCCGCGGAGGAGCTCGGGCTTCAGAAAACGCAAAGCTCGCAGATCGTTTTCGTAACGAAAAATACCGAGGAAATGGCGCAGGTCGCCGAGACGGACGCGAATATTTTCGTGTCGATTAAGGACTGGTTCTACGGCGTACTGGAATATCTCGGCTTTTAACGCAATATATTGTAATACGGGCGTGTCCGATTATACTCGGCACTATTGCAAAACAATCGTTTTGCAATAGCGGTACGACGTACCGCGGCGGCAGCGCCGCCTGCGCCGAGTACATACCGCCCGTATTTATTGTAATCCCGCTTTTTGCTTTTATATTTTAGGGCAGGACTGCCGCTTCCCGCGCCCTCCGCGCGGCGAAAAACGGCGCCGCCTCGGTAATTGCCCCCAAAAAACGAAAGGAAGATTTTATGGCTCGGAAGAAAATGCCAGACAGCACAAGCAGCACGCCTATTATCGCCCCGACCGCGAAAATGCGGCGGAGAATGTTTTTTATCGTCCTGCTGCTCCTCGTTCTTCTGGCGGGCTATATCTGTACGGTTTTATACGACACGGCGGTCAATAAGTCGGAGTACTACCGCTCGCGCGCGAATTCGCAGCAGCTTACGAAATATACGATCAACGCGAACCGCGGAACGATCTACGACCGGAACGGGAAGATCCTCGCCCAGAGCACGACCGTATGGGACGTCGTGATCAATCCGCAGCAGATCCGGAAATTCGACTCCTCCACGGCGGACGAGAAGGGAAACATGATCGACCCCGGCTCGCGCGACGAGGACGGGGACGGCGTCCCCGACGGAAATATCCTGACCTCCGCGGGTGAAACGAAGGTCGAACAGATCGCGCGGGGGCTCGCGGACATTACCGGCGCGGATTACGAAACGATCGTCGACCGGATCAAGAACGACCCGAATCAGTTTTACGTCGTAAAGCGGAAGGTCGATCGCGCCACCTATAACGCGCTGCTTGATTTTATCGCCGAAAACGGACTGAACCAGTATTCCGTCCCGCTGATGGAGAACAGCAAGCGCTATTACCCGAACGACTCCCTCGCCGCGAGCGTGATCGGCTTTACAAACTATGACAATGACGGGGTATACGGGCTGGAGGCGTATTACGACGATTACTTAAAGGGCGTGGACGGACTGGTCGTCATGGCGAAGGACTCCCACGGGAACGCCATGCCCTACGACTATGAGAACCGCCACGAGGCGAGTGACGGAAACAGCCTGATCCTCACCATTGACGAGGTGGTGCAGCACTACCTCGAAAAGAACCTCGAAATGGCGCTTTCCCAGTACGGCGTCGCCAACCGCGCGGCGGGGATCATCATGAACGCGAAAACGGGAGCGATCGTCGCGATGGCGACCGCGCCGAGCTTCGATCTCAACAACCCCTCCACCCTCTCGGACTACGACCGCCAGCGGCTCGCCGACCTCGAGCAGGAGCTGATTCTCGACTACGCGGCGGGCTCCATGACCGATCAGGACGCGATCCGCGAGCTGATCGACAAGGAGCTTGACGAGACCGAAGCCGCCATGCGCGAAAAGCAGTGGAACAACAAGGCGATCTCGGAGCTGTACTTCCCCGGCTCGGTCTTTAAGACAATTACCTGCGCCTCCGCCTTAGAGGAGGAGGTCATCAACCTCAACTCGACCTTCGACTGCTTTTACGTAAAGACCGTCGCCGATACCGATTTCCACTGTCACCTTTCCTCGGGACACGGCGCGGGGCAGTCGCTTCAGAACGCCTTTGCCGCCTCCTGCAACCCCGCGTTTATCGACATCGGGCTGCGGCTCGGCTCAAAGCTTTTCACCGATTATTTTCAGGCGTTCGGCTTTACCGAGAAAACGGGAATCGACCTCCCCGGCGAATCCTCCCCGCTTTACGTTCCCTACGAACGAATGGGGCAGGTAGAGCTTGCGTCCTCGGCGTTCGGACAGACGAATAAGATCACGCCGCTCCAGATGATCTGCGCGTTCGCCGCGGCGGTCAACGGCGGCTATCTCGTAACGCCGTATGTGGTCGATAAGATCGTGGACAGCGACGGAAACGTCGTAAAAACGACGGACGCGACCATTAAGCGGCAGGTCATCAGCGAGGAGACTTCCGCCCTGATGCGCCAGCTTACCGAAAATATCGTTATCAAAAACGGCGGCTCGAACGCAAAGATCCCCGGCTTCCGGATCGGCGGAAAATCGGGAACGTCGCAGAAGCTCGACCTGTATAACGAGTACAATATGCGCTATGTCGGCTCCTTCTGCGGCTTTACCCCCGCGAACGACCCGGAATATATCATGCTCGTTATGGTAGACGAGCCGCTCGGCGGAAAATATTACGGAAGTATGGTGGCGGCGCCGGTCGTTTCCGCGGTGTTCAGCGAATCGCTCGAATACCTCGGCGTTTATCCGCAGTATACGGCGGAGGAGCTTGAGCTTCAGAACACGACCGTGCCTTATGTATACGGCTTCGAGCTGCTCGACGCGATCACGTCGATCAACGAGCGGGGTCTGAAATATGAGGTCATCGGCGACCAGAGCGCCGGAAAGGTCAGCCATACCGTTCCCGCCGCGTCGCTCCAGATTCCCCGGAACGGAACCGTTATCGTTTATATGGAGGGAGAGAGCGAAAAGACCGCGCTCGTCCCCTACCTGATCGGGAAAACGGTCGAGCAGGTCAACCGCGAGCTTACGAACGCGGGACTCAACGTCTCGCTCAGCGGCGGCGCGATCAACAACGCCGAAGCGACCGCGACGGAACAGTCGGTCGAGGCGGGTACGCTCGTCGGGCTCGGAACGGTCGTCGAGGTCACCTTCGTCGTGGACGAGGGAGAGGGCGGCTAAGCTAAGCGTACCCTGCCATAAAAAACAAAGGGGGCATTTTCTTGCGGCTGTATGACATTTTAACCGAGAACGAGCGCGGGAACTGCCCCGACCACGAGCTCGGAAGAATCACCGACAACACGCGTGAGGTCGGGGAAAACGATCTTTTTATCGCCATTACGGGAAAAAACTTCGACGGACACGCCGCCTGCGCGGAAATGCTCGAAAAGGGAGCGGCGGCGGTCGTCGCCGAGCGCGATCTCGGGCTTCCTCGGCAAATCGTCGTCGGCAATACCCGAAAATTTTATTCCGTTCTCGCCTCCCGCTATTACGGCGAGCCGACGAAGCGGCTGAAGCTCATCGCCGTCACGGGAACAAACGGAAAAACCACCACCGCCAGCGTGGTGCAGCAGCTTCTGAACGGCATGGGTCACCCCTGCGGCTATATCGGGACGGCGCGCTATGACACGGTCGGAAAAACCTATGAAGCGCACCTCACCACCCCCTATCAGCCCGAGCTTTACCGCCTTTTCCGCGAAATGGCGGATCACGGCGCGGAATACTGCGTTATGGAGGCTTCGTCGCAGGCGCTCTCACAGTACCGCATTTACGGCGAGCATTTTCTCTGCGGCATTTTTACGAATTTAACGCAGGATCACCTCGACTGGCACGGAACAATGGAAAATTATTACAAGGCGAAAAAATCCCTCTTCCGCTCCTGCGAAAGCGCCGTGATCCTTACCGACGATCCTTGGGGAAAACGGCTGTACGGCGAGCTGAAAAGCGCGGGAACGGGAATCCGCCTCGTCTCGGTCAGCACCTCCGAGCCCGCCGATTTTTTCAGCGTGAATATAAGGCTGCGCGCGGGGGGCGCCTCCTACCGCCTTTGCTCGCGGGAGGACGAACAGTCCTTCCCCGTTGACATTCCCATGCCCGGACGGTTCAACGTCGAAAACTCCCTCTGCGCGGCGGCTGCCTGCCGCGCGGTCGGAATGGGAATCCGCGAGACGGCTTCGGCGTTCGGCTCGGTCACGGGGGTATGCGGTCGGGCGGAGGTGCTTTACGACGGCGAATATACCGTTCTCTGCGACTACGCGCACACGGCGGACGCGCTCGAAAAAATCCTCTCCTCGGTAAAGGGCTTCGTAAAAGGAAAGATCCTTCTCGTTTTCGGCGCGGCGGGAGAACGCGACGCGGGAAAGCGCAGAGCCATGGGCGAAACGGCGGCGCGGTACGCGAATCTCGCGGTCGTTACCTCGGATAATCCGCGTTTTGAGGATCCGCGGAAAATCATCGACATGGTGCTGGAGGGCTTCGAGGGGAGCGTCTGCGAGGTTGTTTCCTACGTCGATCGGCTCGAAGCGATCCGATACGCCGTTTCAAGAGCGGAGGAGGGCGACGTTCTTCTCCTCTGCGGAAAAGGTCACGAGGAATATCAGGTGATCGGCGACGATTACCGGCCGTTCAGCGAGCATAGGATCATTGCGGAGCTTTGCGGAAAAGGAAAGGATTGAAGCTATGCTTTGGATCATTTTAATTACAGCCGCGGCGGCGATGATCTTTACGGCGCTGCTCGGCTTCGCGGCGGTTCCGATGCTCCGGAAGCTCAAATTCGGGCAGACGATTCTCGACATCGGACCCGCCTGGCACAAAAAGGAAAAGCAGGGGACGCCGACCATGGGCGGGATCATGTTTATCCCCGCGATCGCGGCGGCGTTCGTGATCGGGATCGGAATGCTTTCGGCGAAGGGAATGATCTCCCTCGAGCAGACCGAGGCAATGAACTACGTCAACGCCGTTTCGGGGCTTCTGATGGCGGTCATGTTCGGGGCGATCGGCTTTATCGACGACTTTACGAAAATCCGGCGGAAGCAGAACGAGGGGCTCACCCCGACGCAGAAAATTATTTTGCAGGTACTCGTGATCGCGGCGTATTTTACCGTCCGGATCCTCGCGGGAAACACCTCAACCTCCATAAACCTTCCCTTCCTCGGCACGATTGAGCTTTGGTTTTTTTATTACATTCTTGTGGGGCTCGCGATTCTCTACCTCGTAAACGCGGTCAACCTTACCGACGGGATCGACGGGCTTTGTACGAGCGTGACGCTCGTTTACTGCGCCGCCTTCCTGATCATTACCGCCGCGCTCAACGCGGTGGGGCTTACGGTGCTCGCGGCGGCGGCGGGAGGGGGCTGTCTCGGCTTCCTGATCTGGAACGCGCACCCCGCGAAGGTTTTTATGGGGGATACCGGCTCGCTCTTCTTCGGCGGGATCGTCGTCGCGCTCGGAATCGGCGCGAACGCGGAGGTCTTAATGATCGTCGCGGCGGCGGTCTATATCTGGGAGGCGCTTACCGTCCTCATTCAGACGACCTATTTTAAGCTTACGCACGGAAAACGGCTCTTTAAGATGACTCCGATTCACCACAGCTTCGAGCTTCGGGGCTGGAAGGAGGGGAAGATCGTCGCGGTATTCTCGCTCCTCGGCGTTCTCGCCGGAACGGCGGCGGTGCTGCTGTCGAAGGGGCTGTAAAACAGTCTGTCGATAAAGAAGAAAAAGAGAAAAACATAACGAGGGGGCGCTGCCCCCAAACCCCCGCCAAAGGGAA
>CAZKKZ010000021.1:0-42789 GCA_964553625.1 uncultured Ruminiclostridium sp.
TTTCGTTTTCTCATTTTGCTTGTCACTTTTTCTCATTTTGCTTGTCAGATAACAGTTGAACTGCGTTCAACCTATCCATTTTTGTGTCGAAAATATCTACGGACGGTGTTTTCTGTTTTTTCAAGATTTATGCCCACAAATGGCTTTACACAGCCGTTTGTGGGCATAAAATCTTTTTGGTAACATTTAGTTGGTTGGGATAGCGGGATTTGAACCCACGAGTGACGGAGTCAAAGTCCGTTGCCTTACCGCTTGGCTATATCCCAGCATTGGCGGCTTACCTCGTAAGCCGCCGTTTTTGCTAAAACGCGCTCCTGCGCGAAATCAAAGCTCGATCTTTCCGTAAAGCGAAGCGTTTTTCTCCGTATCGACCGTTTCCTGCGAATAGGTGATCGGCTCGGACTGCGTGCGCTTATATTCGCGCTCGAACGAGGTCGAATACCCCGTAGACTGGCGATAGCTCTTCCCCGTCGGGATCCGGTCACGGTCGCGTCCGCGGTTATTTCTTCCGCCGCCGTTCCCGCTGTAAGACGGGCGCGCGTTCGCCGAGATCACAACCTTACGGAAGGGCTCCTCGCCGATCGAATTGCTGTAAACGCCCTCAATCTCCATGACCTTGCTGTGAATAATACGCCGCTCATAAGGGTTCATCGGCTCCAGCGTGATCCGCCGTCCCTGCTTTAAAACGCGGTACGAAATCTTTTCCGCAAGCTGCTCCAGCGTTTCCTTGCGCTTCGCGCGATAGCCGTTGCAATCCACCGAGATACGGCAGTAGGATTCCTCCGTCTTATTGCTCGCAAGGATCGTCAAGTACTGAAGCGCGTCAAGCGTTTCGCCCCGCCGCCCGATCACAACGCCGAGCTTCTCCCCGACAATGTCGAGAAAGACCGTTCCGCCGTTTAACGCGGTCTCGATGTGGAAATTCTCCGCGCCGAGCGCCGTTAATACCTTCGTTAAATACCGAACCGCGCTCTTTACCTTCTCCGATTCGAGAATCGCCGCGTCGTCGGGAACCGTCGTAACCGCGGGTTCCTCCGCCTCGTTCTCATAGGAAAAAGCTGCCGCTTCCTCCCGTCCCGGTTCTTCGGCGGCGGAAAATTCTTCCTCGTCCGCGCCGCTTTCCCGTACCGAGACCTTTACGCGATATTCGCCGCGCGTGCCGAACAGCTTCTTCACCGGACGCTCCAGCACCTCGAAAACAAGATCGCTTTCCTCTATGCCAAGCGCAGAAAACTCTTCGATCGCCTGCTCCTTAGCCGCTTCTTCCGTTTTACCCGTAAAAATCTTTTCCATTTTTCTCTTATCCTTTCATCGGAGAATCTCCGTCCGCCCAAAACGCTCCGCCTTCCATAACGGGGCATGGAACGGTTTCTCCGTTAATATGCCAAAGGAAACTTAAAAATCCTCGTCGTCGTTCGACTCGACATATTCCTCGCCGTACTTCTCCGCGTCCGCCTTTCGCGCCGCCTCAATTTTCCGCCGGTTCAGCTCCTTGATCTCCTTCTGGGAAAGCTCGGAAAGCCGCGCGGTCTTTTCGGTCTTATTGCCCTCGGCGTCTACCTCGATAATGGTCGCGCGCTGCTCCGTCTTTTTCGCCTTTTCCTCCATTTTCGCCTTTGCCTCGGCGCGAATCTTATCGGACGGCCAGAATTTGTAGGTGATGAGCGACTGCGCGATTCCGAAAAGGTACGAGATCGCCCAGTAGAAGCCGACGCCCGCCGGAACGCTGAACGAAATCCAAAGCGAAATAAACGGCATCAGATAAAGCATGAACTTCGCGCTGCCGGGCTGGTCGGGCTGATCGGGATTCTGCTTTTTCATCAGAAGCTGCGAGAGATACATCTGCGCAAGCGAGAACAAAAACGCAATGATCGGAACGATCACAAGCGGCGAAAAGCTCCATGTCGGCTGATCGATCAGGTTGATCGGACCGAAGTACATCCGGTCGCTGAGCTGATCGAGCCGCGCGGAAATCTCCTCGGGAATCGTCTCGTTCGCCGCGAAGAACGGGCGGTTCGCCTCGTTTTCGTAGGATTTCAGCGCCCGAAGCTCGCGGTAAAGCGAGGAATCGCTGTAATAATTGTTCACCAGAAGATTGAGGTTGTTCCGGATCGGGTCGGAAAGGCGCGAATCCCCGCCCGTAAGCTTCGAGATCTGCGCGTCCGTAAGGCTTCCGAACGCCGAGATGTCCTCGGCGGTGACGGTAACGGAAAGTCTCGCCTCGTCGAGGTCGAACTCCTCGGGGAGAGCGATCCGGTTATTCGTTTTCTTCCCGTCCTCGCCGGTCGTTTCGACCAGCGTGATCGTTGTCTCGTCCGCCAGAAATTCGCGAACCGCCTGCGCGTTTTCGGGATTCGCGAGGAGAAGGCGCGTTATATCGACCTCCTCGGCAGTCTCGACGATCGCGTTGATCTGCTCGCCCGAAAAATGCTCCATATGCGTCATCGGCTTGTACACAACGTCAATAACGCCGAACAGAATGATAAAGGTCAGAACCATGGTGCCGCAGCCGCCGGTCGGGTTATACCCCTCCTTCTGGAGCTTCGTAAGCTCCTCCTGCTGCTTCTCGGGGTTGTTCTTATATTTCGTCTGAATCTCTTTTACGCGCGGAAGGTAAAGCTGTGAAACCGCCATATTCTTCTGCTGCCTGAGATTCAGCGGGAACATCGCCGCCTTTACGATCAGCGTAAAGAGTATGATCGCCCAGCCGAAGTTCTGTACGAGCGCGTAACACGCCCACATGATATAACCGAGCGGCGTGCCGATAATGGAGTATAGCCAGTTAATTGAAATCACCCTATCTTTGTTCTTGATGTCCGATTCTTTCTCCGATTCTTTCTCTTTCTTCCTTTGCGGCAGGCGTGCCGTTACCGCGCCCCGCGGTAAAAGAAAAGCGCTCCGGGACGGGGTCGCTCCCCCCCGCGCTGAACGGGTTGCACCGCGCGATCCGCCGCATAGCCAAATAGCCGCCCTTAACCGCGCCGAATCGACCGAGCGCGGTCACGGCGTACCGGGAACAGCTCGGATAAAATCGGCAGCAGGGCGGCAAAAGCCTCGAAAGCGTCTTTTGGTAAAGCTTGATCGCTGCGATCAGAAGATATTTCATAAAACGCCTCTCCCGATAAAACGAAACAAAAGCCTTCCGGCACGGAAAAGCCCGTCAGTTTTTCTCCCCGGGCGCCAGCATCGGCAAAAGCCGCGTTTCCATCAGCCGCAGGATCTTCTGCGACTTCAGCGCCGCGGTCTGTCCCCTTGCGACAAAAACAAAATCAAACCGCTTTTCGGTCAGACCGGTAAGCTCGTGGTCGAAAAGCCGAAACGCCTCGCGAAGAACGCGCCGCGCGCGATTTCTTGTGACCGCGTTCCCGATCTTCTTTCCGCTAACGATCCCGCAGCGGTTCCGCCGCCGCCGATTTTCCCTGAAATAACAGACAAAAGCGTAGTTGACGCAGCTTTGCCCCTTCCCGAAAAGAAAACGGAACTCGCGATCCTTTTTGATCGTAAGATACGCCTTTGAAAATTCGCCCATGCTTAATAGCTGAGCTTTTTTCTGCCCTTCGCGCGTCTTCTCGCGAGAACCTTTCTTCCGTTCGCGGTTCTCATTCTTTTGCGGAAGCCGTGCTCCTTCTGTCTCTGAATCTTCTTGGGCTGATATGTTCTTTTCATTTGTTTTACCTCCGTAAGTTATTGTCTGTCCGACGGCGTCAAACACCTCGTTATTGAAATGTGCCATATTATTATAAACAATTCCGCCGCCGTTGTCAAGGGGGTTCTTACGGATTCCCGCGTACTTTTTCTTTTTTTGTGCAATTTTTTCGGGATTTTTGCGAATTTTTCTCCGAATCCCCAAAAATTTTCCCTCCCCCGCGCCGATATTCGTCATTCGGGATATTGCAATCCATAAAATAATATGGTATAATACATCTGATTCTGCCGGAAGGAAGTGTTTTCGGAATGCGGCGAAGCGACCGCGAAATTACCGACCCGAATGAAATTCTCGATATTCTCCGCCGCTGCGAGGTCTGTCACCTCGCCCTGAGCGGCGAATACCCTTACGTTCTCCCGCTGAGCTTCGGCTTCTGCCGCGAAAACGGCGTCCTTACGCTTTATTTTCACGGCGCGTCCGAGGGGGAAAAGCTCGATCGGATGAAGCGCGATCCCCGCGCGGGCTTCGCGCTCGAAACGAACGTCCGTCCGCGCGTAAGCGAATCGCCCTGCGGCTGTACGACGGGCTTTGAGAGCGTCGTCGGCTTCGGAACGGCTTCCGTCGTGACCGGCGAAGCCGAGCGGGAAAAGGGGCTGACGCTCCTCCTGCGCCATTACGGTTACGAGGGGGAGCCTCGCTTCGATCCCCGCGTGCTGGAAAAAACGGCGGTCTTTAAGCTGACCGCCGAGCGATTTACCGCGAAGCGGCACGAATAGACCCGCCGAAGGAAAGGAGAGACCGCCTTGAAAAAACTGCATGATACCGTTCGGCTTTGTCTCGGCGCGGTCGGGGCGGCGCTTTTGTTTTTCCTGAATTTCTGCTGGCTGTTCGCGGCGGTCGGTCTGTTTTCGCTCGGGCTCGCGGCGTTCCCCTCGGCGCTGCTCGGCGCGGCGGGCGTGATCCACGTTACGTCCGACCTCTCTCTCCTGCCGCTCCTGCTCATAAGTCTCGGAACGCTCCTGCTCGGCTTCGGAATGTGCGTCGGGAGCTTTTCGGTCTGTCCCGCCTCGGCGCGGCTCGTTTTTCGGTTCTTCGCGCGGCGCGAGCGGGAAAGAGAGCGGACTTCCGATGCGTAAGTCG
Organism: uncultured Ruminiclostridium sp.; assembly: GCA_964553625.1. Lineage (GTDB taxonomy): Bacteria > Bacillota > Clostridia > Oscillospirales > Ruminococcaceae > Ruminiclostridium_E. Next base: position 4,787 of record CAZKKZ010000021.1, read on the forward strand.
AAAAGAATCGCGCTTTTTTTCGGGATCGCGGGATTTCTGCTGATCCTCGCGGGGATCGCCGCTTCCTTCGCCTTCCCCGTCACGCCGCTCAACGACTCCGCCAGCTCCCGGACGCTGTATTTCAGTACGGTGCGCTCCCTCGCGGTCATTACGGGAACGCTCCCGATCCGCGTCGAGCTTACGGACGGAGAGGTCTGCGAGGTCAGCTTTTTAAGCGATCTCCCCGTCGTCGCGTCGGTCGATGAGTTCGGGACGCTCCGCTTAACGCAGGACGACGACTTCTCGCTCACCTTTTTCTCCCGCCGAAGACGAAATTTTCATCTTACGGTAAAGCTCCCCGCCCGTACCTACGAGCGGATCAGCCTCGCCTCGAGCAGCGGCGGGATCGACTGCGCGGCGATCGACTGCGGATCGCTCGAGATCTCGACCCGAAGCGGCGCGATCTCGCTCGACGGCGCGGACGAACGCGCGAAGCTCCGTACCGAGAGCGGAACGGTCGATCTGACTCTCTCCGCCCTGAACGGCGGAATGACCGTAACGGCGGGAACGGGCGACGTCCGGCTTCGGGTAAGAGAGGGGCTTTCCTACTGCCTGCGCTTCCTTACGGACGGCGGCACGCTTTACGAAGCGGGGAGCGGGGAGCCGCCGCCCCTCGGGGACGCGGCGCTTTTCCGAGGGAGCATGATCCACCGTCTCGACGTTGTCACGGCGGGCGGCGATCTTTATTACTCGGAATATTCGGACGACCCCGACGGGACGCCGTAAAAATAAAATCAAAAAAACGGAATAAAAAATGGAAAAAACACTTTCTGTCATTATCCCCGCTTATAACGAGGAAGAAAATATCGAACACACCGCCGGGGTGATCGGCGGAATTTTAAAGGAAGCCGGGATTCCCTACGAGCTTTTGTTTGTGGACGACGGCTCGAGGGATCGGACATGGGAGCTGATCGAGCGTCTTTCCGACGAGGACGGATCGATCCGCGGACTGAAATTTTCGCGGAATTTCGGAAAAGAGGGCGCGCTGTTCGCGGGACTGAACGCCTGCGTCGGAGACGGCGCGGTTTTTCTCGACTGCGACCTTCAGCACCCGCCCGAGCTGATCCCGCAAATGGTCTCCCTCTGGGAACAGGGATATGAGGTCGTCGAGGCGGTAAAGGCGGACCGAGGGAAGGAAAGCCCTCTTTACCGCCTGTTCGCGAAGGGCTTTTACCGCGTGATGAAAAACTCCTCCGACGTAAACCTCGACCGCGCGAGCGATTATAAGCTTCTCGACCGGAAGGCGATCGAGGCGCTGAAGGAAATGCCCGAGCGCCTTACCTTTTTCCGCGCGCTCTCGAGCTGGATCGGCTTCCGGACGGCGCAGGTCGAATTCACCGTCGCGCCGCGCGCCGCGGGGAAGACAAAATGGAGCTTTAAAAAGCTGTTCCGCTTCGCCCTGAACAATATCACAAGCTTTACGAGCCTCCCGCTTCAGCTTATTACCGGCATGGGCGTGCTTTTCCTGCTGATCGCCGCCGTTTTCGGGATTCAGACCCTCGTCCGCTATTTCAGCGGGACGGCACAGGAGGGCTTTTCGACGGTCATTCTGCTGATCCTGATCACGGGGTCGTTCCTCATGCTCGGGCTGGGCGTGATCGGCTATTATATGTCGAAAATTTATGAGGAAATTAAATTCCGTCCGCGTTATATTGTTTCAGTTGATACAAAAAATAAAAACGGAAGAGAACATAAACAAAAAACGGAGAAGGAGAACTGAAAAAAATGGATCAGACAAGGGAAAGCGTCCCGAAAAAATATCTCGGCTATCTGAAAAGCGGGCTGCGCCGCTTTTTTATCACGGATTTTCAGTTTCCGCTCGCGTTCGCGGTTCCGTGCTTGATTCTGCTGCTCGCGTATTTTATTTTCGGCGTTTATCCGTTCGGGAAGGAGTCGGTTCTGTCCCTCGACCTGAACGGACAGTACGTTTACTATTACGATTATATGTACGACGTTTTCGCGGGGAAGGAAAGCGTTTTTTACAGCTGGAGCCGGAATCTCTCGGGCGAATTCATGGGAATTATCGGCTACTATCTCGGAAGCCCCTTTAATTTTCTCGTCTGGGCGTTCCCGCGCGAGATGATCACCGAGGGGCTGCTCACCATGATGGTGACGAAGGTCGGCGCGATCGGGCTTTGCATGTCGGTCTACCTGAGCCGCGGGAAGGGCATGAGCCGCCTGACGAGCATTGTTTTCCCGACCTGCTACGCCCTCTGCTCCTATACCATGGTACAGACGATGAACCCGATGTGGCTCGACGGGGTGATGATTCTCCCGATCGTCGTGTACGGGATCGAAAAGCTGCTCGACGAGGGGAAATTCGTCATGCTGACGATCTCGCTCGTGTACGCGTTTGTGACCTGCTTTTATATCGGCTTCATGATCGGGATTTTTTCGGCGCTCTACTTCCTTTATTACGCGGTCGTGTCGCATAAAAAGGGCATGGCGCGGCTCTTTATCGGGCGCGGCGTTCTCTTTACGGGGGTCGCGATCGTCTCGGTCATGATGTCGGCGTATATGATCCTCCCCGTTTATCATTCGCTCTCCTACGGAAAATTCAGCTTCTCCGAGCCGGATTACAGCTCGGTCTATACGAATTTCGACATGATCGAGCTGCTCGATAAAATGTTCCCGCTGACCTACGATACGGTAAGAATGTCCGGTCTCCCGTTTATTTACTGCGGTACGCTCGTGCTGCTTCTGCTCCCCTGCTTCTTTTTCCTGAAAAAAATCCGGGGCAGGGATCGGATCGGCGCGGCGGTTATTATGGCGGTTCTGTGCGTTTCGATGTATATCTGCCAGATCGATATGCTCTGGCACGGCGGACAGCTCCCGAACTGGCTTCCCTACCGATACAGCTTCATGCTTTCTTTCTTAATGGTATCCTTCGCGGCGCGGGCGTTCAACGAGCTGAACGACGTGCCGAAAAAGCACGTCGCGGGCGCGGCGGTCGTATGGTTCGCGGTGCTTCTCTGGATCGAGAAGCAGGATAACTATCTCGAGGACATCAGCCGCGACACCATGGACAGCCTGCTTGTGATCCTCCCCGCGATGGCGATCCTTCTGATCGTCGCGGCGGTAACGGTTCAGCTCAAAAACAAGCTTCACCGAAAGGGGATCGCCGTGATCTTCGTGACGGTGATCTCACTCGAGGCGTTTACCAATACGTTTGTTCAGCTTTTACGGCAGGATCAGGATATTGTGTATTCGACACGCGGCTCGTACTTGGACGTGATCGTCCCGACCCGCGAAGCCGCCGACCGCGTGAAGGCGCGGGACGACGGATTTTACCGGATCGAAAAAACCTACTTCCGTACCGTGAACGATCCGCTCGCCTGCGGAATGTACGGGCTTTCGCACAGCTCCAGCACCTTAAACGCGAAGCCGATCGAGCTTCTGTCCCGGCTCGGCTTTACCTCGCGGAGCCACTATACCCGCTATTCGGGCGCGACCGAGGTCACGAAAAGCCTGTTCGGCGTAAAATACGAGCTTTCCTGTCCCGATAACGAGACCTCAAAGATCGAGTCCGCCGACGACATCACCGTGACCGAGAACCCCTATTTCCTCCCGCCCGCCTATCTCGTCGATCAGGAGGTCGAGGATCTGGAGCTTTCCGCGACCGAGCCGCTACGCAATCAGAATATGCTCCTCGCGGCAATGCTCGGACGGGACGGACAGAGCGAGGAATATTTCACCCGCATTTCCGACGGCGTCGATCTCGAGCTGACCAACGTGACGCAGGGAAAAACCACCGACGGACACCACAGCTTTAAAAAGGTCGATCCCGACCAAAATACCGAGCTTGTGTATACCCTGACCATGCCCGAAGCGTCGGCGCTTTATATGTACCTTCCCTCGCGGTACGAGCGGACGGTAAACGTCTGGCTCAACCGAAAAACCTTCCTCGGTACGTATTTCGAGGGCGACAACAACAGTATCATGAAAATCGGGGATTTTGAGAAGGACGAGGAGGTCACGATCGGACTGACCCTGACCCGCGACGATCTTTATTTCCGCGAGGCGCAGTTCCTCTACTGCGACCACGAGGCGATCGGGCGCGATCTCGGCGAGCTTCAGACGCGCAACAGCGGAACGACCGTTGAAAAGCTCTCGCCCACCGAGCTTCGGATCACGGTAAACGCCGCCGAGGACAGCCTTCTGTTCACCTCTGTCCCCGTTGAAAAGGGCTGGACCGTTACCCTCGACGGGCGGGAGGTCGAGTATGTCGAGCTGCTGAACGCGCTGATCGGCGTTCCCGTTTCGGCGGGACAGCATACGATCGGCATGAAATTCATGACCGCGGGCTATCCGACCGCGCTTTATATCACGGGCGAGGGACTGGTTCTCTTTCTCGGAATGATCCTTGTCGCGGCATATCTTCGGAAAAAGAGCGGGAAGCGGTCGGAGGAAGCGGAAGAAACCGACGAGGAAGCGGAAGAAATCGCCGAGGAAACGGATCGAATCCCCGTCGCCGACGAACCGGATAAAAACGGCGGCGAAGACGAAAACGCGGCGGATCAGCCGCCCGCGAACCCGTAATCGGAAATACGGCGAAAGGAAATCACACCATGTATATATTAACCATTGACGTCGGGAACACCAACACCGTCCTCGGCGTTTATAAGGACAACGACGAGCTTGTTTTTGACGCGCGGATCGAGACGAACGCCTCCCGCATGGCGGACGAATACGTGCTTCTCTTTATGAACGCGCTGGCGCTTCACGGACTGAACGCGAAGGAATTCGAGGGCGCGGTTCTCTCCTCCGTCGTCCCGCCCGTGACCGAGCAGATCCGCGCGGCGGTCGAAAAGCTTTTCGGGATCACGGCGATGGTGATCGGTCCCGGAATTAAAACGGGACTCAATATCCGGATCGACGATCCCTCGATCCTCGGCGCGGATCTTTGCTGCGCGGCGGTCGCGGCGAAGGCATATTATCCGCTTCCCTGTATTATTATAGATTTGGGGACAGCCAGCAAGGTTCTCGCGGTAAACGCGGCGGGGGAATTCCTCGGCGGGGCGATCGCGGGAGGACTGAAAATGACCTTCGAGTCGCTCGCGAGCGGAACGGCGGCGCTCCCGCTCATCAGCGCGGGAAAGGTCGAAAAGGCGATCGGCACGAATACGGCGGACTGTATGCGCTCGGGCGTCATTCTCGGCATGGCGGGAATGCTCGACGGGCTGATCGAGCGGTTTGAGGCGGAAATGGGAAAGGCGAAGTCGGTCGTCGCGACCGGCGGCTTTTCGTCCGTTATTCTTCCCGAATGCCGCCGTAAAATGATCCATGACCCGCAGCTTCTTTTAAAGGGCATGATGGTCATGTATCGGAAAAACAGGGGTTAAGGCAGCTGCCTTAAAATATAAAACCCGCGGCGCACCCGTGTCTGAAGCTTGTATTCATAGGATTTGTGCGTGGATTTTTGAGCAGATTTTGTTGCTGACAAGGCAAAAATCCGCAGGAATACCGGCGTATTTCAAGGGTTTTTAACGCAGCCAGCGGCAAAATATGCCGAAAATACACGTGCAATATCCTGTGAATACAAGTTTTAAGGGGCGCCAGCTTTGAGACTGTATCCCGCCGTCTCTCTTCGCCCGTCCGCACTCCCAAGGGAGGCGAAACCGGAATCGGAAAGAGACGATCATGATCGGGAACGGTACTCGGCAGAAAGGACAAAAAAATGGAAAACTACAAAACCTCCTCCCGCGGGGGAGCGGGAAACACCGGTACGATCGTCGGGATCGGGCTTCTGACGGCAATTGTCGTCGTCCTACAGTTCGTCTCCATGGCTCTTCGTTTCTCGGCGTTCAGCATTACCCTGAACCTCGTCCCGATCGTCGTCGGCGCGGCACTTTACGGAAAAGCGGTCGGCGCGTGGCTCGGGCTCGTGTTCGGGTTATCCGTGCTTCTCACGGGCGACGCGGGGCTGTTCCTCGCGATCAACATTCCCGGAACGATCATCACGGTGCTTCTGAAGGGCGCGCTCGCGGGACTTTGCGCGGGGATCGTCTACCGCCTGGTCGCGAAGAAAAACGGTGTCGCGGCGGTGCTTGCCGCGTCCGTAACGGCTCCTCTCGTGAATACGGGCGTGTTCGTGCTGGGCTGTCTGGTGTTCTTTATGGACTACGTCAACGAGCTTGCGGCGGGATCAAACGCCTTTTTGTTCATTCTGACGGCGTTCGTCGGCGGGAATTTCTTCGTCGAGCTCGGGATCAATTTGGTGCTTAATCCCGCGGTCGTAAGGATCGTCAAAATCGGAAGGGAACATTTCAAAAAATAAGAGCAATGCGATTCGCGGGAGCGGGAATTCGTACCCCCTCCCGCAAAATTGCACAAAATAAAAAAGCAAACGAAAAGAGCAGAAAAAATCCGGCGGACGATTTTTTGTGCTTTTTTACGAATTCAATCCGAAATTTCAATTCCCTATAATGAGGTTTATCGACAGGCTGAAATGGAATACTTTTTAAACACGGCGCGGCAGATTCCCGAATACCGAATCGCCGCAGATCAAAAGGGCGGGCTTCCGCTCATGCTGACGGGGCTGTCCCATATTCACAAGGCGCATTTTCTGGCGGCGCTTTCCTTTGAGGAGAGCTTTTCCGCTCCTCTGCTCGTGCTTTGCGACACGGAGGGGGAATGCGCCCGTCTCTGCGCGGACGTCAACACGATGAGCGGGCGGGAAACGGCGGTCGTTTATCCCGCGAAGGATCTGATGCTCGGCGAGGTCGATTCCGCCTCGCGGGAATACGTTCTGAAGCGCCTCGGCGTGCTTTACCGCATGGCTTCGGGAAGCGCGCCGATCGTCTGCGCGACCCCCGAGGCGGCGGCGCAGCTTACCGTCCCGAAAAGCGCGCTTCTCGCCCGAAGCGTTACCGTAAAAACGGGCGGAACGCTGAATCTTTCGGCGTTCGCCGAAACGCTCGTTTCGATCGGATACGAACGCTTTGACCAGATTGAGGGAACGGCGCAGTTTTCCGTGCGCGGGTCGATCTTCGACCTCTATCCCGTAAACTTCCCCGCCCCGATTCGGATCGAGATGTGGGACGACACGGTGGACAGCATCTCGACCTTCGACCTCGAGACCCAGCGACGGATCGATACCGTAAAATCCGTTTCCGCCGCGCCCGCGACCGAGCTTTTATTTGAAAGCACCGCCGCGTTCGCCGAGCGGCTTTCCTCCTTTTTAAAAGGAATCCGCGGAAAAAACGCGCCCGCGGTGCGGGAAAAGCTGAGCCCCGATCTCGAAAAGCTTGAAAACGGGATCATCCCCGACGGAGACCGCTACTTCCCGCTTTGCTTCGACGAGGAGGCGACGGTGCTCGACTACGCGGACGAGGTCGTGATCTGTGAAAATACGGCGTGCGGCGAAAGCCTGAAATCCGCGCTCGCGCAGTACAGCGAGGACGTGAAAATGCTCTTCGAGGAGGGAATGCTCTGTAAAGGGCTGGACCGCTATCTCCTCACGAAAACGGAATACGCGGCGAAGCTCGAGCCGAAGATTCGCGCCTATTTCGACAATTTCATGCGCGGAAACGAGCTTCGGCTCTCCCGGCTTCTGACCGTCTCGGCGGGGCAGGTCGCGCCCTGGAGCGGAGAATACCGCTACCTGCTCGACGAGCTGAAATCCTATATGCGGGACGGATACAGCGTGATCGTCCTCGCGGGAACGGAAAAGGGCGCGCGCGTTCTCGCGGAGGATCTCCGCGCGGACGGAATCCCTGCCGATTATTCCGATTCCCCGAAAAAGCTCTACATGAAGCGCGTATACGTAACGCAGGGCTTCCTTACCTCCGGCTACAGCTATCCCGAGGCGAAGCTCGCCGCGATCTCGCATACGGCGGTAAGCGTCGCGGTACGCGAAAAGCCGAAGCGGAAAAAGGCGGAGATCATCAGCTCGCTCGGCGACATCGCCGTCGGGGATCTCGTCGTCCATAACAGCTACGGGATCGGCGTTTTTGAGGGCGTTCAGAAGCTGACGCAGGACAAGGTCAGCAAGGATTATATCAAGATCCGCTACGCGGGGACGGACGTTCTGTATGTCCCCGTTACCCAGCTTGACCTTATCTCCCGCTATATCGGAAGCGGGGACGTTACGACGGTAAAGCTCTCGAAAATGCACACCGATCAATGGCAGAAGGCGAAAACAAAGGCGAAAGCCGCCGCGAAGGAAATGGCGGCGGAGCTTACCGCGCTTTACGCGAAGCGCATGAAGAGCAAGGGCTACGCCTTCGAGCCGGACGGCGCGGAGCAGGCGGATTTCGAGAACCATTTCAGCTATGTCGAAACGGACGATCAGCTCCGCTGTATCGCGGAAATCAAGCGGGATATGGAGGAGAGCCGACCGATGGAGCGGCTTCTCTGCGGCGACGTCGGCTTCGGGAAAACGGAGGTCGCCTTACGCGCGGCGTTTAAGTGCATTATGAGCGGGAAGCAGTGCGCCCTCCTTTGCCCGACGACGGTGCTCGCGTGGCAGCATTACCAGACGGTCGTCAAGCGCATGGACGGCTTTCCCGTGCAGGTCGAGCTTCTCTCCCGCTTCCGCACGCAAAAGGAAATCAAGCAGAGCATCGAGCGCATGAAGCGCGGCTCGGCGGATTTCGTGATCGGGACGCACCGTCTCGTTCAGGACGACGTGGGCTTTAAGGATCTCGGCTTGGTCATTATCGACGAGGAGCAGCGCTTCGGGGTCACGCATAAGGATAAGTTCAAGGAGATGTTCCCCGGGGTCGATATTCTGACCCTTTCGGCGACCCCGATCCCGCGGACGCTCAACATGGCGATGTCCGGGATCCGCGACATGAGCGTCATCGAAACGCCGCCGCAGGATCGTCAGCCCGTCACGACCTACGTGATCGAGCATAACGAGGGCGTTCTCGTTCAGGCGATCCGAAAGGAGCTTCGCCGGAGCGGGCAGGTCTACTATATCCATAACCGGATCGAATCCATCATGCAGTGCGCGGCGCAGCTCCACACCCTCATTCCCGAAGCCCGGATCGGGATCGCGCACGGAAGAATGGAGGAGGACGAGCTTCTCGAGGTCTGGCGGAAGCTTCTCGAGCACGAGATCGACGTGCTTGTTTGTACGACCCTGATCGAAACGGGCGTGGACGTCCCGAACTGCAACACCCTCATTATCGAAAACGCGGATTATATGGGGCTTGCGCAGCTTCACCAGCTTCGCGGGAGAGTCGGTCGGACGAACCGCCGCGCGTTCGCTTATTTCACCTTCCGAAGGGGGAAGGTTTTAAGCGAGGTGGCGGCGAAGCGGCTCGACGCGATCCGTGAATTCACGAAATTCGGCTCGGGCTTCCGGATCGCCATGCGCGACCTCGAGATCCGCGGCGCGGGGTCGATCCTCGGCGCGAGCCAGTCGGGGCATATGTCGGCGGTCGGCTATGATATGTACTTAAAGCTTCTCGACGAGGCGGTAAAGGAGGAGCGCGGCGAAACGGCGCAGCCCGTTTCGGAATGTCTCGTGGACGTAAAGGCGGACGCGTTTATCCCCGAGGATTATATAAAAAATCCCGCCCAGCGGATCAGCTGTTATAAGCGGATCGCCCTGATCCGAAGCGAGGACGACGCGTACGACGTGACCGACGAGCTGATCGACCGGTACGGCGAGCCGCCGAAGCCCGTCTACGGTCTGATCGAGGTCGCCCGCATAAGAAGCATGGCGCAGGAGCAGGGGATCACCGAGATCCTCCAGTCGAAGGATACCCTCAGCTTCTTCACCGAGCAGCCCGACATGAAAAAAATCGGGGAGCTGAACGCGCGCATGGACGGACGGGTCAACCTGAATCTCGCGGGAAAGGTCTGCTTTAAGCTGACCCTGAATCCCCGTGAAACCCCGATCGGACTGATGAGGGAGGTTATGGAAAAGCTTTGCGGAAAAGAGGAGGAGACGGCGCGGCCGCGCCTGTCATAAAGGAAAAAAATTACCGAGGAAAGGAACGAGAATCATGGGCATTACGGAAAAGCTTGAAAATGTGATGAATCAGCTTGAAAACAAAACCGACGAGCTTACGCAGAAGGCAAAGGAACAGCTTACCCCCGAGAAGCGCGAGGAAGCGAAGCAAAAGCTCGACGGCGCGATCGGAAAGCTTGAAAACAAGACCGGCGAGCTTACGAAAAAGGCGAAGGAAAAGCTGGACGAGGCGCTTACCGACGAGAAAAAAGCCGAATATAAGTCGAAATTCAATGCGGCGATGAATAACGCGGACGAGGAGCTGACCCGTCTCGGGAAAAATGTCGGCGAGGAGCTGAAGGGATTTTTCGGGGGGAAGGAATGATCGTATGTCCGTTTTTGACATTTTTCGCGCCCTCGACGAGCAGAAACAAGCGCCGCAGGCAATGGGAACGGTCGAATACGTGATCTGCGGGCTGGGAAATCCCGGGACGCAGTATGAAAATACCCGCCACAACACGGGCTTTATGGCGCTCGATACGCTCGCCGAGCGGCAGAAGCTCTCCGTCAAAAGGCTGAAATTCAAGTCGCTGACCGTGGACGCGATGATCGGAGGCGTGCACTGCCTTCTGATGAAGCCGACGACCTTCATGAACTGCAGCGGCGAGGCGGCGGCGGAGGCGCTTCGGTTCTATAAGCTCCCGACCGAGCGGCTCGTCGTGCTGTACGACGATATTTCGCTCGACGTCGGGCGGATCCGGATCCGCGAAAAGGGAAGCGACGGCGGTCATAACGGGATCAAGAGCATTATCCTCGAAACGAACAGCGACCGCTTCCCGCGCGTCAAGATCGGCGTGGGCGCAAAGCCGAACCCGAATTACGATCTCGCGAGCTGGGTTCTGTCTCCCTTTTTAAAGGAGCAGGGATCGCTGCTCGAGGAGGCGCTCGGGAAGGCGGCTTCGGCGGCGGAGCTGATCGTCGGGGGAAAGACGAACGAAGCGATGAACCGGTTTAATTGAGAGACGGTCAAGAGAAAAAATAGGGCGAGGGGCGCACTGTGGCAAGCGCTTTGATTTGCGCCGCGTCCGTGCAGCGCTTGGTGACGCTTGCCCTGCGGCTTCCTGCCGCACCCCCAACCCCGCCAAAGGAAACTTTTTCCTTTGGAATCCTTTTTCCCATTGTTATTTTTACCAATTTCAAGTTTGCGGCTGTCAGGTCGGAAGCCTTGAAAAAATGTTTTATTATTGAACAGATTTGAAAGAAGAGAACTCATGGAAAAAAAGAAAAAACAGAAAAAAGAAGCGGTAAAGCCCCTCCGCCCCGTGTTCGCGATCGGGAATATCGTCTACACCTCGATCTTTTTCGCGATCATCGCGGTCGCGATGCTGATTCTCCCCCGCCCGACCCAGTCGCTGATCGAACAGCGAAATCTCGCGGAATTCCCCGAATTTACGTGGGAGGATTTTTTACACGGCGATTATACCGAAGGGATCGCGGAATACTACAACGATACCGTCCCGTACCGCGACGCGCTCAAGAACGCCGCCGCCGTCATCAAGAGCGCCTACGGCGTTCCGCTCGACGATACGGAAATCCACGGACAGCTCGTCGCGGTAACGGAGCCGCCCGTCGTAACCATGCCGCGCCCGAAGGAAACGACCCCCGCGAAAACGACCGTTCCCGACCGGAATACCGCGCCGGAGGATTCGGAAAACGCGCCCGAAACGACGACCGCCCCGCCCGTCACGACCACGACCCCCGCGACCACCTCTCAGCGGCAGGTCAACGAGATCGCCGACGGGGTCATTACGAACGGGCAGGTCGTTACCAAGCTTTCCGACGGGCATTACCGCGGGATCTCGCTGTTCGGCGGGGGCGCGGGAACGGTCTACGCCGAAACGCTCAACCGTTTTCACGAGGAGCTCGGCGACTCGGTCACGGTCTATTCCATGGTGATCCCGACGGCGGGAGAGTATTATCTCCCCGCGAAATATGACGCGTATAACGCGAGCCATTCGGCGTTTATCGAAAAGATCAACGCGCAGCTCGATCCCGCGGTGGTTCCCGTGGACGCGGTGACCGCGCTCGCGGCGCATACCGACGAGGAAATTTATACCCGAACCGACCACCACTGGCAGCCGCTCGGCGCATATTACGCAGTGGAGGAATTCGTGAAAACGGCGGGCGTTCCGTTTGCGGCGCTCGATACTTATGAAAAGGTCGTCGTCGAGGGCTATGTCGGAACCATGTATACCTACACCAAAAGCACGCTAATCTTAAACGATCCGGAGCAGTTCATTTACTATAAGCCCTCGAACGATTACACAACCTATTATTACGACACCTTTTACAACTTCGACTACGAATTTCCGCTGTTTGTGAAGCAGCCCGTCGGCTCGTCGTACTCGACCTTCATGGGCGGGGACCAGAAGATCGTAAGGATCGAAACGGACGTAAAGAACGGGCGGAAGCTCCTGATCTTTAAGGACAGCTACGGAAACGCGGAGGTTCCCTTCTTTACCTCCTCGTTTGAGGAAATTTACGTCTGCGATATGCGGTGGTTCGACCTGAACGCGGTCGAATTCGTTAAGAAACAGGGGATCACCGACCTGCTCGCGACGATGTGCTCCTTCTCCGCGACGGGACCGAACGCGGAAAAATTCGCCTCCAAGCTCGATAACCCGACCGACGCGCAGCGGGCGGCGCAAAACGAAACGGAAGCCCCCGCGCCCGAAACGGAGCAGCCATGAGGAAAAAAAGACTTTTCATTTTTATTGCATTTTTGCTTGCGGCGGGCGGCTGTTCCTCCGCCTCCGCTTCCGCCGAAAAGCCGCCCGAAACCCTCCGTACCGTAAAAACCGAGGGAATCAGCGCGTATATCCCCGAATCGGAGGAGCGCTCGGAAACGGCGGAAACGCCCGTGCGGACGGAAAATACGTCGGTATCGAGGATCACGCACCATTACGATACGACCATTCCCGAAACGCTTGTGGGCGGGCCTCCCGAAAGCGGCGCGGAGGAATCTCCCGAGACGACGGAAACCGTCCCGACCGCCAAAGAACCGCAAAGCGCCGCGCCTGCACCAACGGAAACGGAAACCGCGGCGGCGGAAACGACCGAAAGGAAGCGCGAGCCCTCCTATGGCTATGAAAAGCTCGGTGAAAGCGGAATCCTCGTCGTCCGCCGCGCGGACGGGCATTATATGGGTTTAATGCCGTGCTGGGGGACGTATTCGCTCTGCGAAAGCTGGGCGGAGAGCGTGAACGAGCTAAAGCGCCGCCTTCCCGAGGCGAACGTGTATCACATGATCGTCCCGACGGCAAGCGAATTTTACGTCCCGAGCGGCTGGGACGGCTTTACCGCAAGCCAGAAAAACAAGATCGATCACGCCGCGTCCTTCCTCGAAAACGTGACGAATCTCGACGCGTATTCCGCGCTCGAAGCCCATCTCGAGGAGGAAATCTACGCCCGCACCGATCACCACTGGCTCCCGCTCGGCGGATATTACGCGGCGGAAAGCTTCGCAAAAGCGGCGGGGCTGGATTTTCCCGCGCTTTCACGGTACGAAAGGATCGAGCGCGGCGGCTATGTCGGCTCGATGTACGGCTACGCGAAGGACGAGCATTTAAAGAACGATCCCGAAATTTTTACGCTTTATCTCCCGCCGAATAACGACGCGCTGAAAACGACCTATTACGATAAGGATTTTCAAAACGGGTACGAGAGCGCGCTCATGCTCTCCCCCGACGCGAGCGGGTATTACTGCTCCTTTCTCGGCTCGGACGACCGGATCGCAAGGATCGAAACCGACGTAAAAAACGGGAAAAGGCTCGTGATCTTTAAGGAGAGCTACGGAAACGCCCTCGTCCCGTTCCTGACCTCGTCGTTCGAGGAAATTTACGTCTGCGATATTCGTTATTTCAGTCCGAACGCGGCGGAGTTCTGCGAAAGCGTCGGCGCGACGGACGTATTGACCGCCGTTTGCACCTTTACCGCCGCGGGTACCAACGGAAATTACCTGAAAAAGATTTTACCTTGATTTTTTGAGAGAATTTTGAGAATTTAAGAGAGGAAAAAGAGAGAAAAATATATTTTTCGGGGCGCTGCCCCGTACCCCGCAAGCCTTTGAAAAGGCTTGACCTAAACTTTAATATTGCTTTTAATCATTTACGCTCAATGAACAGCTGTGAAATATTCGACTGTTTTGCAATAAACATGTCTAATATATAAAAGCAAACAATCCTTTTTATCTTTATAAAGCAATATTGCTTTTCGCTTCCTTTTGGTTCAAAAGGAAGCAGGGTTCGGGGCAGAGCCCCGAAATCGATATCCTTCTCTTTTTCTCTCTTAAAAATCTTCTATGCCAAAGAAAGGAAAACCGGTGAAAGACATTTTTTCATACCCTTATGACAGCGGGTTTCTTTTACGGAAACAGAAAAGCCTGCGCAAAGAATTCAAGAACGACGGGATCAAGCGGATTCCGGTAAAGATCGCCATTCTCGGCGGCTCGACCGCGGACGCGGTACGGGATCAGCTGGAGCTGTTTTTGCTGAACTACGGGCTGGAGCCGCGCTTTTACCTCTCGGAATACGGACAGTTCCGTCAGGACGCGCTGTTCCCGCCGAAGGAGCTGACGGATTTCGCGCCCGACGTCGTGTATTTCCACACGACGAACCGCAATATCCGCCGCTTCCCGACGTTAAACGACGCGCCCGAAGCCGCCGAAGCGCTTCTCGAGGAGGAATTCGGGGAATTCCGGTCGCTCTGGGAGAGCGTTCGGGAGAAGCTTGGCGGGACGATCCTTCAGAACAATTTTGAGCTTCCCTCCTTCCGCCTGCTCGGGAACGCGGACGCCTCCGACCCGCGCGGAAGAGCGCGCTTTATCGGCGAGTTGAACCGAAAATTCGCCGCATACGCCGCCGAACAGAAAAACTTTTATCTGAACGACATTCACTACCTTTCCGCCTGCTACGGGCTGGACAAATGGGCGGACGGCGCGGCTTGGAACCTCTACAAATACGCGCTCGCGGTGGACGCGATCCCGTCTCTCGCCGCGAACCTTGCCGCGATCATAAAAGCGCTTTACGGAAAGAATAAAAAGGTTCTCGCGCTCGACCTCGACAATACCCTCTGGGGCGGCGTTGTCGGAGACGACGGCGCAGACGGAATCAGAATCGGGAAGGATCTCCCCGCGGGACAGGTCTATTCCGAATTTCAGGAGTACGTGAAGCTGCACAAGGATCTGGGGGTGCTGCTGACCGTCTGCTCGAAAAACGATCCCGAGAACGCGCTCGCGGGGCTGAACCACCCCGAAGGCACCCTGAAGCCCGACGATTTCACCATGATCAAGGCAAACTGGGAAAATAAGGATCGGAATATCGCCGAAATGGCGCGGGAGCTGAACCTCCTCCCCGAAAGCTTCGTTTTCGCCGACGATAATCCCGCCGAACGGGAAATTGTCCGGGAACAGCTCCTCGGAACGGCGGTTCCGGAACTGGACAGCGCGGAAAATTATATCCGAATTCTCGACCGAAACCGCTATTTCGAGGTTGTTTCCCTCTCGGAGGACGATCGGAAGCGCGCCGAGATGTACCGCGCGAACGCGCAGCGCGCCGAGCTTGAAAAAACCTACGCCGATTACGGCGCGTACCTCGACGGGCTTTCCATGACGGCGGAAATCCGCCCCTTCGCCCCGCCCTATCTCGAGCGGATCGCTCAGCTTACCAACAAAAGCAATCAGTTTAACCTCACGACCCGCCGTTATTCCCCCGCCGAGATCGAGGAAGCCGCCCGCGATCCGAAAAGGATCGCCCTTTACGGAAAGCTTTCCGACCGCTTCGGCGATAACGGCGTGGTCGCGGTCACGATCGGTTCGGTCGGGGGCGAAACGCTTTCGATCGAACTGTGGCTGATGAGCTGCCGCGTACTGAAACGGGAAATGGAGCTTGCCATGCTCGACGAGACGGTTCGCCGCGCGAAGGAGCATGGCGTGAAAAAAATCGTCGGGTATTATTACCCGACGGCGAAAAACGGTATGGTAAAAAATCTCTACGGCGATTTTGGCTTCACCAAGGTATCCGAGGACGAAGCAAAAGCCGTATGGGAGCTGGAAATCGCGGATTACGCCCCGAAAACGGCGCATATCCGGATCAATTAAGGAGGATTTTACAATGGAACAGATTTATCAGCGGCTCACAAATGTCTTTCGGGAGTTTTTCGACGACGACGAGATCGAGATCGACGCGGAAACGACCGCGGACGACATCGACGATTGGGACAGTCTCAACCACATCACGCTCATGGCGGCGGTCGAGAACGAATTCGGAATCCGTCTCTCCATGGGCGAGGTCTCCGGGCTGGATAACGTCGGCGCGCTCGCCGAAATAATCCGGAAGAAGATCTGATCTTTTTTCAGGAGAAAAGAGAAGAAAATTGATTGCGGGGACGCCGTCCCCGCACCCTGCTTCCTTTCGCAGCCGAAAGAAAGCGAAAGGCAATATTGTTTTAGAACATATATTATAAAACAAAAATCTGTGTGGTTTGATCGTTTTGAGAAAACTTGCCAAATTACACAGATTTTTTGTTTATTAAACATATGAAAAAGCAATATAAAAGTTTAGGTCAAGCCTTTTCAAAGGCTTGCAGAGGGTTCGGGGGACGGAGTCCCCCGATAATAAAATATTTTCTCTTTCCATTCTCTCACAGCCAAGAAATGCTGTTATCGCCGACGGTGAGGACGTAGACATACGCGTCCTGCGCGCCCCAGTCGCACGCCTCGTCGAAATGCTCGTCGGTCGTTCCCATAAAAACGTCCGCGACCACGTCGGTCAGGTGTCCGGTATCGGCGGCGATCGCGTAGCCGTAGACCTTTTTCCCGTCCTTCGAGCAGATATAAAGCTCGGAGCCGAAGGGGATCTCGTTCGGATCGACGGCGACCGTCCCGATCTCGAGCTTTCTTCCGCTGTATGTTCCGGCGCCCTCGGGCGCGGTATAGGCGGTAACCTTTCCGTCAAGGCGGTAGGCGTACTCGGTCGGGAGCCCGTTTTCGAGGGAGAAGTCCCCTTCTTTTTTGCTGTACGGCTCGCTGAGCGCCGTTCCGACGGCGATTACCTCGTCCGACGGGGGAAGCTCGCTCGTAACGGCTTCGTAGGTATAAACCGTCTCGCCGTTTACGATCTTTTCGATCACGGTCGTATCCCGCCGCCCGCTCTGTCCCTCGGCGCTTACAAAGCTTGTTCCGATCCGATGAAGCGGGCTTTCGGCGGTGACGGTCCGGTACGCGATCGGCTCGCTCGTGGTATGCTCGACGAACTCGACCCGATCAACGGTAATGTGCATTCCCGCCTCGATCCGTTCGCCGAGGGGATAATTGACCTCGTCGTCCGCGCCGAGAACGATTCCCTCCCGCGCGAGGACGGCTTCGACCGTCTCTCCCGAGCTTCGGACGGTATGCGTTTCGCCGTCGGCGGTAATTCTTACCGAAGAGCCGGTCTCGAGCGCCATACCCGTAAGCGCCGTTTCGGAAACGAACGTCCCGACGATGATCGCCGCTGCGAACCGAATCCGGTTCCGGACCGCTCTTCTTGTCTTTTTGCTTTGGTGCAGGGTGCTTCCCCTCCCGTCTGCTAAAATTGTCGTTCAATCGGATTTTTGCCCGTTTCCGCTATTATATTCACTCGCCGCCGCGCTGTCAAATCCGTTTGGCGGTTGAAAACTGGTGAAGTTGTACAAAAAAGGAAAGGATTTTTCAGAGAAAACGACAATTATCGGGCGTTTTTCACGTTTGAATCGTCCGAATATTACTAAAAGTATAACTGTTTTCGTGATATTTAACGAAAAGTAAAAAACGGATTTTTGAGAACTCGCTCTCAAAAACCCGTTTTTGTTAAGAACCTGTCCACATAGAATAGGCGTGCGGATTTTCGAGGAAAAATTGTCTCAAACAAGGCAAAAATTCGCAGGAATCCTAACGGATTTCAAGAATTTTTAACGCAGTATGAGGCAATTTTTGCCGAAAAGACGTGCGCTTATTCCTAGGTGGTCAGGTTCTAAATATCCTGTCCGAGCCGATCGACGAACGCCCGCATTTCCGCTTTAGAGGTAATGGCGCGCGTCTGCTCGATCACTTCCTTTCGCCGCTGCTCCGAAAGCGCGGCGAAATATTTGAGCGCCTCCGAATTTTCCGCGAGCGCGTAGCCCAGCCCGATCGGTACGGTCGGGCGGTTTTCCTTGTTCTGCATAAGCTTCTCCCTTCTCAAGGTTTTTCCTTGATAGGGTGCGCGGAATCGGGGAAATTATGCGCTTCTTCCCCGCCGCAGGAAAAATCCACGCGGGAAGATCGCTGAACAAGCTCTTTCAGACCCGAACGGGAACCTCCGAACCGCTCAAGCAGCACACGCCGATCGGAAGTCTTGTTATTTTTCCCTCAAAACGAAAACAGGCTTTTCACCAGCTCGCGGAGACTTCTCCCGAAATCGAGCCTTTCGATCTCCTCCGCCGCGATGATCTTCGCCGTTCCGATCACGGTATCGCCCGAGGTGACCGTGACGAAGCCGAGAAGCTGCCCCTGCTCGACCGGCGCTGTCACCGCCGTGGTGCGGCTGTAATGATATTCGACCGTGCTTTTGCTCCCCTTCGGGAGAACGACGGTTGAGGTCTCCGTAAAACGGGTATCGACCGCCCCCTTTACGCCGCCCTCGACCTTCACCTCGAGCAGCTCCGCCGGGTCGGGGTGGATCGCCACAAGCTCAAAGCCCGAAAATCCGTAATCGAGCAGCGCCTCCGCCGTATCGAACCGCGCCTCGTCCTCCGCGCAGCCGAGCACCACCGCCGTCAGCCCCATTTCTCCCCGCTTCGCCGTCGCCGAAAGACAGCAGCCCGCGCCTTCGGTCGTTCCCGTTTTTAAACCCGTGATCCCGTCGTACCGCGAGATCAGCTTGTTGGTATTGAGCAGCTGCACCTCGGTTTTCTGCCCCGTCCGGACGCTGTCGAGCCGCGTCAGCAGAAATTCGTCAAAAAAATCGTACCGCCGGAGCGCCGCCGACATGACCGCCACGTCCCGCGCCGTCGAATAATGCTCCTCGTCGTCGAAGCCGACGCAGTTCGCGAAATGGGTATTGCTCATGCCGAGCCGCGCGGCGGTCTTGTTCATGCGCTCCACGAACGCCTCCTCGCTTCCCTCGATCGTCTCCGCGAGCATGACGCACGCGTCGTTCGCCGAGGCGATCACGACCGCCTTTACCAGCTCGCCGACCGACATCTTCTCCCCCGCCGTGAGCCAGATCACCGACCCGTCCATCGATGCGGCGTGGTCGGAGCAGGAAGCCTCGGTTTCAAGCGTGAGCGACCCTTTTTCAAGCTCCTCCGCCGTAATCAGAAGCGTCATGATCTTCGTCACCGACGCGATCGGGAGCCGAAGATCGGCGTTGTATTCGTAAAGCGGCTGTCCCGTCTCCGTTTCCGCCAGAAACGCCGCCTTCGCCGAGGAGCAGTCCACGCCCCCGCTTTCCTCCGCCGCCGCGGGGCGCGCGCCTGCCATTAAAAAGAAAAGGGACAAAATCAGAGCCGTTGCTTTTTTCATTTTTATCATCCATCCTTCCCGTATGAAACTTCGCGAATAGTATTCCCAAAAAAGTACAGAATAATTACGAGAAAAAAGAAAAGAGGTTCGGCATGAAACAACAAGACACTTTCTTAACCGAGCTGTTTAAGCAGCTTGTCATTTTCCTTTTCGGCGGCTTTATTTACGGCGCAGTCGAGATCCTTTACCGCGCCCATACCCACCCCTCCATGTTCGTCACGGGCGGGCTATGTCTCGTCTGGGTCGGCGGACTCAACAGCTTTTTCGGGAAGGTTCTCCCCCTCCCCGCGCAGATGGCAATCGGCAGCGCGATCATTACCGCGGCGGAGCTTTTCTGCGGACTGATCGTAAACGTCGGGTTCCATATGGACGTCTGGGATTACAGCGACCTCCCCTTTAACTTCATGGGACAGATCTGCCTGCGCTTCGTCCTGATCTGGTTTTTCTTCTCCCTCGTCGCGATCGTCGCCGAGGACTTTCTCCGAACCCGCCTCTTCGGTGAGGAGAAAAAGCAGATTTTTAAGAGAAAAGCCTGAGAGCTTTTTGAGAGAATTTTAAGAGATTTTAAGAGAAGATATATTTATTTTCGGGGGCGCCGCCCCCGAACCCCCGCTTCCTTTCGCCGCCGAAAGGAAGCGAAAGGCAGTATTGCTTTATACAGTATATCATAAAATGAAAATCTGTACGATCCGGACAAGTTTTGCCGCAAACCCGATGAATCGTACAGATTATTTTGTTCTTAAACTGCGCAAAAGCGATATAAAAGTTTAGGTCAAGCCTTTTCAAAGGCTTGCAGGTGGGTTTCGGTGAACGCTCTGATTGCGGCGCGTCCATGCGCCGCCTTGGATGTTCACCTGAAAGCCTCCTTGCTTTTGGGGACAGCGTCCCCAAAATAAATATATTTTCTCTCTTAAAAATCTCTCAAATCAATCCTTGCTTGTCATTTTCCGCATTTTGTCCGCATAGAATCTACAAAAAGATTCCGAGCGGAAAGGAAATACGGATATGGTAGTCTATACAATGACAAAAAAACAGATCCTCCGGATCGCGTCGGTCGTACTGTTCGCGATCGTCGCGGTTCTTCTGGTGATCTTCGCGGTAACGAACGCGGTAACGGCGGGGGCGGAGGAGCCGAAAATCCCGATTTACTGCGTCGAGCGGGGCGATAATAAGATCGCGCTCACCTTCGACTGCGCGTGGGGGAACTCCAACACGGACGCGCTGCTTGAAATTCTCGCGAACGCGAACGCGAAGGCGACCTTTTTCGTGACGGGGGAATTCTGCGACAAATACCCCGACGACGTGCGGAAATTCGCCGAGGCGGGTCATTCGGTACAGAATCATTCCGACCTGCACCCGCACGTCAAGGGCATGAACATCAACGACCTGATCGCCGACACCCGCGAATGCAGCCGAAAGATCAAAATGCTGACGGGGACGGAGCCGCTCCTCTACCGTTCGCCCTACGGGGAATATGATGACGTGGTGCTGACGACCGTGGAGGGAATGGGCTTAAAGCCGATCCAGTGGTCGGCGGACAGCATCGATTGGGAGGATCCCGACGCGGCGACGATCCGGAAGCGGATTCTCTCCAAAACGGAATCCGGCTCGATCCTTCTGTTCCATAACGATCTCCCGAATACCGAGGAGGCGCTCCCCTCCCTGCTGACCGAGCTGCTCCAGAAGGGCTTTGAGTTCGTAAAAACGGAGGATCTGATCTATTTCGACAGCTATCGGATCGACAACACGGGAAAGCAGATCTACGAGCCGAACCTTACCGCCTCGGCGGGCGGGATCGCCTATACCGACGATTCCTACGCGAATTCGGCGTTTGAAAAGATCCGCCTGAACCTGACGCTCGAGGAAATCTATACCCTTTCGACCTATACCTCGGATAAGGTACGGATCATTGAGAAGACGCGGACGTTCCTGAGCGACGCCGAGATCGCGGCGATCCAGATGATGTCCTTCGAGGAGCTTTACGCGGCGTACGGAAGCCTTGTGTACGCGGCGGAGACGTACGGCGCGGGCGGCGCGGTGAACGTTGAGTCCCCCTCTCCCTCGGAAACGACCGCCCCTTCGGAAAGCGAACCGCCCGCCGAAACGACCGCGCCCGAGGAAAACGGTACTCCCGAACAGACGACCGCTCCCTCGGAAACGACCTCGCCCGACGTAAGCGACCTCCCCGAGGGCGACAAGAATAAACCGATCGTAAAATAATTTTATGGCAGGACTGCTCCGCGCCGGGTTCCGGCGGTACGGAAAGTCCCGACCCCGAAACAGCTCTGATCCCCCTAAAAGGATCGGAGCTGTTTTTAATTGGTTTTCAGTATTAGGCTGTTTAAGAATTGAGCGAGCCGAAGCTGCTGCTCGTCGGAAAGGCGGCTCACCGCGCTCGACAAAAAAGGATTGATTTCCCGCTCGTCCTCGCGGAAAAATTCCGTAAGGCTCACGCCGAGCGCGTCGCAGAAATAGGAAAGCGTCTCGATCGTCGGATTCCGCTGTCCAAGCTCGATCTCGCGCAGATGACTTTGTGAAATCCCCGCGAGGTTCGCGAGCTTATTGGTGGTGAACCCGCGCTTTTCCCGCAGAAAGATAATTCTTTGTGCAACATTCATAGAAAAACCCCTCTCTTTTTTATACATTATAAAGGATATTAGGATAATAAATTACGCTTATACGCTTGACATTTTATATTTATTATGATATAATATTATCGCAATAAGAATAATTGCAAATAAAAAAATCCTCGGAAACGGATCGGAATCGGGGAGGATTCCGACAAAAACGGGTTTTTGGGGGAAAGGACGGTTTAAAATGAAATTTTTAAAAAGGCTGGCGGCGGGGCTGCTGGCGGGGGTGACGCTGTTCACGGGGAGCATTACGGCAGGCGCGAAGGAATCAAGACCGGAAAAAGGGGGCACAAAGAATCTTTCGGGAATAGAATATGTCGAAAAAAACGCGATGATCAACGTTTATTGTCCGCAAGCTGTTTATGACGCTTTTAATAAATGTTTGGGCGCGGAAGAAAACGGGGAATTAAAGATTTATCTCTCTCTCAGTTCAAAGAATAAGGAGGTTCTTTGGAGTGATAGTTATCGCTTCATGGACTCATCTCTTTACTGCGATGAACCCGATCGGTATTTAGGGTTCGACTATACAAGCCTTGTACTAGAGGACGGCACAGCGGCTGACGGCGAGCTTTATACCGCTTCAGCGTACAAGATTGAGATTGGTTTAAATGATAAAGGGAAAAAAGAGTTTGAAAAAAATAAAGATAAAATTAAAAACTTTAATTTCACCGTCATTTATCGCAAGTCTGATACCGAACTGGAGTATATTTACCATAAAAAAGGTCGTTTTAATAAAAAATATTATGATGACGCGGATTCCGGAAAAGATTTAAAAGCCCCGGAACTTGAAATTTGGTTTTACAAAACCAAACCTTCACTGCTCCTATGGACAAAGACAGAAGGTGCGGAAAAGTATCAGATTTACTACCGCGAAAAAGACGCAAAAAAATACAAGCGTCTCGTAACTGTTTCGGCAAAAAAGGGGTGCTATTTGTTAGACAAGTTTGAAAAAGGAAAGACTTATTATTTCAAGGTTCGCGCCTATAAAACAACGAACGGTAAAAAAGTTTACAGCAAGTTTTCCGATGTCTCCGGAATCGTAATACAGTAATAACAAAAATCCGCACTCTGCGAAAGGTGCGGATTTTTGTTTCGTGAAACGCTACTCTCCGCCTATCTCAAGAGCAAACCTCACAAAAAAATCTCGTTTTTTTTGTAATATTTGTAAAATTTTTTGGTAACGTTTTCATCTATTGCTATTTTCCCGAAAATGATATATAATATAAGATAACAGCTGTCCGGAACGGACAAAGCACGGCAGGGATCGGAAAAGCTCCGCTCCCGCAAAAAGAAAGGAATGGTTTCACGATGAAGTTCGGTTATTTTGACGACGTGAATAAGGAATACGTCATCACCTCACCGCGCACCCCCTACCCTTGGATCAACTACCTCGGTACGCAGGGCTTTTTCTCCCTGATCTCCAACACCGCGGGCGGATACAGCTTCTATAAGGACGCGCGTCTGCGCCGTATTACCCGCTACCGCTACAATAACGTTCCGGTAGACCTCGGCGGACGCTATTTTTACATCAACGACGGCGGACACGTATGGAACCCCGGCTGGTCGCCCGTAAAGACCGAGCTGGACGCTTACGAGTGCCGCCACGGCATGGGCTATACCATTATAAAGGGCGAATCGAAGGGCATAGAGGCAAAGGTCACCTTCTTCGTGCCGCAGGATTTTAACGGCGAGATCCAGAAGGTCACGATCACCAACAAATCCGGCGATTTCAAGAAGATCAAGCTGTTCAGCTTCCTCGAATGGTGCCTTTGGGACGCGAACGACGACAGCACGAACTTCCAGCGCAACTTTAATACCGGCGAGGTCGAGATCGAGGGAAGCACGATCTACCACAAGACCGAATATAAGGAACGCCGCGACCATTACGCCTTCTATTCCGTAAACGCGAAGATCATGGGCTTCGACACCGACCGCGAGACCTTCCTCGGCTTGTATAACGGCTTCGGCGAGCCGCAGACGGTCATGCAGGGTTCTCCCCGAAACTCGGTGGCGGACGGCTGGTCCCCCGTCGCCTCGCATTATATCGAGGTCGATCTCGAGGCGGGCGCAAGCCGCGATCTCGTTTTTGTCCTCGGCTATGTCGAGAATCCCGCTGACGAAAAATTCGCGCCCGACCTGACCGACGCCGATAAGATCATCACCACTGCCGGCTCAAAGAAGAATATCATCAACAAGAAAAAAGCGCATGAAATGATCGAAAAATGCGATACCGCCGAGAAAGCGGACGCGCTTTTCGCCGAGCTGAAAAAGCACTGGGAAAGCCTCCTCGGTCAGTATCACGTCGAATCTCCCGACGAAAAGGTCAACCGCATGGTCAATATCTGGAACCAGTATCAGTGCATGGTGACCTTTAATATGTCGCGCTCCGCTTCGTACTTCGAGAGCGGGATCGGGCGCGGCATGGGCTTCCGCGACAGCAATCAGGATCTTCTCGGCTTCGTTCATCAGATTCCCGCCCGCGCGCGCGAGCGCCTGATCGACCTTGCCGCGACCATGCTCGAGGACGGCGGCGCGTATCATCAGTATCAGCCGCTCACCAAAATGGGCAACCACGAGCTCGGCTCGAACTTTAACGACGATCCGCTCTGGATGATCCTCGCGGTAGCCGCCTATTTAAAGGAAACGGGCGACCTTTCGATCCTGTCCGAAAAGGTTCCCTACGAAAATAAGGACGAGCTTGCGGATACCATGCTCGACCATATGAAGCGCGCGTTTAACCACGTCTGCACCAAGATCGGACCGCACGGACTGCCGCTTGCGGGACGGGCGGACTGGAACGACTGTCTGAACCTTTCCTGCTACTCGGATAAGCCGGGCGAAAGCTTCCAGACCTATAACAACAAGAAAATGTTCTCCGAGCCGCCGTTCTACAGCCGGAACGCGGAATCGGTCATGATCGCGGGCATGTTCGGCTTTATCGGACCCGAATACGCGGCGATGTGCCGTCTGGTGGGCGACGAGGCGGAGGCGGAGCGCGCCATGGCGGAAGTAAAGAAGATGAACGAGCGCACCATGCAGTACGGCTTTGACGGGGAATGGTTCCTCCGCGCCTATGACCACAACGGAAATAAGGTCGGCTCGCACGAAAACGAGGAAGGGAAGATCTTTATCGAGCCGCAGGGCTTCTGCGTTCTCGCGGGTCTCGGAAAAGAGACGGGCGACGACATCAAGACGCTCGACAGCGTGGCGAAGTACCTCAATTCCGATCACGGTCTTGTCTTAAACAACCCCGCCTTCACGAAATATTACATCGAATACGGCGAAATTTCGACCTATCCGGGCGGATACAAGGAAAACGCGGGTATTTTCTGCCACAATAACGCTTGGATCATGTGCGCGGAAGCATTCGCGGGGAGAGGCGACAAGGCGTTCGAGTACTACTCGAAGATCGCGCCCGCGTTCCGCGAGGAATTTTCCGACCTGCACCGCACCGAGCCGTATGTATACGCGCAGATGATCGCCGGAAAGGACGCGCCCCGCCACGGAGAGGCGAAGAACAGCTGGCTCACGGGTACGGCGGCATGGAACTTTGTCGCGATCTCGCAGTACATTCTCGGGATCAAGCCGGGCTATAACGGGCTGGAGATTTCTCCCTCGATTCCGCATGAATGGGACGGCTTTACGGTATCGCGGCTGTACCGCGGCGCGACCTATCAAATCAAGGTCTCGAATCCCGACCATGTCTGCAGCGGCGTAAAGAGCATGACCGTAGACGGAAAGCCCGTCGAGGGGAATGTCGCGCCCGTTTTCGCGAACGGAACGCACGAGGTCGAGGTCGTTTTAGGGTAAGATTTTCGGCAATAGATAAAAACCCCGTCCTTTCGGGTTTTCGGGAGGGCGGGGATTTTCTGAAATAGCAAAAGTCTATTATTTTAAGCGTCCTCAAAATCCAAGTCATGGTATTTGAATAAAAATGATCGCTAACCTTAAAATTTCACCCTGCCTCTTAGGCGCGGCTTTTCTGCTCTCCCTCTCTTCCTGTGCCAAAGCCGAGCTGCCCGACAGCACCGAACTCTCGACCCCTTCCCCGCCGATCTTTTATATCAGCGAGGAACAGCCGAGTGTTCCGCTTGAATTTACAAATGAGGATAAGCGGCTTCAGGACTTTCTGGCGGAAAACGCTTCCCAAGCGTATATCTGGTATGATCTGTATACAAGCGGGTATGTCGGGGAACTCCCCTTCCCGGCGGAAGGCGACAAGGAGCACCAGCCGGTTATTACGGTCACATTCCCTTGGAGCGACGGTTTTCCCGCCGAGTACTGTCTTTTGTCGGAAGAGCTTCCCCGGACAGCGCAGACGTTGGAAAACGAGCTGAAAAAAATCTTTTCCGAAAAAGCGGTCAGCGAATATATGCAAGGCGTTGAAAAAGCGGAATTCGAGAAAACGGGCGACCGCGAATACGCCGTCACTGTTTCCAAGGATTACGCTCCGCTTCTGCTCGAGCTGAACGGGAGAATGTACCGAATTGACGGCTCGCGCGGCGGTTTTCTTTCCCCCGAATGGACAACGGCGAAAATCGTGGAGCAAACGGAAACGGAATTTGTTTTTGTCTATCTCGGCTTCGCCATGAGCGATACGGAGATGATCGCCGGACTCGGAAGACTGAAATACGAGGACGGCTGGAAATTCGACTGGTTCGACTTCGGCGAACCGATCGAAACCGTCGATTACACAAAATATTATCCTGAACTTTGCTGAAAACGGGCATATCGCATTTTGCGGTATGCCCGTTTTCCCTCTTGCGTTCCCCGCCAAAAAGAGGGCGGGGATTCTTTTTTTAGGGCTGGAGTGCGATTCCGACATTCTCAACAAATTACGAGGTATATTTCGCCGCGTCGGCAGTCAGGTACACCGCCGTTCCGTCCACATAGCAAAGCGGCTCGGTCATAACGAGCGTCAGCCCGTAATCCTCCATTGGCTGTCCGTTTTCATATAAATCCGCCCCGTCGAACTCCTTTACCGTGACCTCAAAATCGGCGTTCACCGCTCCGTCCGCGTACCGAAGCGTTCCGACCGGCTCCCTGTCCCGGAGCAGCGCGGTCAGCGCTTTGTCCACGGGTAGGTTTTCCCTGATCCGATAACCCGGCTCTTGAACGGTCTTATACCCGTTCCCCAAAAGATAGCATTTTCCGTCCTCTCCGTAAATAAAGGGCGCGATGTCAATAAACAGGTAATATTTTTCCCCGCCGTACATCAGATCCTTTGTGATAAGAACGGGCGTTCCGGGATTGACATCGTTTTCGTCCGTTAAATATCCGAAACTATCGGCATAATAGACAGTACCATTTTGGGCAGTCACTTTTTGATTTTTTACAAGAACTCCGCTTTGATAAAACCGCTTTCCCTTTGACGTGGTAACAAATCCGGTGTATTTGCCCGTACAGACACCGTTTTGGTTAAATTTGTAGCGAATCCCATTAATTACGGTATTTTTTGTTACCCTTATGCCGTTTTTATAGTAATACCTTTTCCCTTTTGAACTTTTCGCCCAACCGGTATACTCCCCTACATTCTCGCCGCTGTCCGAGTATCGATAAGTGATTCCATTCGTTTTTTTGAGACAATCTGCATGCGTAGAAACGGTAAACGATCCGACAGCCATAAACACCGAAAGAAACAATGCAAAGACTTTTCTGTGCTTCTTCATGTTAAATCTCCTCTGAATAAAGTCTGATTGCAGGCAGTTGCACGACAGTTATGCTGTGTATCGAATTACCGATATGTTCTATACCATGTAGTATATGTAATATCACTTCCATCATCATTTATGCCAGTATAGGGAAAATGATCGTAGACTTGAGAAGGAGAAAGCCCGGTATATGTCATTTGCATATAAGCATTATCGAGTTTACGAGAAGGATCAATAAAGTAATACTTTACAGTATTATTTGATAATTCAACCCCATAAATTGTTATAGCGTGAGCGGTACCGCTTTCATTTTTTATGTTAATTTGGACAGGAAAATTATTAGAAATATAGTAATACATCTCACTACCGGAAATTGCAGTAGCCACACTGTCAACAACAGTATATCCATACAATGAATATGATTTTTTTACGCAATCAATGCTACCATTTGTTTCAAGTCCTGAATCCGCTACAGCTTTAGCGATATCTGTTGCAGATAAACTTTTGCTAAATTTACAATTTATAGACATTGCAGTACATGCTGCCCAACATATATATTTCCCATTATATGTAGTGTTTTTTACATAAGAAGCATTTGCAGTCACAGAATTTCCGTTTGCAGCAATCGCAGCTACAATATTTTCAAACATACTTACTTTATCTTCTGCAGAAACTAATTTTGCATCATTTACGTTATACGAAAAAACATCATCAATGTTTAACGAGATTATGTCTTTTGTCATATTGACTGGTTCATATTGGATATGAACTTCATTGTTAATCTTTTGCGTTGGCGCTTTAAACATAATAGCATTTTCCGGATTTACCGTGGCACTCTGATCAATACAATATGATTTATCATCTGTAGAAAACATATAGATATTTCCATTGTAATTGACAAAGTTCACATCTATCCCATTCTCATAAGAACGCTTGATACTGTTATCAATACAATAGTCAAATACTGAAAAAAATTCGCCGTTATTTTTCCCTATTTTAAGCTTTGCGATAATTTCATCGTTACAAAAAACAAATATGTAGTATGATGAAGTATTGTACACTTTCATCGGTTGACTTATGCTAATATTATCCGATTTATCATACTCACTTCCAAGATAGATAGGGAGAATATCTTCTGCATATCCCATCATCG
Source organism: uncultured Ruminiclostridium sp. (assembly GCA_964553625.1). Classification (GTDB taxonomy): domain Bacteria; phylum Bacillota; class Clostridia; order Oscillospirales; family Ruminococcaceae; genus Ruminiclostridium_E. The sequence goes on from CAZKKZ010000021.1 coordinate 33,744, forward strand.
CCGAAAGATCACTTTCGGACATCAACTGATTTAGTGAAGCATCAATAACCGTAATGGATTTTTCTTCATTAACCGCCACACTAGTATCAATTGCAGAAGCCCCTACACCTCCTGTCAACAGCATTGCACCCGCAATAAGAGTTGCGGCTGATTTCTTAATAAAATTCTTCATTCTGACTCCTCCTTGTTGTTATTTATTTTATTGTATCACACTAACACAAGAAAGTCAAGACCTTCATTCAAATTTTCCAGATCTGCCGCCGTATAAAAAAGAGGTAGCGCTTCTGACCGAAAAACTTTCATAAAAAGAAGTCCTCCCCTTGCGTTCCCCGCCAAAAAATGGTATACTGTTTTTAATAAAACACGGAAAGGATCGCCCTATGAAAAAAACACTTTTTAACGACAGCTGGCTTTACGCCGAAGCCCCCGTCGGCACCCCCGCCGAAGCCGTTTTTACCGCCGAAAACCTCGCCCCCGCCGATCTCCCGCACGATATGCTGATCCACGACGCGGACAACCTCTATAAAAGCTGCGTCGGGCTTTACCGAAAGACCTTCACGCCCGAAAATCTCCCCGAAGCGAGGGGATCGCTTCTGCTCCGCTTTGACGGCGTTTATCCCGAATGCCGCGTGCTGCTGAACGGGACGGAGCTTTGCCGCCATACCTACGGGTACAGCTCCTTTTACGCCGACCTGACCCCCGCTTTAAAGCAGGGGGAGAACACGCTCGGCGTATGGGTGAACCACCTTGCTCCGAATTCCCGCTGGTATTCGGGCGCGGGGATTTACCGGAAGGTCGAGCTTTGCGAGCTTCCGCCCGTTCATTTTGAACCCGACGGGCTCTACGTCCATACCGACCGCACGGAAAGCGGCTTTTCCGTTACGGTACAAGCCGAATACGCCGCCGCGCCGAAGCTCTCCCTCGCCTGCGCCGTGATCGCACCGAACGGGGAAACCGTCTTTTCGTCGGAATCCGAAGCTCCGGAGTGCCGCTTTGAAATCCCGTCCGAAAAAGCCATGCTCTGGGACGTCGATTCTCCCAAGCTTTACACGCTCACCGCCGAGCTGAAAAAAGGCGGTACCGTCTGTGACCGCGAAACGGTCCGCTTCGGGCTTCGGGATTTCCGCTTCGACCCGAACGAGGGATTTTTCCTGAACGGACGGCATTTGAAGCTGAACGGGGTATGCCTGCACCACGATCTCGGCGCGCTCGGCGCGGCGTTCCATACCGACGCGCTCCGCCGCCAGCTCCTGCTCATGAAGGAAATGGGCGCGAACGCGATCCGCACCTCCCACAATATGCCCGCCGAGGAGCTGATGACCCTCGCGGACGAGCTGGGACTGCTCGTAAATTCCGAAGCATACGATATGTGGGGGAAGCCGAAAACCGAATTCGACAACGCGCGCTTTTTTAACGAGACCTATGAGGAGGACGTAAAAAGCTGGGTAACCCGCGACCGGAACCACCCCTCCCTGATCCTGTGGAGTATCGGGAACGAAATCTACGATACCCACGACGGCGAGTACGGACGGGAGGAAATGCGGCGGCTGATCCGCGCGGTAAAGCGTCACGACCCGCTCGGAAACGCCCTGATTACCTTCGGCTCGAACTATATTCCCTGGGAAAACACGCAGAAATGTGCGGAGGAGCTGGACGTCGTCGGCGGGAATTACGCCGAGGCGATCTACGGCGAGCTTCACGAAAAGCACCCGGACTGGTGCCTTTACGGGAGCGAAACGGCGGCGCGCGGGCAAAGCCGCGGGATCTATCACTTCCCCCTTTCCCATACCGCGCGGACGTATGAGGATCTTCAGATGTCCTCCCTCGAAAACAGCCGTTCGGGAATCGCCGACCGCACCCCGCAGGACTCGATCGTCTGGGACCGCGACTGCCGTTTCAGCGCGGGACAGTTCATCTGGACGGGAACCGACTACATCGGCGAGCCAACCCCCTACTCGACCAAAAATTCCTACTACGGGCAGTGTGACACGGCGGGCTTCAAAAAAGATACCTATTATTTATATCAGGCGGCGTGGACGGACAAGACGGTGCTGCATTTGTTCCCGTACTGGGACTTCAACGACGGGCAGCTGATCGACGTATGCACGTATACGAACGCGCCCGTCTGCGAGCTGTTCTTAAACGGAAAAAGCCTCGGAAAACGGGAACGCGGGAGCCGCTACCGCTGCGGCTGGCAGGTTCCGTATGAAAAGGGAGAGCTTCGCGCCGTATCGTACAATGCGGCGGGCGAGGTGATCGCCGAGGACGTACAGCGGTCGTTCGGCGACGGGGTCAAGCTCGAGCTTTCCCCCGACCGAATGTCGCTCCCCGCCGACGGAGAAAGCCTTCTTTTTATGACAATTTCGCTTTCCGACGAGAACGGAACCTTCGTCGCAAACGCGCGGAATCGAATTCATGTCACGGTAACGGGCGCGGGACGGCTCATCGGGCTCGACAGCGGGGACAGCACCGATACCGAAAGCTATCAGGCGACCTCGAAAAAGCTTTTCAGCGGAAAACTCCTCGCGATCGTCGCGGCAAAGGACGAGCCGGGCGAAATCCGTATCCGCGCCGAATCGGAAGGGCTTCCGACCGCCGAGGTCGCGATTTCCGCCGTTCCCGCGGAGGCGAACGCGGGGATCGCCTGTCTCGCCGAAAACCGCGAAGCGCTGAACCGAAAGCCCGAGGAGGGAATCCCGATCCGGAAAATCGCGCTTTCCCGCGCGGGGAGCGCCCTGCTCACAAAGGAAAACCCGACCGCCCGGATCACCGCCGAAATTTTCCCGAGGGACGCGGCGGGCGAGCTCCGTTTTTCCGCCGTCACCGACAGCGGGATTGTCACCAATCTTGCCGAGGTTGAAGCCGATGCGGACGGACGCTCCGCAGTCGTCCGCGCGGTCGGGGACGGGGCGTTTCGCCTGCGCTGTACCGCCGCGAACGGGAAGAGCTGTTCGGAGGTTCTTTCCGACCTCGAATTTACGGTAAGCGGGCTGGGGAGCGCGACGCTGAACCCCTACTCCTTCGTTTCCGCCACCTTTTACAGCCGCACGAACTGCGGCGCGCTCGACGAGGTGCTGAACGGCGGCGTTCGGTGCGTAAAAAACGGGGAAACGCATATCTGCTTCGACCGCGTCGATTTCGGGCGCGACTTTTCCGGGGAGATCACCGTCCCGATCCTCCGCTGGTTCCGCGACAGCGCCATGCCCGTCGAGATCTGGGAAAAAATGCCCGGCGAGGAGGGAGCCGCGCTCCTTTGGTCGGGGGTTTACGAAAAACCCTTTATCTGGCAGACGTACCAGCCGCTTGTTTGTCCGCTGTCCCGCCGCCTGACGGGCGAGACGAGTATTTGTATCGTCTGTCGGACGGGCGACGACGACGTAAACGTGCAGGGCTTTTCCTTCCGCCGCCTTCCGCGCGGATATGAAACGCTTACTCCCGCGGAGCTGGAGCGCGTCTACGGCGACAGCTTCGAGCGGGACGGCGATACGATCCGCAGAATCGGGAACAATGTCACGCTCGATTTCGGGAGGCTGAATTTCGATCGGGGCTTTACCTCGGTTACCCTCTGCGGGCGGACGGAAAACGAGACCGATTCGGTTCACCTCATTCTCGGCGGGGAATCGGGCGAAACGCGGCAGATGATGGAATTCCGGAAAAAGGACGGCTTTACCGAACAGACATTCCGGCTCGCCGCGCCGAAGGGAGAATACGATACGCGGCTGATGTTCCTCCCGGGGTGTTCCTTCGATTTCCGCTCGGTCACCTTTTCGGCGGAAGAGAACCCGTAATGTAACCTTTTTCCGCTCTATGCAACAAAAATAATTTCACTATTGCCGCAGATTCAACAAATTGCACAGCGAAAGCGTTGGAAAAGCGATCCCCCATATTGACAAGCGCGATCGGATAAGGTATACTGTATTTTGGGGTCTTGTGATCCTGGACTTTCGGAGATACCGCCCGGCTCGGCGCCGGCACAAAGGGGGATCGTCGCTTATGCCGAACAAAAAGCAGCCCAACCGCACGGCGTTTTTCGGATTAAAGTGCGTCCTGCTCGCCTTGGCGATCCTGATGATCGCGGGAGCGATCATTCTCGGCTCGTTTTATCCGGAGCTTGAGGAAAACAATACCTGCCTTATTATCGACCTGACCGCGATCGTGATTGTCTCGGCGGTCATGATCCTTGAAGTAAAGCCGTATCTCGAGGTTAAAAACGTCGGGATCCGGAACATCTACCGCGAAAAGGACATCGAGATCGAAAAATTCGGGAAGTTCGACCGAATGCTCGAAAAAAATACCTTTCACTATAATTTTCAGCCGATCGTAGACGCGAAAACCGGCGACATCTTCGCTTACGAGGCGTTAATGCGCTCGCCGCGGGAGGGCGGGCTTTCCCCGCGTGAAATTTTAAAATACGCGGAGATCAGCCAGAAGCTTTACAGCATCGAATATTTCACCTTTTACAACACGCTCCGCGCCTATCACGAAAACCGCGAAAAATTCGGCGGGCGGAAAATGTTTATCAACAGTATCCCGAGCGTCGTCCTGAGCGAAGCGGATCTCGCCGAAATGACGGAAAAATTCGGGGACATCACGGAGAATACCGTCGTCGAGATCCTCGAGGACGACGAGGACACGAAAGAAAGCTGCGTCTATTTTGAAAAGCTGCGCGGTCTTTTCGGCTGCGAAATCGCGATCGACGATTACGGGAGCGGCTATTCCAACGAAATGAAGCTGCTGAACAATAACCCGAATTTTATCAAAATCGACATTTCCCTGATTTCCTCGATCGACAGCGACATGAAAAAACAGCTCCTCGTTTCAAACGTCATTCAGTTCGCCTCAAAATACGGAATCAAGGTGCTTGCCGAGGGGGTTGAAACGAAGGAAGAGCTTGAAACCCTTCTCGAGCTTGGAATCGACCTGCTGCAGGGATTTTGTCTCGCGCGCCCGAACGCGGAGATTGTTCCCGAGATCGACGCCGATATGCGCGATTTTATTATCGGGGAAAATATCCGCCGCTCAAAATTCAACAATGACCGGAAAATCTATTACGCCGAGGACGGAGAAACCGTCTCGCTTTTAGAGCTTGCCGTCCGGAAATACGGGAATATCCACATAAAATCCGGAACGGTCACGATCGCGGGCGAACCGAAGCACCCGATCGAAATGACGATTACGACGGACGCGAAATCGGACTGCACCGTCGAGCTTCGGAACGCGAATCTTTCGGGCTTGCGGGGAATCTGTATCGAGATCGGACAGCGCGGAACGCTCACTTTAAAATGCACGGGCGAAAATACGCTGAACCGCGAGGGAATCCGCGTTCCCGCGAACGCATCCCTGTTCCTCCGCGGCGACGGGAATCTTACCATTAACGGGACGCGCAACGACGGCGTCGGGATCGGCGGAAGCTTCAGCGACAGCTTCGGCGCGATTACGGTCGAGATGAACGGCGCGCTGAATATCGACTGCTCGGGAGACCGCGTCGTTTGTATCGGCGGCGGAAAGCAGGCGGAGGGAACGGCGGTTCGGCTGCTGCGCGGCGCCCTCTCGATCAACGGACGGGGAATCCAGACGGTCGGAATCGGCTGCGGAAACGGCTCGTTCTGCCTGACGAGTACCGCCGCGCTGAAGGTCGCGGTAAACGGGAATCATGTCACCGGGATCGGCTCCGACAGCGGAAGCGCCGATATTGAGATCGGCGGCGGGACGGTTCACGTGATCGCCGAAGGGGATCAGGTCACCGGAATCGGCGCGTTTCAGGGAAAGAACTCGAAGATTACCTGCTCGGGCGGAAGGATCGAATCCTCGACGCGCGGAAAGGAAGCGGTATGTATCGGCTCCTTCAGGGGGACGGCGGAGATCGTCATTAACGGCTCCGAATACGTAAACGCTTACAGCGAGGGCACGGACATTCTCGGGATCGGAAGCGCCGCCGCGTCCGATCCGTCGGAGAAAAGCTCTCTTACGGTCACGGGCGGCACGGTTCGTTCGTACCTGCTCGCCGGAAAGCGCCGCTGGTTCGGGACTGACGGAAAAAATATCGTTATCACAAGCGGAAATATCATATCGAACGCGGAAAATCATTCGCTGGACGCGGTGAACAGCTTCGGCGAGCCGCTCGTTCCCCTGACGGTCGAGGGCGGCTCTTACGAGCGGCGGATCGCCACGGAAAAAAGCAATTACCTCTATCGGGCGGTAAAAATTCCCGATGTTGATTTATTGCGGGTCTATATTCCCGAAAGCTGCGCCGAAATAAAGGTCTGACTCGCGCTTTACGGAAAATGTACCAAAAATGAAAACCACCGGCTCAGCCGGTGGTTTTAGTTTTTAGGGGTTATTTTCTTTTATTCGGAAACAAGTCTGACCGACTTCATGACGATCGGGTACAGCGGCATATCCGCGTAATCGGTCTCACAGCGCGCGATCTCGTCCACCGCGTCCATGCCCTCGACGACCTTTCCGAAGGCGGCATAGCTCCCGTCCAGATGCGGCGCGTCCTCGTGCATGATAAAAAACTGACAGCTCGCGGAATCGGGGTCGGCGGCGCGCGCCATGGAAACCACGCCGCGCGTATGCTTGAGGTCGTTCTCAACGCCGTTCGCGCGGAATTCGCCCTTAATGTGCTTTCCAGAATTTCCCGTGCCGTTCCCGATCGGGCAGCCCCCTTGGATCATGAATCCGCTGATGACGCGGTGAAAGGTCAGCCCGTCGTAAAAGCCGCCGGCAACAAGCTCCTCAAAATTCTTCACCGTAATCGGCGCAATGTCGGGATAAAGCTCAATCTTGATCTGCTTCCCATTTTCCAGTTCGATAATTACCATATTCGGTTTCCTTTCTGCTTCTCTTTGCTTTTTTAACAGACCGATCAGATAAACGCACAGCGCAATGACCCCGATCCCGAGGAAAAGCGCCGAAAAAAAGAGCGCGGTATTGTCCCCCGTCGGCTCGGCTTCCGTCCGCTTTTGCGGAGCCGTTCCGTCCGCGGCGGGTGATTCGGTCTGTTTCGTTGTCTCCTCTTCTTTTGGGGCAGGGTTCTCCTCCCCCGTTTCCGCGGGGGCTTCGGGAGGCGCTTCCGTCTCCGCGGCGTTTCCCGCGGTCAATACCGCGTCATCGAAAAAGTTCCGCCGTTCGGCGTAGTCGGCACGGTGATTCTGCGCGAGCGCGTCGTCCGAAATATCGAAATATTTCTCATGCGGAACGTCGGGAACATACTCCCCGTTCATGTAATTCCCGCTCCCGTTCCAGCACGCGTCCATCCAGACCCAGCGTTCCTCCGCCGCGTACCAGAACGCCGTGAATTCGTGGTTCTGAACCCCGTTCGGAAGCTCCTCAAAGGTCACGCCGCCGCTCGCGACGCCGCCCTTTACCGCGACCGCGTCGATCCCCTGCGCCTGCAATAAAGCGCAGGTCAGATTCGCGAAGCCCGTACAAACCGTCCGCGCGTTTTTCAGCACGTTTTCCAGCGCGTAGGTCTCGGTCGTAACGCTCGTGTTCCGCGCGTCGTGGTCGTAATAATAGCGCGACGCGACATAGGCGCAGACCGCGCGCGCCTTTTCATAGTCGCCCTCGATTCCCTCCGTGACCGAATCCGAGATCCGTCGGAGCTGATCCCGCACCTCCGACGCGCGCTCCGCTTCGCCCGAGGCGGTAAGATAGTAAAGCGCCGCCTCGGCGGGCGCGTCGTAAATATGCTCAAAAACGGCTCGGTTCGTTTCCGAAAGCCCGTTTTCGGGGAAGTACCACCCCCCGTCGTCACAGTCGATCCGATAGGAAAGCGCCGCCCCCGAATCAAACTCGAGCCGGATCAGCGACGAACCGCTCCCCTCCCCCATGCCGAATACGGATTCAAAGCTCCCGTCCGCCTTGGCGGAAAAGCGCATGGAAACGATCTCGTCGCCCGGGGAAGTGATCCGGCGGATCCGATCGTTTTTATAAACGCCGACCGCCGTGACCTGATCCCCGACGATCTCAAACAGGGTATACGCCTCGGGATTATACGAGGTGCGCAGGTAATTCCGGCGGGAAACGGCGGCAAAGGATCGAGGAACCGCGCCGAAAACCGCACAGATCAGCAGGCACAGCGCCGCCCAAGCGAAAAGCCGTTTCCCGATCCGCTTCCGATTCACCGATCCATCACCCTCCGATTTTTCTCCGCTTATCAGAACATCTTCCGAAGCTCATCCTTATCCATACTGTAAAGAAGCGCCGTCTCGCGGGTAATCACATCGTCGCGCACGAGCCGCTTCAGGCTCTCGTTCATCGTCCGCATTCCCGTCGAAACGTTCGACGCCATAACCTGCTCAAGCTGATGTACCTTCTCCGCGCGGATATTGTTCGCCGCCGCGTCGTTGTTGATCAGGATCTCGAAGGCGGCGGTTCTTCCGCGCTCGGTATTCTTCATCGGGACGAGAATCTGCGAAATAACGCCGCGAAGCGTGCTCGAAAGCTGTGAGCGCACCTGATTCTGCTCGTCGGTCGGGAATACGTCGATGATACGGTTGACCGTCTGCGCCGCGCCCGTCGTATGGAGCGTCGCGAGGACGAGGTGTCCCGTTTCCGCCGCCGTGATCGCGAGCTTGATCGTCTCGAAGTCGCGCATTTCGCCGACAAGGATTACGTCGGGGTTTTCACGGAGCCCGCTGCGGAGCGCGTCGTTAAAGCTCGCTACGTCGGTTCCGATCTCGCGCTGGTGGATCGTCGCGAGCTTCGGCTGATAAAGATACTCGACGGGGTCCTCGATCGTAATGATGTGACAGGCGCGGAACTGGTTGATATAATCGACCATTGTCGCAAGCGTCGTCGATTTTCCCGAGCCGGTCGGTCCCGTCACGAGGATCAGCCCCTTCATTTCCTTCGTTAGGTCGATCGCCGCCTGCGGAAGGCTGATGTCCTTAAAAGAGGGAATCTGTTCGTTTAAAAGACGGATCGCCGCCGCGAGCTTTCCACCGTTCTGATGATACACGTTGACTCTCTGCCGTCCGCCGTTCGCAGCCGTGAAGGAAAAGTCGATGTCCCTCCAAAAGCAGAGCCGCTTTTCCTGATC
>CAZKKZ010000022.1:0-41583 GCA_964553625.1 uncultured Ruminiclostridium sp.
AAAACCCCGAAATCGCTTTAAATAAACGTTTTTCTGGGTTTGTTTTGCTTTCTATAAGCTTTCAACAATTTTTTGTTTTCTCATTTTGCTTGTCACTTTTTCTCATTTTGCTTGTCAGATAACAGCAAGGGAAAGAATCTTTGACGGACGGATAAAATTGGCGTTTTTGGAGAATGGTGGGATAAAGTAATGGAAAACGAAGCCTTTATTCTGCTTTACAAGGGTTAAAATCAGATTGCAGGAAAGTGAAGCCGCATGGAAAAAGAAGATAAAACCGATCAGCTGCTTACCGAGGATCTTTGGAAAATGGTGAGTGAATCGAAAAACATTTGCGAGGATTGGGATGAAATGTCCTCTCATATGAATTCCTTACCCTTTCACGAACAACTTTTTCAGCTTGTGGAACAGCACGGCATGAATGCCGCTCAGATCGGGAAAAGGCGCTGATCAGCCGCTCCTTTTCCTATCAGATTTTTTCGGGGGAACGGATCCTGAAAAGAGATATTATACTGCGGATCGCAATCGTATTGGGTCTTGACATTCCGGAGACCCAGCGGCTGCTTCGCCTGGCTTCCAGAGGAAATCTTTATCCGAAAATAAAACGCGATTCGGTAATTATTTTTTGCCTGAAAAACAATTATGACATTTATAAAACCGATGAAATCCTTATAAGCCTTGGACAAAAGTCTTTGTTATAAGGAAGGGCGGTCTATGGAAAATATTGTAAAAAGTTTTTTGGCGTTAGCCGATTATGACGAGTACGAAATGATCAAATGCCTTAAGGACGGCGATTTCGTTAAAGTATATCTTTTGTACGACAGAAAATGCGGAAGAAAGCTTCTTTTAAAATGCTCCGAAAAGGAAAAGGGCTGCCTTGAAAACGAAGCGGAAATTCTCTCCCGGCTCAAGGCGGAGGGCATTCCCGCTTTGTTCCGATGCTTCGATTACGAAAACCGTATCCTTCTTTTCAGAGAGTATATTGAGGGACAGACGCTGAAAGAATATATGGACGGAAAAGGGAAAATTCCGGAGGAACAAGCCGCGGAAATAGGAGTAAAGCTTTGCGGCATCTTATCTTATATTCATTCCCGGCGTCCTCCCGTAATTCACAGGGATATAAAAGCGGAAAATATCGTGATAACCGACGATCAGCGGCTTTATATCATAGATTTCGGCACTGCCAGAGATTACAGCCCCCTGTCGTCGCAGGACACTCATATTATGGGCACTCCCGCTACGGCTCCTCCCGAACAGTTCGGTTTCGGGCAAACCGATGAGCGGTCGGACATTTATTCTTTGGGCGTACTGCTGCATCAGCTTGTTACGGGGGAGGTCAATTTAAAAAAAGGCAGCGCGCCCGATAGGATTCATAAGGTGATCAAGCGCTGCACCGACTTTTCACCGGAGGCAAGATACAAGAACACGGCGGAACTGAAAAAAGCGCTTATTCCCATTCAAAACAAGGAAAAATCCCGTATTCCGAGGCTTATTCCCGTCTTGGCTGCCGTTTCGGTCGTCTCCGCTTTCATTGGCGCGGTATCGGTAAAGGTATTTGACGACGGCTTTTACCGGGAAGAATACGCGGCTGAAGCGGATCAATCTTAGCTATACCGATTTAAGGATAAGGCAATGGAAGCCGAGGTGTGCCGTATCCTCGGAAAAAAGGAGGGAACGGTCACTGTTCCCGATCTTTATACGGTTACGTCCATAAAAATAGTGGGAAATACTTCTTTTGACGCGGAGGAACAGGTAGAGCTCCATGCTCATGGAACCTTCCTGCAGGTAAACGGAGCGGACAATACCGATCAAGGACAGATCGTTTCCTTAGAGGACATTTCCGCCATGCCCAACATCACCGAATTGATTTTGTGCAATCAATGTATCAGCGACCTGTCTCCCCTCAGAAAAAGCAAGATCAAAAGGCTTTCTCTGCACGGAAACAATATATCCGATATTTCCCCTCTTTCCGAATGCTATTACCTTGAGGATCTAATCATAAGCCACAACCGCATATCGGATTTTTCACCCTTGATCGACTGCGGCTTTTTGAGCTTTCTGAATGCGGGAGCAAATTATATGACGGATCTGAGGGATATTGCGGACATCAAAAGCCTGATGCGTTTGTATATTCACGATTGTCCCCGCCTGACGGATTATTCCGCGTTAAATGAGATGACGAAGCTTTCGGCTTTAAGTATCAGACCCGTGAACGGCGCCGCTTTTGACGCGATCGGCGGCATGACGGAGCTGACATGGCTCGGAATGTGGAATATGGAGGAAGAAGCGGATTTGAATAAGCTGTCCGGACTTAAGAAAATAGAAAGTATTCATATGGACAGAATCAAGGTAAAATCCTTGGAGGGAATGGAAAATTTGACTCAATTGAGCCAGCTCACGCTCTATAACATGGAAGCCGAAAGTCTGTATCCCTTAACCAAGCTGAAAAACCTGCATATCTTGGAATTACACGGAGGCGGGTTTGACGATTACAGCGCTGTTAAGGACATACCCGCGCTTCGCGATCTGCGTATCAGCGCCGATCAGGTTGAACATATAAAGGAATGGGTCGGCGAGGACGTGAATTTAATCGTTTCTTGACAGATAGCTGAAAATGTACGCAGCCTGCGTACCAAAAATACCGTAAAGTTTGTTATAATGGAAGCGGATAGCTTTCATTCTATCAAATTTTACGGTATTTTTTTGAGGTGAATATGAATTTGTCGGAATACAGAAGCCTTTGCCCCTTATGCTTGAAAAAAGTCGGAGAAGAAAAGGAGCTTTGTCCGAATTGTCAAGGTTCCCTCGGCTCGGAAAATCAGCCTCACCAATTGGCAGTGGGCTCCGCTCTGGGCGGAAAGTATTATGTTGGCAGGGCGATGGAAGAGAGTACGCAAAGCATTACCTACATCGGTCTTGATCTTACGAAAAATCAAAAGGTAATGATTAAGGAATTTTATCCACGGAAAAACGCGCTGCGGCAGGCAGATGGATACACGGTAGTACCCAACGAGGAGATGAACGGGGCGTATTCCGAATATTCCTTCCATGAGGGAAAAGCGTATTTTAAGGAGAGAATCAGGAATCTGGCTTTTTTTCGCAGGTGCAAGGGCATTGCGGCGTTTCTTGAGGATTTTGAGGAAAACGGTACCGTTTACAAGGTGACGGAATACGAGGAGGGCGTGACGTTGTCCCGGGCTTTTGAAAAAAGGGGCGCGCCTTTTCCCGCCGATGAGCTTTTAATGCTTTTGGAGCCTGTATTCATGGCGGTAAACGCTTTTAATGAAGAACACATTGTTCACGGCGGGATCAGTCCCGACACGATCATTGTCACTGAGGAGGGAGCGAGACTTTTGGATTTCGCGGATGAGGTTACCCAAAAGGGAAACAAGACGCGGAATTCAAGCTATCTTGCTCCGGAACAGATTACCGACACTTATCTCGGCGTAGATTCATGGACGGATATTTATTCTCTGGCGGCGGTTTTTTACAGGGGGATTACGGGAATCCCTCCTCTCAACGCCGGAAACAGGGCGGGCTGGGATAATATGCGGGTGCCGACGGAGCTGAACAAGCAAATAAGCATCCAAATTGAAAATGCCGTTTTAAAGGGACTTTCGGTCAATCCGAGCCGTCAATATAAGAAAGCGAGCCGATTTTACGACGATCTGGTCAGCGCGGCGGTAGAGCCCGTTCACATAGAAGCCCGCACAAGGTTTCTATGAGCGGATTTACTATGAAAAATCTAAGGTAACACCGCACAATGAACGGCTACGCCTTTGACGCACAGCTGCACAACATCTTTTCCGCCATATTGCACAGAAATTTCTCGACATACGCCAGTATGCCTTCAAAATTTCTGCACAATCTGACGAAAAATCTGCCGCACATCTGTACGTCAATCATTATGCGGTGTAGCCCTAAGTCTTACGAAAGGATAAAATCATGAAAGAAAACATTTTAAGCACCCTCTGCCTGAGCTGTATGAAGGACGCGGGAGAGAAATTTGAGACCTGTCCCTTTTGCGGAGCCGCCGCGAAGGTTGAAAACCAGTTTCATCAGCTTGCCCCCGGGTCGGTATTAAACGGACGCTTTGTCGTGGGGAAAACGCTGGGGCAGGGCGGCTTCGGCATTACCTACGCGGGCTACGATCTTACCGTCGATACCAAGGTGGCGATCAAGGAGTTTTATCCCGACGGCGGAGTTTCCCGCCAGAAGGATCTGTACACGATCCTTCCGTACAGTGAAAAGAAAACCGAGGAGCTTTTCACCGACGGAAAAGCCAAATTTCTCAAGGAGGCGCAAAAGCTTGCGAAATTTACCGATACGGAGGGCATTGTTCAGGTAAAGGATTATTTTGAGGAGAACGGCACCGCCTACATCGTAATGGAATACGTTGAGGGACCGACCTTGATTCAGTATCTGAATAAATTGGGACAGCCGATTCTGCCCTCGGATTTATACATACTGCTTACCCCGATTTTCAACGCGCTGGAGAAGGTTCACGCGCAGGGAGTCCTTCACCGCGACATCAGTCCCGACAACATCATTGTATCGCCCTCCACGGCGAAGCTTCTGGACTTCGGCGCCGCGAGAGATTTTTCGCTTCTGGGCGAAAAAAGCAATACGATCAATATCAAGGCGGGCTACGCTCCCGAGGAGCAGTACTTAACCCACGGCAAGCAGGGACCTTGGACGGACGTATACGCTCTCAGCGCGACCTGTTACAGGGCGGTGACGGGGAAGACTCCGCGTCCTCCTCGATTGAGCGGCTTTCGGGCGATGATTTGGTTCCGCCGTCCGCGTTAAGCGCCAACGTAACTCCCGCCATTGAGGAGGTTTTGTTGAAGGGCATGGCGGTCAGAAAGGAAAACCGCTATCAGTCGGTGAAGGAATTCCGCGACGCGCTAGAGCGGGCGGTGAACGGCGCGCCGGTCGCTTCACTTCCGCAAATGCCGCCTGCCTATGCCGCCGCGCAGTCTCCATATAATACCCGGCAGGGCTATCCCTCACGGCCGCAGCACAATACGCAGCAGGGTTACCCTTCGGTACAGCAGGGCTATCCTGCGCCGCCGCCGTATAAAGCGCAGCAGCCCTTTTCACAGCAGCTTCATTACAGTTCCTCATGGACGCCGAACAACACTCCCGTAAATTCTCCGCGTCCGGACGGAAACGGAGCGCCTCAGCCGAATTACAGGCAGCCTCCGCAAGCCGACGAAGCCGGCAAAAAGCCCACGGTAAGCCTGGTGTTCGGGATTCTTTCGCTTGTGTTTCTCATACTTTTCGGCTGTATCGGCGGAAGCGACTTGCTGGGAATAGGCGGCGGACTGGGCTTTGGGATCGCCGCGATCAGCGTAGGGATTTCGGCAAAAAACAAAGGCTCCTATAGCGGCAAAATCACGGCGGGAATTATCACGGGAGCCGCGGGAATCTCTTTAACGCTGTTTATCGTTCTGCTGGCGATAGGTTACCTGTATTCGTACCACCGATTCAAGAAAGTACGGATCAAGCGGAATTAAGATTACCAAGACCTGCAAGCTGAGGGTTCTGGCGGTAAAATCGGGCTGGACAAAAAGGAAGATCAGTAAACAGATTGAGGTTTTAAGCGCTTCGGGAAGCTCCGGCTCCTCGTCCTCTTCTAAGTGGCTCACAAAGAAAACAGAAAAGCGGGAATGCAAGGCTTGCAGCCTCGGAAGCTGTATGACTTGCTTCGGAACGGGAAGCGATTACATTTCTATCATCGGAAAAGTCACCTGCTCGGTCTGCAACGGTACGGGAAAATGTAAAGTCTGCGGCGGAACGAGAGAGATCACCGTCGAGGCGAATGTAATTAACCAAAACGCGGTTCCTGCGGGAAAGAAGTTTGATCAATGTCTCACTTGTAAGAGCTCGGGATTATGCCCTTACTGCAACGGCGGGAAGGTCTTCTACGGAAATCCCTGCTCTCATTGCAGCGGAAAAGGCGTATGTTCCTCCTGCGGCGGAGACGGCGGGAAACTCGTGAATAAACCCGCTTCAAGCTCCGGCAGCTCGTCAGGCTCCGGTAACTCGTCAGGCTCCGGCAGCTCGTCAGGCTCCGGCAGTTCGTCAAGCTCCGGCAGTTCGTCAAGCTTCAGTTTTATCACAAAGAAAAAAGAAACACGTGAATGCAAGGCCTGTTACGCCGGTTCATGCGCAACCTGCTTTGGATCGGGAAAAGAATTTGATCCGATCTTTTTAAATTATGTGACCTGCTCCGAATGCGGCGGAGATAAAAACTGTACCGTCTGCGGCGGAACGAGTAAGATCACCGTTGAGGTGAATGTCATTGATCAGGACGGGGTTCCTGCGGGAAAGACGTTTGATCAATGTCTCACCTGTAAGGGTTCGGGAATATGCCCCTATTGCAATGGCGGAAAGGTCTTCTTCGGAAAACACTGCTCACATTGCAGCGGAAAAGGCGCGTGTTCCTCCTGCCGCGGAGAAGGCGGAAAACTGGTAGATAAATCCGCTTCCGGTTCCGGAGGAAGCTCGTCCGGCGGAGGTTCGTCAACTTTCGTTCCGAACCCGGTCTGCAATATTTGCGGAGGAACCGGCACCTGTGAAATGTGCTTCGGTCGTAAGAAAATAAAACAATATAAGGATACGATTACTTGTCCGAGCTGCGGCGGAACCGGTAAATGTAAATACTGCGGCGGAGAACCTTGGAAGCCGATTTTCTAAAACCGTTTTTTCGGAAATGGGAAAAAGACCCGAATCGTTTCCCAAAAATCAATTCCTCCGACGGGAATTCCTGTCGGAGGGTAACGGCTTCGGAAAATAGTATAACGAACGAATTTTTAGCTAAAGAGGTATTTTATGAAAAATTTAAGAAAAACGATCTCCGCTTTGTCACTGAGCGTACTGCTCCTGCTCACGGGCTGCTCGGACATTTCTATCAGCCCCCCTCTTCCCGGCACCGCCGCCGGAGGGAAGCAGACAACGACGACGAAAAGAACACAGAAACCCGCTCAAGACAAAAAACAAGAAACCACGCGAAGAATCGAGACCGACGCGCCCGATGAATTCCGCGAGGTTTCCCAAAGCAATGTCACGACCCCGACAATGGACTTAAACGGATACTCGGTTACGGTCGCCGACGCAGTTTACTGCCTCACGGATAACGGGAATCTGGTCATGATGTCGGGCGAATATAACGGCGCTTATGTTCTGCTGATGTACGCCACAACGGCGGACTTTCAGGAAAACACGTCTTTTTCCCGGAGCGGGTTCGGCAGCACTATGGGTATGACGGCGATCCTTGCAGAGCCTTCATCGGGTCTGGCAGCCGCCGACAATACGCAGGTCGGCATAACCACCGCTTCCTTTTCCGTTTCGGATATTTCCGACAGCGGCATGAATGTTTCCATGTCGGCGACGCTGAACATGTATGACAGTCCTTTTAAGATTACCGCTTCCGGTACCGTGACGCTTACCGATCTCGACACCTGTACCGAGATTTTAAACGAATTTAACAACTATGTATTAAGCGCTCAGGAAACTGCGGACAGCAGCCGACAGCCGTTTACCTGTCCGGGCTGTAAAGGAAGTAAACAATGCCGGCATTGCGACGGCGATACTACCTGCCATATCTGTCTGGGACTGCTCGACCACTGCATAAGCTGCGGCGGCACGAATCGGTGCCAGTATTGCAGAGGAACGGGAATCTGTTCTCATTGCAACGGCGAAGGGGTTATGTACTGATAGACGGTTCGTTATGCAAGCCGCGGGGATAATGCCTGCGGACAGAGAGAACGTTTCCTCTTGCCGAACCTGTCATAAGCGAAAGCGCACGTCTTTTCGGTAAAAATTGTCTTATACCGCGTTAAAAATTTTTGAAATTCCCGATGTGTTTCAAAAATTTTGACGGCGCGGGGGACAAAAGCTGTCGAAAAGATGTGCGCTTTTTCCTATGAGAACGTGTCCTTAATCAATTTCAATTCTGAACACGATCGGGTAATTTCCGTTTTTGTAATTTGTGCGAATATGCAGTCCGTCGGCGCGTCTTTCCCAAATCGGCTTTTCAGCCGCTCCCAGAACGGTCACGTCCTTAATAATACCGCTGAAATTGTCGCGGCTTGAAGCGTCCCGCATATCAAGCGAGGTTATGACGTATTCGCCGTTTTCGCTTGATTTCAGTACAGTCGCGTACAGGTATCCGTTTGCTGTGGTGAAGCGTATATCCTGCGGCGTGAAGTTTTTCTTAATACCGTCGGTAAATTGCCCTTCGGGTATTTCCGTAGGACCCTCTCCCGACCTGCGCCACAAGTCTGTTCCATATATCGCCTCGCCGTTTATTTTCAGCCATTTTCCGATATTCAGCAGAATGTCCCTATCCTCTTCGGGAATAGTTCCGTCCGCTTTGGGACCGATATTCAGCAGCAGACAGCCGTTTTTGCTCACAATATCCACTAAATCGCAGACGATATCCTCCGCCGCGCGGTAAGAATTATTTTCGGTATAGCACCATGAATTAAGCGCCACAGACGTGTCCGTCTGCCAGAAAAACGGTTTTCTTTCCGCAAACTGCCCCCTCTCCACATCAGGGACTGCCGTACCGAACATAAAGCTGTCGTGCTTGTAGTTGATAACAGCCTCCGTTCCCCATTCAAGGGCGCGGTTATAGTAGTACGCCGCAAATTTTTTCAGATACGGCTTGAACGCGCGGTGCTGTATCCACCAGTCAAAATAAACAATTTTCGGCTGATATCTGTCAACAATCTCACAGGTGCGGACAAGCCAGTCCCGCAAATATTCTTCCGTGGGTTCGGGCTTGCTGAAAATATCGTGAAGCTCCGCCGACGGCATTGCGGGCCAGTAAAGATCGCCGCGCTGCAAAGGCTCCTTGATGTCGCTGTCAAAGTCCTTTCCGCAACCCATAAAAAACCAATGCTCCGCGCGGTGAGAGGACGCTCCCATCTCAATTTTACGGGAATTGCAGCAGGCTTTCAGCTCACCCAGAACGTCGCGGCACGGTCCTTTTTCAAAAGCATTCCAATGGGAAACTTCGCTTTTGTACATCTGAAAACCGTCATGATGCTCCGCAACGGGGACAACATATTTTGCTCCCGCGTCCGCAAAAAGCTTTGCCCATTCCTTTGGGTCGAATTTTTCCGCCCTGAACATAGGGATAAAATCCTTGTAGCCGAATTTGGCGTGCTCTCCGTATTTTTCAATATGGTGAAGATATTCGGGGCTGTCCTTTATGTACATATTTCTCGAATACCATTCGCTTCCGAACGCGGGGACGCTGAAAACTCCCCAATGAATGAAAATACCGAATTTTGCCGACCTGTACCATTCGGGTACTTTATACGCCGACAGCGAATGCCAGTCATCGCTGTACGGACCTTTGTTTATTACATCGTCAATTTTTTTGATATAGAGCGACATATCATACATGGTGATTTTCTCCATTCATATTTTTATTCCGCTTCCTCTGCAATATTTTTGCTTTAAAAATATTATAACCCTTCGGAAAAAATTTTTAAGAGCATTAGGCGACTTGTTCTTTTCATATATGCCGAAAAGCACGGGATGCCAGAATTGTCATTTTATTAATTATATCATATTTAGCTTTTCCTGTCAATAATTGCCGAAGGTTTCATACGGAAATCGCAGAGCTGCAATAGAAATTAGAGAAAAAAGGTTGATTGATAGACGAAAATTTGATAGAATAAAGTTATCAAACGAAATTCAAGAAAAGAAGACAATCCCCCGGTGAATCATTCGACGCTGCTGCTCCCTAAAAATGTATATTCTTTGACAAAATATTGACGTATTCGTGTTTTTTTGATATAATAAAGCCCCGGGGGTGATAAACCGTTGACGAAAATAAATCTTGTTCTGTGCGACGACAATGCCGACGATCTGGCGGCACTCCGCGAATCGGCGAACGATTATATCAACAGCCGCGGCATTTATGGGGAAACGGTCTGCTTTTCCTCGCCCGAGGAGGCTTTGTGCTTTTCGGAGAACAGCGAGGGCGCTGCCGTGTATCTTCTCGACGTGGTAATGCCCGAAACGGACGGCATAGAGCTTGGCAGGAGGATACGCAGGCGCGATAAGCGCTCTGCGGTAATTTACATAAGCGCGTCGCAGGAATACGCGCTCGACGCGTTTTCGGTACACGCTTTCTCCTATTTGGTAAAGCCGTTTTCGCGCGAGAGACTTTTTGAGGAACTTGACGGGTGCTTGAGCCGTATGGAGACCGCGCCGTCAAGGCTCTCGGTAAAGACCGTCGGCGGAACGGTCTCGCTCGCCTTGTCCGAGATCATCGCCGTGGAATATCTCGATCATAAGCTGATATTTCATCTTATAGACAGGGAAAAGGTAAGGAGCGTTTACCGCAAGCAGCCGTTTGACGTTCAAGCCGAGGAGCTGATGAAAACGGGGGAATTCCTGAAGGTGTCCGCCAGCTATCTGATAAATCACCGGAATATCCGGGGCGTAAGAGCCGACGAGTTTGTGATGAGCGACGGCACGAGCTATAAGATCACCCGAAAATATATTGCCGCAAAACAGCAATATATTCGCGGCGAGATGTCAAATAAGGGATTTTCTTATCAATTAAGTAACTTTTCTTGAGTATAATAAGAGCGGGGTAATGGAATGGTCTTTCTGGTATTAACGTTTATTGCGGAAGCGGCGATTTTCGCTCTCTATATATTTGTCTGCCTTGCGCTTGTGAAGCCGAGGTTTTCGCTCGTGAGCCGCGTTTTGGTCTACGGCGGGGTACTGCTCTGCTCGTGCGGCGCGGTGACGGCTCTTTCGCTTTCAGGGAACAGTGCGGCGGCGCTCACGCTGCTGCCGCTGATCGCGTATCTGCCGTTTTCGATATGTGTGTATCTCCTCTCCGAGGGCGGGATTCTCGAGACCTCGGCGGCCTGTTCAATGGGGGCGCTTGTAGCGCTCACCGTAAAGCTCGTGAAAAAAATCCTGCCGTGGCTGTACAGCTCTTTGCCGGGAACGGTGATTGATATCGCCGTGGTTCTCACGGTGCTTATCCTTGCGTCGGGAGCGGGATATGTTGTGTTCAGATTCGTGCGCGAATCCTTCAGAGTGTGCGTAAGTATGACCGCAAAAAACCGAACGCTGATTCTGGTTCCCGCCGTGACATTGTCCTTAATGATCTTTATCAATTTCAACAGCACCTCATCGGTTGCCGTTCTGGTAATGACCCTGATGATCGCGGTTTCCTTTTTCGCGATCGCGTCGCGGGTGTTTGTCGATTCGGCAAGGATAGCCGAAGCGGACGAGAACGAAAGGAAGCTTGCCGAAAGCCTCGAGCTTCAGCGAAAGAGCTTCGAGCGGCTTTCGCAGAGCGTGGACGCGTGGCGGTATTACCGCCACGATATGCGGCACCATCTCAAGGTGCTGAGCGGCATGGCGCGGCAAAACAACTCCGATGAAATTGTATCGTATATTGAAAATCTGAACAAGAACGCGGAGCTTTCCGCTCCCGGGACGTTCTGTAAAAATCCCGCGATAAACGCTGTGCTGTCGGAATACATAAGCCGCGCGGAAAAGCTCGGCTGCCGGACGGAGCTTAAAATTTCCGTTCCCGAGGAGCTGCCGTTTGAGCTGTCCGATGTGTGCATCATTCTGTCCAACGCGCTTGAAAACGCGCTGAACGCCTGCGAAAAATGCCCCGGGGACATACGTTATATTGATTTGCTGACGGATTATTCCGATGACTGTAAGCTGAAAATTTCCGTGAAAAATTCCTGTGCGGCTCCCGTGAAGCTTGACGCGTCGGGTCTGCCGATCACCGAAGCGGGGACGGACGGTCACGGGATAGGACTTCGCGGCGTGAAAAAGACCGTTGAAAAATACAATGGATTCGTATGCTGCGCGTGTGAAAACGGAGAATTTCATTTTTTTACCGAGATTTTCCGCGCGCCGAACAGCGGCGTGAAAAAGGAAAATGTTTACGGACAGTCCCGCGAGCGGTCAAAGGCGCTGCCTGCCGTTCTCACCTCGATCGTCTGCGCGGTGGGGCTGCTGAACTTTTCGCCCGCGTCCGCGAGCGCACTGTCCGAGGTGCTTTCCGTCAACATCAAAACGTTCGGCTACGGCTGGGGTGATAACGGATTAAGCGTGAGATATCCCGAATTCGGCGGTGAAAATTCCGATGTGCTGAATCAAAACGCGAGGGATTTTATCGCCGAGGCGGAGGAGATTTTCCGAGAATACGCGCTGCAAAAATATGAGGGCTACACGGCGCTGGACGCGGGATACCGTGTTTATGCCAACGATCGGACATACCTGTCGGCACGTTTTTTTGCCACCCTAAACGTCGGCGGCTCGATGGAGTTCAGCCGCTGTGTAAATATTGACAAGCGAAGCGGCGAGGTCTTTGTTCTTGCCGATCTGTTTGACGAAAATTACGACTATATCGCCGAGATCAGCGCGGAGGTGCTGCGGCAGATGGAGTTCCGCGTTGAATATCAGAAAGCGAATTATTTTATTCCCGGAGGTATTTGGACGGACGACGAGTGTTTTAAGGAAATCTCTCCCGAGCAGGACTTTTATATAAACACGTATGGACAATTGGTGATCGTTTTCGAGGAATACGCGGTAGCGCCCGGAAGCGAGGGTTCTCCCGAATTTGTAATGCCCGAGGAGATTTTTAAGCGATCAAGCGGCGATTAAACAGAAATTCCCCGAGATAAGACCCTCGGGGAATTTCTGTTTAAGGCTGTTTCGCAAGCGTATTAAGCTGCCCGGACATTTCGGGATATAGTCCTTTCATGGTATGTTAGGATAGGGAAGGGGAACAAAAAAACTGCCGTTTAAGTGAACTTTATGTCAATTAAGTGGTTTTTGGTGTCATTTAAGTGGTTTGTATTGACATTACAGCCGATTTATGGTATATATAAATATCGGATTTTATCGGCTTCGCGCAGGTCGGTACGCGGAAATTCCTCATATTCACAAAATATTATGCGCAAAAGACATATCGCGGCGGAACACGCGGGCGGATCAAAATCAATTTGCGCTGCAAACGGCATCATAAGCGGCTCGGCGGACTGATAAGAAATCCGGTTGCGCCATACAAAAAGGTATAACGAAATCTCCAAGGAAAGAGGACACGATATGAAAATCTTAAAGACTGTTAAAGGCAAGCTGCTGGGACGAATTTTGTCGGTAGTGATTATCGGCATTATCTTAATCGGCGCTTTAGGCAGCTATCTGATCTTCCACAGTACTCAGACAACGCTTGAGTCCACGCTCTCGGAGCTTGCGCTTCAGACGAGCGTGCGTCTGGAGAACCGCTTGTCCCGTTATGTCGCGATCGTGAAGGAAATCGGTATGGATACGCGTATGGGCGATGATTTTACCGTGGAGGAAAAGCTTGAACTTCTGCAGGAACGAGCCGACACTTACGGCTTCTCCGAACGCGGCTATATTGATAAGGACGGTTGGGGATACGAAACGCTGGATGACGTGATCGATTACAGAACCGACCATTGCTACATAAAAGGCATGGGCAACGAAGAATTTGTGTTCGGTCCGCAGGACGTTGGCGGCAGACCGATCATATATTTTTGCGCCCCCATTAAAAAGGGCGGGTACAACGACGGCGAGCTGATCGGTGTCGTTTATTTCGGTATCGACAGCTCTATGCTTTACGACATTATTGATGAAATCCGCGTGGGTCAGTCGGGCAGGACGTACATTATGGACGAAAACGGCACCTATATCGCCTGTATGGATCAGAAATACGTTGACGAGGGAATGAACAACGTCAAGCATACGCACAAGGATAACGCCGAGTTTGACTGCTGCGGCGAGCTTGAAGGTCAGGCGATTGCATTGACCGATACCAACAGCACGGTATTCGGTCAGGTCAGCGGCGGCGGGGTTCACCGATACCTCGCTTACTCTCCGATTGGCGGTACGGACGGCTGGGTAATCGGAGTTACAACCGAGATTGACGAGTGGATGAGCGAAACCGCGCTCGCCGTCATTATTACGCTCATTGTAGGTTTTGTTATTGTCTCCGCCGCGATTATTATCTGCATTGCCACCGCGAACGGCATCGCAAACCCGATCAGGAAAACGGTTGACGTTATGAACGCTTTGGCTTCGGGGAACCTTAATGTCAGCGTGAAGCATACGTCCGACGATGAAACGGGTCAGCTTGCGGACTCGATCAACCGCACCATAAACTCGCTGAACGAGTATACGGGCGAAATCTCGCGCCTTTGCAAGCAGCTTGCGGACGGTAACTTTGATATTCACCATGAGATTGAGTTCAGCGGCGATTTCGTGAGCATCATCGAAGCGCTGAACAGTCTTGCGTACGGACTTTCGGATACCATGCAGCAGATTGATATTTCCGCCGAGCATGTGAATCAGGGCGCTGCGCAAATTTCCACCGGAGCTACCTCTCTTGCGTCGGGAACTACCGAGCAGGCTTCCTCTATCCAAGAGCTTGCGGGCATTATTTCAACGCTTAAGGATAAAGTCGATGCGAACGCGAAAAATGCCGAGGAAGCGGATCGGAAGGCAAATCAGGCGGGTGAGAAGATGTCGCTTTCCAACAAGCATATGAAGGAAATGGTTACCGCGATGAACAACATTTCCGATAAATCGAATAAAATCTCAAATATTGTCAAGACGATCGAGGATATTGCGTTTCAGACCAACATTCTCGCGCTGAACGCCGCCGTTGAGGCGGCGAGAGCGGGAGCCGCCGGCAAGGGCTTTGCCGTTGTTGCGGATGAGGTCAGAAACCTCGCGTCCAAGTCGGCGGAGGCTGCCACCGATACAACCGAACTCATTCAGCAAACCATTGAAGCGGTCGCAAGCGGTTCGCATGTTGTGGAAGAAACGGCGGAGGCGCTGAACTCGTCCGTTGACGTTACAAATCAGACGATCGAGCTGATTAACAACATCTGGGCGGTTTCCGCCGAGCAGGCGGCGATGATCGAGCAGGTAAACACGGGTGTGGATCAGATCTCGTCTGTTGTTCAGACCAACTCGGCTACCGCCGAGCAGTCCGCGGCTTCCTCCGAGGCGCTCAACGGTCAGGCAACCGCGCTTCGCGACCTCACCGGCAAATTTGTTCTTAAAAAAAGATAAGAGCCGGTTTGCGGGTACCCGAGGACATTTTTAATTCAGACAACTTCTAATTGATTGACCCCTTTTCTTGCCGTCGGGTGTAAAATCCCGGCGGCAAACCCTTTTCAGCGGCAAATATCGGTGGAGCCTCGTATAAACGTCATTCTTCCCGAACGTCCGTCCTCCCGCCGAAAGCTCGTCCGCGCGCCGGTGCTTTGGAATATTGCAAAAAATCCTGAAAAATGCTATAATGAAAAAACAATAAACGATAGGGGGGCATGACGGTGAAGGCTGCCGCAAAATTTTTTAAAAAGGAAGCCGTGCTTTGTGTTTCGGGCGTTTTGGCTGTAATTTCCTGCTTTATTGTGCCGCCGTCCGAGGCGTATGCGGAGTATATTGATCTTCGCGTGCTGATTTTGCTGTTTTGTCTGATGCTGGTGGTTGCGGGGATTCGGCAGACGGGCGTGTTTACGGTTATCTGCGAGGCGATGCTGAAAAAATTCCGCAGCATAAAAGCGGTGGGACTGGTGCTCGTACTGCTGAGCTTTTTTATGAGCATGCTGCTGACCAACGACGTTACGCTTGTAACGATCGTCCCGTTTACGCTGCTGATGTTTGAGAAAATCTCGGGCGATCGGAAAGCGCGCGCGGAAATTGTTCTGTTGGTTCTGGAAACCGCCGCGGCGAATCTCGGAAGTATGCTTACGCCGATGGGAAATCCGCAGAACCTGTATCTGTACTCAAAATTCAATCTCTCAATCGCGGATTTTTTGGGAATCATTTTTCCGTATTCCGCGCTTTCGCTTTTCCTGCTGATCGGTTCGGCTTTTTTGTTCCTGCCGAAAATGCAAACGGAGCAGCCAAGTGGCAGGACGAAAATGCGGGGACGGCTCAAGCCGATCTTATTCATGCTGCTTTTTGCCGTGAATATGCTGACGATCCTGCGTATTCTGGATGATAAGCTTCTGCTTCTGACAGTCGCTGCGGCGGTGCTGATCATGGATCGGAAATTGTTTTTGCAGGTCGATTATTCGTTGCTGCTGACATTTGTGTTTTTCTTTGTTTTTGTGGGAAATTTAGGGTCGATCCCCGCGCTTTCGGAAAATCTGAGGCGCGTATTTCAAGGAAACGAGGTCGGGATCTCCGTGCTGCTGTCACAAATCATCAGCAACGTTCCCGCGGCGATCCTGCTTTCCGGGCTTTCGGATCACGCGGGCGCGCTTATTATCGGTACCAATCTCGGCGGACTGGGTACGCTGATTGCGTCAATGGCGAGCCTGATCACCTATAAGTTTTATGCGGGGGAGAAAGAAAGCCTTCCGAAAAAATACATTTTGGCATTTACGCTGTTTAATGTATGTTATCTGGCGGCTTTGGGGCTTCTGTATATTTTGATCTCATAGCGCCGACGGCGAAAACGGAGTATGCCCGAAAAACGAAACGATAAAATAGAAAAGGCGGAAAAACAAAAGAAAATCGCCGGAAACAAGCAGAAATGAGAGATATAACGATCTGCTCAAAAAATCAAAACAGAACAACAGAAACGAAGAGAAAAGAGGAAAAAACGAGAGAAATAGACGGAAAAAGAGATATATTTCAAAAAAATACAAAAAAGGGATTGACAAACCCGGGAAAACCCGCTATAATAGCAAAGTCAAATGAAAATTTATACAGGAGGAACGAAAACTATGTCAACTTATATGCCCAAAGCGGAAAACGTAGAGCGCAAGTGGTATATCTTAGACGCGGCGGGTAAGCCTCTCGGACGTGTCGCGGCACAGGCGGCGACCATTTTAAGAGGAAAAAATAAGCCTACCTTCGCCCCGCACTGCGACTGCGGCGATCACGTAATCATTATCAACTGTGCTCAGGCGGTTTTAACCGGAAACAAGCTTCAGGATAAGTATTACAGATGGCATACCGGTTATATCGGTCATTTAAAGGAAATCCAGTACAGCAAGCTGATGAGCCAGAGACCCGAAAAGGCGATGGAGCTTGCGGTATACGGAATGCTTCCGAATACGACGCTTGGACGCAAGGCGATGACCCGTCTGCGTCTTTACAAGGACGCCAACCACAAGAACGCGGCGCAGAAGCCCGTTGAATTTAAGTTTTAAGGAGGGGAAACAGTATGTACGAATCGAAACCTTATTATTACGGAACAGGACGCCGGAAGCACTCCGTTGCACGCGTACGTGTTTACCCCGGAAGCGGCAACATCACGATCAACGGCAGAGATATTGACGATTATTTCGGACTTGATACCTTAAAGCTGATTACGCGTCAGCCGCTTGCCCTGATTGGCGCGAGCGATAAGTTTGACATCATTTGCACCGTTGCGGGCGGCGGTGTAACCGGACAGGCGGGCGCGATCCGTCACGGTCTCTCGAGGGCGCTTCTTCAGTACAGCGACGAGCTTCGTCCGGTTTTGAAGAAAGCGGGCTTCCTTACTCGTGACCCGAGAATGAAGGAAAGAAAGAAGTACGGCTTAAAGGCTGCTCGCCGCGCTCCGCAGTTCAGCAAGCGTTAAGTATCGACCTTACCCTATTCACCGTATTTCGGCACTTTTCAGACCTTACAAATTCTTGTTAGTCTTTGTTGGTTCTTTATTGCCGGATTTCTCAAATCCGTCCCGATTCGTCGGGACGGATTTTTATGTCGTGCATAGCTAAGGCGGCTCACGCAAGTTTCGGCGTTACAAGATCAGCTGCCTTAACGGATTTCAACTGTTTTTTGTCTCACATCGATTGGAACATAACAAGCGAAAAGTCTTGACGGATCGGGAAAGAAATGCTATAATAGGGACTGCTTTTTTCATTTGACAGACAGATGAAAGGGAGGAATATTTTTGAATTTTAAAGAAATTACGGTTTGTCTGGATATGGCGGGCTGTCCCAACCGGTGCAGGCACTGCTGGCTGGGCGTGACTCCGAACGGTAATCTGCCGATCTCGGAGCTTGAATATACGGCGGAACAATTCCGTCCTTTTACGGACTGTCTGAAGGTTTACGATTGGTACCGCGAACCCGACTACAAAGAGAATTACCGGGAGCTTTACGCGCTGTGCAATCGGCTTTCCGATCAGCCGATCGAGCATTTTGAGCTGATCAGCTTTTGGCGGATTGTCCGCGATCGGGAATATGTGAAATGGCTTCGGTCGCTCGGACTGAAAAACGCTCAGCTGACCATTTTCGGCGGGGAGAAAACGACCGATTTTTATATCGGCAGGAAAGGCGCGTATGCGGAAATTTTACGGGCGATCGAGATTCTGACGGAGAATCGGATCGCGCCGCGTATCCAGATGTTCGTCAATAAGAATAACATAAACGAACTGGCGAGCGTCGAAAATCTGATTCGTTCCCTTGATTTGGAGGATCGCTGCGAATCGTTCGACGGAAAATTTTCGTTTTTTCTGCACCAAGGCTCCTGTGACGGGGAAAACGAGAAGCTGTACGACGTCAGGATCACGCCTGACGATCTGAGCCGGATTCCTCCCTTGCTCGAAGCCTATACCTTGCGGCATTTCGGGAAGGAGAAGATCGCGGACGTGTTCGGGCGGACGGAGCGGGCACTTTACGGGGAATTGATCTCGGACGATTCGACGTTGAGTTATGTAAGCGACCGTCCGGTTTTTTATGTTGACAGGGAGCTGAACGTTTATCCCAACGTTACTTCTCCTTCGCCGCAATGGCGCTTGGGAAACCTGAAAAAGCACGGGGTGAGCGAGGTGCTTGAAAATTATACGGAAAGTAAAAGCGCCGCGCAGCATACGCGGCGGACGGTTCCGCTTTGCGAGATCGTAAAAGCGCGGGGCAGCGAAACGAGTACGCGCCTGTTTTCTAAGGACGATTATACGATTTTCTTATTAAACGGGTATTGCGGGGAACGGACGGAAAAATAAAATGAAAAAGAATTATATTTATCGCCGCGCGCTGCGGCTTGCCGTGCCGATGATGATCCAGAACGGGATCACGAATATGGTCGGTCTGGTCGATAACGTTATGGTCGGAAGTCTCGGGACGGAAACCATGACGGCGGTGTCGATCGTCGGGCAATTGATTTTTGTGTTCAATCTCGCGATCTTCGGCGGGCTTTCGGGACCGGGAATTTACGGCGCGCAATATTACGGACAGAATAACCTCGAGGGCTTCCGCCATGTCTTTCGGATCAAGCATTGGATCTGCGGATTTTGCCTGCTGTTCGGGCTTGCGGCGTTTTTCTTCGGCGACGATCTGTTGATCGGGCTGTATCTTCGGGGAGAGAGCAATGCGGTTGACCCCGTATTGACCATGCGGTACGCGAAGGAATATCTCTTTATCATGCTGGGCGGGCTTTTTCCGTTCGTCGTCACGCAGATTTACGCGAGCAGCCTTCGGGAGACAGGTGAAAGCGTTACGCCGATGATCGCGGGGGTTGCATCGGTCGTTGTGGATATTGTATTTAATTATCTTCTGATTTTCGGGAATTTCGGAATGCCGCGGCTCGGGGTAAAGGGCGCGGCGATCGCGACCGTTCTCGCGCGGATCGTCGAAATGCTGATCGTTGTGGTATGGGCGCTTCTCCGTCGGAAAAAATTTGTTTTTTTGCAGGGTGCGTATAGGACGCTCTCGGTTCCGAAGGAGGCTTGCGTGAAAATTATCCGAAAGGGTCTCCCGATTTTTTTCAACGAATTTTTATGGGCGGGCGGAGTCGCCGCCTTAACGCAGTGCTATTCCACGCTCGGACTGGATCTTGTTTCCGGGCTGAATATCTCGAACGCGATCTGCAATCTGCTGAACGTGGTGTTTGTCGCGCTCGGGAACGCGGTCGGGATCCTGATCGGGCAGGAGCTCGGCGCGTCGGAATACGAAAGGGCGAAAAAGGATTCCTTTAGCCTGATGTGGTTTACGGGGATTCTTTGTATCGGTCTGACGGTGATCCTGATCGCGGTTTCGGGCGTGTTTCCGAAATTTTACGATACGACCGAAACGATCCGGGGCTACGGGCAGTCGTTTATTGTCATTACGGCGCTCTTTTTCCCGGTGCAGGGCTTTCTGAACGCGCTGTACTTTACGCTTCGCTCGGGCGGGAAAACGATGATCACGTTTCTGTTCGACAGCGTGTTTTCGTGGGCGGTATCGCTTCCGCTCGCGCTGATCCTCTGTAATTTTACTCACCTTTCGATTTTCGCCGTTTACGCGATCGTGCAGGCAGCGGATATTATAAAAGTGATCATCGGCTATATCCTGATCCGAAAGGGTGTTTGGATCAGCAATCTGGTCGCGGAATCATGAAAGAGGAGAAAAACGTCGCTTGAATATATTATTCGTTTTTGAGGGTAAAATCTTCTTTTTGACCCTGCCTGGCGCGTCTTTGTCTGCCGCGGCACAGCGCGGACGAAAGCTTGACAAACGGCTTTCCGAGTAGTATAATTTTCTTACGATATAGCGCAAGCGTAACCGAAAGGAGAAAAATCATGCCTACCTTTGTATCCTCGGAGGGAACCAAGCGGATTCACTATGAAATCATCGAGCCCGCGAATACGAAAAAGCCCAAGGCGGTCATTCAGATCGTTCACGGAATGTGCGAATACTTCGGGCGCTACGAGGAATTTTCGAGATTTATGGCGGAGAACGGCTACGCGGTAGCGGGCGACGATCATCTCGGTCACGGACGCACCGCCGCCGATGAAAAGGATAAGGGCTTTTTTGCCGAGCATAACGGCTGGCGCTTTTTGGTGCGCGACGAAAAAAGAATGACGGACATTATCAAGGAAAAATACCCCGATACGCCTATCATTTTGTTCGGTCACAGTATGGGAAGCTTTATCGCGAGACTGTACACCTCGTGGTACCCCGAGAATCTGGCGGCGGCGCTCTACATGGGCACGAGCGGCGGCGTACCTGACGGCGCGGCGGGGGCTGCAGTGAAGCTGCTTGAAAACGTAACGGGGACGCAGACCCACTTGGATCAGGGGCAGTGGATGTTCTACCGTTTCCTTACGAGGCGGGTCAGCGGCAAGAGCAGCGAACTGGACTGGATCACCAGAGACAAGGAGAAGATCGAGTTTTACAAAAGCGATCCGCTGGGGGATTTTGCCTTTACCTCGGGCGCTTACAGAGACCTGGTGAGACTGCTGACGGAGGTGTCGAAAACCGAATGGGCGTATTCTCTGCCCAAGAATCTTCCCGTCATGCTGATGAGCGGCGAGGAGGATCCGATCGGCGATTACGGCAAGGGCGTCAAAAAGGTATATAATCGGTTAAAAAAGGCGGGAATGGAAAATCTTTCCATAAGGCTGTATGTGGACGCGCGGCATGAGTTGATCAACGAGCTGAACCGGCAGGAGGTCTATGAGGACATTCTGCTCTGGACGGAAAAAACGGTTCGCAAAAACGAAGCGGGATGACGGAGATATGCTATTCTGTAACCCGAGCATGAATTTCCGAAAAGGAGACTGACACCGGTGAAGATTGTAATTACAGACAGCGATACGATTTCCGGAGGGGAGATCGGATTTTCCGCCTTCGCGAAATACGGTACGGTGATTCGCTACGGACTGACCGAGCCGGAGCGAACCGCCGAGAGGATCCGGGGAGCCTCCGTCGTACTCTGCAATAAAACGCCGATGACCGAGGAGGTTCTTTCACAGGCGGAGGAGCTTCGGTATATCGGTCTGTTCGCGACGGGGTGGAATAACGTGGATCTCGGCTATGCGGCAAAGCGCGGGATCGTTGTGACGAATGTTCCGGGCTATGCGACCGACGGGGTAGCCCAGCTTACGTTTTCTTATCTGCTGGAATTGTACGGAAGGCTTTCCGAGTACCGCGCTTCGGTCGGTCGGGGAGATTGGAAGCACAGCGCGGCTTTTTCTTATTTTCCGTACCCGATTGCCGAGCTTTCGGGGAAAACGCTCGGGATCGTCGGTTACGGTTCCATTGGCAGAAGGGTTGCCGGGATCGCGCGCGCCTTCGGCATGAAAATACTGGTTCATACGCGCACGCCTGTCCCGGAAGCGGGGACGGAATTTACCGATTTCGACACGCTTTTAAGGACAAGCGACGCCGTTTCTCTCCACTGTCCGCTGAATGATTCGTCCCGGGGCATGATGAACGTCGAGGCGTTTGCGAAAATGAAGGACGGCGCGGTTTTTATCAATACCGCGCGCGGCGCGCTTGTGGACGAAAACGCGCTTCGCGGGGCGCTTTTAAGCGGAAAGCTTCTGGGAGCGGGTCTGGATGTGCTGTGTGCCGAGCCGATGGCGGAGGACTGTCCGCTGTACGGGATCGAAAACTGTATCGTTACGCCGCACATCGCGTGGGCGGCGCGCGAAACAAGGGAACGGCTCGTAAGGACGGCGGAGGAAAATCTTTCCGCCTTTTTAAACGGTATGCCCCAAAATACGGTGTCTCTTTAATTTTCGGCTGATTTAAGGCAACGCCCGCGGGAGCCGCTTTCGGTCGTTGTGCGGCAGGTCCCGGAGCCGTCGCATTTGACAATTTCGGGGATTTGCGGTATAATAAAAATACAAAACAGGAAAAGCGTGTAAGGAGAGACGGTTGGGATCGGCTTTTTGTTCGGAAGGAATACCGGAAAGGAACGGACGATGTTTAAAATAAAGGAAAAGATCGGCGCGGCGGGGATTGCAGCCGCCGTGCTTCTTGGCGGCTGCGCCGCGGAGATCGGTGAAACAGCGCAGACGAGCGGAACAACGCCGCCGCTTTCGCAGACGCAAGGTGAAACGACGGTTGCGTCTGCGATCGCGGACGAGACGGAGCCGTCCCGCGTGGTCGAAAAGCAGCCCTTTCGCGTGGCGCTCGCCGATTACAGCACTACATACAGCCCGTTTTTTTCCGAGGGTGAATTTGACGCGCTTATTACGAAGCTTACGGGCGTCCGTCTGCTTCCCCGGGATCGGAACGGACAGACGGTCTCGGATGGGATCGGCGGGGAGCGCCGCTCTTATAACGGAAGCTATTATAACTATGACGGGATCGCTTCGCTGACGGAGGAGTATAACGAGGAGACGGACGAAACGGTTCATTCGATCCGGCTCCGCGACGACGTGACGTTTTCCGACGGAGAGCCCCTCGACGCCGACGACGTGATTTTTACGCTTTATGTTCTGTTGGATCCGTCCTTTTCGGCGCAGTCCGCGCTTCGGGGCGCGGGGATTCGGGGCGAGGTGAATTACCGCCTGAACAGTACGATCGCGGATACGCTTACCGAGGAGGAACTTTCCGAGGCGCTCCGAACCGAGGAGGTTCAGGCGAGGATTAACGAAACGATCGTTGTTCCGCTTTTGACGCGGGAGCTTGAATGGGTGAAATCTCTTTACGGCGAAAGCAGCTATTCGGTTTATACCGAGGCGTATCCCGAGCCGAAGGATCTGATGGCGTATTTTTACTCGATCGACAGCGACTACCATTCCGAGGAAATGGAGGAGGAGCAGGTGCTTTCCGATCTGGCGGCAATGTACGGCGGAAATTATGAGCTTCTCGGCAGCATGTACCGCGGTGACGCCTCTTATTTCCTGACGGAGGCGCAGATCTGCGCGATCCGTTATCTTTCGGAGCAGGACGGCGCGGCGGAAACCGTCGATTTTATTTCGGGAATCGAAAAAACGGGGCAGTATTCTCTTACGGTCACGGCAAAGGGAAAGACGTCGCTTACGTCGATCCTCGGCGGGATTACGGTCGCTCCGCTTCATTATTACGGGAACGAGCCGCTTTATTCTTATGAGGAACACCGCTTCGGCTTCAGAAAGGGCGAGGGAATGGCGGTTGCCGAGGGAAAAGCGGATTCTCCGCTCGGCGCGGGCGCTTATCGGTATGAGCGGAGCGAAAGCGGCGTCGCGTATCTTGCCGCCAATGAAAAGTATTATAAGGGCGCGCCGGTTACCGAAAAGCTTGAGATTTTTCAGACGACGGGCGATCGGGTCGCGGCGGTATCGGACGGACTTGCGGAGCTTTCTTATCCCGACAGCTCGGCTCGCACCTCGGAGGATATTGACCGCGCGAACGAAGCGCTTGAAAAGCTTTCCGCCTATACCGTGAGGGGGGACGGCTACGGCTTTATCGGGATCAACGCGAACAGGGTAAATATCGGTGGCGTTCCCGATTCGCCGGAGAGCGTCGCTCTCCGAAAAGCGCTCGCGACCGCGATTTTTCTGAACCGCGACGAATCGATCCGGGATTACTGCGGAGACGTCGGTCTTACGGCGGATTATCCCGCGGCGATTTCGTCTTATCTGAGCGGCACGAAGCTTTCCTATTCCGCGCCGTACAGCACCGACTGCGACGGGAATCCGATCTACGCGGAATATATGGATGAAAACGCGCGCTTTGACGCGGCGAAGATCGCCTGTCTCGGCTTTTTTGCGGAGGCGGGCTATACGGTAAAGGATCGTCTTGTGACCGAAGCGCCCGAAGGCGGAACGATGAGCTTTCGCGCCATGATCGCGGCGGAGGGCTCGGGAAGTCACCCCTCTTACCATGCGCTTACGGAAGCGAAACGGCTTTTGGGAGAGATCGGGATTACGCTTACCATTACGGACGCGGCGGACGCTTCACAGCTTTGGTCCGCGCTCAGCAGCGGGACGCATGAAATCTGGGCGTCTGTCTGGGAAACGGGAGTACAGCCGAAATTGAGCGAAATGTATGCCTCGGGGAATCTGTTCGGGATCGAGAGCGGGGAGCTTGCGGAATATGTGGAGACCGCGGATACCGCTTCGGCTCCCGAAACGCTTCGCGCGGCATATGAAGGGTGCTACGAGCTTTTGTTTGATCGCTGCGCGGTCGAGATCCCGATGTATGAGCGCTCGGAGTGTCTCCTGATCAGCACGCTTCGCGTCGATTCCTCGTCGCTTCCCGGGGATATGACGGACTATTACGACTGGGCGGACGAGGCGGAAAAAATCGCGTTAAAGACGCCGTGATTACCCGAAAGAGAGGAAGATCAAATGGAAATATCCGAAGCGATCGAAAACTATCTGGAAACGATCCTGGTTTTATCGAAAAAAAAGCCGGAGCTTCACGCGATTGATATTTGCGACGAGCTCGGCTACTCGCGTCCGACGCTTTCCGTCGTTTTGAAGAAAATGAAAAAAGAGGGGCTGATCGCGGTTGATGAAAACAATCATATCACGCTCACGGACGAGGGGCGGAAAATTGCCGAAAAAATTTACGAACGTCATAACGTGATTTCCAAATTTTTCATGGACATCGGCGTGGAAAAAAACGTGGCGCTGAGAGACGCCTGTAAGATCGAGCATGATCTGAGCGACGAGACGTTTCGGTGCATTAAAAATTATATGAAAAAGATGGGGAATACGGACGATGGCGAAGGAACAAAAAACGAACGCAATGCGGTTTCTGGATAAGGCGAGGATTCCTTATGCGGTGAACGCTTACGAATGCGGAGAGTTTATCGACGGACTTTCCGTGGCGAAAGCCTTGGGGCAGGATCCCG
This sequence comes from uncultured Ruminiclostridium sp., assembly GCA_964553625.1. Taxonomy (GTDB): domain Bacteria; phylum Bacillota; class Clostridia; order Oscillospirales; family Ruminococcaceae; genus Ruminiclostridium_E. Next base: position 25,534 of record CAZKKZ010000022.1, read on the forward strand.
CCCGGACCTTTAAGACGCTTGTCGCGCAGGGAAAAAGCGGCGCGCATTACTGTTTCCTGCTTCCCGTAGGGGAGGAGCTTGACCTGAAAAAAGCGTCGGGGAGCGTCGGCGAAAAATCCGTTTCGCTTGTGCCCGTAAAGGAGATTAACGCCGTGACGGGATATGTGCGGGGAGGCTGCACGCCGATCGGCATGAAAAAGCAGCTCCCGACCGTGATCCATTCCTCGGCGCAGTCTTTTTCCGAATTTTTTATCAGCGGGGGTCGGATCGGGGTACAGATCCGACTGTCGCCGCAGGAGCTTGTCCGGGCGATCGGCGGCAAATTTGACGATCTGATTTTGGAGCGTTCTCCGCTCTAAAGAGTAAAAGGCTTTATTTTGCTTCTTTTTCGTCAAATTCTGCTTTTTCTATTGACAAAAGATGTGCAATATGATATAATCACTTCATAAGCAAAAAAGAACCTTATCAAGAGCAGCGGAGGAACAGGTCCTGCGAAGCTGCGGCAACCGTTCACATTTGTGAAAATGGTGCCAAATCCTGCGCCGTTTGGCGGAAGATGAGGGAGTGAAATACCGCGCTCCCGATCAGGGAGCTTTTTTGCGTTATCGCAATGATAAAGAACCGCGTACGGCTGTCCCGGTAAAACAGCGTACCGGACGCAAAGAAAGGAACAGCAATGGCAAAATATTTTTTTACGTCGGAAAGCGTTACCGAGGGTCATCCCGATAAAATCTGCGACCGTATTTCCGACAGCATTTTAGACGCAATGCTCGCGCAGGATCCGATGTCCCGCGTCGCCTGCGAGACCTGCACGACGACGGGCATGGTTCTGGTTATGGGCGAGATCACAACGAAGGCAACCGTCGATATTCCGTCGATTGTTCGCGAAACGGTTCGCGAGATCGGTTACGATAACGCGGAATACGGCTTTGACTGTAACACCTGCGCCGTCATGACGACGCTCGACAAGCAGTCTCCCGACATCGCGATGGGAGTGGATAACGCGCTCGAGGGAAGGGCGGAAAACGCCATGGATACCGGCGCGGGGGATCAGGGAATGATGTTCGGCTATGCCTGCAACGAAACGCCCGAGCTTATGCCGCTCCCGATTTCGCTCGCTCACCGTCTTTCGAGGAAGCTTACCGAGATTCGCAAGAGCGGCGAGCTGGATTACCTGCTCCCGGACGGAAAGTCTCAGGTGACCGTGGAATACATAGACGGAAAGCCCGCGCGGGTTGATACCGTCGTTATTTCGTCACAGCACAAGGCATCCGCCTCACTCGATCAGATCCGGAAGGATATTATTGAAAAGGTGATCCGCGCGACGATTCCCGCAGAGCTTCTGGACACGGATACCAAATATTTTGTAAACCCGACGGGGCGCTTTGTGATCGGCGGACCGCAGGGCGACAGCGGGCTTACCGGTCGGAAGATTATTGTTGACACCTATGGCGGCTACGCGCGTCACGGCGGCGGCGCTTTCTCGGGAAAAGATCCGACGAAGGTGGATCGTTCGGCGGCATACGCGGCAAGATATGTCGCGAAAAATATTGTTGCGGCGGGTCTCGCGGAAAAGTGCGAGGTCGAGATCGCTTACGCGATCGGCGTGGCGAAGCCCGTTTCCGTTTTAGTGGATACGTTCGGAACGGGTACGGTGAGCAATGAGCGGCTCAGCGAGGCGGTCACAAAGGTGTTTGACCTTCGTCCCGCCGCGATCATTCAGACGCTTTCTCTCAGAAAACCGCAGTATAAGCCGCTTTCCGCTTACGGACACATGGGGCGGGAGGATCTGGATGTCGCTTGGGAAAAAACCGATCGTACAGAGGCTCTGAAGTCGGCGCTTCAATAAAGGCGGGACGTTTTACAGAAAAATCTGAGAGAGGAAAAATCCGAAATGGAAGAGGAAAGGACATCGGCTCCCAAGAATATTAAGGGAATCAAAATACATACGTTGAATTATCTGATGATTATTGCGGCGTTTGTTTTCTATGTGTTTTTTCTTGTTGAAACTTTCCAGCTCCAAAGGCAGTATAATGAGCTTCTTTCGACAACGGACGATTATATTATGTGCAAAAATTTTTCCGTTCAGTTTTCGGACGCCTCCGATTATCTTTCCGATAAGGTGCGGCTTTATGTGATTAACGGAAACATTGAGTACGCAAACGCGTATTTCGAGGAACTGGATCGGACGAAAAGGCGCGACGCGGCGCTGAACGGGATCGTAAGCTATTCGGCGGACGAATACGCGGAGTCGGAAATGGAACACGTCCGCGAAAAAGCGGATCGTCTCATGGAACGCGAAATTTACGCCATGCGCCTTGCGGCGGAGGGCAGGAGGATCCCGCTTGACGGACTGGACGAACGAGTCCGGGAGGTGGTTCTTACCGCCGCGGATTCGTCGCTGTCCGATGAGGAAAAGCTTCTTGAGGCACAGGAAAGGGTCTTCGGCTCCGTCTATCAGAACGAAAAACAGGCGATCAACGTGTATGTTGGAAGATTCATGGATCGTCAGATCTCCTTGGTCGATCAGAAAAAGAAGGACTGTGTAAAATCCCTGGATAAAACCATACGGAAGCAGCTGTTTTTTATCAGCGTTTTCTTTATCATGAACGTGGTGATTTTTATCCTGATTATCCGGCTGATCGTCCGCCCGCTGAAAATTTATATGGATTGTATCCGCGACGGCGAAATGCTGAAAATTATCGGCGCGTATGAATTCCGCTATCTGGCGCTGACGTATAACAGCATTTACGAGATCAATTCCGCCAACGAGCAAATGCTGATCTATAAGGCGGAGCATGATCCGCTTACCGGGCTTGTGAACCGCAACGCGTTCGATCAGTATATTGAGCGGTGCAGTCGTGACGCAAGGATCGCTCTGCTGATCGTGGACGTCGATAAATTTAAGGATATTAACGATAATTACGGGCATAAGACGGGGGACGTTGTTTTACAGCGCGTCGCGAAGCTTTTGAAGGTGCATTTCCGTTCTACGGACTGTATCGCCCGGATCGGCGGGGACGAGTTCGCCGTGATTATGCAGGACGCGCCCGATTCGGCAAAGCCGAATGTCGAAAGAAAGCTCCGCTCGATCAATGATTTGCTGCAATATCCCGATAACGGGCTTCCCGTCGTTTCCGTGAGCGTCGGCGTTGCTTTTTCCGAGAACGGCTATACGGATGAGCTTTATAACCGCGTGGATACGGCGCTTTATTACGTGAAGGAGCACGGAAGGGGAACCTTTGCTTTCTATGACGAGAGTATGGGGATCAAGTCGGAAAGCGGTGCGAAGGGATAGATTTTAAGCGATGACGATTTTTTATACGCCGCAGTCAAGGAGGTCTCCTTTTGACTGCGGCGTTTCCTTTTGCGGTAAAACGGCGGTTGTCCGCTGCCGATTTTGATTGACAAATACCTTGTTATGTGATAAAATAAAAGAGTAAAAATCGCAGAAATGAGATGGGAAGATCGCCGATCTCATGAATATGCTCTCTGACGGAAAAGAAAGGAATTTGATATGGCAGTTTATCGAATTTATGTCGAAAAAAAGGCGCAGTACGCGGTGGAAGGGGAGACGGTTCTTTCCGATCTTCGCACGGCGCTTCAGATTTCGGGGATCGACGGCGTTCGGATCATCAACCGTTACGACGTCGAGGAGATCACGCCCGAAAACATGAAGCGCGCGATCCCGACGGTTTTTGCGGAGCCTCCCGTGGATCATGTGTTTGAGGAGCTTCCGACCCCGAAGGAAAACGAGCGGATGTTCGCGGTGGAATTTCTTCCGGGGCAGTTCGATCAGCGCGCGGACAGCGCGGCGCAGTGCGTTCAGATGCTTTGTCAGGGAGACCGTCCGATCGTAAAGTACGCGAAGATCTATCTTTTAAGCGGGAAGATCAGCGACGCGGATTTCGCGAAGATCAAGCATTTTCTCATCAACGCGGTCGAATCCCGCGAATGCGGCTTTGAGACCTACGAAACGCTCAAGATCCGGTACGAGATCCCGACGGAGATCGCGGTGCTCGACGGATTTCTCGAGCTTGACGAAAAAGGGCTTGCCGATTTTGTCACCCGCTACGGACTGGCGATGGATAACGAGGATATAAAATTTTGTCAGGATTATTTTAAGCGCGAAAAACGGAATCCGACCGTGACCGAGATCCGCATGATTGATACCTATTGGTCGGATCACTGCCGTCATACGACCTTCGGCACCGTGATCGACAAGGCGGAGATCAAGGCACCGTATATCGCGGAGACTTACCGTGAATACGCGGCGGACCGCGAAGAGCTTGGGCGGGGAAGGAAGCCGATCTGTTTAATGGATATTGCGACGCTGGCGGCGAGAAAGCTGAAGGCGGACGGACTGTTAAAGGACCTCGACGAGAGCGAGGAGATCAATGCCTGCTCGGTAAAGCTTACGGTCGATGTGGACGGGAAGGACGAGCAGTGGCTGCTCATGTTCAAAAACGAAACGCATAACCACCCGACGGAGATCGAGCCGTTCGGCGGCGCGGCTACCTGCCTCGGCGGCGCGATCCGCGATCCGCTGTCCGGGCGCGCTTATGTTTATCAGGCAATGCGCGTAACGGGAGCGGGAAATCCGCTGACGCCGGTATCGGAAACGATCGAGGGAAAGCTTCCGCAGCGGAAAATCACCACGACCGCCGCCGCGGGGTACTCTTCTTACGGAAACCAGATCGGTCTGGCGACGGGTCATGTCGCCGAAATTTATCATGAGGGCTATACGGCGAAGCGTATGGAGATCGGCGCGGTCATCGCCGCCGCGCCCGCCGATCATGTTCGCCGGGAAAGACCGGCTCCCGGCGATGTGATCATTCTTCTTGGCGGAAGAACGGGACGGGACGGCTGCGGCGGCGCGACCGGCTCGTCGAAATCGCACAGCGTTTCGTCGCTTGAAAGCTGCGGCGCGGAGGTTCAGAAGGGAAACGCGCCCGAGGAACGGAAGCTTCAGAGACTGTTCCGGAACCGCGAAGCGACGGTTTTAATCAAGCGGTGCAACGACTTTGGCGCGGGCGGCGTTTCCGTCGCGATCGGAGAGCTTGCGGACGGGCTTACGATTGATCTGAACGCGGTTCCGAAGAAATACGACGGACTTGACGGAACCGAGCTTGCGATCTCGGAATCGCAGGAAAGAATGGCGGTCGTTGTGGATCCGAAGGACGCGGCGCGGTTTATCGAGCTTGCGGGCAGCGAAAATCTCGAGGCGACCCCCGTTGCCGTTGTGGAAGAGAAGCCGCGCCTGAAAATGAACTGGAACGGAAAAACAATCTGCGACATCTCCCGCGAATTCCTGAATTCAAACGGCGCGGAAAAGCATACCGATATTTCCGTCCCGAATCCTTCCGTAACCTATCACAGGAATTATAAAAATACGCCCGAGGATTGGGAAAAGCTGATTACCGAGCTGAATGTCTGCTCTCAGAGAGCCTTGGTTCAGCGCTTTGACTCAACGGTCGGCGCGGCGTCCGTTTTAATGCCCTTTTCGGGCAGGACGCAGCAGACCCCCGTTCAGGCGATGGCGGCGAAGCTTCCCGTTCCCGGCGGCGAAACGACGACGGCTTCTTTGATGAGCTGGGGGTATAATCCCGAGGTCGCGGTGCAGTCCCCATATCACGGCGCGGCGCTCGCGGTCGTGGAAAGTATCGCGAAGATCGTTGCCGCGGGCGGAAGCCGCGAAAAATGCTGGCTGACGTTTCAGGAATATTTTGAGCGGACGCAGGGTGATCCCGCGCGGTGGGGAAAGCCGTTCAGCGCGCTTCTCGGCGCGTATAAGGCGCAGCTTGCGCTCGGCTGCGGCGCGATCGGCGGAAAGGATTCCATGAGCGGGACCTTCGAGCATATCGACGTGCCGCCGACCCTCGTTTCCTTTGCCGTTTCCGTCGCGAAGGCGGATCGGATCATTTCGGCGGAATTCAAATGCCCGTTCAGTAAGATTTATTATATCGCTCCGAAATACGACGAAAATATGCTTCCCGATTTTGAAGATGTGAAGCGCGTTTTCGCCTTGGTGGAAAAGGCGGTCGCCGACGGAACGGCAATTTCCGTTTGGTCGCTTGCGAACGGCGGTCTTGCCGAGGGAATCTTTAAAATGTCGCTTGGCAACCATGTCGGCACAAAGCTGAAGCCGCTTTCCGACGATCGGCTCTTCTCGCTCTGCTACGGCGCGTTTATTATCGAAGCGAACGGCGAAATTGAGGGCGCGGAGGAGATCGGCGAGACGATTGACGAGTATAAGCTCCTCTGCGGAGATACCGAGCTTGACATGACCGCGCTCGAAAAGAAGTGGGACGCGGTACTGGAGCCGATCTTTAAGGATAGCACGAAGCCCATGCCCGCCGTCGAAAAAATCACCTTTACGGGAGGAAAGCCCGCCCTTTGTGCGCCTGCCAATAAGGTCGCCAAGCCGCGCGTCCTGATTCCCGTTTTTCCGGGGACGAACGGCGAATACGATATGGCGGACGCTTTTACCCGAAACGGAGGGGTTGCCGAGCAGTTCGTGATCCGCAATTTAACCGCCTCCAATATCAAGGAATCGGTAGAGGCGTTCGCGAAACGGATCGCGGAGAGCCAGATCATTGCCATTCCCGGCGGATTCAGCGGCGGCGACGAGCCGGAGGGCTCGGGGAAATTCATTAACGCGTTCTTCCGTAATCCGATGATCCGGGAGGCGGTTCAGGAAATGCTCGGACGCCGCGACGGACTCATGCTCGGGATTTGCAACGGCTTTCAGGCGCTCATTAAGCTGGGGCTTGTGCCGTTCGGCGAAATTTCCCCGCTTACCGAGGAAAGCCCGACGCTGACCTTTAATCTGATCAATCACCACGAATCACAGCTTGTCAATACGAGAATCTGCACCAATAAGTCGCCTTGGCTGATGTACTGTAAGCCCGACGAGATTTATTCCGTTCCGATTTCTCACGGAGAAGGAAAATTTGTCGCGCCCGAGCACGTCCTGAAAAAGCTGATCGAAAACGGACAGATCGCGACTCAGTACGTCGATCTTTCGGGGAATCCGAGCATGGAGCTGCGCTATAATCCCAATTCCTCCATGTGCGCGGTAGAGGGGATTCTGTCTCCCGACGGACGCGTGTTCGGGAAAATGGGTCACAGTGAACGAATCTCGGCGAATTGCTGCGTCAACGTGGACGGGAAAAAGGATATGCCGATGTTTAAGGCGGGGATCGACTACTTCTCGTAACGTTCATTACGGGTAAGGATTCCGCATATATTTTCCTGAAAAGCCGTGATCAGGAACAGCAGGGCAGAGGGAGGACGGAGATGAAGTACAAGCTGACGCTTTGGCTGCGCTTTATGAAGGGCAGTCTCAGAATGGGCTGGAAAGCTTATTTGATCTTCCTTGTGATTGAGCTTCTGATTTATTTTTCACAGGGGCTGGACGGGCGGGAGCTGAACGCCTTTACGGTTATCATGATCGCGGTCGGAAACGCGCTGTTCTTTGCGGCCGTTTTCGCGCTGGTCGGAATGGCACACGTGGCGCAGGTTCACAGCCATACGCGAATTTATGAGGAAAAAGGATTCTGCCGCGAAATGTGTGAGGCGTTCGAGGAAAAGTTTATCCGCGGAAAAAATCCCGACCATTTTCAGCGGCTCAGCTATGCCGAAATTCATCTGCGCATGGGCGATCCCGAGCGTGCGCTGTTCCTTTTGGATCAGCTTCGGATTCCCGAGCGGGAAACGCTGAACCGCGCGGTCTACTTAGCGCTTTACATACAGACCGCCCTGTTTCGGAACGACGTAACGCTGGCGCGCAACGTGTGGGATACCAATCGGTTCTTTTTGGATAAGTTTTTTTACGACAATCGGTATAAGGCTTTTGCCGCGAATCTTCGGGCTTGTCAGGTCGCGATTGAAGCCGCGGACGAAAATTATCCGCAGGCGCTGGATCTGATCGGTCGGTATATGCCGGTAAAAAAGAACGGGAATGGGATCATGGATTTTCTGGCGCTGCAGGTCTATGTTTACCGTAAGATGAATTCGCCGGAGAACGAGGCGCGGGCGGCGGAATACATGGAAAAGGCGATCGCGGAAACAAAATTTGAATCGGAGCGGCTCAGGATCAACGCGCGTACCATGCTGGAGGACGCGCGGAACGGAAGGCTCCCGTTATAATACTGCCCTCCATTGCAAACTGAACAGTTTGCAATGAGCCGATAAAATCGGCAGCAAAGCGATGCTTTGCGAGGGCAGTATGTACTCGACGCCGGCGGCGTTGCCGCCGCAGTACGTTGTACTGCTCTTGCAAAACGATCGTTTTGCAAGAGCGTCGAGTATAGAAGTTTCGGTGCATAAACGCCGATGGCGTTCAATAAAGCGGAAGAATCGTTTCTTATTTTTGAATTTACGAACAGTTCTTCTGACAAGAAAGGAATGGGTAAAATGTCGGTAAAAATCGGAATCAGACCCGTCATTGACGGACGGCAGTTCGGGATTCGGGAAAGTCTCGAGGCGCAGACCATGGCGCTCGCGAGGGCGGCGGAAAAGCTTATTACGGAGAATGTCCGCCACGCGAACGGGGAACCGCTCGAATGCGTGATCGCGGATACGACGATCGGAGGAATCGCGGAGAGCGCGGCATGCCGTGAAAAATTTTCCCGGGAAAACGTCGTCGCGACGCTTACCGTTACGCCGTGTTGGTGCTATGTGACGCAGGTCATCGACGAGGATCCGCACACCATTAAGGCGGTATGGGGCTTTAACGGAACGGAGCGTCCCGGCGCGGTTTTCCTTGCGGCGGCGATGTCTGCGTACGCGCAGATCGGAATGCCCTGTTTTTCGATTTACGGGCATGATGTAAGGGACGCGGACGATATGGAGATCCCTTCGGACGCGGCGGAAAAGATCCTTCGCTTCGCGCGGTGCGCGGCGGCGGTCGGCGATATTCGCGGGAAAAGCTACGTGAATATCGGCGCGGTCGCGATGGGAATTGCGGGCTCGTACTGCAATGAGGCGTTCTTCCGCGAGTATCTCGGAATGCACCCCGAATGGGTGGACATGACGGAGATCATTCGCCGCGAAAAGCTCGGAATTTACGATAAGGACGAGTACGAAAAGGCGCTCGCGTGGATTAAGGCAAACTGTAAGGAAGGGATCGACATTAACCCGACCGACGGAATGTTCTACCGGAGAACCTTCCTTACCGACGAGGAGAAGGAAGAAAACTGGAAATTTATCGCGAAAATGACCTGTATTTTTATGGACATTCTCCGCGGGAATCCGAAGCTTGCGGAAATGGGCTGGCTGGAGGAAGCGAAGGGGCGGAACGCGGCGCTCGGCGGATTTCAGGGACAGCGTATGTGGACGGACTTCATGCCGAACGCGGACTTTACCGAAGCGATCTTAAACTCGACCTTCGACTGGAACGGAAAGCGCGAGCCGATCCCGTTCGCGACGGAAAACGACGGGCTGAACGGTACGACCATGCTTCTCATGCACGAGCTGACGGGAAAAGCGGCGGTTTTCGCCGACGTAAGAACTTACTGGTCGCCCGAGGCGGTGGAGCGCGTTACGGGCTGGAAGCCGGAGGGGAAGGCGGCGAACGGTTTTATTCATTTGATCAACAGCGGGGCGGCTGCGCTTGACGGAACCGGCGCTTCCAAGGAGAACGGCGAAAATGTGATGAAAAGCTGGTGGGAGATGACCGACGAGGATATTCACGCCTGTCTCGATCAGACGAAATGGTGCTGCGCGAATCTCGGATATTTCCGCGGCGGCGGATTTTCGAGCAGCTTTTCGACAAAGGGCGTGATGCCCTGTACCTTCGCGAGAGTGAACTATGTCAAAAATCTCGGACCGACGATTCAGATTGTCGAGGGATACACCGTCGAGCTGCCCGAAAACGTGAATAAGATCCTGCTCGACCGGACGGATAAAACCTGGCCGTCTACGTGGTTCGCGCCGATTTGCGATGAAAAGGCTTGTAAGGACGTTTATACCGTTATGGCGAACTGGGGCGCGAATCACGGAGCGTTTGTATACGGTCATATCGGCGCCGATCTGGTGACGCTTGCCTCCATGCTTCGGATTCCCGTTTCGCTTCACAATATTTCCGAGGATCGCCTGTACCGTCCGCACGCTTGGACGGCTTTCGGAACGAAGGACGCCGAGGGCGCGGATTACAGAGCCTGCGCCGCTTACGGAAGCCTTTATTAAAGCAGATTTACGAAAGGGGAAAAGCGATGAAGCTTGAAAAAATGATCGCGGTGCGGACGAATAAGACGGTGTACCGCGAAGGGGATCTGGCGATAAAGGTCTTTGACAGCGGGTATAAAAAGTCCGACGTTTTAAACGAGGCGCTGAATCAGGCGCGGGTCGAGGAAACCTCCCTCCATATCCCAAAGCTTCGGGAGGTTGGTATAGTCAACGGCTGCTGGGCGATCATAACCGATTATATCGCGGGGAAAACGCTCGCGCGGCTCATGGAGGAAAATCCCGACCGTTTTGACGAATATCTTCGCTTATTTGTGAAGCTTCAGACGGAGGTGCACAGCCGGAAGTGCCCGCTTCTCGGAAAGCTGAAGGATAAAATGTCACGGAAGATTTCGGAAACGACGCTTGACGCGACGACGCGCTATGATCTGCATACCCGTCTTGAGGGAATGCCGAAGCACGGTAAGCTTTGTCACGGGGATTTCAACCCGAGCAACATTATTCTTACGGAGGACGGAACGCCCTATATTCTCGACTGGTCGCACGCCACGCAGGGAAACGCCTCCGCCGACGTCGCGAGAACGTATTTATTGTTCTGCTTGAACGGCGAGAACGAAACGGCGGAAAAATACCTTGATCTGTTCTGCGCCGAAAGTAAAACGGATAAGCGGTATGTTCAGCAGTGGCTGCCGATCGTCGCCGCTTCGCAGTCGGTGAAGGGAAGAACCGAGGAACGGGAATTCCTGTTAAAATGGGCGGACGTAGTCGATTATGAGTAATTGAAGGAAAACGGAGAAAGGGGAGGTGAAACGAATGAAAATTACCGCTTGTATCGGAAGCTCCTGTCATCTGAAAGGCTCGAGAGAGGTTGTGACGGAGCTTCAGCGCCTGATCGCCGAGAATCATCTGGAGGATTCGGTGGAGCTGAGCGGGACGTTTTGCATGGGGAACTGTCAGATGGGCGTATGCGTAACGGTAGACGGCCAGCTGTTTTCTCTTACGCCGGAAAAGACGCAGAGCTTTTTCGAGACCGAGGTCCTGTCAAAAATGAAGTCCTAAACAAACGACGCGCGAAAACCGCGCGGAATAAAACCAAAACCGGAAAGAGTGAAGATCATGCCCGAGTTTATCAGACTCAAAAAATCAAACTGTAAAAATTGCTATAAATGTATCCGGAACTGTCCGGTGAAATCCATTCGTTTCTCCGGAAATCAGGCGCATATTGTCGCGGACGAGTGTATTCTCTGCGGTCAGTGCTTTGTCGTCTGTCCTCAGAACGCGAAGGAGATTTTAGACAGCGTTGAAACGGTGAAAACGATGATCGCGGAGGGAACACCCGTGATCGCGAGCGTAGCGCCTTCTTTTGCGGCAAATTACGGCTGTAATATCGCGTCCCTTGAAGCCGCGTTAAAGAAGCTCGGATTTTTCGCGGCGGAAGAAACCGCGATCGGCGCTTCCATCGTAAAGGACGAGTATCGCCGTATTTTAAAGGAGGAAAAGCCCGATGTGCTGATCTCCTCCTGCTGTCATACGGTGAATCTGATGATCCAGAAATACTATCCCGAAGCGCTGAAATATCTGGCTCCCGTTGCGTCGCCGATGCAGGCGCACTGTAAAGACATCAAAAAGCGCTACGCGGACGCGAAAGCGGTATTTATCGGACCCTGCATTTCCAAAAAGGACGAGGCGTTTCAGTATCAGATGGGAGTTGACGCGGTTCTGACCTTTGAGGAGCTTTCTCATTGGATGAAGGACAGCGGCGTTTCGATCCCGGACGAGGCGGAGCAGCTCCCCCGTCATCTTTCGCGGCTTTTCCCGACCGACGGCGGAATCATCAAATCGATGGATCCGGCGCCGGACGATCCGTACCGCTATATCAGCGTGAGCGGCTTGGAGGACTGTATCGCCGTATTGAGCGAGCTTTCTTCGGGCGCGTATCGGAACTGTTTTATTGAAATGTCCTCCTGTAAGGGGAGCTGCGCGGAGGGTCCGGCGATGGAAACACGGAAGGCGCGCGTCGGGAATTTCCTGAAGATTCAAGGCTATGCCGGAAGCGAGGATCCCGGAATCGCCGCGATGACCAAGGCGGAATTACATAAAAATATGCAGGTGATCCCGAGCAGTAAGATCCTTCCGACGGAGCAGGAAATTTCCGACATTCTGCGGCGAATGGGGAAGATCAAGCCCGAGCAGGAGTTGAACTGCGGTTCCTGCGGCTATAATACCTGCCGCGAAAAGGCGGTCGCGATCTATCAGGGGAAGGCGGATCTTTCCATGTGCCTGCCGTTCCTGAAGGATAAGGCGGAAAGCTTCTCCGACAATATTATCAACAATACGCCGAACGCGATCATTGTGCTGAATGAGGATTTTGAGGTTCAGCAGATCAATAAGGCGGCGCTTCGCGTGATGAACCTTCGGAGCAGCTCGGACGTTCTCGGCGAGCAGGTCGTTCGTATTCTCGACCCGAAGCCGTTTATGGACGTAAAAAGTACGGGCGTAAGTATTCGGGATCAGCGCGCGTATCTGGCGGAATATCGCCGGTACGTCGAGCAAACCATTATTTATGACCGTGAATTTAAAATTATTATTTGTCTCATGCGCGACGTGACCGACGAGGAAAACGAGCGCGGGAAGAAAGAGTATATCAGTAAGCAGACGGTCGAGATCGCGGATAAGGTCGTGGATAAGCAGATGCGCGTCGTTCAGGAGATCGCTTCGCTTCTCGGGGAGACCGTCGCGGAAACAAAAATTGCGCTTACAAAGCTAAAGGAGTCGATCAGCGATGAATAACCTTTGCGCGGACATCGGTTACCGCAGTCTTTTAAAGCACGGCGAACAGCTTTGCGGGGATCATATCGACGTCGTGGAGCAGGGCGACAATTCGCAGGTGATTGTGCTTGCGGACGGGCTTGGAAGCGGGGTAAAGGCTTCGATCCTTTCGACCCTGACCTCAAAAATCATTTCAACCATGATCGCGGCGGGAATCCGGCTGGAGGAATGCGTTGAAACGATCGCCGCCACGCTCCCGGTATGTAAGGTCCGGGGGGTCGCGTATTCGACGTTTACGATCATACGGCTTGTCAATAACGAGGAAGCGGAGATCATTCAGTACGATAATCCGATGCTGATCCTTCTGCGGGACGGGAAGAATTTCGAAATCCCCACCAATACGCTGAATATCGGGAATAAAACGATTTACCATTCCAAGATCAAGCTTCGGGAAAACGATATATTTATTGCCATGAGCGACGGCGCGATCCACGCGGGCGTAGGACTGACGCTGAATTTCGGGTGGCAGCGCGACGACGTGATCTCGTATATGGAGACGTTTTACGACGTGGGATTTACCGCGAAAACGCTTACGACAATTTTGCTGGACGAGTGCAACCGCTTGTACGGCGGGGAGCCGGGAGACGATACGACCGTATGCACGATCCGAATTCGGAAAAGAGAGCCGATGAATCTTTTGATCGGTCCGCCCGCCGATCGGAACGATTGTCAGAAGATGATGTCGCTTTTCTTCTCGAAGGAGGGAAAGCATATCGTCTGCGGCGGCTCCACCTCGACGATCGCCGCCGAATACCTGCACAAGCAGATTAAACCGACTCTGAATTTTTTTGATCCCGATATTCCGCCGACGGCGGAGATCGAGGGCGTCGATCTTGTGACCGAGGGCGTTATCACGATCAATAAGGTGCTGAAATACGCGCAGGATTACCTCGAGGATAATGAGAGCTATACCCAATGGAGCTATAAAAAGGACGGCGCTTCGCAGATCGCGCGGCTTTTATTCGAGGAAGCGACCGACATCAATTTCTATGTCGGACGGGCGATCAATCCCGCACATCAGAATCCGAATCTTCCGATCAACTTTAATATTAAAATGCAGCTGGTCGGCGAGCTTGCGGATTGCCTGAAAAAAATGGGGAAGAAAATCAAGGTAAGCTATTTCTAACAAATCCAGAACGGAGAAAGAAATGAGAAAATTCGATACTCAGGTTCAGTACCTGAAATATAAGGTGCTTCGCGAAACGGCGCGTATGGCATGGAACGGTACGCTTCTCGAGCATATCACGGAGATTCCGAAGATTATTATGCCCGGAAAAACGCCGACGCTGCGCTGCTGCGTCTATAAAGAGCGCGCGATCCTTTCGGAGCGTGTGCAGCTCGCGATCGGCGGGGATAAAACGAATCCGAACGTGATCGAGGTGATCGACATCGCCTGCGACGAGTGTCCGTTCGACGGCTATGAGGTTACGGACGCCTGCCGCGGCTGTATCGCTCATCACTGTATGGACGCCTGCCGCAAAAACGCGATTTATATTGATCATCAAAGGGCGCAGATCGATAAGAACGCGTGCGTGGAATGCGGAATGTGCGCGAAGGCCTGCCCGTACAGCGCGATCGTCAATCGGAAGCGCCCCTGCGTCAGCGCCTGCAAGGTGAAGGCGATCTCCATGGACGAGGAAACGAAGGCGGCGAAGATCGACAACGAGAAGTGTATTTCCTGCGGCGCCTGTGTTTATCAGTGCCCGTTCGGCGCGATCAGCGAGAAGTCCTTCATTCTGAACGTGATCGACCTGATCCAAAAGAGTGAAAACAACAAAAAATATAAGATCTACGCGGTTGTGGCGCCGTCGATCTCGAGCCAGTTCACCTACGCGACGCTCGGACAGGTCGTCGGCGGAATCCGGGAGCTTGGATTTTTCTCCGCGGTTGAGGCTGCGCTCGGCGCGGATCTTACGTCCTACGCGGAGGCGAAGGAGCTTGTCGAAAAGGGCTTCCTTACGAGTTCCTGCTGTCCCGCGTTTGTCAGCTATATTGAGGGGCAGTACCCGACCTTAAAGGAGCATATTTCGCACAATCTTTCTCCGATGGCGATGATCGCGAAGTATATGAAGGAGCAGGAGCCGGATTGTAAAATCGTCTTTATCGGGCCGTGTACGGCGAAGAAAATGGAGTTCCGGAAACCCTCGGTCAGCCCGTATATCGACTGTGTAATTACCTTTGAGGAGCTTCAGGCGCTGTTTGACAGCCGCGATCTCGACATTACACAGTGTGAGGAAACGCCGCTCGACAACGCCTCTTATTACGGGAGAATTTTTGCGCGGAGCGGCGGTCTTGCCGACGCGGTCGCCGAAGCGCTGAAGGAGCAGGGAATTACGGATTTCGAGCTGAAGCCCGCGGTTTGCGACGGGATCGAACAGTGTCGGACGGCGCTCATCAAGGCTTCCAAAAATCTGCTCAGCGAGAATTTTATCGAGGGAATGGCTTGCGTCGGGGGTTGTATCGGCGGCGCGGGCTGCCTGACGCATGGGGAAAAGAATCGTTCCGGCGTGGATAAATACGGTCGCGAAGCAATGGAAAAAACGATCGAGGACGCGATCTCTCCGATTGCGGCAACGAGAAAGTAAGAAATGCGACAAGCCCGAAAGCGGTTGATCAAGCCGCTTTCGGGCTAAACTTTATGTATGGTTATTCCATGATGATGATCTTGTTGTTTTCAAAGAGGATCGCCTGCTCGTTCCCCAATCGAATCCGCTTTTTTTCGTTTATACCGTATTCTCCGGGCTTTTCGCATTGTTCTTTTTCGCAGTGTACGTCCAGAACACAGGGCAGCAAATTCAGGTGATTCGGAAGGTTTTCGGCAAAAATGATGCTCCCCGCGCTCACGCCGATCACCAATCCGCCCCATTCAATAAACGCATTCAGGCGCTTGTCAAAACCGCCTTCGTTGATTCGGCGAAGCAGATATTCGGGGCTTCCCCCGCATAAATAAATGATGTCGTACTGCTTTAAAAACTCCTCCGTTAGGCTGTCGTACAAATCATAGACAAAAATATTTTC
The DNA here is from genome assembly GCA_964553625.1 of uncultured Ruminiclostridium sp. Taxonomy (GTDB): domain Bacteria; phylum Bacillota; class Clostridia; order Oscillospirales; family Ruminococcaceae; genus Ruminiclostridium_E. The sequence continues at coordinate 41,569 of CAZKKZ010000022.1, forward strand.
GCTCTTGATCCCGCA
>CAZKKZ010000023.1:0-39921 GCA_964553625.1 uncultured Ruminiclostridium sp.
CCCGCAGCTTAAAGTTTGCAACGGATTTTCTTGCTTTACAGACAACCGCTTTTTGACCGGTGATCTGAGCTAAATCGCGATTGAATAATATTGGAGGATTTTTTATGACTCAAGATATTTGGGAAAAATTATATTCTGAAGCCAAAAAAGTTCAAAAGAGCAGAATGATTTCGCCTTTTATAGAAGCCGGTGGTGTTGCATCTGCTATATTGACAAAATCGGGAAATATATATGTTGGAGTATGCATTGATACGGCAAGTACTCTTGGAATGTGCGCCGAAAGAAATGCTATTGCTAATATGATAACAAATGGTGAACATCAAATAGATAAAGTGGTTGCTATCATGGAAGACGGTAGTGTTGGTTCTCCTTGCGGTGCATGCAGAGAGTATATGATGCAATTAGATAAAGATAGTGGTGATATAGAAATACTTGTGGATTTTAAAAGCAGAAAAACCATTCGACTTAAAGAACTAATTCCGGATTGGTGGGGAAACGAACGATTTAATAATGTAAATCGATAGCACAAATCTTAATTATAAAGCACACTTAAATTCCAATTTCTCTAGAAGATAAATTAAATAAAAAATTTAATGTGCGGGTATGGCTGAATCGGCAGACGCGTCGGATTTGGGTGTTTCGCGTGCTTTATCTTATTTCGTTCGCTTATCCCGTGCGACGGTCGCTGAAACTGTATTTCTGCGGATAAAGAACACAAATCATTTCCGATTCTCGTAATTTTTCACTTGACGAAGCGGAAAAATTGTAGTATAATAAAATACGGGTTATGATGTTTTAAACAAGTAAACAAGCAAAGCGCCGCATTCCGGCGCGGGGCGATTTTGAACTGAGGTGAATTGTTTGGCGGAAAAAATGACGGTCGCGCGGGCAATGGTAAAATGTCTTGAGGCGGAACAGATCCGGCATATTTTCGGGTATCCCGGCGCGGCGATCTGTCCTTTTTACGACGAGCTTCTTTCTTCGGAGATCCGGCATATTTTAGTGCGTCACGAGGTAAACGGCGGGCACAGTGCAAGCGGTTACGCCAGAATGACGGGAAAGCCCGCGGTTTGTGTCGCGACCTCGGGACCCGGCGCGACAAATCTGATCACGGCGATCGCGACCGCTTACATGGACAGCATTCCTCTGGTTGTGATCACCGGGCAGGTCAACTCCGATCAGATCGGGCGCGACGTTTTTCAGGAGGCGGATATTACCGGCTCCGCCGAACCGTTTGTGAAGCACAGCTTTTTGGTGAAGGATCCCGAGGAGCTTTGTATCGACTTTAAAAAGGCGTTTTATATTGCGGGCTCGGGTCGTCCCGGTCCGGTGCTGATCGATATACCGATGGACGTTCAGAAAATGGAATGTGAGTTTTCTTATCCCGAGAAGATCGACATTCGTTCATACCGTCCGAAGATCGAGGGAAATAAGCTTCAGGTCAAGCGGATCGCGGACGCGATCGAAAAAGCGGAGCGTCCTCTGATCTGCGCGGGCGGAGGCGTATTTACCGCGAACGCGCAGGACGAGCTGCGGAAAATCTGCGAGATGTGCGATATTCCCGTTATCAACACCATGATGGGACTCAGCAGCATGGATATGGCGCACCGTTTGTATTTCGGAATGCTCGGTATGCATGGGGTTCCCTCGGCGAATTATGCGGTCGCGAACTGCGATCTGTTCATTCTGCTCGGCGCACGTGTCGGAGACCGCGCCGTTACGGCGGTGAAGCAGCTCAGCAAGGTCGATGTGATCCATATTGACATCGATCCCGCCGAGATCGGAAAAAACCTTCCCGCGACGACGCCGATGGTCGGCGATCTAAAGGTGATTTTAAATCAGCTTCTCGCGTGCGCAAAGGAGCAAAAGCATACCGAATGGATTGAATCCATTGCGGCGGTGAAGGAAAAAGCGGAATCCGAAAAGGAACCCGTGACAACCGAGGGCGCCGTCAATCCGAAGCAGTTTATCCGTTTGCTGAACCGCCGGCTTCCCGAAGGAGCCGTTGTGGTCGCGGACGTTGGACAAAATCAGATCTGGACGGCGAACAATCTCTTCCTGCGCAGCGGGCGGTTCATGACGGCGGGCGGCATGGGAACCATGGGCTATTCCGTTCCCGCGGCGATCGGCGCGAAGCTTGCGCAGCCCGCCGCCGAGGTATTGGCGATCTGCGGCGACGGAAGCTTTCAGATGCAGTTTATGGAGCTTGCGACGGCGGTTCAGCATGGCGTCTCCGTAAAGGTCATCGTTATGGTGAATCATTATCTCGGCATGGTTCGCGAGGTGCAGGAGAACGTTTACGGGAACCGTCTGATCGCGGTCAGCCTTGACGGAAGTCCGCGGTTTGACAAGATCGCCGAGGCGTACGGGATTGCCTCCGAAACGGTATCCGATCTTTCGGAAGCCGACGGGGCGATCGGGCGAATGTTAAGCTCGGATCAGCCGTATTTGCTGCAGGTCATGGTGAAGGATACGGAAAAAACGATCCTGTGACGTTCCGGAAAAGAATACGAAGATCGAATGGGATAATACATGAAACACACGATTTCTATTTTAGTTGAAAATCAGGCGGGCGTTCTGGCGAGGATCGCCGGGCTTTTCGCGCGGCGCGCTTATAATATCGACAGTCTCGCGGTCGGCGTTACGGAGGACGAGCGAGTTTCCCGTATTACGATTGTCGCGCGGGGAAGCGATTATATGCTCGAACAGATTTTAAAGCAGCTGAATAAGCTGATCGACGTGATTAAGGTCAAGACGGTCAGCGAAAAGGAGCTTCTGACCCGCGAGCTGGTTCTGGTAAAGGTAAGCTGTACGCCCGCGCAGAGGGCAGAGCTGATTTCGATCGCGAAGATCACCGAGGCGAAAATTTCCGATATTTCCGTAAGTACGATGACGCTTGAGCTTTCGGATTACGAAGCGAAAATTCGTACATTTGAAGAGCTTCTGCGCCCCTACGGAATCAAGGAGATCGTGCGGACGGGTACGATCGCGATCCAGCGGGGCAGCACCTCGTTATCATTGTAAAAACGCTGAAAGGCGCAAGAATAAATGCAAAGGAGTATACAAAAATGGCAAAAATTTACTATCAGGAAGACTGCAATCTTTCCTTACTGGACGGAAAAACGGTTGCGATTATCGGCTACGGAAGCCAGGGTCACGCGCACGCGCTCAACTTAAAGGACAGCGGCGTTAACGTTATTATCGGGCTTTACGAGGGGAGCAAGTCCTGGAAGACCGCCGAGGAAGCGGGATTCCGGGTATACACCGCTTCGGAGGCTTCCGCGAAGGCGGACATCATCATGATCCTCATCAACGACGAGAAGCAGGCGCAGCTTTATGAGGAAAGCATTAAGCCGAACCTCACGGCGGGGAAGGTATTGATGTTCGCGCACGGCTTTAACATTCATTTCGGTCAGATCGTTCCGCCCGCGGACGTTGACGTGATCATGATCGCGCCGAAGGGTCCGGGACATACCGTTCGCTCCGAATACACGATCGGACGCGGCGTTCCCTGCCTGATCGCGGTTCATCAGAACGCTTCCGGCAGAGCGCATGACATTGGTCTCGCTTACGCGGCGGGGATCGGCGGCTCGAGAGCGGGCGTGCTCGAGACGACCTTTAAAATGGAAACGGAAACCGATCTTTTCGGCGAGCAGTGCGTTCTTTGCGGCGGCGTTACCGCGTTAATGAAGGCAGGCTTTGAAACGCTGGTAGAAGCGGGATACGATCCGCAGAACGCTTATTTCGAGTGCATTCACGAAATGAAGCTGATCGTTGACCTGATCTATAAGGGCGGCTTTAAGATGATGCGCTATTCGATCTCGGATACGGCGGAATTCGGCGATTACGAGGTCGGCAAGCGCCTGATCACCGAGGACACCAAGAAGGAAATGAAGAAGGTTCTTTCGGAGATTCAGGACGGTACCTTTGCCCGCAACTGGATCATGGAAAATAAAATGGGTCGGTCGCATTTCAACGCGTGCAGACGGATCGAAGGCGAGCACCAGCTTGAAAAGGTCGGCGCGGAGCTTCGTAAAATGTACGAGTGGAACGACGAAAAGTAAGAAACAAAGCGGCGGGCAAATCCGCCGCTTTTTCCGACCTTGCCGTACAAAGGCATCGCCTGTACCGTTACCTGATCCACTTTGTTTACCCGAACCGCTGTCCCGGCTGTGACAGAATCATTGAATACAACGGCGCGTTCTGCGGGAAGTGCGCCCGGAAGCTGATCCCGTATGAAAAGGAATTTTCGGTTCCGGGTACCGACGGCTTTGCGGCGTTTTGCGTTTACGAGGGAGTGGCGAAAAAGGTACTCCTGCATTTTAAGCGTGACTCCTGCGGCAACACGGATTATGCTTTTGCCCATGGGATTTTTGAGGCGCTTTGTTCCCGGGCGCTCGGCGATGAAATTGATGTGATCACGTATATTCCAATGCTTCGGAGCGATCTCAGGAAGCGCGGCTACAATCAGGCAAGGCTGATCGCGCGGGAGCTTCGCTTCCTGGTGAAAGCGCCGTGCGCGGAGCTTCTGGAGAAATGCCGGGAAACAAAGGAACAGAAATCGCTGGACGGCGGCGAGCGGAGAAGCAATGTCCTCGGCGCGTTCCGCGCGGTCGATCCCGAGTCGGTTCGGGGACGGAGCATTTTGCTGGTGGACGATCTCTGCACGACGGGAAGCACACTTTCGGAAGCGGCGAAAGCGCTGAAAGAAGCGGGCGCTTCCAAGGTGATCGCGGCGGCATACGCGAAGACGGTATATGAACCGAAAAAGCGATAAAATACAGGCTCCCGCGGGAATGAGCAGTGCAAAAATTTGAACGAAAGGAAACGCGAGGTATGAAAATTTTTTACGATTTAAACGGCTCTCTTTATGTGAACATTACCAATCAATGCCCGTGCGCCTGCACCTTCTGTATCCGTAAAAATTCGGATTCGGTCGGCGAAAACGACAGCCTTTGGCTAGAGCATGAGCCGAGCGTTGCGGAAATCAAGGATGCGTTTGACGCGGTAGATCATACGAAATATCGCGAAGCGGTTTTCTGCGGGTACGGCGAGCCGATGTCGCGCCCGTTTGATCTGATCGAAGCCGCGCGGTATATCAAGGAAACATCGGGAATGAAAATTCGCGTCAATACGAACGGATTGGTTTCCCTGATCCACCCGACCTTCGATCTGTATTCCATGCGCGGCGTGATCGACAGTCTTTCGATCAGCCTGAACGCCTCCGATCCCGAGAAATACGACCGGATCGTCCGGTCACGGTTCGGGCTTCCCGCGTATAATTCCATGCTGAATTTCGCGATCGTTTCCGCTTCGTTTATTCCCGAGGTTTCCTTTACGGTCGTGGACGTGATCGGCGAGGAGGAGGTCGAAGCGTGCCGCGCGAGAGCCGGCGACCTTGGGATTCCACTTCGGGTGCGCGGCTATATTTCCGATAACGAGGCGTACCGATGATGGAAAAGAAAGACGCTGTATTGATCCGTTTAGCGGGGCTGGTTCCCGAGTCGATCGTGGACGGACCCGGGCTTCGGTTTGCGATTTTTGTGCAGGGCTGTCCTCACCGCTGCGAGGGGTGCCACAATCCCGAAACGCACGATTTTCAGGGGGGGCGGGTCGCGGACGTGAACCGGATCTTTGAGAAAATCCGACAGTATCCGCTGATCCATGGCGTGACCTTTTCGGGCGGAGAGCCGTTCTGCCAGCCCGAGCCGCTCGCCTATCTTGCCGAAAAGCTGAAGGAAAAGGGCTATCATCTGATGTGCTATTCGGGCTATACCTTTGAGGAGCTGCTCGGTCGGGCGGAGTCGGATCGGAATACCGAACGGCTGCTCAAATGTCTGGATATTCTGGTGGACGGGCGCTTTGAATTGCCGCAAAGGAGTCTTGAACTGAAATTTCGGGGAAGCGGGAATCAAAGGATTCTTGACGTACCAAAAAGTATCGCCGAGGGAAGGGCGATTTTAGCGGAGCTATGAAAATCGGGGTGATCCGAGTGGGGTCGCCCCGATTTTTTGTGCAGGAGCGGGCTTAGGGGGTTACCGCCGCTCCGTTCTTTTTCGGTATTCTCCCGGTGAAATTCCCGTTTCGTCGCGGAAGCATTTGCAAAAATGGCTTTGTGAGGAAAAGCCGAGAAGCTGTGAAATCTCGGAAAGCTTCGCTCCTCCCTCGATCAGATTTTTCGCGACCTCTGTTTTTTTCATTTGAATATACTGTGTAACGGTAAATCCCGTTTCCTTCCGAAAGAGAACCGAAAGGCGGCTTCGGCTGTATCCGATCTGTTTCGCGATCTCGTTGACCGTAAGTCTCGCATAAATGTGATCGCAAATATAGCCGATCGTTTTTCTGACCTTCGGGGAGACCGACAGGCAGTGAAGCCGCTTCATACGTTCGGAAAACTCGAGCGCCATTTCGTCGTTGACCGCGTGAACCTCGGCGACCGATCCGCAGCGGTCGGCACGGCGGATAAACAGGTCGCTGAGCGTGTACGCTTCCTCCTGCGGCATTCCCGCCGCGATACAGCGCCGCGTCATAATGGTGCAGTTTACGACAAGGTGATAGATCGCGTTTCGGAGCGGGCTTTCGGACAGAACGCCTTTTTCCGTTTCGACTGTGCCGGAGCTTGGGCTGTGCATTTCCCGAAGCCGCAGGATCTCCTCTGTTTTTCCCTCTGCGACGAGATCGTAGAACGCGTGTTCCTCGTCATGCGGCGGGTGCGGGGCAGTGCTGCTTTTTGTGAAATTGATCCTGTATTCGAGGTCTTTCATAGAAATCTTCCTTTCCAAAATATTATACGACATTTTTGACAGAAACGCAACAATTCTGATATAAAAATTTTTCTGCGGGTGCTATTCTTGAAGGAAAGAAGAACCGGATTCTTGGAAAGGAGATTCTGATGAAAAAACAACTGACCGCACTGCTGCTGGCGGCAGCGCTGCTTCTGACGGGCTGTTCCGAGGGGGTATCCGCCGAAAATAACGGCGGCGTTTCAAATGCCGCACAGCCCGACGAAACGAACCCTGCCGTTTCGGACGAGGGCGGGGACGTTCCCGAGCCGATGAGCGAAATGACCTCGCAGGAGCTTGTGAGCGGTATCAAGATCGGCTGGAACCTCGGGGATACGCTCGACGTATGTCAGGCGGATCGCGACGGGGACGGGAAGGTAAACGAGCACGTTGAGGAAGGCGAAGAGGTTGACGAAACGCTCTGGGGAAACCCGATGGCGACGAAGGAACTTTTTCAGGCGCTTTGGGACAGCGGCGTAAATGCCGTAAGAATTCCCGTGACGTGGCGGGATCACATCGACGAGGCGGGGAATGTTACGGAATCGTGGATGAACCGCGTTCGCGAGGTCGTGGATTACGCTTACGATCTCGGAATGGTCGTGATTATCAATATCCATCACGACGGCGGCGGAGACCCGAAATTCGGCGCGTGGATCTGTCATGCGGCGACGGATTACGAGGGTACGCTTTCGCGGTATAAGACTCTTTGGGGGCAGATCGCGGAATGCTTCCAAAATTACGGCGAGCGGCTGATCTTCGAGAGTATGAACGAGGTCGGTTTTGATTCTCTCCCCGAGTCCGAGGCGTATGAAACGCTGAACAATCTGAATCGGGAGTTTACGGAGCTGATCCGCTCCTCCGGCGGAAATAACCCGAAGCGTCACCTGCTGATCGCGGGATATTGGACGGATATTGCGAAAACCTGCGACAGCCGCTTCGTAATGCCGGACGATCCGGCGGGAAGATCGATCGTTTCCGTGCATTATTACACGCCTTGGGATTTCTGCACCACCAATATCAAGGACGAGTGGGGAACCGCTTCGGAGCAGCGGCAGATGGAGCAGCTGATTGGGCGGATGAAAACGACCTTTGTGGATAACGGCGTTCCCGTGATTATCGGAGAATACGCGGCAAGCGGAGACGATTTCAACAGCTGCATTTTCTTTTGCGAAAAGCTTGTGAAGATGTGCAGCGATTACGGGATCGCGACCTTCCTTTGGGATAACGGGAACGGGCAGGTTGACCGGAAAACGGGGAAGTGGAGAAGCGAAGCCATGCTAAGCGCGCTTCAGCGGGCGGTAAGCGGGGAAGCGTATACGCCCGTAAAGCCGGAATAGATTTTTCGCTTTATTTACAAAATTTTTCAAAAAACACTTGCAATTCCTCCGACGATATGATATAATATATCTTACTAATGTAGGAACTGTCTAAGGAAGGAATGTGAATCGAATGAGTGTTATTGAAATTATTGCGGCATTTCTGCTGATCCTTGCGTGCGTGTTTATTGTTGTGATCGTTCTGCTTCAGGAATCGAAGCAGGGAATGTCCAACGTTATTACGGGCGGCGGAAACGATAATTATTATCAGAAAAACAGCGGCAGAACCAGAGAAGCGAAGCTTGCCAGAGCGACAAAAACGGCGGCGGTTGCGGTTTTCGTCATTGCGATTTTGGTGAATGTGATTTCCGTTTATTTCAGCGGGAAGGACGAAACGGAGCTTGATACGAATCCCATTGTGGTAACGACGCCGGCGGAAAATACGGAAGCGCCCGAGACCGCGCCGTCCGAAACGGACGAAACGGCTCCCGAAACGGACGTACCCGATGCGGCGGATTCGGCGGAAACCGAAGCAAATCCCGAATCGTAAGGGGTGCTTGCGTTTTGTCGGCAGGATTTTGTGAAACGGAAAATTAAGCGTTTAAAAATAAAAAGCGGCTGAGCCGCTTTTTATTTTTAATACTTATTTACGATTCCCAAGAACGTAAAATCAATATACGGAAAGGAAGAAGTAAAATGGAAGAGAAACAGCGTCATTTTGAGATTCCGACTTATTCTTATTTTAAGGAAGGGAATTTCATCACGGGGAGCGCTGAGGGCTTTAATTATCGGGTCGATCTGAACGGGGACAGCTTTCATGTCAAGATCTGGTTCGGGGAGCTTTGCTCGGATCTGAGCGAAGCCGCGGCGGAAGCGGATTTCCCGGAAAGCGACGGCGGTTATGAAAAGACGGGGCGTTGGATCGACGAGCAGTTTGCGCTTTATCATAATAAGAGTTCATAAATTGCGGAAAAACAGGACAGCCGCCCTAAGAGCAGCTGTCCGTTTTCTTTTACTCGGAGCAGAAATCAACCTTTCCCGGATTCCGGGCGTGATCGGTCACATACCGCAGATGATCGAAAAGCTCGTTGTAACGGAGCGAATGCTTCTTTTCCCCGCCGAGCCGGATCGCTCCCGCCCAAAGAGAAACCGGGATCTCCTTTTCCTCACAGCGGATCGTTTTCCCGTTTTGAGCAAGCACCTTTTCCGCCGCGGCTTCGACCGCTTTCTTTTCCGGAAGCCCCGTAACGACCGCGAATTCGTCTCCGCCGATCCGGAATACGATCATTTCCGTTCCCGCCGCTTCGTCGATCCTGCGGAACGCTTCCAGGATCACCGCGTCGCCCGCCTTCCTGCCTAAGTTTTTGTTGATCTCGTCCAGCCCCACAACGTCATAGCAGAGCACATAACCCTCGCGCTTTTTCTGAAGCTCGTCGTAAAGCTCGGAAATATCGACTCTTCTTCCCATGTGTTTACCTCCTTCGTATGGCTCGACGGGGAGTATTCGGGGAAAAATTCCCGTCGAGTGCCGTTCTGATCGGAATTCGGAGGGAGAAATGCCCCAAAGCTTCCGAAACGCGCGCGTGAACACCTCGGGCGAGTTATACTGATATTTCATGGCGATCTCCGTAAGGGTCAGATTTGTGTTCATGATCTCCTCGGCGCAGCGGGTGAGCCTTCGCTTGGAGATGTACTCCTTCAGGCTTGTGTGCGTACAGTACCGCCACACCTTTTGCAAAGTGGAAAGAGAGCAGCAGCAGGCCGCCGCGATTTCCTCCTGCTTCAGGTCGCCGCACAGATTTTCCTCGATATAGCCGACCGCGTCCGCGAAAATACAGAAGTTTTTCATTTTCTTCCTCCGTCGTGTACAAATACAGAAAAGCGCTTTGTCTGTAATTGTATTGTACCATATCCGGGCGGCTCCTGTCTTGATTTTTTGAGTAAATTTCTTTTTATTTTTCGTAGCACGCTTTACGGAAGCCCGATTTTCCGGAAAAGCGAAAGGCGGCAAATCTCCCGAAAGGACTTGCCGCCTTTTTATTTTTGGGCAGGGTGCTTGTCGCACACGGTACCGTTTTTTATTTTTTCCAGGTCGCGGGCGTAAACAGCAGCAGCATGGGGAACAGCTCCAGCCGTCCCGCGAGCATATCAAAGATCAGCACCAGCTTCGAGAGCGGGGAGAAGAAGCCGAAATTCGAGGTCGGTCCGACAAGCTCCAGCCCGGGACCGATGTTGTTGATTGCGGCGGTAACGGCGGTAAAGTTTGTCGTCATGTCGTGATTGTCAAAGGAAACCACCGCGAGCGATATCACGAAAACCAGTAAATACGCGACCATGTAGACGTTTACCGAGCGGACGACCTCATGCTCGATTGGGTGAGAGTTCATTTTGATCTTTTTCACCTGCTTCGGGTGAACCATGGTCTGAAGCTCCTTCGCCATGCTTTTGAAGAGAATGACAATTCGGGAGACCTTGATCCCGCCTCCCGTGCTTCCCGCGCAGGCGCCGATAAACATGACCGTGACCAGAACGGTGCGCGAAAGCTCCGGCCATAGGTTAAAGTCCGCTGTGGAAAAACCGGTGGTCGAAATCAGCGAGGCGACCGTAAAGGACGAATCGAGAAGCGCGGCGTTAAAGGATGGGTAGAAATCGAGAATATTCAGGGTGATCATGAGGATCGCCGCCGCGACGATCACAAAGAAAACCCGGAATTCGGTATTGAAGGCTTCGCGGAACTTGCGGCTGATCAGGAAGAAATAAGAATTGAAATTGATCGAAAATAAAATCATAAAGATCGTAACGATGATCTGAATATACGGCGAAAACGAACCCATGCTGGTATTGTAGATTCCGAAGCCGCCCGTGCCCGCCGTCGCGAACGCGGTATTCAGCGCCTCAAACACCGTCATTTTTCCGCAGAGCAGAAGAAGAAATTCCGCAAGGGTTAGGACGAAATAGATTGAATAGAGAAGAAGCGCCGTCGTCCGTACCTTCGGGACAAGCTTGCTGACCGAGGGACCCGGGCTTTCCGCTTTCATGATGTGCATATTCTGCCCGCCCGAGAGCGACAGAAACGCCATAATGAACACGAGCACGCCCATTCCGCCGACCCAGTGCGTAAAGCTCCGCCATAAAAGAAGCGATTTCGGGAGGCGCTCGACGTCGGATAAAATACTCGCGCCGGTCGTTGTAAAGCCGGAAACGGTCTCAAAAACAGCGTCGATAAACGAGGGAATCTCTCCCGACAGGAGAAACGGGAGAGAGCCGAAAATACTGAGAACGATCCAGCTCAGCGAAACGATCACACAGCCCTCGCGCGAGTAAAGCCGCTTGTTGGCGGGCTTCTTTACGATCAGCGGGATGCCGCAGACAAGACAGATCCCCGCCGTGATCAAAAAGGCGGAAAGAGCGGGCTCCCCATAGATTAGCGCCGCCGCGGACGGCAGGATCATAAAAATCGACTCAAATATGAGGATCCAGCCGAGAATATAGGAGATCATTCTGAAATTCACCGAGAAAATCCGTCCTTTCCCGTTATCGAAGAATATCCGAAATGTCATGCACCGCAAGGTGATTTGAGATAATGACAACCGCGTCGCCGATTTGGATACTGTCGGGACCGCGGGGGATTATGACTTTTTTGTCACGGAGGATCGCCGCGATCAGAATACCGTTTTTCAGCTTCAGCTTCATAATCGGGACGCCTACGACGGGGGATTCGTCCCGAATGATGAATTCCGCCGCCTCGACCTTCCCCTGAATGACGTTATAAAGCGTTTCCACGTTGCTTCCGATCGAGTTTTTCTTCGCGCGGACGTAACGTATGATCGTGTCGGAGGTGATATTTTTCGGATAAATGATCGTGTCGAGATCGAGGTGCTTGATGACGCTTCCGAAGTCGATCCGGTTGATCTTTGTGACAAGCTTGCAGTTCGCCGTATTTCGGGCAAACAGCGAAAGCAAGATATTTTCCTCGTCAAGGTTCGTGAGCGCAACGAAAGCGCCCGTTTTGGCGAGCCCCGCTTCTAAAAGCACGTTCTGATCGGAGGCGTCGTCGTTAATGATTACCGCGTCGCCGAGCAGGGCGCAGAGCTCCTCGCAGCGCCGCGCGTTTTTTTCGATGATCTTTACCGAAATTCCCGACCGAAGCAGCAGCTCGCTTAAATACTGACCGATCTCGCCGCAGCCGACGATCATGGCGTCGCGGACGGAATTCGTTTTATACTTGATCTTCCGGAAGAAGTCGTTCGCCCTTTTAGGCGCGGCGATTACGGAAATCACGTCTTTTTCCTCAAAAACAAAGTCGCCGTGGGCGATATAAACGTCGTCGCCCCGCTCGATCGTACAGACGAGCACGTCGCAGCTCAGCTTCGTCGTGATCTCTTTTACCGAAAGTCCCGCGAGCGGGCATTTTTCGGGAAGCCGGAACTTTAGCAACTCGACCCTTCCGCGCGCGAAGGTGTCGATCTTGATTGCCGAGGGGAAACGGAGCACGCGCGCGATTTCCGCCGCCGCCGCCTGTTCGGGATTGATGACCATGGCAAGCCCCAGCTCGTCCTTCAAAAAGGGCGCCTCGCCGTTGTATTCGGGGCTTCTGACGCGGGCGATCGTTTGACAGTTTCCCGCTTTTTTCGCGATCAGACAGCATAAAAGATTGAGCTCGTCCGAGCCCGTCACCGCGATCAGCAGATCGGCGCGGGTGATTCCCGCCTCCTGCTGGGTAAGATGGGTCGCGCCGTTTCCGACGACTCCCATTACGTCGTATCGGTTCATGACAGCGCTGACTTTTTTTGAATCAAGGTCAATGACGGTAATATTGTCTCCCTCGTCGTTGAGCTGCTCCGCGAGCACCTCTCCGACCTTTCCGCAGCCGACGATAATAATATTCAAGCCGCCGCCTCCTTTTGGATCGGTTTTCCATTATTGTACTCTATCATACACCATTTTTTGGGGATTGTCAATCGGAAAGAGCGTATTTTTCGTGAAAACGGCGGGAGGAAAAAAGCTGTCTTTTCTCCTTGCTATTTTCTGGAAAATGTGCTATACTATTATTATTCTATTATTCGACGATTGCCCGACCCGAAAATTTCACGCTTTGTACGGACAAAGTGCCCCAAATAAAGAATAAACGAACCCCGATAGGAGGAATCTACTTTGGCAGAAGGCTATCTTTCCGGTATCAGGAATTTTTGCATCATCGCGCATATCGACCACGGAAAATCGACCCTCGCGGATCGCATTTTAGAGCAGACGCAGACGGTCGCGCAGCGGGATATGGAGGAACAGCTTCTCGATAATATGGAGCTGGAGCGTGAGCGCGGAATTACCATAAAAGCGAGAGCGGTACGCTTAAATTATCGGGCGCAGGACGGGAACGATTATATTTTCAACCTGATCGATACGCCCGGACACGTTGATTTTAACTACGAGGTCTCCCGCTCGCTCAACGCCTGCGAGGGCGCGATCCTGATCGTGGACGCGTCGCAGGGGATCGAGGCGCAGACGCTCGCGAACACCTATCTTGCGATCGAGCAGGATCTCGAGGTGGTTCCCGTGATCAATAAGATCGACCTTCCCTCGGCGCACCCCGAGGAGGTCAAAGCCGAGATCGAGGACGTGATCGGGATTCCCGCCGAGGACGCGCCGCTGATCTCCGCGAAAATGGGAATCAATATCGGGGCGGTTCTCGAGCAGGTCGTAAAATGCGTTCCGCCCCCGAAGGGAGATCCCGAAGCGCCGCTGCGGGCGCTGATCTTCGACAGCTATTACGACAGCTATAAGGGCGTTATCGTTTATGTCCGGATCAAGGAGGGAACGCTCCGCATCGGGGATAAGATCCGCTTAATGGCGACGGGCGCGGAGTTTCAGACGACGGAGCTTGGATATATGGGCGCGACGAATCTTATCTCCGCGAGCGAGCTTCGCGCGGGGGAGGTCGGATATATCGCCGCTTCGATCAAGTCGATCGGCGATACGAAGGTCGGCGACACGGTTACGCTCACCGAGAATCCCGCCGAGGAGCCTCTCGCGGGCTACCGAAGCGTAAATCCGATGGTGTTCAGCGGCGTTTATCCCGCCGACGGGGCGAAATACGGCGATCTTCGCGACGCGCTCGAGCGGCTGCGCCTGAACGACGCGTCTCTTACCTTTGAGCCGGAAAGCTCCGCCGCGCTCGGCTTCGGCTTCCGCTGCGGCTTTCTCGGACTGCTGCACATGGATATTATTCAGGAGCGGCTCGAGCGTGAATATAACCTCGATCTCGTTACGACCGCTCCCTCCGTTGTATATCAGATCGAAAAAATCGGCGGGGAAACCGTCCTGATCGACAATCCCTCGAATTATCCCGATCCCGCCGAGATCGCGCAGGCGTACGAGCCGATTGTGGAGGCGCACGTTTTCAGCCCCTCGGAGTATGTCGGGAATATCATGGAGCTTTGTCAGGAGCGGCGCGGGACGTTCAAGGATATGAAGTATCTGGACGAGACGCGGGTCGATCTGCACTACGAGCTGCCGTTAAACGAGATTGTCTATGACTTTTTTGACGCGCTGAAATCGCGGACAAAGGGCTATGCGAGCTATGACTATGAGCTGATCGGGTTCCGTCCGTCAAAGCTGGTAAAGCTGGACATCATGCTCAACGGCGAGACGGTGGACGCGCTTTCGTTTATCGTGCATACGGACAAGGCGTATCCGCGCGCGCGGCGCATTGCCGAAAAGCTGAAGGAGCATATCCCGCGCCAGCTTTTCGAGGTGCCGATTCAGGCGGCGATCGGCGGAAAGATTATCGCCCGCGAAACGGTCAAGGCAATGCGCAAGGACGTGCTCGCGAAATGTTACGGCGGCGATATTACCCGAAAGAAAAAGCTTCTCGAAAAGCAGAAGGAAGGGAAAAAGCGCATGCGCCAGCTCGGTACGGTAGAGGTGCCGCAGGAGGCGTTTATGGCGGTTTTAAAGCTGGACGAATGAGAGGGCTTTATGTTCACGTTCCGTTTTGTCTGTCGAAATGTCCTTACTGCGATTTTTATTCCGAACGGTACAGCCGCGCACTCGGGGAGCGGTACAAGGAAGCGGCGCTTCGGAATCTCCGCTTTTATAATGAACGCTTCGATACCGTCTATTTTGGCGGGGGAACGCCGATTCTGCTTGCCCGCGAGATTGTCGGAATTTTATCCGAGGCTTCTTTAACGGCAGGCGCGGAAGCGACGGTGGAGGCGAACCCCTGCGTGTCCGATGAAGAACGGCTGTCTCTGCTGTTTTCGGGCGGGGTGAACCGGATCTCCTTCGGCGTGCAGTCTATGCGGGAGGAGGAGCTTCGCTTTCTCGGGCGGCGGCATACGGCGAAGCAGGCGGAAAACGCGATCCTTTGTGCATATAAAGCGGGCTTTCGGAACATTTCCGCGGATCTGATGATCGGGCTGAAAAATCAGACGAAGGCTTCCGTTTCGGAATCGGTTCGGGCGCTGTCATCGCTCCCGATCACGCATTTTTCCGTTTATCTGCTGAAGATCGAGGAGAACACGCCGTTCTTTCGGGACGGGGTCGGGGTTATGAACGACGATGAGGCGGCGGAGCTGTACTTATTTACGGCGGAGCTTCTGGAGAAGGGCGGATTTTGTCAGTACGAGATCAGCAATTTCGCGCGAACGGGCTATGAATGCCGCCATAATCTGAAATACTGGCGCTGTGAGGAGTATCTCGGGATCGGTCCGTCGGCGCATTCCTACTATAACGGAAAGCGTTTCTGCGCTGCCCGCGACCTGAACGCGTTTTTGAAGGAGGAGCGGCAGGAAATCACGGTGACGGACGAAGCGGCGGGGGATTTTGAGGAATTCGCCATGCTTCGGCTTCGGCTTACCGAGGGGCTTTCCTTTGCGGACTGTGCCCGATTCGGCGTATCGGCGGAGACGCTTTTACGGAGAAGCGAGAAAATCCCTTCGGAATACCTTCGCGTGACGGAAAGCGGAATTTCGCTGACCGCGCGGGGCTTTTTGGTATCAAACGCGCTGATCGGGAGGCTGCTGGGGTATTGATCGCTCTTAAGAAGCAATATTATGAACATCTGCCGCTGACAGAGAGGAGTGCCGAATGTTTCGACTGATATTGACCGACTTGGACGGAACGCTGCTGCGTTCGGATAAAACGGTCTCGAACGAGACGCGTTCGGTTCTGGAGCGGTGCCGCGCGGCGGGTTATCTGCTCGGGATCGCGACGGCGCGGGTACTCCCAAACGCGAAAAGGGTTTTGGAAGGGATCGAACCCGATCTGATCATTTCGAGCGGCGGCGCGCTGATCACGCATGGCGGTAGGGAGCTGTACCGCTGTGCTTTTTCGGTCGGAGAAACGAAAGCTATGCTTTCCGCCGCGCTGGCGCTTCAATGTGAAATTACGGTCGATACCATCTCGGAGCACTATTGGAATTATACGTTTGATCCGAGCCTGCTTACGCCCGATTGGCGCCAAAGCGTTTATAGCGATTTTCGTGATTTCAGTGAAGAAGCTTTGAAAATATGCGTGCAGATTTCTGATGAAGAGACCGTGAAAAAGATTGCCGCAAGCGTTCCCGGCTGTGATTACGCAAAATTTTCCGACATGGATTTTTATAAATTCACCAAAAAAGGAGCGACGAAGGAAAAAGCGGCTCAGATCGCGGTGAAGGCGCTCGGGATCGAGCTTGACGAGGTGATTGCGTTCGGAGATGATACGGTGGATCTGGAGATGCTGCGGCTTTTCGGCTGCGGGGTCGCGATGGGGAACGCGATTGACGCGGTAAAGCGGATTGCCGACGGGGTAACGGATACGAACGACCGTGACGGCGTCGCGAAATATCTGGAGGAAAAACTTTTGAAGACGGCTTGTATGGAAAAATAACGATCAGGCGTAGGAATCAATCTGACGGACGAATGAGAAATGGAGAACTGAAATGAAATTTCAAAAAATAGAAAGAAATCAAAAGGAATGTGTGACCGTAGACGGGGAAGAAAAATTGATTACCGATGCACAGTCGGCGCTTGATTTGCTGATCGGTGCAAGCTATGAGATGGGAACCAAAAATATCGTTCTTGCAAAGGAACGGATCGCGGAGGATTTTTTTGTTTTAAGTACGGGACTGGCGGGAGAGATCTTGCAGAAATTTGTTAATTACGGCGGACGGATCGCGGTTTACGGCGACTTTTCGCGCTATACGAGTAAGCCGTTAAAGGATTTTATTTACGAAAGCAATCAGGGAAAGGACGTTTTTTTCGTTGAAACGGAGGAGGAAGCGATTGAGCGTTTGACACGCTGAGTTTCGGAAAAAGGAGATTCGGTCGGGAGTTTCGGTATGGAATATGTAACCGTTAAAAACGTAAAAATAAAAAAGACCGCCGCGCTCGCGCCGATGGCGGGCGTTGCGGATCACGCGTTCCGCACGGTCGCGAAGGAATTCGGCGCGGCGTATACGGTGGGAGAGATGGCGAGCTGTAAGGGAATGGTTTACAGCGACCGGAAAACGGCGGAGCTTCTGACCGTGACGGAGCCGGAACGTCCGATGGCGGTTCAGCTTTTCGGGAGCGAGCCGGAATTCGTCGCACCCGCGATCCGGATCGCCGAGCGGTTTTCACCCGACGTGATCGATCTGAACTGCGGCTGTCCCGTTCCGAAGGTCGCGGGAAACGGCGCGGGGAGCGCGCTGATGAAAAATCCGAAGCTGTTCGGCGAGATCGTTTCGGCGGCGGTTCGTGCTACCGAGCTTCCGATTACGGTAAAGATTCGGAAGGGTTGGGACGAAGAGCACGTCAACGCGGTTGAGATTGCGAAAATCGCCGAGGAATGCGGTGCGAGCGCGATCGCCGTTCATGGGAGAACGCGCAGTCAGATGTACAGCGGCGAAGCGGATTGGGAAGTCATCGCGGAAGTGAAGCAAGCGGTAAAAATCCCCGTGATCGGGAACGGCGATGTGGACAGTGCGGAAAAGTGCCGTGAAATGTACGAGAAAACAGGCTGTGATCTGGTGATGATCGGGCGAGCGGCGTGCGGGAGACCCTGGCTCTTTCGCGAGATTGAACAAAATTTAAAAGGAGAGCCGTTTACCGAGCCGACGCTTGCGGAGCGCATGGAGATCATGCAAAGGCAGATACGGCTTCTGGTCGCGGATAAGGGCGAGCGGATCGGCATGCGGGAAGCGCGAATGCAGACAAGTCATTATTTAAAAGGGATCCCGAACGCGGCGAGGTACCGCGCGGTCTGCGGGTCGCTGACGGTATTGTCGGATCTGGAAAATCTGGTTCGGCTCATTCTTTCGGGATCGGAACAATAAGAGGGAAAGGAAAGATTGTCATGATCGCATTGGTTACGGGAGCAAGCTCGGGGATCGGGCGGGAAATTTCGATCGGGCTCGCGCGCAGGGGCTATGATCTTATTATTGCTGCGCGGCGCGGACAGCGGCTTGCCGAGCTGAAAAAAGAGCTGATCGAAAATTACGGGATCAGGATTCATATCGTTCTTTGCAATTTAGCGAAAAAGGAGGACTGCCTTCGTCTTTATCACGAGGCGAGCCGCGTTCGCGTGGACGTTCTGGTGAATAACGCGGGCTTTGGCGTGTTCGGGGCGTTTGACGAGACGAACCTCGACGACGAGCTTCGCATGATCGACGTAAACATCAAGGCGGTTCATACGCTCACAAAGCTTTTTTTAAAGGATTTTAAGGCGCGGAACAGCGGGTATATCTTAAACGTCGCCTCGCTCGCGGGCTTTATGGCGGGACCGAATTTCGCCGCCTATTACGCCTCCAAAAATTATATTGTACAGCTTACGAAGGCGATCAATGAGGAGCTTCGGTATGAGGGATCGAAGGTCTCAGTCTGCGCGTTTTGTCCCGGACCGGTTCAAACGGAGTTTAACGAAACCTCGGGCGTGGAATTTGCCGTATCGGGCATGACAGCCTCTGACGCGGCGGAGTACGCGCTGACGCGGATGTTCCGCCAAAAAATGCTGATCGTTCCGACGGCGCTCGGGAAACTGATTTCCGTATTACCGCGCTTTGTCCCGACCAAACTGATGCTTTGGGGAGCGGGAAAGATCCAGCGTTCGCGTCGGGTCAGAAAATAGGTCGGTGCCACTCGGAAATTCCGAATCGCATATATCTATATGATCGGGCTTTGGTTTTCATAATCCCCCCGAAGCTGCCCGCAGGCGGCGTTCACCCCCGCGCCCATTTCCCGGCGCATGGTGACGCCGATTTTGTTTTTTTTCAGGACGTCGTAAAAGCGAAAAATCCGCTCCTCGCCGCTTCGCTCAAATTCGTCGTTTTCGCTCGGGTTATAGCGAATGATATTGACATAGCAGCGGCTGTCCCCGATCAGCTCGGAAAGCATTTGGGCATGGTCGGTACCGTCGTTTACGTTTTTGAGCATAACGTATTCGAGTGTAACGCGGCGGTTCGTATCCTTTGAAAAGCGTTTTACGGCGGGGATCAGAAGCTCCAGCGGGTAGGTACGGTTCACGGGCATTAGGCGGGAGCGAAGCTCGTTTTCCGGCGCGTGGAGACTGACGGCAAGGTTGACGTTATAGCTCGTTCGGGACAGCGCCTCGATTTTCGGCACGATCCCGCAGGTCGAAACGGTGATATGCCGCGGACCGATACAAAGCCCGTTCTGGTACAGGGCAATATCGATCAGCTTCAGCACGTTTTCGTAATTGTCGAACGGCTCGCCGATCCCCATAACGGCGAGTCCGCCTAGAACGGTATCCGCCTGCTCGCTTACCGCGAGAATCTGCCCGATCATTTCTCCCACGGTAAGATTCCGTATTTTTTTCATGCGCCCGCTGCGGCAGAAGGCGCAGCCCATGTTGCAGCCCGCCTGCGTCGAAACGCAAATGCTGTTTCCGTATTCGTGCCGCATGAGAACGGACTCGATATAATGCCCGTCCCTGAGTCGGAACAGGTATTTAACCGCGCTTTCTCCGTCCGAAACGGCGGCGCATTCGAGCCTTTCCATTGAGAAACGCTCCGCGAAAACGGATTTCAGCGCGGGCTTCAGGGGAATCTCCTCCGCCGAACGGACGCGGTCGCGGTACAGCGCGCGAAAGACCGTTTCCGCCGCGGATTTTTTTTGTAAAACGTCGGAAAGCTCTGTAAGGGTCAGATCGTAGATGTTCATGGCACGTCCTTTTTTGCCGGCTGCTTTTCCGGAATCCAGTTTTTGACTTTTTTGAAAAAACCGCTGTCCAGCATGACGTTCAGCTCCTCGCCGAGAAACAGAATGTACATACAGATATAAAGCCACAGGATCAGCAGGGCGACGGTCGTAAGACTTCCGTAAACATAGGAATAGTTCGCGAGGTTATTTACATAGAACGAGTAAAGCGCCGAAAAGCCGAGCCAGCCCGACGCGCTGAATACCGCGCCGGGAAGCTTTGAAAAGGGACGCGATTTCTGGATCGGGAGCGCGGCGTATACAAACAGGAAAAAGAGGATCAGCAGGCAAAAGCCGACTGCCCAGCGAAAAGAAAGAACCGCCGCGCCGAATTGCTCCGGAATCGGAAACGCGAGCGTGATCCGCTCGAGAATCGCCTGCCCGAAAACCAGAAGCACCAGTACGGCGATCATCGCCAGAATAAAAAGAATCATGTAAAAAATCGCGCTGATCCGAAGGCGGAGAAAGCCGCGCGTTTCTTTCACGCGGTGAATTCGGTTGAGTCCGTTGATGATTCCGATCAGTCCGCGAGAAGCCGACCAGAGCGCAATGACGGTGGAGAGGGAGAGAACCGCTCCGTTCGCTTTTGCGTTCGCTTCCATGATAATTTGTGCGATAAATCTTCCGACCTCGTCGGACAGAATCTCGAAATCGTAGGTGCCGGTCCCGGAAAACACGGGGAGATTTTTCATGAGATTTAAAACGATCATTAAAAAAGGGACGAACGAGAGGATCAGAAAGAGAGCCGAGTAGGCGGCGTATTCGTTCAGATTATCCCGGCGAAAGCGTTCGGTGATGAATTTTCCCGCGGTATAAAGCTTTAGTATGACCGTTTTTTTCAAACTCGCATTTCCTCCTAAAAAATTTTTTATTTTTTGTCACCTTTTTCGTTTCCGAAACGTTTTATATAATAGAAGGGGAATTCCTCTCGTGAATGCTTCGACCCCTTCGTCACCCTGTGGTGGGGGTGAGCCTTGCGCGGCGCCCGCTTTTGAACCTCGCACACCGAACAAGACGGAGTTCAAAGGCGAGCCGCGTATTTCAATACCGCACAATGAAAAATTGTGCGGTATCTTCTTTTTGGGGAAATTTACTGCTCCTTCCCGCCGCGGCTCATCTCCCGGCGGAGCTTTCGGTAACGCTCGTTCTTTTCCCGGCGCCGAAGCCGTATCCGATAGACCTGTTCAAGCGAATCCGTGATCGGATAGATCCGACTTTTCAGAAGCGTTCCGTTTTTTTCAAAAATCGTAAAAAACTCGCCGTCGTCGGGGCAGCGGATTTTTGAAATAAATGAATTTCCGTGAAAACGGCAGAGCTTCTGTCCGACGACTTCTTTCCCGCAGACGGGACAGGCGGTAAAAAGACCGGCGCAAAATGCCGCCATACCGTCGATACTTCCGAAATAGTCGGTTTCCTCCGCCAAAAGCGGACTTTCGCGGAGCCACGGCTGCCGGGTCTCCTTTTCGGGCGGAAGAATCCTGCGGTGATATTGCGCGATCCCCTCGGGAAGCCTTAGCTGCCGCGCGATCAGCAGGGTGATGTATGAATCGTTCAGCGCGTCGTGCGTCTGAACGTTCGTGTCGATCCCGAAGTGCTCCGCGGCGGTTTTCAGACCGATCTGGACGGCGGGCGTCTGCGTCTGAAAGCAGAAGATTCGCTGTAAATTATAATGCGGAGGAAGCGCGCGCGTTATTCCGTGATATGCCATATTTTCCTTCAGGATCGGAAGATCGTCGTCTCCCCAAGTGAATAAAACGGTGCTCTCGTTAAAATGCTCCGTCATTTTCACGAGCGCGTCGGGGAAGGAAAGACCGTTTTCCGCTTGCTCCTGCGTGATCCCCGTCAAAGTACTGACATATCGGTTCATGGTCGGGTAAACAACGGGCTTTACGACGATCTCGTCTTTCATCAGGACATTCAGCGCTTCGTCCAGCAGGAAGAATCCGAGCTGAACGATCTCCCCGTGGCGCAGAGCGGCGTTTTTATCCGTCGGAGCCGACGGCTGGTTCCACTCTAAATCGAATATAATATAATTCATTACTCTCTTTCGTCGAGCGGAACATAATCTAAATGCTCCGCAACATACTTATAGGCGGGACGGATAATTTTTCCGTGATTTACGATTTCCTCGAGGCGATGCGCGCACCAGCCCGAAATTCTCGCGATCGCGAACAGCGGCGTAAAGAGCTCCTCGGGAATCCGAAGCATATCGTAAACAAAGCCGCTGTAAAAATCGACATTGGCGCAGATCGGCTTAAATAAGCGGCGCTGTTCACAGACGACTTTTTTCGCGATCCGTTCGACGCGCTCGTAAAATTCGAATTCCTCCATGCGATTCTTTTCGGCGGCAAGCTTTTTCGCGTATTCCTTTAAGATTACCTCGCGCGGGTCGGATTCCGTATAAACGGCGTGACCGATCCCGTAGATCAGTCCTTTTCCGTCGAACGCTTCTTTATCCGTGATTTTAATCAGATAATTGCGGATCGCGGTTTCGTCCGTCCAGTCGGAAACGTGCGTTTTGATGTCCTCGAACATCTGCTTTACCTTCAGGTTCGCGCCGCCGTGGCGAAAACCCTTTAAGGACGCGATCGCCGCCGCGACCGTGGAATAGGTATCCGTTCCCGAGGAGGTTACGACATGAGTCGTAAAGGTCGAATTGTTTCCGCCGCCGTGCTCCGCGTGAACAACCAGCGCGACGTCCAGCACCTTAGCCTCCAGCTCGGTAAATTCTCCGTTTTCGCGAAGCATATAGAGAATATTTTCCGCCGTGGAATACTTGTTGACGGGATTCCGGATCATCAGGCTGTCATGCTGCTTATAATGGCGGTAGGCGCAGTATGCGTATACCGAGATCAGCGGCATTTTCGCGATGAGCTGAATAGACTGCCGCAGGACGTTTTCGGCGGAGATGTCCTCGGGGTTATTGTCGTAGGAATAGAGAGTCAGGACGCTCTTCTGAAGCGCGTTCATGATATTCGAGCTGGGCGCTTTCATGATCACGTCTCGCGTAAAGTTCATCGAGAGCGTCTGATTATCGGAGATCAGGTGGAAAAACCGATCGAGCTGTTCCCGGTTCGGAAGCGATCCGAACAAAAGCAGATAGGTCGTTTCCTCGAAGCCGTTCAGGCGGTCTCCGAATCCCGCGATGAGATCGACGATATTATAGTTATGGTAATAGAGCCGTCCGTCGCAGGGAATTTTTCGCCCTCCGACAATGTCATAGGAGACGACGTCCGAGATTTCGGTCAGTCCCGTCAGAACGCCCTTTCCGTTTGAGTCGCGAAGTCCCCGCTTTACATCGTATTCGATATAAAGCGAGGGATCGATCGTCCCGTTATTCATATTTTCCAGAAGCCCGTTCAAAAGCTCCTGTTCGTCCCGCTCGAGGTTTACGATTTCCTTATCCTTTTCCGCTTCGGTTTGCATTTTTTTCGTCCTTTCGCTGCATGGCGTGTTTTTGTCGTATTTCTCTTTTCTACTATTATATATGAATCAAAAAAAATAATCAATACAAATTCCGCAAAGTTGTAAGATTTACACGAAAAGAAAATTTGTCGAAAAAGGTTTTGAGTAATTATGACAGTAGAATTTTGAAACTTTTGCATAAAATCAAAAAAAATCCTGCATTTTTTATTTTTGAGAGGAATTGCGGCAGGATTCATAACCCGTCGGTTTCCCGCATATAAATCTGACATAACACTATTTGGAGGGGCGAGATCATGTCACAGAAAAGCAGGAATACCGCGGAATATTCCGCATACGGAACAAAACAGGAAAGATGTGTAAGCCTCGCAGAATATATCATTGCCACCAAGGCGACGGTACGAAACGCCGGGAAGGTTTTCGGAATCAGCAAAAGTACGGTTCATCAGGATATTACGGTGCGTCTCGAAAAGGTGAATCCGGAGCTTCATAAAAGAGTTAAGGAGATTCTGGAGCAGAATAAGCAGGAACGGCATATACGCGGAGGAATGGCGACCAAAAAGAAATACGGAAAGTGTACGGAAGCAAGCTGAACGAGCCGACCCCGCCGCAGGAAAAAAGCGGCGGGGTCGGTAATTTTTTCCGTTTTATGCTTCGCGGAGGCTTCGGGAGCCGATTTGTCCCATGCCGCGGGCGTTTTTCCGCTTTTTCCGCCGTCGTTCGGGACAAGCCCGATAGGATTGATTTTTCCGCGAATTTATGGTATAATTAGTGTAAAACTCCGACATTTGTCTTTGAACGCAGTATCGGTACGCTTTGGGGCAACCTGTCGGGTCGTACCCTGCCGTAAAGGAGGAGGCTTTCATGATGGAACTGCCGCAGAGCTTAAAACAAGCGATCGAGGAGGAAGCCGAAGCGATTCCGCTTCCCCGTCTCATTGCCGCTTCCGGGCGGCTTACCGCCGCCTATCGGGAGAAGAGCGGCTCGGATCAAAGACTTGTCGCAAATCGGGAGGAAGCGCTCGCTTACGCGGTCGTGAGAATGCCCGCCACCTACGGCGCGGCGTCGGAAGCGCTCCAAAAAACGTCCGCGCTTTTCGGCGGGGAGCTCCGGACGATGTCCGACGCGGGCGCGGGCTGCGGCGCCGTCGGCTGGGCGGCGGGGGAATGCTTCCCGTCGCTGGAGAAGATTATTTGCACCGAGCGGGATCCGAATATGTCCGCGCTCGGGAAAAAGCTGATGGAAAAGGTCGGCTTTCCGATTGAAGCCGAGTGGCGGGAAAAGGACCTGAACGAGGGCGGGCTTCCGTCCGCCGACCTCGTGACCGCCTCGTATGTTCTGAACGAGCTTTCACCCGCGAAAAGGCGGGCGCTGACGGAGCGGCTCTGGGAATCGGCGGGAAAGCTTCTGATCCTGATCGAGCCGGGAACGCCCGTCGGATTCGCGGGACTTCTCGAGACGCGGAAAACGCTGCTGTCCCTCGGCGCGCACCTGCTTGCGCCCTGTCCCGATCGGGCGGAATGTCCGCTTCCCGAAAACGACTGGTGTCATTTTACGGCAAGGGTCCCGCGCTCGCGCCTGCACAAAAGGCTGAAGGGCGGCGAGGTTCCGTATGAGGACGAAAAGTACTGCTTCCTCGCCGCCGTTCGGGAAAAGACGCCGCCCTGCGCCGCGCGGATCCTCCGTCACCCGAAAAAGGAGCCGGGAAAGATCACGCTTCGCCTTTGTACTCGGGACGGCGTTACGGAGCGGATCGTGACCGCGAAAAACGGCGCGGATTTTAAGCGGGCAAGAAAATCGGACAGCGGAGACTGTTTTTAAAAGCGCGTTCCCGTAAGAATAACCTTTAAGGAGAAAACGGACATGGAGCTTTTTGATTTATACACCGAGAACCGCGAGCCGACGGGACAAATCATCGAGAGGGGAAAGCCGATCCCCGAGGGGCTGTATCGTCTCGTCGTACATATCTGTGTTTTTAACAATCGCGGGGAAATGCTGATCCAGCGGCGGCAGCCGTTTAAAGCGGGCTGGTCGGGAATGTGGGACGTTTCGGTCGGCGGGAGCGCGGTCGCGGGGGAGGACAGCAAAACGGCTGCGGAGCGGGAGACATTGGAAGAGATCGGGCTGAAAATATCGCTCGGGCGACCCGTTCTGACGATCCATTTCGACGAGGGCTTCGACGATTTTTATACGGTGGTGCGAGATGTTTTGATGAAAGAAATCACCCTTCAGCCCGAGGAGGTCGCCGAGGTGAAATGGGCGGCGAAGGAGGAAATTCTCGCCATGATCCGCGACGGAAGCTTTATTCCGTATCACGAATCTCTGATTGACCTGCTGTTTTTTATGCGGGGACACCGCGGGACGTTTACCGTGTGAAATACTTCCCGGGAAATCCGAAAATCCCCGTAACCGGCGGGGAAGCCGATCACGGGGATCCGGAATTGCAAAAAAGTAAACTAAATCGATAAGCCGAGTTTTGTCGTTGGGTGAACATCTATCTAATCTTACCGTCGCCGGTAAGCTTATCTTGCCATGAAAGCAATGTAGCCGCCTTAATCGAAGCGCGCCGAGCAGGCGCGTAGCTCTCCGAACCAATCGGCGTTGCATCGGATAGGGTTTACATGGCAGCGGCATCTCTGCCGCTCCGGTGAGCTCTTGCCTCGCCGTTCCACCCTTACCTGCAATAAATTACAGGCGGTATATTTCTGTTGCACTTGCCCTAAGGTCGCCCTCGGCTGCCATTAGCAGCTATCCCGCTCTGTGATGCTCGGACTTTCCTCAGAGATTTCTCCCCGCGTCCACCTGATTTAGTTTACGGAAATTATTTTAACACAGATCGGAGCTTTTGTCAAGGAAAATTAAGCCGAAAGGAATGATTCAAGAAATGAAAAGATCGGTGAAGCTTCGTTTTACGGTCGCCGCCGCCGCGCTTTTACTGACGCTCGTCGGGGTGATCCCGGCGAAGCTTTCCGTTTCGTTCGCCGATTGGTACGCGTTTCACGTTTATCCCGTGCTCGTGAATGTTTTTGCGCGGATCAGCGGCTTTTTCCCCTGCTCGCTTGCGGAGATCGTGCTGGTGCTGGCGGGGCTTCTGGTGATTTTCGGGCTTGTTTATTTTACGGTGCGCATGATTCGCGGAAAAGGGGAGAGGAAGCGCTTCCTTCTCTCCTCCGCGGCAACGGCGGCAGCGGCGCTTTCCCTTGTCACGGTCATGTTTACCTATTGCTGCGGGATCAATTATTACCGATCGCCCTTTTCGGCGTATTCGGGGCTTACGGTCGAAAAGTATACGAAGGAACAGCTTTACGAAACGCTCGTGTTTATGATCGGGCGGGTGAACGAGCTTGCGCCCGCGCTGGAGTCGGACGAAGAGGGGCGCTGTATCCTTCCGGAGGATCTTTCGGAGCAGGCGATCCTTGCCATGAACCGTCTTTCCGAGGAATATCCCGCGCTGCGCTCTTATTATCCGTGCGCGAAGCCGATTCTCGCCTCCCCGCTGATGTGCTATACGAAGATCGTCGGATTTTTCGCGCCGTATACAATGGAGGCGAATTATAACACCTGCGAGACCTCGGAAAGCGTCGGCTATACGATCTGCCATGAGCTTTCCCACATGACGGGCTTTATGCGCGAGGACGAGGCGAATTTTATTTCCTACCTCGCCTGCCGCGAGAGCGGCAATCCCTACCTGATGTACAGCGGCTGTCATAACGCTATGAAGAATCTTCTGAACGCTTATTACAGGGAGTGCGGTACGGAGGAATACGCTGAGGTCTACGCTATGATCGACCCGCGGGTGCAGCGTCATCTGTACCTTAACAGCGTTTTCTGGCAGCAGTACGAAACACCCGTCGCGACCGTTTCCACCGCGATCAACGATACATATCTGAAGATTAACAATCAGACCGACGGAACGAAAAGCTACGGGAGAATGGTCGATCTGGTGATCGCGGAGTATCTGGCGGAGTTGTCGTAAAGGAAAGTATTGTAAAATTTTGTAAAAAAGTATTGACAAAGCTTGTAAATATGATAAAATTAAAGATAAGTGCTATAAGGGTAAAACAAATTTCACCGCTTGCAGGGCGGCGGAAGGAGATCACGTATGAAAAAAATATTTACAAAACGACTTATCGTTTATATGCTGGTTGCGCTGATCACGGTAATTGTGGGTCTGTTTACGCTGCGCACGGTTTCGACGCTTGACAACAATACTCTCTCGGCACGCAACAAGCTTTCCGACGTGAAGGATAAGCTGTTAAGCAATGAGGAAAATATCGGAAGCCTTACAGAGAATCTCAGCAGCAACAGTCTTGCCAAGGCAAGAGCGTTTGCGGATATGCTCGCCATCGATCCCTCGATCGCGGACGATGCGGAAAAGCTGGAGGAGATTAGGAAGCGGCTCGATGTGAACGAATTGCACGTTATTGACGGGAAAGGAATCATCACCGCAAGCACGATCGAAGCTTACATAGGCTTCGATATGGGGAGCGGCGACCAGTCGGCGGCTTTTCTGGTGATTATAGACGATCCGTCGGTGGAAATTGCGCAGGAACCTCAGAGGAACGTATTCGACGGGACGGTTATGCAGTATATCGGCGTTGCCCGCTCGGACGCGCCCGGGCTGGTACAGGTCGGCGTACATCCGGAGGTCTTGGAGCATACGCTTGCAAACACTTCCATTGATCTGGTTCTGGGCGAGATTGACTATGGAACCAACGGGTATGTTTACGCGATCGATCCCGCCGACGGAACGATTCTTGCGCACAAAAACAAGGCGCTGATTGGTACGTCCGCGGCGGACGCGGGCTTTCCGGCGCAGTATACGGGAAACGGCACCGCTGTCATTGACGGCATAAGCGGATACTTTGTTGCGGAAGAATATGAAGGTCAGGTCATCGGCACGTTTCTGCCGAGAAGCGAATATTTCAGCGAACGGGATAATGCGATGATTATGATCGCGATCGCGATGGTGTTCGTTTTCGGGATCCTCCTGATTATGATAAACCGACTGGTGGATTCGAGGATCATCAGCGGGATCAACCATATCGGAGGCGCGGTAAAGAAAATCGCCGCGGGCGACCTGAATTCCGCTTTGAACGAAACGGGAAATCCCGAATTCGCTCAGCTTTCGGAGGACATCAATAAGATGTCCGCAAGCATCAGCGACAGTCTTACCAACAACGAAAAGCTGCTTTCCAAGCAGCGTCAGGATATGGTCAATATTAAGGAAGTGTGCGAGGATTTGGGCAGGGTCGCCGACGCCATTCAGATGAATTCCGAGCTTATTTTTGAGGGTACCGGAGAACAGGAGCAGGCGGTAAATAATCTCAGACAGATCTTGGACAGCCTGACGAGCGAGCTGAACGAAAACGTGAACGCGACATTCGGCGTTACCGAGGAAATGGCGGAAAGCGTACAGAAAATAACCGTGACGAGTCAGCAGATCAATGAGCTGAAGGACTCTATGCAGGAGATCGCGGAGATGTCGAAGTCCATTGATACGATCATTGACGAGATAAACTCCATTGCCGATCAGACCAACATTCTTTCCTTGAACGCGTCCATTGAGGCGGCGAGAGCGGGCGAGGCGGGGAAGGGCTTCGCGGTCGTTGCGAGCGAGGTGGGGAATCTTGCTCAAAAGAGCGCGGCAGCAGCGAAAAAGACCAACGACCTGATCACCAATACGATTGCCGCCGTAAAGAGCGGTCAGAATGTTACGGAGCATACCGCTGCGGTTTTCGGAGAAACGATGCAGAATATCGAAGCGGCAAACAACGAAGTAAAATCCATTGCGGAAATGGTAAGGAAGAACATGGACATCGTGACCGAGGCGGCGGACGGAATGCACCGAATCTCCGATGTTGTTGAAAAGAACGTTCGTATTTCGGAGGACACGAAGAAGGTGTCTTCCGATATGATGGACGTCACCGGAAAGCTGAGGCAGCTGGTAGAATAAGAGAGCCGTAATCCGGGTCTTACCGAATAAAGCACTTCCGATCAGAGAGGACTTCGGCTTTGTTTGCGGGGAAAAAATTTATTGAGAAGAACTTCGTATGTGAACGGGGAGGAAATAAATGATGCTGATCCCGCACCTGCATTTTTGCGGCAACTGCGAAGAAGCAATTGCTGTTTATGAGAAGGCGTTCCATACAAAAGCCGAAAGTATCGTATACAACCGTGAATATGTACCTGATGAATATCCGGACGATAACAGGATAGCACACGCTGTTATGAACATCCATGGACAAAAGATTTTTCTGAATGACAGGTTTGGAAATATAGACAAATCCTTGAATGTTGCCGTTCACTTAATCGTCATGTTTACATCTGTCGAAGAGCTTCTGACTTGCTATGAGTTTTTCAAAGAAGAAAGTACAATAATTGATCCGTTTGTAAAATTGCCGTATAGCGAATTAGCGGGGAACTTTGTTGATAAATTTGGCGTACAGTGGGGCTTTATGACAGAATAGCAGTATTATAAGGAGCAAAATAATGAAGTACACCAACCCGATTTTACCCGGCTTTCGCCCCGATCCCTCGATCTGCCGCGCGGGGAAGGACTTTTACCTCGTCAACAGCAGCTTCGAGTATTTTCCCGCGATCCCGCTCTATCACAGCACCGATCTGGTACGCTGGGAGCAGATCGGACACGTCCTGACCCGAACCGAGCAGCTCGAATTGAAAAAAGGCGCACCGAACTGTATCGGCATTTACGCGCCGACGATCCGTTATTCCAACGGAACCTTCTATTGTATTGTCACCAATGTCGGCGGGAATGAAAACTTCTTTGTCTATACAAACGATATTTACGGGGAATGGTCGCTTCCCGTGCAGCTTCCCTTTACGGGGATCGACCCGTCGCTGTTTTTCGACGACGACGGACGGGTCTATTACAGCGGGACGGACGAGAGCGTTTATCTTTGCGAAATGGACGTCTCGACGGGAGAAGCGATCGGCGAGCGGCACTATGTATGGGGCGGAAGCGGCGCGAACAATCCCGAGGGACCGCACCTGTACAAAATCAACGGAAAATACTACCTGCTGATTGCGGAGGGCGGAACGGAGCTGGGGCATATGGCGACGATCGCGCGGAGCGATTCGGTTTTCGGCGAGTATGAGCCTTGCCCGTGGAATCCGATACTGACCAACCGGGGGACGGGACTTCCGATCAAGGCGGTCGGACACGCCGATCTCGTGGACGA
The DNA here is from genome assembly GCA_964553625.1 of uncultured Ruminiclostridium sp. Lineage (GTDB taxonomy): Bacteria > Bacillota > Clostridia > Oscillospirales > Ruminococcaceae > Ruminiclostridium_E. The sequence goes on from CAZKKZ010000023.1 coordinate 30,897, forward strand.
CGTGAACGGGAACTGGTGGGCGGTCTGTCTCGGGAACCGTCCGCTCAGCTATCCGTTCCGCCACAGTCTCGGTCGGGAAACCATGCTGGTTCCGTTTACGTGGGAGGACGGCTGGCCCCGGTTCGGCGCGGGCGGTCACGTTTTTGAGGAAATGGAAGCCGCTTCGGCGGGTAAGGCGACCGATACGGGACGGTACGTCCCCGGAAGCGATACCTATGACGATTTTTCGGGGGAAGCGTTTCCGCCGTATTGGAATTTTATCTACCGCCCGGTCGAGGGCATGACCGAACGGACGGAATCGGGGCTTCTTCTGCACGGAAACGAATTTACAATCTCTGACGACGAGCCGAAGGCGATCCTGCTCCGCCGTCAGGAGCATTTCGATTTCCGCGCGGAGACGAAGCTGTCCCTGTCCGACGGGAAGGGCGGCGAAGCGGGGCTTACGATCTATCTGAACAACCGTCATCATTACGAGGCGGCGATTGTTCGCCGCGGCGGGCAGGATTTTCTGATCCTTCGGCGGCAGATCGGCTCGCTGAAGGCGGTGGAACGGGAAATTCCCTTCGAGGGCGGGGAAGTGACGCTCCGTTTGGACGGAAACCGCGAGTGGCTTCGGTTTTCGTGGAGTTTGGACGGTGCGGAGTTTACGGAGCTTGGCGGCGGCGAGGCAAGCTATCTGACGACGGAGGTCGGCGGCTGTTTTACGGGGAATTATGTCGGGATCTACGCTTCCGGTGCGATCGCGCTGTTTCGGTTTTTCCGCTATGAAAAAAGATAAACCGGTTTCGGCGACGAAATCCGCAAAAAGAAAAACGGCATAGCCTTTCGCGGGTGAGTGCAAACTCGATTATAAAGCCTCTTGTGGCTCATGAGGATGTAATTGGGTTGTAATAGCCTCAATCTTTTCTTTTAAGCATTTTATAAATTCATTTGTAATAATACGTGCCATTTGATCTTTTTCATCATTTGCTATTTCTTTTAACCACTCCTGTAAAAGTTCATAGTTGGTGATTGAAATTTTAATGTCCTCCTCATCACCATAAATCGAAATTCTTATTAGTGTTCTTCCACATTCCCTTTTTTGGAAATTTTCACTCTTTTTATATTTTTGGATAAACAATTGCAGCAATTTGTCGTCAAAAACATCAATAAATGAAAATCCGTATGTTGAATTTTGATCATTCCCATTCAAATATGAAGTAAACTTTTTATAATTGTCCCATATCTGTGTTTTATCACTCAATTGTTCGATTTTATTTTTCAAAGGGCTTGCTTGGGCATCAATGTCTTCGTCGAATGCAAATGTATGTTTAATTGGTTCTTGAATATTTCCGTTTCTTATATTTTTCATTCGTTCATCAAAAGCCTTTTCAATGCGATGATAATCGATTACACACGGTAATTCAGCGCCGAATTTTTTTAAAGAATGTACTCTTTTAAAAAATTCCAATAGGTCATCGCAGCAAAGCTCACCGTTATATGCTTTTTCCAAAGTCTCAGGGATTCCTTCTTCAATTATTTTTTGATCAAGCGACCAGAAATACTGACTAAGAAATTGTTCTCCGAAGGTTTGCTTGGATTCGCCGTAAAGCTTTTGAAGTTCTGCTACAAAAAGTGCCTCGTCCCATTCGCCTTCAACGACCCATTTTGATAAGGAAATCGGAATATCATCAAATGCTCTAATATTATATTTTTTCTTTATAGCATCCTCGGCATCTACAGAAAATATATCAGTGTTATTTGCGTTGAAGCTTTCACTTGCTTTTAGTTCAAATGTGTTTTCTTCTGATTTAATATAATTTCTGTTTTTATGTTCCGAAATTATAACGCAAAATTGATACAGGATGAATTGAATATTCTTCATAGTAATTTTCGAACTTTCGCACGCTCTATATACTCTTTCAAAATCAATCATTATTGATTTTACAGTACGTAAATTTTGAAATCCACTTTCCTTAAAAACGGAAACGATGATTTCCTTGTTATCCGTCAGAAATTGCTCATATCCCGGCTCGCTTTCTTTATAAGAAGATATAATAGAATCGACTATTTTAGAAAAATCCGGGGATAATTTAATTGTCCGGCATATTACCTTCTCCTTAAACTCTGTATATTTTTTGTCATTGATCTTATCCTCGTCTGCAACAATGATCGTTTTGATTCCTCTGTTTTCGACGTAATCGTTGATTGATCCAAGCAAATCCTGTATATCAATACTGCATCGTTCTAAATCGTCAAAGATTAAAACGAGAGGGAGTTTAATCGGATCGTTTTTCTTTAGATCTTTCGAATATTGAACAACTTCCTTTTCTACACTTACCCAATCATAAAAATTGATTGAAAGAGCTGCATTAACCCCTTTGATTATATTGGAGTATTCTTGAAATGCAGATAATGCGGTAGTAATATTTTGTTTGAGGCGTCTAATGGTTCTTTGACTTTTTTCTTTTGTCTTTGAAGTTTGAGCGAAAAACACGGTTTCTTTTACCTTTTTAGCCAATAGCTCTGTTGAATCAATCCCAAACAAAGATACCATGGCGATAACGGCATCGCCTTTTTCGTTATAACTATCCCTTACTCTCTTTAAAGTAAACGTTTTTCCGCAGCCCCATTTTCCCGTAACCAACAGAGCACCGTTGTGTTCCTTAGAAGAAATGTAATTTCGGATTTCTGCTTCAATATTCATAAATATACTCCTTATCTTTTATTACACCGCTCCCAGCGCACTCTCCATATTCCTCAAAATACTCTCTGTATCGATATGCGTATACTTCAGCGTCGTATCATAGCTGGTATGGCGCGTGATGTCCATGATGACCGCTTCGGGTAATCCCGCGCCGGACAGTAGCGTCGCACAGGTATGCCGTGCGGAATACGGCTGTAACTCGGGGCGAATTTGGTTTTCTCGCTTGAATTTCTGCCATTCCCGATAAAAAGCTGTTGCATTCCCGGGGTAAAGGGTAGAGCAGCTGAGTGAAACTAATTTGCGGATCACCGGCTCGATCTTCTCGATCATAAAAATTGGCGCGCTTTTTCCTTTGGCGGTCTTGATCCCGCCGAACATGACATGATCGGTAAAATTCACGTTCTCGCACCGAATACTCCAAAGCTCTCCTGTCCGAAGTCCGCAGTAGATCAAAACCAGCAAATAGCCCGCGAATGTTTCTCCGTTCTTCCATAGCTTCCAGAGCAGGGCAATCTCTTCGCGTGTAAAGACCGCCGTTTCCTTTTGCGGAATATTTTCGGGCAGCACGATATACGGAACGATGTTACGTTCGACCTTTCCGTCGATGAAAGCATATGTAAAAATCTTGTTCAGCAGATCCTTTACATAGCGCTTCGAGTAAAACCCGCCGTCAATGTCGTCGATCACGTTTTGCAGATCGGCAAGTCCGAACACCTCCAACGGCGTTGTCTCAATGTCCCGAAGGCGTTTATATGCCGCCTGATAGGTCTGCTGACGAATCTTGGAGAGTTTTGAGAGAGACGGCTGAATCGCCGCGTACGCTTCCGCAATCGTGACCGATTTCTTTTTCTGCGGGCTGAGCGTGGCGATATATTCGGTGGCTTCCCTGCGGGTCGAGAATCCTTTTTTTCGCACAGTCTTCCGGTTTCCCGCGATATACCACGTTCGTTCGCAAGCCCATTTCCCGTTCGGGAGCTTATAAATGCTGCCTTGTCCGTTGCCGCGGCGCTTGACGGCGGGCTTTTCCTTTTCTTTTTTGCGCAGCTGGCTCGCCCCACAATGCAGACAATAGAGCGACTGATCAGGGATCTCCTTTGCACAGTTCCTGCAATTCATAAAAAAAATACCTCCTGTTTTTTGAAAAAGTCTTGCAAAAATCCAAGAGGTGTGGTATAATCATACTTGTTGGAGTGTGGATTATATCACATCTCTGGAAGTCCTCGGGCTGTTGGTAGCAGCTCGTGGGCTTTCTTTTTTATACTTCTTTATGCTTCCGCTTCGGTTTCGGCGGCTCCGGCAGTGCGAACAGGCGAAGCGTGAATTCCAACGTTTCGCTTTTTGTCAGCCTTTGCAGGATTGCGTCCTCGAATTCCTGCATTAGCCGCTCTGCTTCGTCGTGATCCGACTTGTCAAAAGGATACCTTGCCGACAACTCGGCGAGTTGGTTTAAAATTTCTGTTGTGTTGCGTCTCAATTGTTATGCCCTTCTTTTTGCGTATGGTTATTTATATGTTTCAAAGGAGGTTGTGATCTTGTCTCCGCCGCCCTCGATCTCGATTTTGTGTTCTCCTGCTCTGGTTCTCGCGCCGACCTTCCAGATCCATGTCAGCGTTCCTTTGCTGTCGGTCGTCGCGTTTTCAAGCCCCGCCGCCTCGCTCCGCTTAGTCGAATAAAAGACCGAGATACGATATTCGGTATTGGGCTTTCCCTGTATGGTCAGCTCCGCTTCGCTGTTGTTTTTGACCTTTCCCGCTTCCCTCGTAACGCGAAGCGTCTCATCTGCGGACGATGCAGATTCGGTTTTGCGTGATTTCTTTTTGGAATAGCCGCTCTTGACGGTTTCGCCGTTGATTTCGGCGATCGCGCGCACCCTGAAATAATAAGTTGTATTTGCTTTCAGATTCCCCACGGTCACGGCCGTTTTGGCGGTCGTGCCGTATTTTTTATAGGTACCGTTCTTTTTGGTGCTGTAATAAATCTGATATTCTTCCGCGCCGTCGATCGCTTTCCAGCTCAGCGTCACGCTGCTTTCGTCGGCGGATTTCACGCTGACCTTTGGGGCGGTAAGATTTTTCGCCGCCTGCGCAGTCGCTGCCGAAATCGTGGTCGTTCCCTCGGCGTGTGCGGGAACGGAAAGCGCCGAAAATGTCATAACGGCGCATAGTGCAATGCTTAAAATTTTTGATTTTTTCATTTTCATTCCTCGTTTAATTTATTTTCCTCCCACAATACGGACAGTAGCACTTTTCCTCGTCGTGGTCGATCGTTTCCATAAATCCCGCCGAAATAATACCTGTTGGGACGGCAACAAGCCCGATTCCGAGCAGTGCGATCACCGCGCTTAAAATTTTTCCCAAAACGGTAACGGGATAAATATCTCCGTATCCGACCGTCGTCAGCGTTGCAATCGCCCACCAAAGAGCGGAAAAAGCATTTTCGAAAACATCGGGCTGTGCCTCGTTTTCAATGCTGTACATCAGAACCGCCGCAATAATCATCAAGAGAAGCACCACGAAAATAGACGAGATCAGCTGACTTTTTTTCTTTTTGAACACCGTCGCGATCGTACTGAGCGCCGAAGTGTAGCGGTTGAGCTTGAACACCCGGAACAGCCGCACGATTCGCAGCATTCGCAAAACGCGCAGGTCGATCGGAATGAGAAAAGGAATATAAAAGGGCAGGATCGCGAGCAGGTCGATCATTGCCATAAAGGAAAATATGTAACGCACCCGCGCGTGGATCGGAGACAAATTCGGAAATAGCAGATCCGACGTCCAGACACGGCAAAGGTACTCCGCCGAAAAAATCACCACGGAAACAGTTTCGACGATCCCGAAAGCGGTCGTCGCCGTTTCCGGCAGCGTGAACGTATCCGCGATTACCAAAACCACGTTTACCAAAATCAGCGCGATGATCCCGATGTCGAAAATTCGGCTCGCGAGGTCATCCTTATTCGCGGTCTGAATGATCTCGAAGATCCGGTTTTTTATATTTTTCACTTTGTCCATGCTCCTTAAAAGAAAAGCCCCGCTGTCATGATCATGCAGAAAATTCCGAACAGGATCGGCATGAGACAGCCGCCGCCCGTCATTGCTTTTCCGACCTTTCGCTGAAGCCCCGCCTTTGAGGTGGGGATTCCCGTTTTTCGGGCGAATTGCTGCTTCGCTTTTGTTACCCCGAGCGCCCGCTTCATGCTGAAGCTTACGCCGGGGATTTTTGTTTTTCTCCGTTTTGCCATGCACTCACCTCATGCTACGAAAAGGAGTAGCCCATATTTTGATAAATTTCCCGCGCCCGCCGAACGAAATCCTCGGTCACGCCGAAATACTCCGCGATCTCCCAAAGCTCATTCATTCCTTTTTGACAGACCTCAACCAGCTCATCATAAGGAAGAAGTCGCTGAACTGCCCATTTGTCCGCGCGGTACTCATGCTTTTCGATCAAATCAAATTCGCAGCGCCTTGTATAAAAAGAACCCGTTTCACAATGTCCCAGCTCGTGCGCGATCCGCACGAGTTTTTCATTTTCCGAATGAACCGCTCGTTCGTCGATCCCGACATAGCAATTTCCGTCGTCGGTCATCAGCGACATCGACAGGCATTCGGGGCAATCCGCGTCGAGAATTTCTACGCGATCACGCTCCGCGAGAGCGTAGAGGGTTTTAAGATTCATTTTTCTTCCCTTTCTGCTGCTCGCGTTGCTTTACAAATGCCGCAAAAGCCTTGACTTCCTCGAACATTTCGTCCGTGATTCCTTCGGAACTGTTAAAAAGAGCAAATTTTAAATCTTCGTCCGTGTCTTTAACCGGTTCGTATTCTCGTAAAACTTTTCGGGGGGAATCGGATTTTCCTGTAAGGTAATCTAAATCAACATTAAAAAAGTCGGCGATCGCTTCGAGCAAGTCCAAACCCGGTTCTCGTTCTCCGCGCTCATACATATTGATACTACTTTTGGAAATACCAAGCTGTTCGCTTAATTTCTGCTGTGAAATTTTTCTGGACATTCTTAGCTCGCGCAGTCTTAAATGAAATTTAGACATTTCATTCCACCTTCCTCTATCTGCATATATTATACACTTTAAGTGCACAAAATTCAATTTACATAATTCACAAAAAGTGCTCGATTTATTTGTGAATATTTTTACCTGTTTACGTATTGACAAATGAGCACTATTTGTGTACAATAAAGAAAAGAGCACAAAGAGTGCTCTATAGAAAGGAGGAAAAGGTATGTCTTTCGGAGAAAAGCTGAAGGAATTACGTGGAAAAAAATCGCAGGAGGAAATTGCGAGTGACATCGGAATAACTAAGTCTTCATGGGCAATGTACGAAAGAAACGAACGGGTTCCGCGAGACGAGGTGAAGGTGAAAATTGCACGGTTCTTCAACAAATCCGTTCAGGAAATCTTTTTTGGGTCTGAACACTAATTGTACTTATATTGTACTAAAAGGAAGGTGAACCGCATGGAAATCCAGTACAAGCAGGCGAATCGGGTTGTCGTACGGGACAAAACGGGAAAGCCTGTGGTGGAAATTACTGACAGTGTGATCCGAACGGGGGACGGATATGATGTTGAGATCGCCCGTCCGCCGACCGAGTACGCGACGTTGGACGAGATCGAATCGATCGGCGCACCCGTACTGATCCCGCGTCAGGTCGCGGGTTATCTCGGGTGCAGTCCTTACGGGATCAACCTTGCAGCGCATAACGAGCCGGAATCACTCGGTTTTCCCGTGATTGTGATTGGGAATCGGGTGAAGATCCCGAAAGAGGGGTTTATCAATTTTTGCAGGGGCAGAAAGGACAAGCCATGAACACATACATCGTAAGCTGGGACAAAAAAGGCGGCGGGATAGCCTGTAAGTGCTTTAACCGCAGAAAATCAGCGCAAAACTACGCGCACAAGGCGCGGCGGACAACGGGAGCGGAGATCAAGGTTGAAGTTCGCGACGAGCGCTACCGCCTTGTCAGAGCGGATTACATCAACGGGTAAGAAAGGACAAACCATGAAAAAATATCTTGTATACTTAACGAAATCACGGGAGGTGGCGGAAAGACTGTCCGTTTCATTCAAAGTCGGAGAGGAAAAAGTGGAAGGGTTGTCCAGTGGAATGGTGAATTCCGAAAATGAGATCATACCTTCGGTATACCTCGGCCGGAATTACTTTTACTGCATCGTAACCTACGCCGAGAACGCGTCAGTCGAGCCGTACCGTCTGGTGATCGCGTGATGGAGTGGGAGGATTTTTACACGCCGGTCGATTTTTACGGGCAGGCGTCGTATCAGGCGAAGCGGTTCGCGAAGAAAAACCCGGACGCGGATCGGGAGCTTATTTATCTTGCCGCGTCGGACGCGGCGGAGCGGTACGAGCGGAGCGAGAAGCTGCGGACAGGCTTTCCGTTCCGAACGCGGTGCCATCTGAGAATGAGAACCGCAGTATATATTGCGGAAAGAAAGGAAAGTGAAAACATGACGGACGAATTAAAAGCGGCAATTATCGCGGATTACGAGGCGGGCATGAAGGCGCGGGAGATCGCGGAGAAATACGCTCTCGACTGCCACTGCCTGCGGAACAACATCGGGCGCTGGAAGAAAAGCGGCGTGATCAGATCCTCGCCGGAAGAGAAAGCAGCGGGCAGCCGCACGCCTGCACCAAAAGAAAAAGCGCCCTCGCCGACCGAAGCCGACGAAGGCACCAAGAGAAGTTGTTATGATAAAAGTATACCACAAACCGACGAAAATGTCAAGCCTCCGAATCTGAATTATGTTGCGGCGGCGGAAGCTTTGCGAAAGTTCGCGGACGATTATTTCGGATTGTATTTCGGAGAGGTCGAACCGATCGCGCTCCACGCATTCGACGGCGTGACCTACACGCTCCGTGCGGGCGGAAGAACGTACAACATTTCGATTGAGGGGGGAGATAGAAGATGAACAAAAACACTAACGATTTAAGTCGGTTAAAAGTTGGCGATGGAATGAGCACAGAATTAAGTCAAGCCGAACATAATGAAGTCGTTGAGGAGATTTCAAAGATTTTCCCGACTGTTATAAATCAGCTTGTTGTTTTAGCCGATAAGCATAATATCGAGCGTGATGATATAGTTAAGGAGTTTGCCAAGATCTTTTTCGCGATGTCCGAGATCAGCACGTTCAAGAGCTGGCAATCACAAAATAAAGGGTAAAATCGAAATGACATAACAACATTTCTGTCAAAATTGCTCGTTGAGTAACACTGTGGAGCGTCTAAAGGATGAAAACGAACGCTTAAGAGAAGGAGAAAAGACATGACCCGCTTCAGAAAATACGCGCTGCGCGTCGCCGTTTTGATACTGGTGACC
>CAZKKZ010000024.1:0-38012 GCA_964553625.1 uncultured Ruminiclostridium sp.
ATTAAAGTCCACTCGAACCAGTACGTGCTTTCACCTTACCTAGGAGGCGAGATCCTCGACATTCTTCTTGTTTAACTTGATCATTGCAGTTCATTCCTTTCTGATTTTGGACAACTTTCTCCGAAAAAATCGGGAATTTCTTCTAATGCTTATTATAACAGATTCCCGCCTTTTTTTCAATAGGAAAAACATGAAAATTTTTCCATTGAAAAATTTCGCGGGAGAAAGCTCTGCATTGACTTTTCGACCGCCGCGTGATACAATAGAATTGCGTCGAAAAAACGCAATTTTAAAACAGAAAATGGAATGATCCGAATGAAACGACAATAAGGTTACTTTTTTTTCGCGCTTCTGCTCTGTCTGTCGGGCGGGTGCGTGAATATATCCGACCGCGTTCTCCCCGAAAGCGCCCCGACGAGCGCGACGACCGTCCCGCCCGCCGAGATTAAAACCGTCTCGATCGCGACGACGACGAGCGAAAGAACCACGACAACTCCCCCGACCTTTGTGACGACCGCCGAGCCGTCGGAATCGGAGGAATATCATTCCTTTCCGCGAAGCGAGGCGGACGAGGAATTCCTTTCGGGCTGCGTCTTTGTCGGCGACAGCATTTGCAGCGGGCTTGCCCGCTACGGGATCCTTTCCGAAAAGCAGGTCGCGGCGCAGGGGAATATCGCCGCGCGCAACATCTTCGACTTTACCTTTAACGAGGGCGGCGCGGAGCTTTCGCTTCTCTCGCTCTTAGTGGACCGGAAGCCGAAAACCGTCGTTTTTTCCATGGGCATGAACGACGTAAACATCACGACGACGCAGGAATTCGCCGACAATTATAAAAATCTCATCCGGACGGCGGAAGGCTTTCTGCCCGACGCGAAAATGATCGTCCTTTCGATCACGCCCGTAAAAAAGGATTCCGAGTTTACGGCGAACGAAACGATCGACCGCTTTAACCTCGCGCTGAAGGAAATGATCGAGGAAAACGAGGACTGGACGTTCGTGGATATTACGCCCGAAATGAAAAACGCGGAGAACGCCCTGAAAACAAATTATAACGGCGGCGACGGAATCCACCTTTCCCCCGACGCTTACGAGGCGATTTTAGGACAGCTCTGCGACCGGATGGTTCCCGACGATCCGGATAATCCGGACGGAATCACGATCTCCTAGGTCGGCGGTAAAATTTTTTAACTTTTTTTCAAACAGGGGTTGCTTTTTACTATATCTTGTGGTATAATAAGAACACGCCCTCAAGATATGCCAATCCGAAACCGCTTGCAATGCGAGTTTGTAACGAAAAAAGCAGGCTTGAGATACAGAATGAAATCAGGAAAGGAAAAGTCCGGCAATGAAAAATGTAGAATTAACCATAACGGGAGAGAAGCTCACCGACGAGGAGATTCAGGAGTACGTAAACCGAGGCAGAGAAAACAAGCCCTCGCAGAAGCTCCTTGCCGTAACCATTCACGCGGATAACGACTATGTGGATCTCTCGTACACCTATGAGGATCGCCCCTTCGAGCGGATCCGCCGTATCACGGGCTATCTCGTCGGAACGCTTGACCGCTTTAACAACGCGAAGAGAGCCGAGGTGCTTGACCGCGTTATGCACGACATTCCCGACGACTGTGAGGACGTTTACGTAAGCTGATAACGATTCATTGATTTTTTCCTCCCCCTACGCCGCGCCGTCCGAAGTGCTTCGGACGGCGCGGCTATTTGTTTCAGAAACTGAAAAAAGAAAAGACCGTGCGATAATCCGGGCTTATAAAAAACAGCCGAACCTCTCACAGTCTTTTAGGCAATATAAAATTCAGGTCAAGCCTTTTCAAAGGCTTGCAGGAATTCGGAGACGGCGTCCCCGAATATATCCCTCTCTTTGAATTCCCTTCAAAAACTTACTCGTCGCACTTTTTTCCGCAGCCGTCGCAGAACTTCGCGTTCGCGTCGAGCGCTTTTCCGCAGCCCGCGCAGAACTTCTTCGGACCCGAATCCTTCGCGGAGGGTACCGGGATCGCGACCCGGAACAAATCCGCCACGTCTTTTTCGTCGCCGTTCTGATTCTTGAGCTTCGCGTTGATCTCGTTGGTGTTTCTTACCAGTAAGATCAGCATGATCGCAAATTCATACGCGACGCGAACCGCGATATTTCCGAGAATGATCTGAAGCGGACAGAGCAGAAGCCCGATCAGCCCGTTTGCGAACTGGAGGAACGACGTAAGCGTTACCGCGATCGCCGAGACGAGATAAAGAATCTTTACGATCGCCTCGACCGTAAGCACGCGGAAATGCGCGAAATCGTACAGCCACTTCATGAATCCCTTATACTTCCCGTCCTGCTTCTTTCCGAACACGAGGAAATAGAGCACCACGCCGCCCACAAGCGCCGCAATCAGAAAGATGATCGTAAGGATCCCGACCGTTTCCAACGTTGAACCGTAACCGTAACCGTAATTAAACATAAGTACCCCCTGAAATCTGTTGAAATTGCCGTCCGGCAGTATTTTTTTATAGTATACCATATTTCGACCGATCTTGTCAACAGTTTTTCACATTTTCCCGTAAACGACCCGTCCGATCCCCTGATAATCGTTCAAAAGCTCCGGCGAAAGCCCCGACGCGGAAAAGATCGTTCCGACCGCCGCCGCCTGCCCGTCACCGACCTCGACCGCAAGCGTTCCGCCTTTTTTGAGCCGCCCCTTCCAGAGCGGGATCAGCCTCCGGTAAAAATCCAGCCCGTCCTCTCCGCCGTACAAGGCGGTTTCCGGCTCGTATCGCACCTCCCGCTGCAAAGCCGCCATTTCCGCTTTCGTCAGGTACGGCGGATTCGAGACGATCACGTCGAAATCCGATTCGGGAAGAACCGCCGGGTCGAGCGCGTCCCCGAGGATCGGCGTTACGCCCGCTCGGTGATAAGCGATGTTTTTTTGCAGATACGAAAACGCCGCCTCGTACCGCTCGACGGCGTAAATTTCGGAAGGAACGGGAATGCTCTTCGCCGCCGCGACCGCGATACAGCCCGTCCCGCTGCACAGATCGAGCATTTTCCCGCCCCGCTTCATCAGCCCGACCGAAAGCTCCGCCAGAAGCTCGGTCTCGGGACGGGGGATCAGAACCCCCTCGCCGACAAAAAAGCGCAGTCCGTAAAATTCCCACGCGCCGAACAGGTATTGAAGCGGTTCTCCCGCCGCCCGCCGCGCGGTAAGGCGCTCCATTTCGGAAAACGCCTCCCCGCTTACGGCTTCGCAGAGAAGCGGCGGCTTTCCGACCGTTTCCTTAAAAATTTCGCCCGCCTCATAAGCGGGATCGTATACGTCTGCTTTTCGGAGCGTCTCAAGAATCGCGTGAAACGCCTCCCGCGCCGTTACCATCGGTCGCTTTCTCCGTCCTCGGGGATCACGGGAGTCATTGCCGCGATCGCCGCCTCGATCATACCGTCGTCCGGCTCCTTAGTCGTGAGTCGCTGAAGCGCGAGTCCGGGCGCGGAAATGATCCGGGTCAGAACATTGTCGTACCGCCCCGCGAGACGGATCACCTCATAGGAAACGCTCACGATCACGGGAAGAAGGAGCAGCTTGCACGCGACCCGAAGGATCATGGCGATCGTTTCGCTCACGCCGAAGGCTTCGATAAAAAACGCGTTCGTGATCGGGACGACCGAATACACGAGAATGCTGATGATCAGAACGAGGAAGATAAAGCTGGTGCCGCAGCGCGGGTGAAAACGCCGCATGGGGCGGATATTCTCGACGGTAAGCGGCTTTTTCGCTTCGTAACAGGCGATCGTCTTATGCTCCGCCCCGTGATAGCCGTACATTCGCTTCATGTCCTTCATATTCGACACGAGCCACATATACCCGACGAAAATGAGAATTTTCAGAATTCCCTCGAAAAGCGACTGGAACGCGGAGAGATCGGTCTCCCCCGCGCCGAGCTGGATCAGCATAAAAAGCCACGTCGGAACAAATACGAACAGAACCGCCGCGAGCGCGACCCCGATCACCATCGCGACCGCCATCACGATCCCCATCAGCTTTTCGCCGAATTTATCGTTGAGCCACCGCTCAAATTTCGACAGCTCCTCGCCCTCCTCCTCGTCCATCGCGCCGGAAAGCTCCGCCGAACGGGAAAGATACCGATACCCCTCGGAAAGCTGGGAAACGAAATTGATCACACCGCGGATCAGCGGCGCCTTATTGTACCATTTCCGCGGCTTCGCCTCGGTTTCCTCGACGGTGACCGACCCGTCGGGGAGCCGCACCGCCATTGCCGTTTTAAACGGTCCCTTCATCATGATTCCCTCGATGAGCGCCTGTCCGCCGATCGTGGTTTTCTTTTGCTCCGTGCTTTTTTTATTTTTGGGCATTTTGCTGTCTTTTCCTTTCTTGTGGGAGATACGCCGATTCGTTTGTTTTATATATTATAGTATTATACTTGATTTCGGGTGCTTTGTCAAGGCGTACCCGAAGAATCCCGAAACCTCCGAATTTCTCACGAAAGTTTCACAAAACTTTCGGAAAAAATCCGTGATTTTTGGCGTGTGCGACGAGAAAAACGCGAAAGCCTCATAAAATCACAATTTCGCCTTGACGAACCGAAAAAAAGGCGCTATAATACACAAGGTTTTTATGAAAATATTTTTTCGTAAAATCTATTGACAATCTTGTGCATTTGTGCTACAATGATGTAAACTAAATTTACCCATAAGGAGAATTTGAACCATGAAAAAATTTATCGCGTTACTTACCGCCGCGGCAATGATCCTGACGCTTTCGTCCTGCTCGGGTGAAACGTCGGAAGCCACCACGACCCCCGCGGCGACTACCCCCGCCGACACTGCGGCGCCCGAGGAAACCACTCCCGAGGAAACCGACGCGTCCGAGGAGACCACTCCCGAGGAAACCGACGCGCTCGAGGAAACTACTCCCGAGGAGACCGACGCGCCCGCTGAATCCGGCGATCCGATGGAAATTCTGAAGGCAAACGCGCCGATCTACGCGAACTATCTCGAGGATCAGACGAATCTCCCGATCCGCATCGGATTCGCCTATGAAGCGGATCTTTACGGGACGGGCGTCGCTTCCGCGGTTACCATGGAAACGATCATCAAGTCGCCCGAGGAAATGGCGCTTCTGACCTCGACGGACGGCGTAGAGCAGCATGTCATCATTACAGCCGACAAATATTACATGATAAGCCCCGCCGAAAAAACGGCGCTTTATATGGATATTGACGATACGACGCGCGCGTCGCTCACGGAAACCATGACCGCGGGACTTTCCAACACCGTACAGTTTGACGCCGCGAACGCGACCTATGAAACGGGTACGGAGGAATATAACGGAACGGAATATCTCTTCGAGAAGATCAGCGCCCCCGAAATGGACGCGATCGTTTACGCCGACCCCGCGACGAAGGAGATCAAGTACCTCATCAGCGGCGGAACCGCGCTGGAGGTCACGGTCTTTACGCATGATGTGGACGAAAGCATTTTCGAGGTCCCGAGCGACTATACGCTCGTCAGCATGGCTGACGCGATGAACGCGCAGTAAGCGAATCCTCCCTGCCCCGCAGTATCCTCGGATATTGCGGGGCGTTCTTTCACCGGAATTTCAATCGGTTTTCAGCTTCCGAACGAAACCCTTTTCGGATTTCCGGGGACTTCCGAAGTGAAAAACGTTATTTGCGTATTTTTGGGACACAATAAACTCGCGGCACAGAATAAGAACAGGAAAGGTGATTTTATGAGAAAATTTTTGGCAATTTTCGCGGCGGGCGCGCTGCTCCTCGCTGCGGCGGGCTGTAATACGGAGGAAAAACCGTCGGAAACAACCGAAGCGACCAAAGGAAACGGAAAGGTCACGCAGATCGTTTTCGGCGGAGACGAGGAACCCGAGGAGGATACGACCGAGGAAGCGCTCGCTTATCTGCGCGAACGGATTCCGCTTTATACGCGGTATCTCGAGACGCGCCGGTCAATCCCGCTCAGCTTTGAAACGGCGGTCACAAGCGAGGGCGCGCGCGTCGAGGCGGGCATTTATATCAAGGACGAACAGACGATCGCTCTTACCGCGAAGGACGAGGACGGAAACCTTACCCGCGTTGTTTATCGTGACGGCATGGCGTACGAGATCACGGACGCGGATCGGACCGTTACGTATATGAAATACGGCGAGGAATTTGTAAAGCCGCTTGTCGAGTCCTATCGGATCAAGCTGTCGCTGAGCGAGGTGGAAAAATGCTCCTATGTGGACGACTACGAGGACTTAAACGGCGTGACCTATAAGCACGAGATTATTTATGACGAAAAATCAAATCCCTCGAACTTCTACTATGACGAAGAAACGGGGAAGCTCCGCTTTATCCGAAACGGCGAGGAGATCAGCGAGATTCTTACCCTGAGCAACGAGGTAACCGAAAGCGTATTCGAAATTCCGACCGATTATACCATGATCGATTACGACGCGGAATACGCCAAACAGCAGGAATCGCGCGCCGCCGAGATCTCCGGTCAAAACGCGGAAGCGATCGCCAACGCGAATCTCGGAGAAAAAACGGAATAATCTGTCCGCAGACCGCGTATTTCCCGAACAAGGAATAATCCGTAAAATTCGCTTACCGATATTGACAATTTCTCGAATATGTGGCATAATAATGTAAGTGAAATTTACGAAGGGGCGTGAGGTCATGAAGAAATTTTTAGCCGTTCTGATTGCGGGGACGATCCTGTCGGCTTCCTCCTGCGCGGGACAAGAAGGGGAGGCTGTCACAACGGAGCCGGCGGCTTCGGAGCAGACGACCCCGGCGGCTTCGGAACCGGCGGAACCCGCTCCCGAGGATCTTCGGGAAACCGCGCGTGCGCTGAGCGAACAGATGGCGAACGGAGAATTTTCGGACTGCGCGGGGCGTTTTTCCGAGGAAATGAAGGCGAGTCTGGACGAAGCGGCGCTGAAAGCCGCGTGGGCGCAGGTCGTTGCCTCGGCGGGAGATTACGTCGGGGTTTACGATGTATCCGAAACCGAACAGAACGGTTCGGTAACCGTCGTTACCACGCTCGAATACACGAAAACCGGCGTGACGGTCACGCTTGTTTTTGACGGGGAAGGCGCCGTCGAAGGACTTTGGCTGAATTACCACGCGCTCGCCGCCGATTCCGAAAACGACGCTTTTGCCGAGGTAAAGATCCGGATCGGGGAATACGCGCTGGACGGGATCCTGACCCTCCCCGCAAACGCCGAAAATCCCCCTGCCGCGATCCTGATCCAAGGCTCGGGACAGAGTGATTTTGACGAAACGGCGGGCGGGATCAAGCCGCTGCGCGACCTCGCGCACGGACTGGCGGAGCGCGGGATCGCCACGATCCGCTTCAGCAAGCGGTTTTATCAGCATCCCGAACTTGCGGATCCGGCGAACGTCACGATCCAAACCGAGGTACTCGAGGACGTAAGCGCGGCGATCGAATTCGCGCAAAGCCGCAGTGACATAAACGGCGAAAAGCTTTTTCTGATCGGTCACAGTCTCGGCGGAATGCTTGCGCCCGTAATTGCGGAGGAAAACGAAGCGGTGCGCGGCACGGTTTCCCTCGCGGGAAGCCCGCGGCGGCTCGAGGATATTTTGTGCAGCCAGTACGAGTTTCAGCTTCGCCAAAAAGGGCTGAGCGAGGAGGAGATCGAGGAAAAGGCGGTTTCCGTACTGCGGGAGGCAGAGCGGATCAAAACGCTTTCGGACGGCGAAGCGGGCGAATATTTCGGCGTAAGCGGCGTATACTGGAAGTCGCTGAACGAGGTGAAAACGGCGGACGCGGCGCTCGCGCTTGAAATCCCCATGCTGTTTTTGCAGGGGGACGCGGACGTTCAGGTCTATCCCGATCTTGATTTCGCGGCGTGGCGGGAGCTTCTCGCGGGGAAGGAGAATTGCCGCTTCCGGCTTTACGAGGGCTTGGGGCATTTCTTCACCGACGAGACGGGAAAGGTCGATCAGGCGGTGATCGAGGAGATCGCGGAATTTGTCCGTTCCGCGGAAAAATAAAAAATAGCCCCCGAGGTCGGCAGACTTCGGGGGCATCTGCATTTAAAATTTTAAGACACCGACAGGAACCGCTGGAACTCCGCCGGGTTCTGGCACTTCGTCCGCGCCAGCTCCTCGGTGATCTTTCCGTTTCGTACCAGCCGCGCGAGATCCTGATCGAGCGAGAACATTCCTGCCGCCTTACCCGTCGAGATCGCGCTCGGGATCTGGAAGATCTTTCCTTCACGGATATTCGCGCGCACCGGATCGGTTGCCGCCATGATCTCGAGCGCCGCGACACGCCCGCGCCCGTCCGCCGTTGCGCAAAGCGTCTGCGACACTACGCCGACCATTGAGTTCGCGAGCTGTGAGCGGATCTGTCCCTGTGAATGAGGCGGGTAAACGTCGATGATACGGTCGAGCGTATCCGCCGCGCCCGTCGTATGCAGGGTCGAGAGAACGAGATGTCCCGTTTCCGCCGCCGTTACCGCCGCGTTGATCGTCTCGAAGTCACGCATTTCTCCTACGAGGATTACGTCCGGGTCCTCACGAAGCGCGGCGCGGAGCGCGCCCGCGAAGCTGTCCACGTCCACGCCGATCTCACGCTGGTTGATCATCGACTGCTTATGATTATGTAAATACTCGATCGGGTCCTCGATCGTAATGATATGACAGTTTTTCTGGCGGTTGATATGGTCGATCATCGCCGCGAGCGTCGTGGATTTACCCGAGCCGGTCGGTCCCGTTACAAGAACCAGTCCTCTCGGCTTCAGCGCGAAATCCCCAAGGATCGACGGGAGAAAGAGGTCGCGGAGCGTCGGAATGTCGTTCCGAAGGAGACGGAGCGCGACCGCGTGATACCCCCTCTGACGGTATACGTTGACACGGTGGCGGTGACCGGAGGAGGTCACGTACGAAAAGTCCGCGTCCTGCCCCTTCTGAATGGTCTGCTTATGCTTAATCGAGGTGATCTGGTTGATGACGTTGACGATAATCGGTTCGGTACAATCGGGATAGCCGGGAACCTTCTGAATATTTCCGTGCAGTCTCACGATCGGAGGGAGCCCTGCCGTAAAATGAAGGTCGGACGCGCCAAGCTCGCGCACCTCGTCTAAAATCTGATTTACGTCGATTACATTCATGGCTTTACTATCCTTTCTTATACGGTATAAGTCGCTTTTACAAGCTCATCCATCGTCGTTTTTCCGGCAAGAACCATATCCGTTACGTTATCGCGCAGAAGCCGGGTCCCGTTCTTGCGCGCCTGTTTTCCGATCTCCTCGGCGGTCGCGTTGCGGGAGATGAGCTCCTTAATATCGTTCGTCGATACGATGATCTCGTGGATCGCCGTTCTTCCCTTATAGCCCGTGTTATGGCAGGTGCGGCACCCGCCGATATGGTGCTGATAGATCGTGACGGGCGAATCCTTTCCGACCAGCCGCAGGTCGGCGGGATCGGTCAGCGTGATCTCCTCGCGGCAGTCGGGACAAAGCAGCTTTACCAGACGCTGCGCGATAACGCCGACCAGCGAGGACGCCACCATGTACGGCGCGACGCCCATATCCACCAGACGGAGGATCGTCGAAGCCGCGTCGTTCGTATGCAGGGTCGAAAGCACTAAGTGTCCCGTGATCGCGGCGCGGATCGCGATATCGGCGGTCTCGCCGTCACGGATCTCACCGACCATGACAATATCCGGATCCTGACGGAGGATCGAACGAAGCGCGGCGGCGAAGGTCATACCCGCCTTTTCGTTCATCTGGCACTGGTTTACACCGTCGATCTTCTTTTCGACCGGGTCCTCGGCGGTTACGATATTGACGTTCGGCTTGGAAAGCTCGCCGAGCGTCGCGTACAGCGTGGTGGATTTACCGGAACCCGTCGGTCCCGTTACAAGCATTACCCCGTTCGGGCAGCGAATGATCTGACGGAACATTTCGTAGTTATAATCGGTCATACCGAGGTCGGTAATCTTCCGCGCCTTTTCGTCGCCCGTCGCGAGAAGTCGGATTACGCACTTTTCGCCGTAAACGGTCGGGATCGTCGAGATACGGAGATCCTGCGTAACCCCGTCGATCACGGCGGACGAGCGCCCGTCGAGCGGGATACGCTTTTCGGCGATATTCATACCGCCGAGAATCTTGATACGCGTAATGATCGAGTTATGAACCGCGGGCTTTACCGCCATGCGCTCCACGCACTCGCCGTCGATACGGTAGCGGATTCTTGTTCTGTCCTTAAACGGCTCGATATGAATATCGGAGGCGCGGTCGCGGTACGCCGATTCGATGATCGTGTTTACAAGCTTTACGACCGGCGCGTTATCGATACGCTCTTCGGCGCCGTCGTCCTGCTCCTGCATTAAAGCGGCGTTCGCGTCGTATTCCTTATCGATATCGTCCATAACGTTCGATACGGTATTCGCGGAATAGACCTTCCCGATCGCCTCAAGGATCGAGGACTTCGTCGCGAGCATGGCGTGAATCTCCATACCCGTCTGAATTTTAAGCTCTTCAAAAATATAGAAGTTTACCGGGTCGTTCGTCGCGACATAAAGCCGCCCGTTATTCATTTTAAACGCAATAACGGTATTTTTCTTCGCGACCGCCTCCGGGATCTTTTTTACCGCCTCGCTCTCGATTTTCGTGGTCGTAAGGTCAATAAACGGAACCTTTAACCGCTGCGAAAGCGCCTGCGCAAGCTGTGTTTCGGAAACATAGCCGAGATCGAGCAGCATATCGCCGAGCTTTTTCCCCGAGCCCTTCTGCTGCATCAGCGCGTCCTCGAGGTGCTGCTTCGTGATGTAACCGTTCTCGAGAAGAATTTGTCCTATTGGTACGTTATTCATAGTACGCCCGTTCCTTTCCTTCGGGAAATCCCTTTCCCGTTAAAATATATCGAAATGATCAAATCATCGAAGGAGTGTTGAATTTTCCGAAAAAATATGGTAGAATAGAAAAAACCGAAAACGAAAGGAAGTCCTACTATGCCGAATCTATTTGAACTCCCGCCCGCCTTTCTTATTTTCTGGACAGCGGCGGTATTTATTCTCGGCGCCGCGATCGGAAGCTTTTTAAACGTCGTCATTCTCCGGACGCCGCTTAAGGAATCGATCGTCGTAAACCGAAGCCATTGTATGTCCTGCGGAAAGCAGCTTCGGAATATCGACCTGATCCCGATCCTGAGCTATATTTTCCTTCGCGGGAAATGCCGCTTCTGTAAGGCGAGGATCTCGCCGCGCTACTGGATCGTCGAGCTTCTTACCGCTCTGATGTACGTTCTTTCCTTATATACGCTCGGGCTGAGCGTCGAGCTGGTCTATGCCCTTGTTCTTATTCCCGTGCTGATCGCCCTGAGCGGGATCGACATCGACACGATGAACATTCCCTACTGGGCAAGCATTATCATCGCCGCGCTCGGGCTGATCTCGATTTTTACCGGCGATACGCCTTGGCAGGAGCACCTGCTCGGCATGGCGTGCGTCGGCGTTCCGTTCGCCCTGCTCGCGATGTTCGGAGCAATGGGCGGCGGCGATGTGCAGATCATGGCGGCGGCGGGACTTCTTCTCGGCTGGAGGATCGTCCCCGCGGCGGGAATCGGGATCGTACTCGGCGCGGTCGGCGGATCGATCAGCCTCCTCCGCGTTCCGAAAACGCAGAAAAAGGAAGTGAACGAGCGGCTGAACCAAATCGCGTCGGAATGGTACGCGCAGCAGTCCGAGGACGGCTGTCTCGTCCAAAGCGGGAAAAGCGACGTCCTCTACGGAAGCTTTTTCCGCGGAAAATCCGACATCGAGCCCGACTGTATCAACGAAAAGCTCTGGTCGAAAAAACCCGATATTGCCGCCCTGAACGAAAAGCTCAACGACGGGCTTTCGGGATTCGATCAGTATAACCTCTCGGTCGTTCTCGAGGGAGACCGGGTAAAGAGCGTCTCCGCGAAAAAACAGATCGTATTCGGACCGTATCTCGCGGTCGGGATCGCGGTCGGATTCCTCTTCGGACAGGAGATCATCGACTGGTATCTCGGACTTCTGTAAAAATCGAATATCATGCGAGACAGGGTTCGGCATACGGACCCTGTTTTCCGTATGCCCAACGCTGCCTCCGGCGAAAACCCGCCGGAGGTTTTTGCTTTACGCGGTAAAATGCGGGATATGATAAAAGATTACAACATCGTTTCCCGTTCCCGCGATCGTCGTACCCACCAAAGGGTTCATGGTAAAATACTGTGGATCGTTCAGGCTGCTGCTTGTAAAATTCTGAAGCACAAACGAAGACGTATTCGCGTCTCCCTTTTTCAGGATCCCGAGCTTTTCGCAGGTTGTCGAACCCCGGAACGCCTTCTGCCAGTCGCCGCGTACCGCGGTAGACGCGTTCGTCCCGAGCGCGGTATCGACCTCCCCGTAGATCGCATTCAGCGTTCCGGGGGCGATATAGGTGCTGTTCGCGTCGTCAACCGTCGTTCCGTCCGCCTGATATTTGATATAATCGCTGTCGCCCTGATAGGACAGGATCTCAAAATTCAGGAATACCTCGCCGCGCGTCGTATTCCGGAAGGGGCGCGCCTTCGGCAGATAAATGATCCGCTGTACATTGCCGTAAAAATCATCGTTAAAGACCGCTCCCGCGTCGTTCAGATCGGTTCCCGTCGCGTCCCGCACTGCCGTCGTATAGGACGACGTCGCTGCCGTGATCGGGAAATCGTAAAGCGTATAGCCCGATTTTTCGGGTTCGTCCGCGTTCGCCGTATAACGGAAAATCAGAACGCCCGCTTTTCCCGCGTTCGGCTTGGAAAGCCGCCCGGTACCGCCGTCCGTCAGACGCGAAAGGGAAGCGCTTATATCCGTACTCGTATTTATCGCGTTCACGCCGTAATGGATATAAAGCGAATCCGCATAGGCGAGCCGCCCCTGAATATATTCGCCGATCGTTTCGTTCGCGTTGATCGCGTCGGACGTCGCCGCCGTCGCGTGCACCATTCGCTGAACCGGCAGGGAAAACGCCGCCGCCGCCGCCATCAGCACCGCAAGGATCGCGATAACGATAATCAGCTCGGTAAGCGTAAATCCCTTTTTATAATGGATTTTCTGAAATTTCTTCAGCATTCCTTTCACCTCTTGCTTCATTCTCGTCACGCGGTCAGCTAAAAATAAACCCGCTTCCGTTCGCGGACTTCAGGCTGTGCATATCGTCGCGGTCAACCCCGGTCGGCGTAAGCCCGAACCAGCGGAATAAGCCCTGCTCATTGTCGCCCGCCGAGGGCTGGGAGCCGTTTTCGTACTCAAACGAATATCCAGTTTCCTTTGAGGACAGCGCGAACTTCACCTGAACGGTTCCCGGACCGCCCGACGTAACGCGGAGGATCGGATATTTTTTTCCGCCCGTGCTGTCCGGAAGCGTTCCCTCCGTGACCACCGCGCCCGTCGCGTTCGTTCCCTCTAAAACAACGTTGTACCCGATCGGAAGAACAATATCGGTATTAAAAGCTCCGCCCGTATAATCTCCGGCGGGATTCGCGTAAATATTCAGCTCATAGCTGCCCGTGTAAATATTGTTCGACGACTTTTCATACTTCAGGGTAAGCTGAAGCTGCCCATCGTCAAAATTCGCGCCCGCGATCGACGGATCCGTAGGATTCACCTTACGGAAATACGCGATCCGGTGATTCGTAAGATCGTCCGCATGCTCCGTAGTCCAGTCGATCGTCTCTCCGTAGCGGATCCCGTTCGCGACCATGCCGCTTACGGAAAAGCCGCCCGCCGACGCCTTCTCGGAAATATACTTCCCCGTGCTGTCCACCGCCATGACCGCCGTGCTTCCGCAGGCGCCGCACTCAAATCCGCCGCCCACCGACGTATTCATATAATGAAAGAGCTTGCTCCCGCCGGAGGAAGCGTTATGCGCTCCCGTTCTATCACAGTCGGGGCATTTTAAAGTGATCGGCTTCTGCGTCTTACCGCAGTACGGACAAACAAGAAAGCAGGTATCCACGTCAAAATCCGCGCTGCTGACCGGCGTCAAGACGCCCGACGTGCTGCTCATAAACTCGGTGAAATTCGCCCGATGCCCGCAGGAGGCGTCCGTGCCGGTCGGGTTGCATTCGATAAAGTTTTTATAACCGCTGATAACGTTATAGCTGACCTTGAAATCATTCGTTCCGCTGTATGCCGTGCCTCCGATATGATCGATCGTAAGCTCTAAGCTGGGCGAGCCGCCCGAGCCGTCCGCAGCGGGCGCTTCATACCTTTTATAGGTATCGTCGCCGACAACATTTTCAATCAGCTGCGCCAGGTTTTCTTCGGATTCGCTTGCCTTCGCGGAGCGGACGCTGGCGTTCGTCAGGATCATGAATATGACGATCGAAAGTAATCCAAAGACGGCGACCGCAATAATACATTCCACGAGCGTAAAGCCCTTGCGGCCGAGTATTTTTTTCATGCCGATCCTTCCTTTCTGAAGGTTCCTGTTTCTTTTCGGAGCGTCATGCCCCGAAAAGAAACGAAACCGCTTGTTTTAACCGCCGACATAGTTGCTTCCGACAATATCCCAGTCGCCGAAGGAGTAACTCGCCGCGGAGACACTCGGCGTGCCGTACTGCTTGGACGTACCGCCGCCGCCACCGCCGCCGGCGCCGCCGTTGGTCATCGGTCCGATAAACGCGTCCATATCGCTCGGTCTCGGGAGCTTTACGTGATAATCCGCGTGGCTCGCCTCATAGTCCGAGATAACGACCGATCCGATGTTGATCACCGCGCCGTTTACGTTGTTGCTCGCCGCGAGCTGTCCGCCGGGCGAATACAGGTACCCGCCGACCACCGTCTGGTCATAATCCGCCTGGAACGCTCTTCCCGTACTGTTGGAAACCAGCATGATGTTATTATCGGGGATCATGCTGTCCGTTAATACGGTGTTCCCGATCTTCATCTGTCCGTTGTTTTCGTCCTTGCTGATGTTAAACTTTTGCTCTTTCTTCATCGTATCGATCAGCGCCTCGCTTCCGACCGCGATCTTTGTGCCGAACTGATAGGTCGGGATCTTCAGCTTTTTCTGGCTGTCCTTCGTATAATCGTAGGGCTGATACGTGTTGCTGTCCGTATCGAGGTTCCCCATCTCGAAGGTGACCTTCATATCGTCGTTTACCGAGACATACGCGCCGCCGTCGTTGCTGCCGTAATCGTCGCCCTTCCAGCTGAAATCGCCGCCGGACGTGTTCGCCCCGAGGATGATCGGCATGGTTTTTCCCGTTCCGTCGCCCGAGTCGGTCGTCGGCTCTATGTCCGCGCCAACATCAAACAGATCGGGGTACATGTTCATGCACGTATCGGAATCGGGCGCGATATTGTACTTGATTTCCGCGTTGTTGGAGATATCGCCGCCCATAAAGTCCGTGTTTTCATAGGTTAAAACAAAGCCGTCCTTGATATACGGGATATTGACCGTTACGTCCTTCATATCGGTGCCGTTTACGATGATCTTCGCGGTCCCGAGAATATTCCCGTTCGCGTCCGTAACGTCGCAGCTCTTCTGATAACCTACCGTTGTCTTGGTTCCGTCGGCATTTGTTTTCTGAAGTTCCTCCATACCGGAGAAATCGAGCTGCAGGGAGTTTTTATAGGTTTCCTCCTTTGCGGTATAGTTCGGATAAACGATCTGCTCTCCGCTCGAAAGGCTGTTGTTCTCGCCTATTGTCTTATTGGTGTTCTGGGCGATCGCGTCGAGCAGGGAGCCGTCCTTATGCACCGGGAGATATTTATCCTGCTGGTCGTCCCGCTCCAGAACCGTAAAGCCGTTCTCAAGCTCCGCCGTGCTGTCGAAATTGCTTGCGCCGTCGATCTGGGCATAATTGGAGCCGTCCTTGATATTCGAATACTTGTCGCCGACCTTTACGTTCTGTCCGCCGGCGATCTCGCTCCATGAGCTTACGTATTCCTGCTTGCCCCAGTCATACCATGTATTTTGGGTCTTTCCCTCGGCAATCACGCTTCCGCCAAGCTCAAGGTCGAAGTTTCCGCTCAGTCTCGAGTTGACATTTCCCGTATCGGCGGAAACGGTATCGAGCGAGTTCTTCAAAGCCTCTGTTCTCAGCGTTCCGTCGGCGTTATACTCGGTAAAATAAATATTTCCGCTTACATGAAGCTTTTTCGTGTCGATTGTACACTGCTTCAGCACATAGAGATCGCCGTTTACGAAGACCTCCTCCGCCTTTACGCCCTGCTGCGTGCCGAGGATCATATCACCGCCGACGTACAGATTGTTCTGACCCAGATCAATCGTTCCAGCCTGGTCGTTTGTGGTCACGAAGTCCTTTCCGATGTACCAGTGATTATCCTCGCCCGTTACCTTGACGTTACACTTTGAAAAATACATCGACCCGTCCGAGACAAGGCTTCCGTCGATCTTATTGCCGACGTTGTTCGACTGTGTGCCGATATAGGTGATCTCGTTATGGAAGGACATATTTCCGTCGAGACGCTTTACGCTCACCAGAACGTGACGCCCCGAGGAGCCTACGTTCCCGTTCTCATCCGGTTTTCCCTGTCCGGTGGTCGTATTCGGGTTGAGCGGGGGGAAGGTGGGGTTGTTGCCCGGTATATTGACCAGTGTGTATGGCGTGGTGACGGTCCGCGAGCCGTCTTTATAATTCGTGACAATATCCTGTACCGTAATGGTATCGCCGCGATAGTATGCCGTCGTTTCGATCGAGTAGCTTACCCGTTGGTTAAACGTCTGCGTCTCAACCTTTACGCCGCCCGACTCGCTCGAGGTCGACGTTTGTATGTTCTGAGGCGCGCCAATGCTCAGAACGCCGATCTTTATGGTTAAGCCGTCGAGAACGCCCGGCTCGACCGGCTCGACCGATTGAAGCGCGCTGATTACGTCTTCCGTTGTGGTCGACGCGTCAAAGGTCAGCGAGGCTAAATTATTGCTCTTTAAATAGATCACGTCGGTCGGAACCGTGTAGGTGCCGTCCGCCTGAAAAACGGGGTTTAAATGGTGATCTACCGCGTCTTGAACCGCGTCAAACTTATTTCCGCCTGCCGCCGGGGAAAGCGGCTCGTTCATAATTGCCGCCGAAATCATATCCGCCGAAGAAATCGCGGAAAGATAAAGCTGCGAATAGCTGTAGCTGCTCGCTACGGTGTTATACGAGCCGCGCGCCGTATAATACGCCGCCGTCGACATCGCAATCAGAAGCGCCATTACGGCGATTACCGCGAATAAAACCGCGCCGTGCTTCTTTTTCAGCCGATACATAAAACGAAACATCATGGTTAAAACCTCCTTCTGTAAAAATCGCCTGTTGTCGTTTTTCCTGATTTTTTCTTTTGTTTTTGTGCAGTATGACAAAAATCGGAAGTTTTTCCGCTTTCGCTAAAAAACTGCATTAACGCGGGCAACGGAAGCGCCGTTTTTCAACGGCGTTTCCGCAGATCCCGTTATAAACTTACTGGTTGACCACAACCGTAGCGCCCGCCACGTTGATGTTCTCAAGCTCCTCCATCGGCTCTACGCTGTAAAGGATGAAGCTGATCGACTGTTCGATCTCATCGTCCGGCTCGTAAGCGACGTCTCCCTCGGAAACCCGCTCCGGCGGAACGACATTTCCCATCTCATCGACAAAGGTCGTGCCTTCCTCCGCCTCCGCGCCGTGCGTCATGGGGATCACCACGGAGTTCATATAAGTCGCCCGCTCGATATCAAAGACATAGTCGATAAACTTTAAATAGTTCTCATAGGTACCCTTTACCGTAAAGCTTACCGTCGTCGCACCGATCGTCTGCGTCGAAGCGTTCGACGCGGCGTAACGGCATACCGCCTCTTTATAGGCTTCCTTCATCACGTCGGTATACTTCGATTTTTCAACGATCTCTCCGCTCTCAACGTCCGTGATCTGAACGTCGGTAAGCGAGTTCGCCATGATCGAGTATCTCTTGTTTCCGTCGAGGAATTCGCCCTCGAGAAGCGCGTTTTCGTCCTCGCCGCGCGCCGCCGCCGAATAAGTCTTTAAGTCATAAATGACCTCGGAGGGGATAAAGTAGGAGAGCGAGAGGTTTCCGGTCGCCATCGGGGAAGAAGTAACCCCGTCCGTCGTCATATCGCAGTCCTTCAAATACGCCAAAACGATTTCGATCGCCTCATAGGTCGTCAGATCGGGGTAAAAATCACCCTCGAGCGTCTCGGCGCCTTTTTTTGCCTCTGTGATCTCGTCGTCGATCGTCGCCTCGCGCGCGAGCTGCTCCTCGATCTGCTGCCGCTGCGCTTTCATGTTGTCGAGATTGCCGTTCGCGGTTTCGATCCCTTTATATGCGGGAAGGATAAAGAAGAAAATCCCCGCCGCGAGGATACCCCCCACGACCAAAACAATAATTACCGTTTTTTCAAGCTTAGTCAAGTTCAACGCTGTTCCCTCCCTTAATTCTCATATTAACCACAAACGAATAGATTGCTTCTCGGTCGTCGCGCGTATTTGCGGGACGCCTGTTTCCGGTGTCGGCGGATTCTTCCTCCTCCGCGGGCGCTTCGCTGGTAAAGCCGGTAAATACGATGTCCTCGAAGTAATCCTGCTCGATCAGGTTCCGGATATATCTTGTCGGCGTGTCCTCGTCATAGCAGCGCATGGAAATGGAAACGCTGTATCCGCTGATCGTGATCTCGTTCATGATATTCATATCGAGCTCGCCGATCGCCTCTTCCACCTTATCCTTCACCTCGGTAATTCCTCTCGGCTGATAATCGAAAAGGGTCGACGCCATTTCGAGGTTGCTGCGGTAAAGGTTTACGCCCTCGTAAATCGAAATCTTCGCGTTCAGCGCCGAGATCCGCGCGTCCATCTCGGGATTATGAATCTCCGCGTCGATCTGATCGGCTTCCGCCTGAATATTCGACGCGATCGAGTTGCAGACGACTACGCCCGCCGCCGACAGCGCCGCCGCCGCGACAGCGCACCCGACCGTCGTTACAAGGAAGGTGCTCATGCCCTTCTTCCCCTTTACGGCGGACGCTTCGAGCAGGTTAATATGATCTAAGTCTTTTCTTACCTTTAAGAATGCGCCGAGCGCGTTCGCGTACTCCGCGAAATCAAAATCGCAGAAGGTAACGACGTTGGACGGCATACTCAGGATATGCGCGGGGACGTTAAAGGAAGATACCGCGTTTGAAAGGGCGATAAAGTCCTTTACGTGACCGTAGAACATGATCTCCTTTAACGGCTTTACGTCCTTTCTCTGCTGGATAAACTGGACGGTGCGGAACACGTTGTCGTAAACCGCCTGATTTACGTAATCCTCGTCGTTTCCGTAATCATAGGGATCGATCCTCACATAGCGGTTGAGCGTAACCTGATTATCCTCGTAAAGGTTGATATTTACGAAGTCGTTATCGACCTGCACCAGCATGAGCGGCATGGACGACTCGAGCTTCGGCGTGTTCAGGATCAGACGGCTGATACAGTTGTTCGAGATATTGATCTGCTTCAGATTCAGACCGAGCTGGGTGAACAGGCGGATATAGCCGTCAACCATTCTCTGCGGACAAGCCATCGCGAGCAGGCGGAGCATATCCTCTCCGTTTTCGCCCTTCTCGTCGCCGATGATCGAATACGAAATATTGTATTCCTTCGTAATCCCCATGGTGTTCAGGATCATTGACTCGATCGCGCCCGAGTTCGAGATTTTTTTCGGCTTCGGGATAATTAAGTCCTTATAAAGGATCGAGCCGGAGTTGATGCAGACGATCGCCTCTTTATCCTTAATTCCCTTTGTCGAGATAATATCGGTAATCTCGCCCGCGACCATCGGAATATCGGTTATGTATCCGTTGCTGACGCAGCCGAGCGTTAAATCTCTCGTTTCGACCTCAACGACGCGGATCTTCGTTCCGCTCAGCGTTCCGCGCACAAGCTTGATCTGCTTGTCGGTAATATCAATTGATAGCATTTAGGGTACCATTCCTTTCATATTTAAAAGTGAGAAGCGCTGTGCCGGGGACAGCCGGACAGGATCGGAAAGCCTCTCCCGATTCCGTCCGGAAGGAAATGCGGAATCGGATCAGGTATTTCCGATATTTTCCATACCGCCGTAGAGGATCGGGAAAATACCCGCGAGAATCATGCCGACCATAACGCCCATGAAGATGATCATGACCGGCTCCATCAGCCCGACGAGCTTCTGGATCGCGGTATCCGCCTCGTCCTCGTAATATTCGGCGGACTTTTCGAGAATTTCGTCAAGCGCGCCGGATTCCTCGCCGACCATGATGATCGAGGTAAAGATCCCGGGGAACACCTCGGTCCTCGCGACCGCGTTCGAGAGGGATTCGCCGTGCTTTACGTCCTCGACGACCTGCGCGTGGAAAAGACCCTGTATGTACGAGTTTCCGAGGGTGTCGACCGATTTTTCGATGCAGTCCACCATCTGTAAGCCCGAGGCGAAAAGGTTCGACATCGTTCTCGCGAAGCGCGAGGTGTAAAGCGTGCAGAGAAGCGGTCCGACCTTCGGCATCTTCGTCAGCAGCTCATCCCATTTCAGCCGGATCTTCGGCATTTTCAGGGCGATCTTGATCACGAAGAAAAGCACCACGAAAATCAGGATCAGGAGCCACCAGTACGCCTGCATAAAATCTCCGATCGCGAAGAGCGCGGCGGAAAGCGGCGGCATATCGTCGCCCGCAAGGTCGCGGAACATCGGAAGAATGAAGATCATGAGCGCGAAGAAGATCACGACGAGCAGGACGAGCAGAACGATCGGGTAGACCATTGCGTTTTTAACCTTGTTGTTCGTCTTGTTCTGCGCGAGATAGTGGTCGGCGACTCTCTGCATGATCCCGTCGAGGTTACCGGAGGCTTCGCCCGCGGCGACCATACTTACGAACAGGTTCGGGAAAACGCCGGGACGCGCCTGAATCGCCTCGGAGAACGAGCGCCCCTTCTGAACGTCCTCGTATATTTCGAGGAGAACCGCCTTCGCCTTTTTGTTCTCCTCCTGTGAATAAAGTATATGCAGACTCTTTACGAGACTGATACCCGCCTTGAGCATCGAGGCGAGCTGTCTGCACATAAACGCCAGATCGGCGGTCTTGAACTGATACGGAACGGTCTGCTGGCGCTCCTGAATCTCGGTATATTCCGAACAGAAAAGATTCTTGTCACGCAGCTTCGAGATCAATTCGAGGTAATCCTCCGCGTATTCCTTCCCCTTGACCTTCGCGCCGTTCGCATCGGTTGCAACGTATGAAAAATATGCCATGAACACCCTCCATTCATTGAACGTATGTATGTAAACATATTATAACATACGAAATGACAGATAACAATAGTATGTTCTTACAAAATTATCAATTTAATTTTGTGTAAAATTCAAAATTTCTCTTTTTTCGGTTACAGTTTCATTGCTTTTTTCTTTCTTCCCCAAAAAATCGCGCGGTTTTTCCGCGATTGTAACGCAAAGCGAACCCCAAAACGCGAAGAAATGATCTTTTAATCAATTTTACTTAAATTAAGTTAAACCGTTGTGCATTTTTAACTAAACGTTCCTTGGAAAATATGTCATTTCGGCTATTGACAGACCGGAATTTTTTTACTATAATAGGAAATATTAAAAGTGCAAACCTCTCCGGAGGAAAATTTCCAAAGCGAAAGGAACAGAAATTATGAGCGTAAAAGTTTTCAACCAGCCTTCTCTCCCGAATATGCCGTGGCAGGACCGTCCCGCCGGCTGCACCGACGTGATCTGGCGCTATGACGCGAACCCGATCATTCCGCGCGACCTTCTCCCGACCAGCAACTCGATCTTCAACAGCGCGGTCGTTCCCTATAAAACGGGCGATTACAGCTTTGCGGGCGTTTTCCGCGTAGACGACAGGGAAAGAAACATGGCGATTCACGCGGGCTTCTCGAAGGACGGGATCCACTGGGAGATTAACCCCGAGCGCGTAAACTGGATCAACGACGATCCCGCGACGGCGGAAGCGAACCCCTGGCAGTACGGCTATGACCCGAGATGCGTCTGGATCGAGGACAGATTCTGGATCACCTGGTGCAACGCGTACGGCTGGAAGCCCACGATCGGCGTGGGCTGGACGAAGGATTTCAAGGAATTCCACCAGTGTGAAAACGCCTTCCTCCCCTTTAACAGAAACGGCGTAATGTTCCCCCGCAAGATCAACGGAAAATACGTGATGTTCAGCCGCCCGTCCGATTCCGGTCACACCCCCTTCGGCGATATGTATCTCTCGCAGTCTCCCGACATGAAGTACTGGGGCGAGCACCGTCACGTGATGGGACCGCTCAAGGGCTGGGAAGCGAAGAAGATCGGCGCGGGTCCGATCCCGATTGAGACGAGCGAGGGCTGGCTCTGCTTCTACCACGGCGTTCTCGAAAGCTGCAACGGCTTTGTGTACAGCTTCGGCGCCTGCATTCTCGATATTGACAAGCCTTGGGTCGTAAAGTACCGCTGCGCGGAATACCTCTTGAATCCGCGTGAGCTTTACGAATGCGTCGGCGACGTTCAGAACGTGGCGTTCCCCTGCGCGGCGCTCTGCGACGCGGATACGGGACGGATCGCGATCTACTACGGCTGCGCGGATACCTGCGTTTCCATGGCGTTCTGCACGGTGGACGAGGTCGTAGACTATGTAAAGAAGCATTCCTCCGTTTGAGATTAAAATCGATTCCCCGCCGTATTTGCGGCGGGGGATTTTTTAATGGCAGGACTGCGCCTTTTGAAAAAATGCTTCCTTAATCCAAAATTACCGTCTTGAAAGGCTGTGGGAGGTTTTTTGTTCCTTTCGATCCGCCTCGGTGAACGCTTTGATTGCGCCGCGTCGTATCTTTGTGCAATACACTTGAGGACTGCACCACCACAACCCGGTCGAGCAAGCGGGGAAGAAAAGAGCAAAGAAGAAAACCCGATTTCTTTTTCGGGCTTTCTTCCTTGCTCTTTTCTCTGCCGTTCCGTACAGTCGGGTTGTGGTGCTGCAGTCCTCAGGAGTTAAGCACAAAGATACAGAGTAACCCCATACATGATTTTTGAGAATGGCGGTAAGATGAAAAAATCTGCTGAAAACCAAAAAGAATGGGAAGAAATGTCACTGTATTGAATTTCTTCCTCGAGTTCATAAAAACCCCCTCGCGGCGCTTGTCCGACCCCGGCTTTGATCTACTAAAAAATCGCGATCTTCAAAGCCGGGTTGAGGACAGTGCCGCGAGGGCGCGTTTGGGCACCTTTGTGCGGGCAAAGGTGCAAAAAACCTCCCACAACCTTTCAAGGCGGTAATTTTATAAAAAGGAAACGCCAAATCGCAAGCAAGGCTTATGCCAAAAACAAAACAAGAAATAAAAAATTCCGCGAAAACCCTTGACAAACACGAAAAAAGGGAGTATAATGCTTTATTGTAGTATAGAAGATAAAGACTGGGTTGACAAAATCCGGTCTTTCTTATTTGTCCGGCGCAGGAAGCCCGAAAAGCGGCACGCCTGCAATTAAATTAAAATAGGAAGGGAAGGATCGTTACGGCGGAAAAGAACGAAAAAATCGAGGACCGTGCCTATCGGATCGCCGCCCCGCTGGTGGAAGAGCAGGGCTGCCGCCTTTGGGACGTATGCTTTGAAAAAGAGGGCGCGATGTGGTATCTGCGGATCCTGTTCGATAAGGACGGCGGGATCGACAGCGACGAATGCGAAGCCCTCTCCAAGCCGATCAACGAGCTGATGGACCGGCAGGATTTTATCGGAAAGGTCGATATTCTCGAGGTCGGCTCTCCCGGGCTTACAAAACGGCTCCGCAAGCCCGCGCATTTCAAAGCCTGTCTCGGGGAACGGATCCGCGTCACGGTACGCGGCGAAAAGGGGAAGGAAAACGCCGTTTTCGGGATCCTGAGCGATTACCGGGAAGAGGACGGGGTCTTTACGCTTACCGAGGAGGGGAAGGAACCGACGGACTATAAAATTTCGGACTGTGTGAAAATCAATTCCGATCTATAAACGACAGCAGGGAGCTCTGCAATCTTTATCAGGAGGTACAACGGAAAATGGCTAAAACAGCAGCGGCGGGAACGGGAGAGCTTTTTGAGGCGCTTACGCTTCTCGCAAAGGAAAAAGGGATCAGCGCGGAGGTCTTGATCGAAAAAATACAGACGGCGCTCGTGATCGCGATCAAGAAGGATTACCCGCGAAGCGAAAACACCGTGTTCGATATTGACATTACGAAGGGAAAATTCGACGTCGCGATCCAGAAGACCGTCGTAGAGGAGGTCGAGGATCCCGCGAACGAGATCACGCTCGAGGAGGCGCGGGAGCATAACCGCCGCCTGAACGTCGGAGACGTCTGCACCATAAAGCTTGACACGAAAAAGTTCGGGCGGATCGCCGCGCAGACGGCAAAGCAGGTCATCAAGCAGGGAATCAAGGAGGTCGAACGCGGTCAGCTCATCGAGCAGTGGGGCAATCTTCAGAACGAGGCGATCTCCGCTTCCGTTATTAAGGTCGAGCCCGCAACGGGGAACGCCGTCGTTATGATCAACGGGAACGAGGTCATGCTCTTCCGGAGCGACCAGCTCCCGAACGACGTGCTTTCCGAAGGGGACGTGATCAAGGTATTCGTTTCGGGCGTTTCGGCGAACGACCGCCGTCCGACGCTCCGCGTTTCGAGAACGAACCGCGACCTCATCAAGCGGCTTTTCGAGCTTGAGGTTCCCGAAATTTACGAAGGGATCGTCGAGATCCGCGCGATCAGCCGCGAGCCGGGATCGCGGAGCAAGATCGCCGTCATGAGCAACAACGAGAACGTAGACGCGCTCGGCGCCTGTATCGGACCGCAGCGGAGCCGGATCACCAAGATCTGCGAGGAGCTTCGCGGCGAAAAGATCGACGTCGTAAAATACAGCGACGACCCGAAGGAGTTTATTAAACAGGCGCTGAAGCCCGCGGACGTTCTGAGCGTCGAGATTCCCGACGAGGAGGTCCGCTCCTGCTCCGTCGTCGTTCCCGATCATCAGCTTTCGCTCGCGATCGGAAACAAGGGACAGAACGCGAAGCTCGCCGCCCGGCTTACGGGCTATAAGATCGATATTCGCCCCGAGAGCGGCTTTTTCGAGGGGTAACGCCTATGGGAAAGAACATACCGCTGAGAAAATGCCTCGGCTGTGACGAAATGCTCGGAAAAAAGGGAATGATCCGCGTCGTCCGCGGGAAGGACGGGAGCGTCTCGATCGACGAAACGGGGAAAAAATCGGGACGGGGCGCTTACCTTTGTCTCGACGCGGAATGCCTCGATAAGGCGCGGAAAAAGCGCGGGCTGGAGCGCTCGCTCAAATGCCCGATCCCGCCGGAGATTTACGGGGAGCTTGAACGGAAAATGAACGGGAGTTGACAAAAACTTGAAGCAGCTCGGATATTACGAACCAATTTCACCTTATCGGAAAGGGGCGGTGATTTCCATGAAACGGGAGCTTGGCACACTCGGGCTTTGCCGAAAGGCGGGAAAGCTTCTCTACGGCTTCGACAGCGTGACCGACGAGATCAAAAAGCCGAACGGCGCCGCCGCGGGGGTGATCCTCGCCGAGGATCTTTCCGAAAAATCAAAAAAGGAGGTGCGGTACGTCTGTGAAAAATACGGCGTTTCCGTCTGCCTCCCGCATATTACCATGGACGAGATCAAAGAGATCATCGGAAAACATACCGGAATCCTCGCCGTTCTTGACGAGGGACTGTTTACGGCACTGAAAAATACAACCGAGAAACTGGGGGACATTGAATGACACAAAAGGAACAAAAATGCAGGATCAAGGACGCCGCCGCCGACTTAAACCTTAGCGCGGCGGAGGTCGTTGATCTGGTAAAAACGCTTACCGGCGCGGAAAAAAAGCCGGCGGGGAGCCTTACCGAGGGAGAAATGAACCTTCTCCTCGAATACGCCTCGCAAAAGCACGAGGTAAAGAATTTTGACGCGTATTTCGCCGAGGGCGAGAAGAAGCGCGCGGAAAAGCCGAAGGAAGAAGCGCGGGAGGAGAAGCCCGCCGCGAAAAAGCCTGCGGAAAAGCCGGAAGAAAAGCCCGCCGCAAAGCAGCCTGCGGCGGAAAAGCCCTCCTCCGCCGAGCCGAAGGAAAAGGAGGAGTCGAAAAAGCCCGCGGGGACGCCGGAGACGCCGAAAGCGGAAGGAAAGAACCCTGCCCCGAAGGCAGAGGAGAAAAAGCCCGAACCCCGCACCGAGGAGCGCAAGCCCGAAAACCGCGGCGGGAACGAGCCGCGCCGTTTCAACGACAACCGTCCGCAGAAGCCGAACGGCGACCGGAACGATCGCGGAGAGCGGAACGATCGCGGAGAGCGCGGCGACCGCAGACCGGGCGGCTTTAACGACCGGAACCGTCCGCAGGCGAAAAAGCCCGCGCCGAAGGCTCCCGAGATAAAGGTAGACATCAGCTCGGTCAAGACGAACGAGCCGCCGAAGGCAAAGGTAAAGGGCGAGGCGGTAAAGCACGGCGAACAGGTCACGAAGCGCGTCGATACCCGCGGAAGCTATGTCGATCTCGACAAGTACAACGAGCGCTATGAGACGATCGCGCCGCAGGGCAACGGACGCCGCGACGAAAGCTTTACGAAAAAGCAGAAGATCAATCAGAAATCGCAGAATAAGCGCCAGTTCGGAAACAAGAACCGCGAGACCGAGGCGCAAAAGCTGAAGCGGCTCGAGCTCGAGCGCGCGAGAAAGCAGCAGCTTAAGGTCATGATCCCCGACGAGATCGTCGTTTCCGAGCTTGCGACCCGCCTGAAGGCGACCGCCTCCGAGGTCATCAAAAAGCTGATGGGGCTCGGCGAAATGTGTACTATTAACCAGACGATCGATTTCGATACGGCGGCGCTCGTCGCCGAAGAAATGGGCGCGAAGGTCGAGAAAGAGGTCATCGTTACCATTGAGGAGCGCCTGTTTGAGGAGGTCGAGGATACCGACGAGAATCTCCAGCCGCGTCCTCCCGTCGTCGTCGTCATGGGTCACGTCGATCACGGAAAGACCTCGCTTCTCGACCGAATCCGGAACGCGAGCGTCGCGAGCGGAGAAGCGGGCGGAATCACCCAGCATATCGGCGCGTATAAGGTCACGGCGGGCGGAAAGGACATCACCTTCCTCGATACCCCCGGACATGAGGCGTTTACCGCCATGCGCGCGCGGGGGGCAAGCGTTACGGATATTGCCGTTCTGGTTGTCGCCGCCGACGACGGGATCATGCCCCAGACCGTAGAAGCGATCAACCACGCGAAAGCCGCGAATACCAGCATTATCGTCGCGATCAACAAGATCGATAAGGAAGGCGCGAACCCCGAACGGATCAAGCAGGAGCTGACCGAGCACGGGATCGTGATCGAGGAATGGGGCGGCGACGTGATCTGCGTCCCGGTATCGGCGAAAACGGGCGAGGGGATCGACAATCT
Organism: uncultured Ruminiclostridium sp.; assembly: GCA_964553625.1. GTDB lineage: Bacteria > Bacillota > Clostridia > Oscillospirales > Ruminococcaceae > Ruminiclostridium_E. The sequence continues at coordinate 27,430 of CAZKKZ010000024.1, forward strand.
TCTCGAGATGATCAACCTGACCGCCGAGGTCGGCGATCTTAAGGCGAATCCCGACCGCTTAGCGCAGGGCGCGGTCATCGAGGCGAAGCTCGATAAGGGCAGAGGTCCGATCGCGACCGTTCTCGTGCAAAAGGGAACCCTGCATACGGGCGACGTCCTGATCGCGGGGACGGCGGTCGGAAGGATCCGCGTCATGAGAAACGACAAGGGCAAGACCGTCAAGGAGGCGGGACCCTCCACCCCCGTCGAGATCATGGGGCTTTCCGAGGTTCCGAGCGCGGGCGACTCGTTCGCGGTTGTTGAAAACGAAAAGCTTGCCCGCGAGCTGGTCGAAAAGAGAAAGTTCGACGCGAAGGAGGAGCAGTTCAAGCTTTATCAGAAGGTAACGCTCGACAACCTCTTCTCCCAGATCGAGGAGGGCGAGATGAAGACCCTCCCGCTCATCGTCAAGGCGGACGTACAAGGCTCGGTCGAGGCGGTTCGGCAGTCGCTTGAAAAGCTCTCGAACAGCGAGGTGCGCGTACAGGTCATTCACGGAGCGGTCGGCGCGATCAGCGAGAGCGACGTCATGCTCGCGAGCGCGTCTAACGCGATCATCATCGGCTTTAACGTAAGACCGCACCCCGCCGCGGCGGACAACGCGAAACGCGACGGCGTGGATATCCGGATGTATCGGATCATCTACGACGCGATTGAGGAGGTTCAGACCGCGATCAAGGGTATGCTCGCGCCGAAAACGCGCGAGGTCGAGCTTGCGCGGATCGAGGTGCGTCAGGTTTATAAGATCACGAACGTCGGGATCGTCGCGGGCTGCTACGTTCTTTCGGGGAAGGTCGAGCGCAAGTGCAGCGTTCGGATCGTCCGCGACGGGATCATCATCGGCGACGATAAGCTCGCGGGGCTCCGCCGCTTTAAGGACGACGTAAAGGAAGTCGCCGAGGGCTATGAATGCGGGATCAGTCTCGAAAAATTCACCGACATCAAGGAGGGCGATATTTTCGAGGCGTATATGATCGAGGAATACCGCGACTGATACCAAAAATAATTTTAGGGCAGGAGCAATCGCTCCCGGGCTTATCCGGATTTTCGCTCTCTGTGAAAAGGGGTGTGGGTATTTATGCCGAAATTTAACATGGATCGTCTTTCCGAGGACGTAAAACGCGAAATTTCCGCCGCCGTGCGGGAGATCAAGGATCCCCGCGTCAGCGGGGCGATCGTTTCCGTCTCGCGCGTCGAGCTGACGAACGACCTTTCGTACTGTAAGGTCTACGTTTCCGCGCTTAAGGGAACGGGGACGGACGCGGGGGACGAAGCGGGCGAAAGCCCGTCGGAGGAGGCGGTAAAGGCGCTTAAAAAGGCTTCCGGCTTTTTCAAAAAACGCCTCAACGCGCGGATCAAAATGCGGAAGCTCCCCGAGCTGATCTTCCTCCCCGATACCTCGCTCGATTATTACGATAAGATCAGCCGCATGATCGACAATCTCCCGAAATCGGCGCAGACAGAGGAAAAAACGGAAGAATAATTCCCCCGAATATGAAAGGAAACCACCGAAAGCATGACCTCAAAAAACATTACCATTCGAGAGGCGGCGGATTTTTTCCGAAGCCATGACCGATATACGATCCTTTGCCACGCGAATCCCGACGGGGACACGGCGGGCTGCGGCTACGGGCTGCTCCGCGCGCTGCGGAAGCTCGGAAAAACGGCGCGCCTGCGCTGTGCCGACCCGATCTCCGAACGCTTCTCCTTTATGTGGGAGGGGATCGCCGAAACGGAGTTTCCGGAGGAGACCGTCGTTTCCGTCGACGTGGCGGACAGCCGCCTTCTCGGAAAATACGAGAAGGAATACGAGGGGCGGATCGCTTTTGCCGTCGATCACCATATTTCGCACGTCGATTTCTCCGAGCTTCTCTTAAACGAGCCGGACGCGGCGGCTTGCTGCGAAACGATCTGCCGGATTATCGAGGCGCTCGGCGTGCCGCTCGACGCGGGGATCGCCGCCTGTCTCTATACCGGAATCGCGACGGATTCGGGCTGCTTCCGCTATCCCTCCGTTACGCCCGATACGCACCGGATCGCCGCGAAGCTGCTCGAATACGATTTCGGCTTCGCGGAGCTGAACTACATTCTTTTTGAACGGAAAACGCGCGCGCGGCTTCTCCTCGAGGAAACGATCTACCGCGAAATGGAATTCCTCTGCGGCGGAAAATGCGCGGTCATGATCCTCCCGAAGGAGCTTCTCGCAAGCGTCGATCCCGAGGACGTAAACGGAATCTCCGCGCTCCCGCGACAGATCGAGGGAGTCGAGGTCGGCGTTGTCATTAAGGAAAAGGAAAACGGCTGGAAGGCTTCTCTCCGCTCGAACAGCGTTGATGTGCAGAAAATCTGCGCCGCGTTCGGCGGCGGCGGACATATCCGCGCGGCGGGCTGCTCCTTCCCGAACCGCGATCCGAGGGAGGTCCGGGCGCTTCTGCTCGGCGAGATCGAAAAAGCGCTTTCGGTACAGAAAGGCATTTGAATGAACGGAATCATTTGCATTTATAAAGAAAAGGGCTATACGTCGTTCGACGTGGTCGCGATCGTAAGAAAGCTCTGCGGTACCAAGCGGGTCGGTCACGGCGGGACGCTCGACCCCATGGCGGAGGGCGTTCTCCCGATCTTCGTCGGAACGGCGACCAAGGCGGTGGATTTCTGTCCGGATCATACGAAGGAATACCGCGCGAAAATGCGGTTCGGGATCACGACGGACACGCAGGACATTACCGGAACCGTCACCGCGACCTCCGATATTCTCGTCGGGCGGAACGCGCAGTACGTCCTCGAGCAGAAATTCCGCGGCGATCTGATGCAGACTCCCCCCATGTACAGCGCCGTCCGCGTCAATGGACAGCGGCTTTACGACATCGCGCGAAAGGGCGGAGAGGTTCCGCGCGAGCCGCGCCCGATCACAATCTTTTCGCTGAAGTTCGAGGAATTCGCCGATAATCGGGCGACCTTCCTCGTTTCCTGCTCCAAGGGGACGTATATCCGGACGCTCATTCACGATATGGGCGTCGAGACCGGCGCGGGCGCGACCATGACCGAGCTTACGCGGACGCGCTCGGGGAATTTCGGGCTTCGCGACTGCTACCGCCTGTCGGAGCTGAAGGAAGCGTATAAGCGGGGCGGCTCGGACGCGATCGAAGCCCTCCTGATCCCCGTCGAGCATTTATACAAGGGGCTTCCCCGCGCCGTTCTCGACGGTACGCAGGCGCGGCTTTTCTCAAACGGCGTCGTTCTCGACGCGGATCGGATCGCGTTCGATCGGAAATACGACGGCGCGTATCGGATCGTCGACGAAAACAATACCCTTCTCGGGGTCGGCGAGATCTCCGAAAAGGGCGACCTTCACGTGATCCGCCGCTACGGAAGCGCTAAGAACGAGCCGGGCGAAAAAAAGCCCGCGGACGAAGAGAACGCCCCCGCGGCGGAAGCGGAGGACGAAGCCTTTTCCGGCGGGGAAGACGGCGGAGGAGCGCCCCTTCCCAAAGATGAAAAAAAGCTTCGCGATCTCTCGGAGCTTAAAGGAGTTCGGTTCTCTTGAAAAACATTACGGAAACGGGGCTGAAAACCCCTTCGGCGGTCGCGCTCGGCTTTTTCGACGGGCTTCATCTCGGGCATATCGCGGTCGTTCAGCGCGCGCTCCTGCGGCGGGAGGTAAGCTCCGTCGTTTTTACCTTTAACGACAAGACCACCCTTCCGAAGTTCCGCGAAAAAAAGGGAAACTGTATCATCACCTACGAGCAGAAGGCGGAGCTTTTCGAGGAGGCGGGCGCGGACTTTCTTTACGCGCCCGATTTCGGCGAGATCAAGGATTTTTCGGCGCGGGAATTCGTCGAAAAAATTTTAAAGGATCGCCTGTGCGCGGCGTATGTGGTCTGCGGCTATGATTTTCGCTTCGGACGCGGCGGCGAGGGGAATCCGGATATTCTCTCGGCGCTTTGTCATGAGCACGGGATCGCCTGCGAGGTTGTCCCGCCCGTAAGGATCGGCGGCGAGATCGTAAGCTCGACCGAGATCCGACGCCTGATCCGCCTCGGCGAGATCGAAAAGGCGAACCGCCTTCTCGGGTATGAGCTTTCCTATGAGCTTCCCGTCATAAAGGGAAACGAGATCGGGCGGACGATCGGCTTCCCGACGATCAACCAGAAGATTCCCGATTATATGGTAAGCCCGAAGAACGGGGTCTATAAGAGCTGGACGACCGTAGACGGAAAAACCTACCGGAGCATCACCAACATCGGTGTAAAGCCGACCGTGACCGACCGCGGCGAGGTCGTGACCGAAACGCACATCATCGGCTTTCACGGCGACCTGTACGGAAAAACGGTAAAGATCTCGCTGCGCGGCTATCTTCGCGGCGAAAGAAGGTTCGAGAGCCTTTCGGCGCTGAAGGCGCAGCTTTCCTACGATAAATCCGTGGTTTAGGGATTGCCTTAAAAATCTCATGCCGTGTTCATTTTTCTTTCACGAAACCGCGCTATACTGATTTTTGCGGCAGGAATGCCGAAAACCGTACCGAAGCAGAGGAATGTACAATGATCGAAGTAAAAAACCTTACCAAGCGCTACGGCAGCAAAAAAGCCGTCAGCAATATCTCCTTTACCGCCCGCGACGGGCAGATTCTGGGCTTTCTCGGACCGAACGGCGCGGGAAAGTCCACGACCATGAATATCCTCACGGGCTACCTCTCCTCGACGGAGGGGGAAGCGCTCATCGACGGCTCGGATATTCTCGAGGATCCGATCGGAGCCAAGCGGCGGATCGGCTATCTCCCCGAGCAGCCGCCGCTCTATTTCGACATGACCGTGGACGAATACCTGAATTTCGTCTATCGGCTCAAGTGCTGCAAGCTCCCGAAAAAATCGCATTTAAACGAAATCTGCGAGATCGTAAAGATTACCGACGTCCGAAAGCGGCTCATCAAGAACCTCTCGAAGGGGTATAAGCAGCGGGTGGGCTTCGCGCAGGCGCTCGTCGGGAATCCGAACGTACTGGTGCTGGACGAGCCGACGGTCGGGCTTGACCCGAAGCAGATCATCGAGATCCGAACGCTCATCAAGCGGCTCGGGAAGAACCACACCGTGATCCTCTCCTCCCATATTTTACCGGAGGTACAGGCGGTCTGCGACCGGATCGTCGTCATCAACAAGGGGCGGATCGTCGCGGACGACAACGCCGAATCCCTGGCGAAAAACCTTTCCGCCGACCATAAGCTCGTGCTTCACGCGGAGGGAAGCCCCGAGGAGATCAAGCGCCTTCTCGAGGGGATCCCGCAGATGCAGCGCGTATTTATCAACCGCGCGGTCGAGGATCGGGTAAACGAGTTTTATCTCGAGGCGAAGGAGGGCGCGGATATTCGGCGGGACGTGTTTAAAAAGCTTGCCTCGCGGAATTATCCGATCCTGATGATGCGCTCGAACGAGCTTTCGCTCGAGGAAGTGTTCCTAAAGCTTACGACCGGAGACGTTTACGGCGGCGCGGAGCAGATCGAGCGGAAATTCGACAAATTAAGCAGGGAGGGCGGTACGGTATGAGAGCGATCTTTTCGCGCGAGCTTTCGTCTTACTTCAAGGCGCCGATCGGATATGTGTTCCTCGCGGCGGCGTTCCTTTTTTCGGGCTTCTTTTTCTGGAGCTTTTCGCTCAGCGTCGGGAGCACGGATATTTCGAGCGTGTTTCTCGGAATGTTTTACGTTTATATGATCTTCGTGCCGCTCCTGACCATGCGGCTCATGGCGGAGGACAACCGCCAGAAAACCGACCAGCTTCTTCTTACCGCGCCGGTAAGCCTTTTCGGGCTTGTATTCGGGAAATTTCTCGCGGCGTACGTGATCTTTATGCTGACCGACCTGATCATGCTTCTCTACGGGGTCGTCCTGAGCTTTTTTACGTCGGTAAACTGGATCATGATTCTCGGAAACTTCGTCGCGCTCGCGCTGATCGGCGCGGTATTCGTGTCGGCGGGACTGTTTGTCTCGACCCTTACCGAAAGCCAGATGATCGCCGCGATCGGCTCCTTCGCGCTGAATCTGGTGCTGATCTTAATTACCTCGATCGCGTCGGTGATCCCGGTAAAGCTGATCTCGGACGTTCTTCTGAGCCTCTCGATCTTCGACCGCTATTACGAATTTACGACCGGGATCTTCAGCCTCGCGAACGTGCTGTTTTTCCTGAGCGTTACGGTGATCTTTCTGTTCCTGACGGTGCGGATTCTGGAAAAGCGCCGCTGGGCTTGAGTTAATTTTGAACAGAGTACGAGCAAAGGAGTTTTAAGCTATGAGTGAGTTCAATCGGGACGCGGAAAATCCCGAGGAGGAAAAGACGGCGGAACAGCCCGCCTCCCCCGCCGATCCCGGAGCGGAAGAAGCGGACGGGAAAGCCGGAGCGGAAAAGCCGGAAAAAACGGCGGAGGAGAACCCTGCCCCCAAAAAGAAGGGGACGAAAAACCCGTTTAAGAGCAAAAGGCTGAAGCACGGATCGCTTTCGGTCGCGTTTACGGTCATTTTCGTCGCGGCGATCGTTCTCATTAACGTGATCTTTAATCTCGCGCTCGACCGCTTCGACGTAAAAGCCGACCTTACCGAGGGCGGACTTTTCACGGTCGGCGACGAAATCTCGGATTTTGCCACGTCGGATACGAGTACGGTCCATTTTTATTTCACCTCGGACGAGGAGACGCTCGAAAACGCGGGCGACACAATCTATAAGCAGACCGTCGAGCTGGTCAATCAGATCGCCGCGAAAAACGCCGGCTATGACGTTTCCTACGTCGATCTTCTGACGAATCCCTCCTTTGCGCAGCGGTACAGCGGCGCGGGCGAGGGCGGTCTGATCGTCGAGTGCGCGCAGACGGGGCGCAATAAAATTTTTAACATTGCCTACGACTTCAAGCGCTATGTGATGACGGACGGGAACAGCTACGGCTATTCCGACGCGAGCATGATGCGCTATTACGGCTATACCGTTTCGGAGGAGACCAGTATCGCCGAGCAGGAGCTTCTTTCCGCGCTCATGTCCGTTACGAAGGTCAATCCCGTCAAGATCGCGTTTTCGACAGACTTCGGCGAATCGGAAAACGCCGGGCTTACCGAGCTTCTCGAAAAGAACTCGTATGTCGTCGAAACGATCAACGTCGATCTGATCGCCGAAATTCCGAACGATTACGACGTTCTGATCTTAAACGGTCCGACCATGGATTACAGCGACGAGGTACTGAACAAGTTTGACGAATGGCTCAGCAACGGGGGGCTTTTCGGGAAAAGCCTCGTCTATCTCGCGACGGTGACGCAGCCCGTCTCCACGCCGAGGCTTGACGCGTTTCTCGGCGAATGGGGGCTTCGCGTCGGCGAGGGCTTCGTGATGCAGATGGACGCGAATTACGCCTATACGGTCGCGGGCTATTCGAGTATGCCGCTTTATCAGAGAGCGGAGATTCTGACCGATACCGATTATTACAAAGCCATGCGGCTCGGCGAGAACACCTCCTTCCGCGCCAACGGCATTCGCCCGGTCTATAAGCTCTGGGACGAAAGCTCGAATTTCAAAAATACCGCGATTCTTCAATCCTATGGGGAAAACTGCGTGATCTTCCCGTTTGACGCGGCGGAGGACTGGACGGAGGAGAACGCCGAAAAGGGGCAATTCAGCCTCATCGTCGAGGCGTCGAAGGTGCGCTTTGACGGCGCGACCCCGATTTACAGCCGCGTGATCGCGGCGGGAAGCGAGCTCATCTTCTCGGAAAGCTTCCTTACCGCGACGAACTACAATAACGCCGAGGTTGCGGTCGCGCTTTTCAACACGATCAGCGGCAATACGGGCGAGCAGGTCACAATCGCGCCGAAATCCTTCACCGCCACGACCTATGAGATCGAAAGCGCGCAGCAGACGGGGATCGGACTTACCTTCGCGGTCATTATTCCGATCGCGATTATCCTTCTCGGGATCGTCGTCTGGGTACGGCGGAGACATCTGTAATTCGGAGGAACGCGCATGAGCAAAAACAAACAAATTCTGATTTTTTCCGGGATCGGGCTTGCCGTTCTCGGCGGAGTCGCGGCGCTTCTTCTCCTGACCGCGCCCGCGCCGGAGACCGGAGAACCCGGCTCGCCTGCCGAGACGGAGGAACCCGCCCTGATCCTTACCGAAAAGACCCCCGCGGACGTATCGAGCGTTCATATCGTAAATCCCGAGGGGGAATACGAGATCGTCCCGAGCGGGGAAACGGACGCGGACGGCGCGGCGGTCTGGACGGTCGAGGGACTCGAGAACGCGAACCTGCGGACGTCGGAGCTTTCCGCCGCAGTGACGAACGCCGCCGCGCTTACCGCGCGGGATTTCGTTGAGGAGAACGCCGAGCTTGAAAAATACGGTCTTACCGACCCGAAGGCTTCGGTAACGGTAAAATTTACCGACGGGTCGGATTATACCTTCCGGATCGGGGACGACGTTCCCTCCTCCTCGGCCGCCGCTTATTTCTACGCGGAAAATACGGATACCGTCTATACCTATACGAAATCCAAGCTGACCGCCTTTCTGAACGACCGCTTCGGCTTTATCGAAACGCAGGTCATGCCCGCCGCCGACAACAATGCGGGAGAGGAGATTCTTTCCTTTAAGGTCGAGCGGAAGGATCTCGAGGAGCCGATCCTGATCGAACAGCTCCCGCCCCCAGACGACGCCGACGAGCTTTCGGTATTCACCTATCAGATGATCACCCCCTATTCGGTTTATCTCGACCTTACGAACGGCTCCGTATTTCTCCAGAGCCTGTTCGGATTAACGGCGAAGAGCGCCGAATGGTACGGCATGGAGGAACGGGATTACGAGCTTTCGGGGCTGAACGATCCGTCCGTCGTCGTAACGGTCGAGACGACGAAAAAGACCTATACGCTTACGCTCGGGAACGCGGTTGGGCAGGAGGTCGCCGACGAAAACGGGAATGTCACGACCGAAATCTCCGGAATCTACGGAATGTCGAGCGAGGTTCCCGATACGCTGTTCCTTTTTGACGAATCGGCGGTTCCCGCCGCGACGGTCCGCGCGGACGCGCTGATCTCAAGGCTTTTTCTCATGCCGTACATCTACTCCCTGAAGGAAGTGACCTACGCGGATCACCTCGGGCAGGAGTTCACCCTCTCCTTTGAAAAGGTGAAGGACGCGACCGAGACGGAGCCCGCCGTCTATAAGCACCTCTTAAACGGGGAAGAAACGGACGAGCAGCGCTTGAAAAATCTGTATCAGTTCATGATCGCCGCCTCGGGGGACGAGCTTTATTTCGACGGCGGGGAGGACGAGCTTCTCGCGGAAATCCACTATATTTACGCGGACGAGAGCCGCGGCGAAAATGTCGTAAAATTTTACAGCGCGAAGGACGACCGGCGGGTTATCATCAATGTAAACGGGGAAAATCTTTTTAAAACGAAGCAGATCTATATGAGCCGCCTTTACGAAAATGTCAAAAGCTATTTAAACGGCGGGGAAATTATTCTGACCTATTGATTTTTAGGGGCAGGTGTGCTATAATAAAACTATACGTATATTTAAGGTAATTTTATACAATTCGGCTTGCCGAAGAAAGGACGATTGAAATGGCGGAAGAATTTTTCTCTTATAAAGGATTCCCGCTTGTGCGGAACAAGAAGCAGATTTATTACGGGAGCATGAGCGACGAATTCGTAACGACGATCCGGATCACCTCGTCGCACAACGAAAATGGGATCGACATCGCGGATAAGCTGAAGGTCTCCCTCATGCGCACGGCGAAGGACATCGATCCGAAGGATATGGTCGTAAAGACCAGCGACCGGAACAGCCTCTTCGAGGCGCTCGACGTGGCGAATATCTGGCTCACGCGCGAAAACGCCGCGGCAAAGTGAGGATTTGAGAGAAATTTTAAGAGAACTTTAAGAGAAAATTTATGTTTTTTGGGGGACGCTTGTCCCTCGGTGAACGCTTTATTTGCGCCGCGTCCATGCGGCGCTTGGGGCGTTCGCCTGCAAGCATCCTTGCTTGCCGCCCCTGCTTCCTTTCGGTACCGAAAGGAAGCGAAAGGCAATATTGTTTTAACAAAGTTTTGTAAAAAAAGAAAATCTGTGGTATTCGACACATTTTCGCTGAAAATTCGCCGAATACCACAGATTTTTTGCTTTGAGATGATCGGAAAAAGCAATTCAAAAATTTAGGTCAAGCCTTTTCAAAGGCTTGCGGGGGTGCGGGGGCGGTGCCCCCGCATAAGATCATTTTGCTCTTTCCGTTTTCTGCATCGGTACGCCCCGCAACAGTCCGTTGCTTGACGGGAACGGCAAACCGGAGTATACTGAGAGCATGTATTCATAGGATATTGCACGCGTCTTTTCGGCAGATTTTGCCGATGACTGCGTTAAAATTTCTTGACTTGCGGCAGCAAGCCTGCGAAATTTTGTCTTATCCTCGACAAAATCTGCTCGAAAATCCGCGCACAAATCCTATGAACACAAGCTCTGAAAACAGAAAGGAGGTGACCAGCTATGATTTGTCAAGAGAAAAAAGAAAAATTCACGAAAA
>CAZKKZ010000025.1:0-37839 GCA_964553625.1 uncultured Ruminiclostridium sp.
ATTTCTTGTCGTTTCGTTTGTCCAGAATCTTTCCTTGATGAATTTTCAAGGGTTCTTTTATTAACTTCGATTCTTTCCGATTGTTCAATTTTCAAGGTGCGGTGGTTTCGTTTCCTCAACCGGCTGTCTTGCGACAGCTTTAATACTATACCACACTTTTTCGAGTTTGTCAATACCTTTTTTCAACTTTTTTCAAAAAATTTTTCTTTTCTTGAATTCCGTCTCCTTTTTCGGTATCTCCTCTCTCCCAAGAGCGGCTTGCCTTTCATCTTATCACTTTTTAAATCGCTTGTCAAGAGGTTTTGCGAATTTATTTAAAAATCCGCTCTTATGTGTCCAACCATTGAATAAAGGCGGTTTTATCCGTGCCGTTATAACCCGCGCGCCTGTAAAAATCCAAAACGCCCGGATCCTTTGACCCTGTCAGCAGCATGATCTTATAGCAATCCTTCTTTTTCGCGACCGCCTTCGCGTAATCCAGACACTCCGAAGCATAACCCCTTCTTCGGAAATCGGAATGGATAACGACATTCTCCACAATCGCATATGGACGGACATGATGCGTTAAATTCGGAACGATCACGCAAACACATGAGGAAACGATTTTCCCGTCAACCGTTTTCACAATCAGGTGATGATCATCGTCCTCCATGATCCGCCGCCAAGTCTCCTCCAGCGCAACGCTTTCCGCCGGAATACTGTTTTCGTGCAGATGCAAATACAGCTCCAAAATCTCAGCCAGATCTTCCCACTTCGCTTCGCGCACCATAAGCCCTCTCCTTACAACGTCAGTCCGCTTGCCTCCAAAGATAAATAAACGCCACAATCACCGAAATCCCCGTCGCGACAAACGAAAAACCGAGATTTCCCATAAACTCGCCCTTGATCGCCGCGTCCGTCTGCAGAAAATAATTCAGCCAGTTCAGCGTTTCAAAAAAGGAAATTTCGACCCCGAACGCCTCCGCGATCGACGTCCGAACATCAACGGCGGTCATCGTTACCACACCGACAAACGTCATAAACAGCGACAGAACGGAGCTGATCACGATTCCTTTTTTATCCATCGCCCGCCCCGCGAGATAATAGCCGCCGAAGGTCGTCAGAACAATCGCGATCGCGCCGAACCGCGTGATCAGATTCAGAAAATACGCGATCAGCACCCAGATCACTACGCCGATCACGCCGCAGGTCAGCGCGCCGATGATTCCCATAAACGCGTTGCTTCGCCGAAAGACATGGCGGGCATAATCGGAATGGATACTGCTCGGATCGTAAGGCGCCGGCGACGAAGCGCCGCTCAGTCCCGCGCCGTACTCCTGCTTCTGATTGTAGGGAGGGGGCGCGGAACGCCTTTTATCCTCAACCGTCATTCCCCGCGCGTCCCGATCAATCATATTGCCGGACGACGCGTATCCCACCGCGTAAGAACCGTCCCTGTCCGCGGGACGCGCCGAAGCCGCGTAAGCGTTGTTCTCCTCCGAAAGCGGCGTAACCGCATCGGGTCCATCGGGCGGCGAAACCTGCCTCTCATCGCGATTTGAGTTCGGATTGACAAGCGGAACCCTTCCGTCAAAGCCGAGCGGAGTCTCCTCCGCGTTCAGCTGCGGGTGCCCCGTGGTAACGGTCGGGTTTAACACAAGCGATTCGATCTCGGTCACATCGATCGGAGCGCCGTCGTTGCTGTCATCCCGAATTTCGGTCACGACCGTCCCGTCGTCCTCCTCGGGCTCCTCTTTTTTCAGCTCCACTTCCCCGTCGTCGTTGATTAAAAGCTCGCTGAAGCCCACCTCGGGAACGGCTTCCCGCTTCGGCTTCTCCGGCGGAAGCTCCGGCGGCTCCTCATACGCTCCGTCGATAAACAGGTCGTCAAAGCCGTCGTCCTCCGGCGTTTCCGGAAGCGCCGTTTCCACCGCTTCCGCCTGCTCGCGTAAAAATTCGCGTTCCATTTCCTCAAAAAGCGCCGACTTCGGCGGTTCCGGCTTCTCTTCCTCCTCCGCCCCGAATAAGAGCGACCCGAAGCCGTCCGCCGACTCGCTCCGCGGATTTTCCACCGCAAAATCGGCGACAGGCTCCGCCTGTTCGGGCAGGCTTTCTGCCGGCGGCTTGTCCGCTTCCGTTATTTTTAGGGCACTTTCCTCCGCAAAAGCGGCGGAGCCGACCGCCCCGATCCCGCTTGCCGAAAAAAGCGCGTCCTCCTTATGTTCAAAGGAAGGTTTTTCCGCAGCCGGAAGAATCGGGCGGTAACCCGCTCCGCACGTTCCGCAGGCCTGCGTGATCACGCCGTTCGCGTCATAGATTCCAAGCTCCCCCGCCGCCCCGCATTCACAGCAGCAGTTCACGTAAAAATTCAAGGAAAGATAATCGGCGAAATTATAAAGAAAACGTTTTAAATGCGTCACATTCGCGAACGCGTCCTCCGTCCGCGCGAGAGCGACCGCGATCCCCCGCTCGGTAACGCGGAAATTGCGGATCAGATCGGGAGAAAACCGCTTCTGCTCGTTCAGGTAATCCTCCGGCGGCTTTACCGCCGCGTATTCCCCCGCCCTGACCCATAAAAGAATCCCATAGCTCCCCGTGGCGAGATTTTCGCGCACGGCGGCGGAATAACCCTTGATCTTCCCGATCAGGGCTTCCTCGTTCTCATAATAATTGAGGTCAAACTGTACCCCCGTCTCCAGCAGTTCCTTCATGCCTGTGACCGTTCCCTTTCCGAAGCGCGCTTCGTGTTCTGCTGAACCGTGACGCCCGTGCGGACAGCCATGAAAACCGCTCCCCATACAAAACGAAAACAATTCTATTATATCTTACAACATTTTTGTGCGAAAGTCAAGAAATAATATTGAAATCTTCCATAAAATATGCTATAATAACATTTACAATGCTTTATCACCCATTCCGAAAGGAGCGACTGTGATTGAAAATCATAAAAGCAAACACCTATATCCCGATTTCGGGGGAGCCGTTTGAGATTCCTCTGCCGCTGAAGCTGGAGCTGCTGTGGGCGAATAATCTGCTGTGCGTCTATTCCGTATCGGAGGACGAAACGGTCGATTACGCCTATAATATCAATACGGACATTCCGATCCTTACCTCGACGGGACGAAAGCTCCGCATGAGCGATATTTACTATCTGCTCCGCTCCCGGGTATTCGGCGACAGCCCTTATGTGGCTCCCGCAGAGCTGGCGCGGCTCGGGCTTACGGAATATAACCCCTATCGGATTATCCGTAAGACCTATGGGATCCTTCCGGGAGACTGCTACTGGATCCGCCGCGCGGACGATAAGACCGACTACGCCGCCGCTTCGGAAATTTACCGCGATTACTATACGCTTACCCCGGAGCAGCGCGCGGAAAAATACAAGTTCAAAAAATCGGACGAAGAAGTCTCCTATGTCCAGATCGAGGATTTTCTCGACCTGAACGAATACTGATCGGGAAAGGAAAAACCGGTGAATCAATCGAACGATTACGACGTAATCATTATCGGCGCGGGCGCGAGCGGCGTTTTTACGGCTTACGAGCTGACGAAGCTTCGCCCCGCGCTTCGCGTCTGCATGATCGACCGCGGCGGACCGATCCAGAGCCGCCGCTGTCCGATCGACGGCGAAAAAATCACCTCCTGCGTTCACTGCAAGACCTGCAGCATTATGAACGGCTTCGGCGGCGCGGGCGGAATGTCCGACGGAAAATATAATATCACCAACGCGTTCGGTGGCGATCTCTATGCCCATACGGGAAAGGAGGAAGCGATCCGCCTGATGGAATACGTTGATCGGGTCAACCTCGAAATGGGCGGCGCGGGCGCGAAGCTTTACAGCACCGTTTCAAGCAGACTGAAGGCGGAAGCGCTCAAGTACGACCTTCACCTTCTCGACGCGAAGGTGCGCCACCTCGGAACCGACCGGAACCGCGAAATCCTCCAAAACATCTATAACGCGATTGAAAAAAAGCTCGACATTCGTTTCCGCGAGGAGGTCTTTTCGGTTACGAAGAACGCGGACGGGTTCTTAGTCAATACCGATCGGGGCGGGTACACCTGCCGGAAGGTCGCCGTCGCGGCGGGAAGATCGGGGTCGAAATGGATCTCCGAGCTTTGTAAGAAATTCGGGATCGAGACGAAAAGCAACCGCGTGGACATCGGCGTGCGGGTAGAGCTTCCCGCCGCCGTGTTCGAGCATATCACAAAGCAGGTCTACGAAAGCAAGATCGTTTACCGCACGAAAAAGTACGGCGACCTTGTGCGCACCTTCTGCATGAATCCCTACGGCGAGGTCGTGAATGAAAACACGAACGGGATCATTACCGTAAACGGACACAGCTACGCCGATCCCGCCCTGCACACCGAGAATACGAATTTCGCGCTTCTCGTCTCGAACACCTTTTCCGAGCCGTTTAAGGACAGCAATCTTTACGGCGAGTCGATCGCGGGGCTTTCCAATATGCTCGGGGGCGGCGTACTGGTACAGCGCTTCGCCGACCTCGTCGCGGGACGGCGTACAAATGCCCACCGGTTTTCCCAGTGCTTTCTGACCCCCACGCTGAAGGCGACGCCGGGCGACCTCAGCCTTGTGATCCCGAAGCGCCAGCTCGACGATATTATCGAAATGATCTACGCGCTCGACAAGATCGCGCCCGGAACCGCGAACGACGACACCCTCCTTTACGGCGTCGAGGTCAAGTTCTATAACTCGCACGTCTGCGTGGACGAACACCTCGAAACCTCCGTAAAGGGACTGTATGTGCTCGGCGACGGCTCGGGCGTGACCCATTCCCTGTCCCAAGCGTCCGCCTCCGGCGTTTACGCGGCGCGGACGATCGCGGAATTCTTCCCCGAAGCATAACTAAAACGAACAGCAGCGGAAAGGACAATCAACCTATGAACGTATGGCACGACATTGACAGCGAGCGGATCACCCCCTATAACTTTCTCTCGGTGATCGAGATCTCGCGCGGAAGCAAAATGAAATACGAGCTCGATAAGAAAAGCGGTCTTCTGATCCTCGACCGCATTCTTTATACCTCTACCCACTACCCCGCGAATTACGGCTTTATTCCGAAAACGCTCGCGGACGACGGCGACCCGCTCGACGTTCTCGTTCTCTGCAACGAGCCGATCCAGCCGCTCGTGCTCGTCCCCTCCTATCCGATCGGCGTGATTAACATGATCGACAACGGAAAGAACGACGAAAAGATCATCGCGATTGCCTTCGAGGATCCGAACTATAACTCCTATCGGAGCATCGAGGCGCTCCCCGCGCATATTTTTGAGGAAATGCAGCATTTCTTCCGCGTTTATAAGCAGCTTGAAGGAAAAAGCACCGCCGTCAACGAGGTTCAGGGGCATAAAGCCGCCGCCGAGATCATTGCGCAGTGCATAAAAAATTATCGCGAAAAATACGGGACATGCGAAGAAAACGGAGAAACGGAATGAAAAAAATTGTCGCGAAAACCGCCCCGATGGGCTGGAACAGCTGGGACTGCTACGGTGCCTCGGTAAACGAGGAGACCGTCCGGAAAAACGCCGATTTTATGGCAAAGCATTTGAAGCAATACGGCTGGGAATATATCGTCGTGGACATTCAGTGGTACGAGCCGACCGCCGACAGCCACGAGTATCACCCCTTCGCCCCGCTTTGTATGGACGAATATTCCCGCGTAATCCCCGCCGAGAACCGTTTCCCCTCCTCCGCGGGCGGGAAAGGCTTTGCGCCGCTCGCCGAATACGTACATTCTCTCGGGCTGAAATTCGGAATCCATATTATGCGCGGGATCCCGCGCGAGGCGGTCGCCAAAAACCTGAAAATCAAGGGGACGGATCGGACCGCGCGGGAGATCGCGAGATTTTCGTCGATCTGTAACTGGAACCCCGATATGTACGGGGTCGATCCTTCCAAGGAAGGCGCGAGGGCGTATTATGACAGTATTTTCGAGCTGTACGCCTCGTGGGGGGTCGATTATATCAAGTGCGACGACATCTGCCGCGAGCTTCCGCACGAGGAAGCGGAGCTGAAGCTTCTGAGCCGCGCGCTGAAGGACTGCGGGCGCGACATGGTGCTGAGCCTTTCGCCGGGTCCCGCGCTCCCCGAAAAGGCGGAGCTTTATAAGGAGACCGCCGACCTCTGGCGAATCACCGACGATTTCTGGGATAAGTGGGAGCTGCTCTATGATATGTTCTCCCGCGCGGAACGGTGGTGCGTTCATACCGGCGCGGGAAACTGGCCCGACGCGGATATGCTCCCGATCGGTCCGATCCTTCAGGACTACGGTCCCGCAAACCGCACGAAATTCACCGAGGACGAGCAGATCACCATGCTGACCCTTTGGTGCATTTTCCGTTCGCCGCTCATGATCGGCGGCGAAATGACGGGCTTCGACGATTTTACCATGCGCCTGCTCACCAACGAAGGAATCCTCGCCATGCACAAAAACGCCCGCCATTCCCACCCCGTATGGCGGCGCGAAATCGGCGGAACGGAATACATTCTCTGGACGGCGGTCTGCGCCGAGGGCGGGCAGTACCTCGCCGTATTTAACACGGGAGAAAAAGCGGGCGAGCTTACGGTACCGCTCTGTGATCTCGAGCTGGACGGCGCGTTTTCCGCGGAGGAGCTCTGGAGCGGCGAAACGCTGACGGGGACGGATTCGTTCTCCGTTTCCCTCCCGCCGCACGGCGCGAAGGCGTTTTTGCTTCATGTTACTTGACGAGGAAATGATGCTTCTCGCGATCGAGGAGGCGAAAAAAGCGGCGGCGCTCGGCGAAGTCCCCGTCGGCGCGATCGTCACGGACGAAAACGGCGAGGTGATCGGGCGCGGACACAACGTCTGCGAAACACAGTGCCGCCCGACGGGACACGCCGAGATCCTCGCGATCGAGGAGGCGGCAAAAAACAAGGAGAACTGGCGGCTTTCGGACTGCACCCTGTACGTCACGCTTGAGCCCTGTCCGATGTGCGCGGGCGCGGTAATCCGCTCCCGCCTGAAACGCGTCGTATACGGCGCGTTCGACGAAAACGGGGGCGCCTGTTCGTCGGTGACGGCGCTTTTTGAGGAACGCTTCGGGCACAAGCCGCTTGTACGGAGCCGTATTTTGGAACAAGAATGCGCCGCTTTATTGAGCGAGTTTTTTCAACAGCGCCGAACATAAGAGCATGTCTGGAAAGGAATGATTTACCTTTGAACCGTTATAAAGCCCTCGCGGCGAATACGATCATTCTCGGGATCGGGCAGTTCGGCTCGAAATTCCTCGTGATCCTGATGATGGGGTTTTATCAGGCGGCGCTCGGAAAAACGGGCTACGGCGAGATCAACAACATCATCGACGCCGCGACGCTTCTGATGTCGGTGGCGACGCTTTCCGTCGGGGAATCGCTGATCCGCTTCGGGCTGGACAAGGCGTATAATAACCGGCAGGTTTTCTCGATCGGGCTTCGCGTGACGTTCGCGGGGCTGACCGCCTGTCTTTTGTTTGTCCCGCTGATCGGGCTTTTTTCGATGCTCTTTCCCGATAACGCGGTTCTCGCTCTTTTACGGGATTACGCGTGGATCACGATTCTTTACGTCGCGACCGGGAGCCTGAAAAGCTGCTGCGCCCTGTTCGTGCGCTCGGCGGGATATGTGCGGCTGTACGCGCTCGACGGGATCCTTACGACGATCATGAACATTCTGTTCAACCTCGTCCTTTTATTCTGGCTTCAGCTCGGGAATATCGGCTATCTCCTTTCGGTCATTCTGGCGGATGTCTGCTCGATCGTCTTTTTGTGGGTTATGGCGGGGCTTCACCGCTACTTTACGCTCTTTAAGCTGGATCGTGAGATTTTAAAGGCAATGCTCCGCTTTTGTATCCCGATGATCCCGACCTCGGTCATGTGGTGGATCATCAACTCGTCGGGAAGCTTTTTTGTTTCAAGCATGATCGGCTTTGAGGAAAGCGGACTGTATAAGGCGGCGTATAAGCTCCCGAGCATGATCTCGATCTTTTCGGGAATCTTTTCGCAGGCGTGGAATATGTCGGCGATCACAGAAAAAAATTCCCGCACGATCGCGAATTTTTACACCAACGTTTTCAATATTTTTCAGTCCTTCGTCTACGTGATCGCGGGCGGCTTAATGCTTGTCATCAAGCCCGCCGTTCAGCTTATCTGCGACCCCGAGTTCCATATCGCTTATCAGTACACGCCGTTTATGATTCTCTCGGTTTCTTTTACCTGCTTTTCGACCTTTATGGGGAGCGTTTACGTCGCCTCGAAGAAATCCGTCCGCTCCATGGTGACCGCCGCGATCGGCGCGGGCGCGAACCTGATCTTAAATGCACTTCTGATTCTTCTGATGGGGCTTCACGGCGCGGCGCTCTCCGGATTGATCAGTTTCCTGATTATTTTCATTCTCCGCGCGGCGGATACGCGGAGAATGATCCGAATGGATCTGAAGCTCCCGAAAATGCTCGCGAATTCGACGATCCTTCTGCTGATGAGCCTTGTGATCTTTTTTATCACCGAACCGATTTTTTATTACGCGGCGCTGGCGCTTCTGTTCGGGCTGATCGTTCTGCTGAATTACCAGTGCGGGCTCATGGCGGTGAAGATGATCTTAAAGAAAAAAGGCTGATTTTTGTGCAGGCGTACCACCCCGACGGGAAAAGCCCCGTCCGCGATCTCATCGGAAAGGAACAGTTCAAACATGAACACGATCATTCACGACCTGTCGGACGAGCGGTTTCAAGCCGCTTTTTCCCAAATACCGAGCGATACGGCGGTCATCTCCGACAACGGAACGGCTCAAAGCTGCATCGGCTGCTTCGGCTGCTGGATTAAGACGCCCGGCGTTTGCGTCCTCAAGGACGGTTATGAAAATATGGGCGGGCTTCTCTCCCGAACGGATCGCCTGATTATCATCAGCAGGTGCTGCTTCGGGGGATACAGCCCGTTTGTGAAAAATATGCTGGATCGGAGCATTTCTTATCTGCTCCCCTTCTTTCAGACGGTCGGCGGCGAAACACATCACCGACGGAGATACAAAAAAGAGCCGACCCTCTCCGTCTATTTTTACGGAGAAGCCGTTTCGCCCCGCGAAATCGAAACGGCGAACAAGCTTGTCAAGGCAAATTGCAGAAATTTTTACATATCGGAGTATAAAACGGCGTTCTATGAGCAGCCGGAGGATTTCTGCTGCGAAGAAGATTTTTTACGATAAGAAGCGGGAGGGAAAAACATTACGCCCATGAAAATCTGTATCATCAACGGCAGCCCGAAAGCGGGCGAAAATACGTCGGAGCTTCTGATCCGGGCGCTCGCTTCCAAATTTCGGGAAACGGACGAAGTAAAGCTTCACCGGGTCGCGTCAAAGGGCTTCGGGGAAGCGCTGTACCGCGACATCGCGGAAAGCGGCGCACTCGTTTTCGCTTTCCCGCTTTATGTGGACAGTATCCCTTCTCACCTGCTGCGGCTGCTGAACGATTTAAAGGAAAAAGGCGGACTGTCCGCGAAAACGCGGGTATACTGTATCCTCAACAACGGCTTTTTTGAGGGAACGCAAAACCGGATTGCCGCCGAACAAATGAAAAACTGGTGCGCCGCGGCGGGACTGAAATGGGGACAGGCGATCGGCGTCGGCGCGGGAGAAATGCTCCCGTTTCTGAAGGAGATTCCGCTCGGTCACGGTCCGTATCAAAATCTCGGACGGGCGCTGGATATTTTCGCGGAAAACCTGCTGACCCGAAGGACGGGAGAGGATCTTTTCCTTTCCCCGAAATTCCCCCGCGCCCTGTGGCGGTTTCAGGCGTCGCGGTCGGTATGGCTTCCCCGCGCGAAGAAAAACGGCTTGAAACGAAAAGACCTGCTGCGGAGGGAACAATCGTGAAACTGACGAAATGCGCTTGCTCCGATCTTCCCCTCCTCGCCGAACGGAACAGACTCCGGCTTGGCGGCACATGCGCCTGCACATAAAATAAAAAGTACGGAAAAGATCACCCCGATCAGACGGAGAGAACAATGGAAAAGGAATATCTTCTATGGCTGGTCATGGCGCTCGGCGCGGGGAATCCGCAGATCACCGAGCTTCTGTCCCGCTTCGGGAGCGGCGAAGCCGTATACCGCGCCTTTCGGGACAACACCTCTCTCGCGGGACGGGAGGCGGTCGAACGCGCTGCCGGCGTGACCCTCGAAGAAGCGCGGAAACGCCTCCTCTCGCTTGAAGCGAGGGGAATCCATACGATCCCGATCGGCGGCGCGTTTTATCCCGAACCGCTGAAACGGATCGAAAACCCGCCCTGCCTGCTGTTCGCGCGGGGAAACGTCCGACTCCTCTCGGGAAAGCTCCTGTCCACGGCAGGCTCCCGCGACATTACCCCTTATACCATTGAGGTACAGGAGCGGCTCTGCACCCGCCTTTGCCAAAAATACACCCTCGTCGGCTCGCTTTCCTACGGCTGCGACGAACTAAGCGCGATCTGCGCGCTTCGGGCGAAGCGTCCCTTTGTGGAGATTCTGCCCTGCGGCTTCGATCATGAATATCCCGACGGGAGCCGCGTCCTGCGCGGGCTGCTCCTGAAAAACGGCGGCTGCGCCGTGACCGAGCTGCTCCCCGAAACAAAATCCGCTCCGGGAACGTTTCTCCGCCGCGCAAGACTCGTCGGCGGAATTTCAAAAGCGCTTCTGATCTTTCAGGCGGGGACGAAAAGCGGCGCCCTGAAGGCGGCGGAGTACGCGGGACGCGTCTTTTTTCTTCCGCCGCATAACATTTTCGCCAAGGAATACGCGGGAACCGCGCGTTTCGTCCGCGCGGGCGCGTCGATCCTGTTTGACGAAAAAGATCTTGTCCCCGTTTATGACGGCGAGTACCGACCGAATCCGATCAAGCCGCCGAAAAAAGCCGTTCCCAAAGCAGCTCCCGAATTCGCCGCTCCTGCCCCAAAGGAAAAAGAAACCGATCTCCCCGAAAAGGAAAGCTTCGATTCCGAGCTGCATGAGCTCGTCTACCGGAAAATCTCGGAAAACGGCGAGCCGATCTCCTTTGACCGGATTTTTGACGAAATCCCCTGCGAACTCGCTTATTTAAACGAAATCCTGCTCGACCTCGAGCTTTCCGACCTAATCCGCCCCCTGCACGGCGGAATGTTTGCGATCTATGAATAACCGCCCGCAGATCACCGCGGGCGGCTATTTTGTTTATTTCTCAATCCTCATAGACAACATCATCGTCGTAATAATCCTCGTCCTGCGCCGTGTACGGCGATTCTCCTTTTTCGGAAATGATCGCGTAAAGCTTATCGTACAGCCCGTCGGGAGTTTTGAAAATATTCCCCGAATATCCGATCTGAATCTCGTTCCGACTGATCCGAAGAGAAGGAAACCACCCCGCAGGCTCGAGCGTTATGCTTTCCCGCTCCCCGAACGATACGCCCCGACCATCGGGGAGAAGCTCGCTTTCCGCCGCATATTTTTCGACCAAAGCGCGGATTTCCGCATCGTCGCCGCTTAAAGAAACATCATCGCTCATGTCCCGCGCGTAAATCCTTGCGGCGTTCAAAACGGTAAAGTTCTTCCCCACGAGATATTCGCCGAGCGTTTCGTAAAATACGGGCGGAGCAAGACCCTTCTGCCGACAGTATTCCGTTAAGATCGCGCGAACCTCCGACTCGTCAATCTTAAAAACGCCGCCGCCGAGCATTTTTACCGTACCGTCCGAATAGAACATAAAGTTCTCCGTCCGAAGCGATTTTCGCGAAGTCAAGGAAATCTGAATCGGCGCGTTTCCGTAAGTCTCTTCCTTCCGAATCTCCGCTTTCCTGTATTTCCGAAGCAGAGCCTCAAGGAACGAGCCGTCGGAAAGCTCCCCGTACATGGTGCAGTCATAGTAATTCCGAATCCCAACATACACCTGCGCGTAGTCCTCCGCCGAACCGAGCTGTTCGGTCAGCTCGCCGACCGTTTCCGGCTCCTTTACGGAAAACCGCGTCTCAATCCGCTCGGCGAGCTTTTGAAGCGCCTCGTCCTCCAGCCGGTAATACGCCTCGCCCCCGTATCCTTCTTTACGGACGCAGACATTTCCGTTTGAGAAAATCTCCAGATAAACCGTTTCGGTCGGCGTGTCGATCTCGTCCTCCTCGTCGGCGACCCACGCTTCCTCCCCGAAATAAATTTCGTCATAGCTGTTCCGATCGGACTGATCGCTTTCCCGAACGGGAGGGATCACGGGCGCCGCCTTTCCGATATTGCCCGTGAAAAGGGGAAGTCCGACCTCCCCGGGCTCGCCGCCGATATATTTCGCCGCGCCGATCAGCTCCGCCAGCGCGGGATCGCGGTACGTTTCGGGTGAGATTCCTTCGACAATCGGAAGCTCATATCTCTTCCCGTTCACATAGCCGCCGCCGTAATGCAGGTAACTGTCCGAAAGAGAACAGCCGAGCAGCGCCCGAATCTCCTCGTCAAGCGAATCGCGCTTTTCGATCGGCTGAAGCGCCGATTCATCGGTTTCCTCGTCGTTGTCCTCTTCAATCGCTATATCATCATAATCCGAATCGTAGCTCACATCATCGTCCGAATCGTAATCCATATCGTCGTCCGTCGGAATAGAATCCTCGCTGTCGGAATCGTCCTCATCGTTGTCCGCAGCGTCCTCCTCTAAAATTTCCTCATAATCGGGGATCTCCGTTTCGGGCGGGTCCGTTTCCGCGGGAACGGGAGGGCTCGTTTCCTCGGAAGAACCGGCAGTCGGAGCGTCGATTTCTCCGTCGACGCCATCCTCGTCGTCCCGCTCGGTCGTATCCTCTTTATCGGATATGAGCGGTTCGTCGGCGAATCCGGCTCCTACCGCGCCCGGATTCTCGTCCCGGATTTTCTCGGTATCGTCCGAAACGGTTTCCGTCACGGACGTGCTTTCGACGGGTTCTTCTATAACCGGCGCGGAGCTTACGCTCGTCACGGTACCGTCCTCGTTCGGCTCAACGGGAATCCGATCCGACAAAAGCCGCGGAAGAAGTACCGCGCAGCCGATCGCAATCACCGCGCACGCGGCGGCGGTCAGGAGCGGGATATATTTTTGGATCGGACGGTCCGTCCTCCGGATCAGCCCGCGCATTTTCCGCTCAAAGTCCTCGGAAAAGGCGGTCTCCTCCGCCCCGCCGGGAAGCTCCGCCGCATACGCGCCGGTAAGCGCCTCGTCAAGCGCGCGCTTTAATATTTCATGCATAAAACAATCATTCCTTTCCTATGTCGGAACAGCCTTCAAAACCGCCTTCCTCCAACAGAAGCCTCAGCTTTTTCCGCGCGCGCTGGAGCTGCTTTTTTACCGTTTCCTCCTGCTCGTAAAGCACCGCCGCGATCTCCTTTACGCTAAGCTCGCGGACGTGAAACAGATATAACGGTTCGGCATACCGCTCGGGAAGCGAACGGATCGCCTCGACAATACGGCTGTAATTCATTTTGGACAGGACTTCGTCCGAAACGTCCTCCGAAACCGCGCTAAGCTCGTCCATTTCCTCCAAGGGAAAGGACGCGTCTCTTTTTTCACGACGGTAAAGATCGATCGCCGCGTTCCGCGTCACGATCTTCAGATATGCCTCCCGCTGCGGCGTACCGAGGGGAGAAATCTTTGAAAAGCTTCTGGCTACCGTAAAGAAAGCCTGACTGACGGCTTCCTCCGCGTCGTGGTGGTTTCCTAAGATTCGATAGGCAAGCGCGAAAAGCCGTCCCTTATAGGTACGGTAAAGCGACTCAAAATCCGCCTTACTCTCCGGCTCGTCGATCATCGCCATATAGAGCGCAATCATCGCCGTATTCGGAATCTGTTCACATACGGAATACCGAAAAAGACGCTATCCCGTAAAGACAGATTCATACTCCTTTCCTCTCGTTTTCCCGAAGGCGCTCCACCGACAGAGCGCCCCCGATCCGCTTCATTCTAAAAGAACGAACGTCAAAACCCCCGGGGGACAAAAAATGTCAAAAATTTATTTCAGGAATTGAAACCCCACAATTCCGGCAATAGAGACGACCGCTCCCGCCACGCCGAGTTTTTCCCGATATTCCCCCCGAATACAGCCGATCAGAAAAAGCGCGATCAGGATCAGCGGCTGGATCATGGAGAATCCCGTAAGGCTCACCGCAAGCGCGGCGTTCTCGGCGTAAAGCCCGACCGCGTTCGGAAGCTTCGTCGCCGCCGTGATCAGGACGCCCTTTTTCTTCTCGCGGAAAAGCCGAACGATATGCGACGCCGGGAACAAAACGACGGCAAGCAGGAGCAGCGAAAAATATAAGATCTGCGTACTGTCGCCGTAGGGCTCGGCATAGCGCATAACAATCGCGTATCCGTATTTTGTGAAAAGATAAAAAAGAAGCGGAAGGACGATCCTTCGGTACCGAACATTTTTTCGGTTGCTCCGCGCGATTAAGACCAGCCCCGCCGCCGTCACCGCAATAAAAAGAAGCCCGATCGGGCTGAAGGTTCCGCCGTAAGCAAATACGTCGGTAAAATACGAAAGAAACAGCACCGCCCCAAGCCAAGCCTTCAGCTCGAACGCGCTCATCTCCTTCAAAACCGCCGTACCGAGCACAAATTCCAGCAGCTTATCCGCCGCGATCAGGAGCACCGCGAGCAAAAGCTGCCACGAAAGCGGCGAAAAAGGAATTCCGAGAAGGGGGAGAAGCAGGGTCATAAAAAACGAGGTCGCAGCCGCCATTAAAAAAGTGACCTCAATCCCTCCGAGCTTTGCCGTACTCGCCGCGTACTTGTCAGAAAGCGACGTCACCGTGTAGCAGCCCGCCGCAAGTAAGATCATTTCCATAAATTTCCTCAAAAGAAACGGCTCTCACGGTCATAGAGAGCCGAAAATTTTTTCATGAAAACGGTCGGAGCCGTTACCCGAGCGTTTCCCATTCTTTTTCGCGAAAACCGACGAAAACCTTTTCCCCGGTAATGAGCAGCGGGCGCTTCACCAGCATTCCGTCCGTCGCGAGAAGACGGAGCCGCTCTTCGTCGGACATGGCGGGAAGCCGCTCCGAAAGCCCGAGGGATCGGTACAGAATACCGCTCGTGTTAAAGAATTTCTTGGTAGAAAGCCCGCTTTTTTCGACCCATTCGCATAGCTCGTCATAGGTCGGGTTTTCCTCCTTGATATTGCGTTCCCGATACGCGATCCCCGCGTCGTCCAAAAATTTTTTCGCTTTTTGACAGGTCGTACACTTCGGATAACAGAGTAAAAGCATAATGATTTCCTCCTCGGCGGTTCTTGTTATTGATTGATTCGTTCAAACCGCGCTTCTTCCAAAAGCGCGGTTCACCGAAAGAATCTCTTCCCGAATCTCGTCGGACAGCGCCTGAAGCGGCTGCGGCGCGGGACGGGCGGTATAAAACCCCTGAATCAGGTCAACACCGTAGCCGATCACGGCGGAAAGCTCCTCGGAGGTCTCGACCCCCTCCGCAATCGTCAGCATGCCGTTCGCCTGCGCGAAATCAATAATATTGCGTACAAACATCTGCTTATTGTTGTCCTTATGAATCTCGGTAATCAGAAAACGGTCGATCTTAATGACCTGCGGCTTATAGCGAAGCAGGTTCACAATATTGGAATATCCCGCGCCGTAATCGTCTACCGCCAGCTGACAAGCGGAATCCTCGCCGCCGAGCGCCTTGATCCGAAGCAGCTCCTCGTCGGAAATATCGTTTTGCTCGGTGATCTCGATCGTACACATACGAAGCACGTCGCGGTATGTGTCCCCAAGCTCGCCGTAATCGTCCTCACGCAGAAAATGACCGGGGATCGTGTTGATAAAGACCCGCTTTCCCTCAAAGTCGCCGCGGTGCTCCGTCACAAAGCTCAGAACGTTCCGGAAGGTCGCGATCTCCACGTCGTAAAGGCGGCGGTACGCCTTCGCCGTATCGAGGATTTCCATCGGGTTCATGCGAATCTCCCCGCCCGTGCGCATGAGCGCCTCATAAGCGTAAATTTCTCCCGTCCGGGCGCTGACGATCGGCTGAAAATGATAAATAAACAGGTCGCGCTCGATCAGGAGGTCGAACATACGGTACATATCCTCGGAGGTTTTCCGTTCCTTCAGGACGGGACTGCTCCCGGATTTTAAGCGGTTCAGATACATCTCCCCGCTCGCGACCTTTAAGAAGGAAAGAATATCGCCGTCCCAGTTCGGCTCAACGACCGTACAGCCGCAGTTCACCTCAACGAAATAATCCTTTACAATATCGTCGTTATAGCTTTCGATCACTCCGAAGAATACCGAAACCGCGCGCGTAATGATCTCGCCGATGTCCTCCGCGGGATCCTCGATATTCAGAACGGCGAATTCATTTTCCGAGATCCGCGCGAGGATCGTATTGATCGGATTCGCGAGCTGGAGCGCCTCGGAAACGAAGCGGATCGCGTCCTCCGCGTCCGAAAGCCCGTAATTTTCGTAAATAAAGCGATACTGCGCGACGCAGTAAACGGATACCGCCATTCTCTTTTGCCGGACCTCGCCGCGGCGGTTTTCGATCTCCCGCACAAGCCCCCGCATATTCATCAAGTCGGTAAGCGCGTCCCGATAACGCATACGCTCAATGTCGGAAGTAAGGTGCTCCTGCTCGAGACGGCTCACGAAGGTCCCGAACGCGAGATTCATCACGCGGAAAAAGCGGTGCAGGCGGTGCGCGACCCCTTGAAGCTCCGACGTTTTAAGCACGTAATATCCGAACACCTTATCCATGACGTAGATCGACTGGAAAATATACATTCCCTTTTTTTCAAGGCATTTCGCCAGATCGGGAATCATCTCCGAAAGATCGAAAACCTCCTGATTCTGCTTGACGTAATTTTCGTCGCAGGCGGAAAGAATGATCATCTTTTCGGTAAACGGATTCTCGGGGTCGGTAATCTTTTTTTTCCGCGCCGCAACGAGAAAATCGTTGTTTAATGCGACCGACGAGCCGGGAAGGATATTCCGGTAAAGCGTTTCTCCGAATTCGCCGATATCCGTATTTTCAACCAGATGATCCGCCCAGTTGTAAATCACGTTTTCATGCGCTCTCATCGACTGCACCAGCGAGTACAGCCGTTCGGCGTCCGTGCGGTAGCTCGCGACGGTCTCTCTGCGGCAGCCGCAGGATTCCGAACACA
The DNA here is from genome assembly GCA_964553625.1 of uncultured Ruminiclostridium sp. Classification (GTDB taxonomy): domain Bacteria; phylum Bacillota; class Clostridia; order Oscillospirales; family Ruminococcaceae; genus Ruminiclostridium_E. Next base: position 17,107 of record CAZKKZ010000025.1, read on the forward strand.
GCAGCGTATAGCGCTCCTCGGCGCGGAAGGGCTTCTCACCCCGCTCGACCGCTCCGCAGATCATCTCAAAGCACTGCTTCGCGAGCATGGGAAGATCCTCGCAGCAGGTGGTAAGACGGGGCTCGTGATAGGAAACGCTTTCGATCCCGTCAAAGCCCGTTACGATCACATCCTCGGGCACCCGGTAGCCATGCCCGCGCAGGCGGTCGCAGGCGGTCGCAGCCATGCTGTCATTCGCGCAGACGATCGCCTCGGGAACGCGCTTTTCCTTTGCCCAGCGGTCAATCGTCCGCTCAACGGGAAGCTCCCAATAATCACAGTAAGCGATGTTCTCCTCTTTTAAAGTAAGCCCTCGGCGCTCCATAACCGCCCGACAGCTTTCGAGCCGCTCCTCGGAATTCACCTCGCCCTTGATCCCCGCGAGAAAACCGATCTCCCGCGGACCGTGAACGGCAAGAACGTGCTCGACCAGCTCCGAAAAAACGGGACGGGAATTCCGGACGAGCGAAAAACAGCCCTCACGCTCTCCGAACAGGATCAGAACGGGGATTCCCCGCTTTTTCGCCTCGCCGATCAGCCTGTCGGTCAGCTCCTTGTCATAAATACAGTCGTCCTTTATGACAAGCATATCGAGAAGCTCAAAGTTAATCAGCTTATAGATCGAAGCCGCGCCGCTCCCATATTTATCCTTTTTAAAGAAATCCAGAAAGCTGTTGAAAACCAGCAGGCGATATTCCGTTTCTTCCGTTTCGCGATAGAGCAGCTGCAAAAGCTTTGAGGTGACCTCGTCCTGTACTTTGGTAAGACAAAGCCCGATCATTTTAAATCCGTTCAGCATAGCGGCGATCATTCCTTTTCCTATGGAGAAAATTTCGCGGACGATTCCCCGCCGAAAATCGTTCGGCAAAGCGGTTTTCCGCATAAACATAAAGCGTTCCTTTTGATTCTCCATTATCTTATCACATTACACGAATTTTGTCAATATTATCGCCTAAATTTATGCAAAACGTTTTCTTCTTACAAAAATTCCCCGCTCGGGAAACGGAAATGCACAAAAAAAATTACAAAAAAGAGAGAAGCTTCGTAAAATTTGTCATATCGTTTTTTATATAGGGAATTTTCATAAAAGCACTTTACAAATCGGAAAAATCATGCTATAATTTTGTTGTATAAAGGAAGAAGAAATGAATTTGATTGTGATTTTTTTAACAGTCTTTCTTCGCCTTTACACTCCATTTCCGGACATACGGGCGGTCTTTTCCGAGTGGTCGGCTCGCCCCAAGCGCTAAAGAAAGGAATGTTTTTATGGAACAGGAAAAAATCGGACTCGTGGACAGCGTGGAAACGCTCGAGAAAAAGCTGGCGCAGATTCGTGCTGCGCAGGAGAAATTCGCCGGCTATTCACAGGAGCAGGTGGATCGGATCTTTAAGGCGGCGGCGATCGCCGCGAATATGCAGCGGATCCCGCTCGCAAAGCTCGCGGTAGAGGAAACCGGCATGGGCGTCGCGGAGGATAAGGTGATCAAGAACAACTACGCCTCCGAATATATTTATAACACCTATAAGAATACCAAGACCTGCGGCATTATCGAAGAGGATCCCGCCTTCGGAATCAAGAAGGTCGCCGAGCCGATCGGCGTCGTCGCGGCGGTAATCCCGACCACAAACCCGACCTCGACCGCGATCTTTAAAACCCTGATCGCCCTGAAAACCAGAAACGGCATTATCATCAGCCCTCACCCGAGAGCGAAGAAGTGCACGATCGCGGCGGCGAAAATCGTTCTCGACGCGGCGGTAAAAGCGGGCGCTCCCGAGGACATTATCGGCTGGATCGACGTTCCGAGCCTTGAAATGACCAACCTCGTCATGAAGGAAGCGGATATTATCCTTGCGACCGGCGGACCCGGCATGGTTAAGGCGGCTTATTCGAGCGGAAAACCCGCTCTCGGCGTCGGCGCGGGCAATACCCCCGCGATCATCGACGATACCGCGGACGTGAACGTCGCCGTAAACTCGATCATTCATTCCAAGACCTTCGATAACGGCATGATCTGCGCCTCCGAGCAGAGCGTGATCGTTCTCGAGCCCGTTTATGAAAAGGTCAAGGCGGAATTCGTAAAAAGAGGCTGTCATATCCTGAGCGACAGCGAATGTGAAAAGGTCAGAAAGACGATCCTGATCAACGGCGCGCTCAACGCGAAGATCGTAGGACAAAAGGCGGCGAAGATCGCGGAGCTTGCGGGCGTGACCGTACCGCAAAGCACGAAGATCCTGATCGGCGAGGTCGAAAGCGTGGAGCTGAGCGAGGAATTCGCTCACGAAAAGCTTTCTCCCGTCCTCGCGATGTATAAGGCAAAGGATTTCGAGGACGCGCTCACCAAGGCGGAGCGTCTGATCGCCGACGGCGGCTACGGACATACCTCCTCCCTTTATATCAACGACACGACCGAAAAGGAAAAGATCAAGGAATACGCGCTTCGCATGAAGACCTGCCGCATCTTAGTCAATACGCCCTCCTCGCACGGCGGAATCGGCGATCTTTATAACTTCCGCCTTGTTCCGTCGCTGACCCTCGGCTGCGGCTCTTGGGGCGGGAACTCGGTAAGCGAAAACGTAGGCGTAAAGCATTTATTAAACATTAAGACGGTTGCCGAAAGGAGAGAGAATATGCTTTGGTTCAGAGCGCCGGAAAAGGTATACTTTAAGAAAGGCTGCTTAGCGACCGCGTTAGACGAGCTCGGCACCGTTATGAACAAAAAGAGAGCGTTTATCGTTACCGACTCTTTCTTATTCCAGAACGGATACACGAAGCCGATCACCTCGAAGCTGAACGATATGGGGATCGAGCACACGACCTTCTTTAACGTAGAGCCCGATCCCTCGCTCGCAAGCGCGAAGGAAGGCGCGGCAGTGATGAGCCAGTTCAAGCCCGACGTGATCATCGCGCTCGGCGGCGGCTCGGCAATGGACGCGGCGAAGATCATGTGGGTGCTTTACGAGCATCCCGAGGCGGACTTCCTCGATATGGCAATGCGCTTTATCGATATCCGGAAGAGAATCTACACCTTCCCGAAAATGGGCGAAAAGGCGTACTTTATCGCGATCCCGACCTCGGCGGGTACCGGCTCGGAGGTGACCCCCTTCGCGGTTATTACCGACGAATCGACGGGCGTGAAGTATCCGCTCGCGGACTACGCGCTTCTCCCGAACATGGCGATCGTGGACGCGGACATGATGATGAACGCGCCGAAGGGTCTGACGAGCGCTTCCGGTATCGACGCGATGACCCACGCGCTCGAAGCCTACGTTTCCGTTATGGCGACGCCTTATACGGACGGTATCGCGCTTGAGGCGGCGAAGCAGATCTTTGAATATCTCCCGAGAGCTTACGATAACGGACCGAACGACCCCGAAGCGAGAGAGGGCATGGCGAACGCGGCGACCATGGCGGGTATGGCGTTTGCGAACGCGTTCCTCGGCGTATGCCATTCCATGGCGCATAAGCTCGGTGCCTTCCACCACATTCCGCACGGAATCGCGAACGCGCTTTTAATCGATTATGTCATTCGCTATAACTGCGCGGAGGCTCCCGCGAAGATGGGTACCTTCTCACAGTACGCGTATCCGAAGACGCTCGCGAAGTACGCGCGGTTTGCGGAGGGCTGCGGCTTCACCGGAAAGGACGATACCGAAAAGGTTGAAAACTTCATCAAGGCGCTCGACGAGCTGAAGCGGAAGATCGGAATCAAGGAATCCATTCAGGCGTACGGGATCGACGAAAAGGACTTCCTCGACCGTCTCGACGCCATGACGGAGCAGGCGTTCGACGATCAGTGTACCGGCGCGAACCCCCGCTATCCGTTAATGGAAGAGATCAAGCAGATGTATCTCGACGCTTATTACGGAAGAAAATAAGACGGTTTTCCCGAAAGCGCACCCGGCTCCCGGCGTTTTTCCGCAGCCGGAAATGCGCAAAAATAAAATACAAGCGAGTTTCACGAAAGAAAAATGAAAGGACGCTATTATGAAATTTGATCAGATTATCGCGGAAAGAAAGGGTAAAAAGATTTACCTCGACGGAAATAAGGTCATTAAGCTTTTCGACGAGAGCTTCCCGAAGGCGAACGTCTTGAACGAGGCGCTGAATCTCGCCAGAATCGAGGAAACGGGTCTCAACGTTCCGAAGATCCACGAGGTCGGCGTATTCGACTCGAAGTGGGCGATCGTAACGGATTATATTGAGGGAGAAACGCTCGAAGCGCTCATGAAAAAGAACCCCGATAAGCTCGACGAGTATATGGAGCTTTTCGTTAATGTTCAGCTTGAGATCCAGAGCAAGCGCGCGCCGCTTTTAAACAAGCTCAAGGATAAGATGAACCGCAAGATCAGCGAAAGCGGGATCGACGCGACCACACGCTACGAGCTTCACACCCGTCTCGACGGTATGCCCAAGCACATTAAGGTGCTTCACGGGGACTATAACCCGAGCAACGTCATCATTACCAAGGACGGCACGCCGTTCGTGATCGACTGGGCGCACGCCACACAGGGCAACGCCTCCGCCGACGCGGCGAGAACCTACCTTCTCTTCTCGCTGAAAAACGAGAAAGAGTTTGCGGAAAAGTACCTGAACCTGTTCTGCCGGAAGAGCGACACCGCGAAGCAGTACGTACAGCACTGGCTCCCGATCGTCGCGGCTTCCCAGCTTGTAAAGGAAAAGCCCGAAGAACGCGATTTCCTCTTGAACTGGGTAAACGTTGTGGATTACGAATAAGAAAAAGCCGAGCGGGCTGAACCGCTCGGCTTTTTCCAAATGTAATACAGAGAAAATCACCGGCGCGCAGCAATGACGCCGGTGATTTTTGTTTGATATGGAATTACGAACGCTCGGTCGGCTTCGGCGTTCCGCGATCCAGATATTCCAGAACGGAGGCAACGCAGTTCGCTCCGTCGGACGCGGCGGTCACCACCTGCCGAAGCTGCTTGGTGCGAACGTCTCCCGCCGCGAAAAAGCCCTCAACAGAAGTAACGCCCGTTTCGCCCGCAATAATATACCCGCTTTCGTCAAGGGAGACAAGCGGCTTTACCGCAGCCGTATTCGGGATCATGCCGACCGCGGCAAAAATTCCGTCAACGGGCAGCAGTTCTTCCCTTCCCTTTCTCTCGATCCGCAGATCGCTGACCTTTGTTTCGCCGAGGATTTCCGTTACGACCGCCTCCGTCACCGTCCTGATCCGTTCGGACAAGCGGATACGCTCCCGCAGGGTCGGATTGGCGCGAAACTGCGCACGGCGATGAATCAGGTATACCGTCTGCGCAATCTTTTCCAGAAAAAGCGCCTCGCCGAGCGCGGTATCCCCTCCGCCGATTACCGCCACCGTCTTCCCTTTATAAAGCGGCCCGTCACAGGTCGCGCAGTATGAGACCCCTTTTCCCCGAAGCCGATCCTCCCCCGTCACGTTCAGCCTTCGGTGCGACGCGCCCGCGGCATAAATCACGGTCTTACTTTCCAGAACCGCTCCGTTCGAGAAAACGCTCAAAAATATCCCGGCCTCTTTTTTTACCTCGATAACCTCTCCCTCGCTGAAGGGGGTGCCGAGCGTCCTCGCGTGCAGCCGAAACCTTTCCCCCAGCTCGAATCCGTTTTCACCGTATAAACCGGGATAGTTTTCGACCTGTTCGCTTTCGGAGATCTGCCCCGCGCCAATGCCCTCCTTTTCCGCGACAACAACGCTCAGCCGCGCGCGGCGGGCATAAATAGCGGCGGAAAGCCCGGCGGGACCGCTTCCGATAATTATCGTATCATAAATCATTGAAAATTTTCCTTCCTGATTTGTATCATTTATACTCGGCTTGTCCGTATTTCCATTATACCCGATTTTTCTTGATTCCGCAAGTGTTTTCGGCTCTTTTCTTCCTCCCGATGATTATTTTGGTCATTTTGTCGGATCAACGCCAAAATTTCCAAAGCGGCAGACAATAGCTGCCGCTTTGGATTCATAAGGTGGATTCCTTGCAATTGCGAGATGAACCGTAACGGTTACAAACGAATTTCCGGCTGATATTTCCGGAGCCAAAGCTCAAGCTGAATCAGGTAGGCAAACATCTGCGGCGTACACATCAATTGCCCGTACCAGTTTTCCGAAAAGCTTTTCCCCTCCGTTTCAATCAGCTCGCGAATCTTTTCGCGGTCTAAAAGCTCGGTCAGACGAAAATCCTTCTCGCCGCTCAGCCTTCGGAACTGCTCGAAAACAAGCTTTGCATAGGTCGGATTGTGCGTTTTCGGATAAGGAGATTTTTTGCGCCAAACGACATCATAGGGAAGAAATTCCTCGCCGATCTTCCGTACCAGTCCCTTTTCCCGTCCGCCGAAGGTCTTCATTTCCCACGGAATATTATAGGCGTATTCCGCGATACGGTGATCGCAAAACGGCACGCGCACCTCTAACCCATGCGCCATGGAGCAGCGGTCCTTCCGATCCAGAAGCGTCTGCATAAACCAATAAAAATTCAGCATAAACATTCGCCGAACGGCGCGTTCCCGCTCGGAATCGGAATCCAGCACGGAAGCGCGTTCCGCTGTCTCAGCCGCGGCACGGTTCACATACTCGGCGGGGGAAATCTTTTCCGAAAGCTCCTTACGGAGAAGACCCGCCCGCTGCGCGGTTGAGCGCGCCCAAGGAAACCCCTCGGCATTCAGCAGCTCCGGCTTATGATACCACGGATAACCGCAGAAAATTTCGTCCGCGCACTCGCCGCTTACCGCCACGGTAAACCGCTTTTTGACCTCCCCGCAGAACAGATAAAGCGAACTGTCCACATCCGCCATTCCGGGAAGATCGCGCGCTTCCATCGACGGGATCAGCGCGTCGGCGAGCTGCGGCGAATCAATCACTACGTTGGTATGCGCCGAGCCGATAAATTCGCTCATCTTAACGATCCAGGGCGCGTCCTCGTCGGGCTGAAAAGCGGACGCGACAAAGTTCTTCCGGTTGTCCTTATAGTCAACCGAATAGGTATCAAGGATTCTGCCCTCCCGCTGATATTTCCGGGCGGCGATCGCGCTGATCAGACTGGAATCCAGACCGCCCGAAAGAAAAGTGCAAAGCGGAACGTCGCTCACAAGCTGCCGTTCAATGCTGTCCGTCAGCAGAAAGCGCAAATGCTCCATCGTTTCCGGAAGCGTCTCGCTGTGCGGACGCGCGATCAGGCTCCAATAGATCCTTTTTTCCAGCTTTCCGTCCGAAAACACTCCATATTCTCCCGGAAGCAGCTCACGGATTCCCTGAAAGACGCCGCAGCCGCCCTTGCGCGCGGGACCGAGCATCAGTAAGGAAGCTGCCCCCTCCTCGTCCAGTACGGGCTTTACATACGGGTGCGCCAGAAGCGCCTTCATCTCCGAGGCAAATAGGATTCCCCCGTCATAGAGATAGTAGAACAGCGGCTTTACGCCGACGCGGTCCCGCGCGAGAAAAAGGCTTCGCCGCTCGCTGTCCCAGACGGCAAAGGCGTAAATTCCGTTGAGCCGCGAAAGACATTCCTTTCCCCAATAGACATACGCCTGTAAAAGCACCTCGGTGTCGCTTTGCGTGACAAACTCCGCGCCAAGCTTCCGAAGATCGCCGCGAAGCTCTTCCGTATTATAAAGCTCACCGTTATACACCATGGTGAACCGCCCGAACCGCATAGGCTGGCTTCCGTTTTCCGGATCAATGACCGCAAGCCTCGTATGCGCAAGACGGCAGTACGGCTCAAAAAAAAGCCCCTCCGCGTCGGGTCCTCGGTGTGTAATCGCCCGCTGCATTTTCCGAATGATCTCTTCTTGATTCTCCAAGCTGTTTCGGGCGTCCGCCCAGCCCGCGATTCCGCACATAACGCTTCCTCCTTTAAAGGTTTTCTGCCTTTATTTTATTCCGGACAAAGCGGAGATGTGCGGCGCTGCCTTCGGAGCTTGCGTTCGCAGGATATGCTCTCATTTATTCCGTTACAAAATAGCGCGGGTTTACCTCCTCCAAGGGAACCTCAAACATCACCGTCCAATAGCCGGAATACGCTTCCTCATTCGGGTAAGCCGCAAAGACAGTTACCGTTCCTCCGTATTCATACCACTCGAATAAACAGAGATTTTCGATCTCCTCGTCCTCTTTCCTTAAATACTCCCGCCAGTTCTCGCCGACCAGTGTTTTCAAAGTGATCGGCTCGAGCGTATCCGCGTCAAAATAAACGCACCCGCCTTCCCCGGCGGCAACGGAAAAATTCCTGAGACAATAATAATGCACACCCTCGTTCTTCTCGATCCCGAATTGAGGATGATAACCGCCGTTCTCCGTCGCCCAATCATAGCCGAACGATGCGAAGTATTCCCGCGCCCGATCCTGTAAGCCGCGCCGGAACTGATTTTCCGCCGCGATCTCCTCGTCGGTATGGAACGCCGAGCGAAGAATATCCTGATAGATTTTTCCGTCCTCTATGACATATCCCATCTCCCATTCGGGACAAGACCCGACACCGGTATGCGGGGCATGAATGCCGTTTAGAATTTCGCTCATATCGCGGTACTGCCCGACCGGACTGTACAGAGAAAGGATATAATCGCCGAAATACAAAGGAAGAGAGCAGTTTAAATACAAATTATCGCGCTCGAAAAGAATCGCTTCGATCGTGAACAGGCGCGGCTCGCCGAGAATGCCCGAAAAGTCAAGCTTTTGCTCGTCCTTGAGGTAACAATAAACAGAAGACGTGAGATATTCGCCGACCGCTTCGTTGACCGCGGGAACGAAATCCTCCCCCTCATAAAAGAGATCGGAAAACCGCTCGATCCTCTTCTGCGCGAACAGGTCGTAATTGAGCGTAACGGCACGATCGTACAGCGTCACCCACGGACTGACCTCCGTTTCGAGGTCAAGATAGACTAATATAATCGAAAGATAACCGTTCCGACAGGAAGCGTAAGCCGTCAAACCCGCCGCGTCGGAATCGTATTCTGTTTTCTTGTAATATTTTGGGTCGTCGTACCGCTTCAGCTCGTCCGTCGCGGCGCGAATGTCCGCGTTGATCCGCTCCTCAAATTCCTTGTCCTTCAAAATAGACAAATGATAATAGCCGTCCTCTTTTACACGAATTCCGTTCCCGTCCCGTATGGAAAGGTAGTTGTATTCGGTCGAGGGCGCGAAATCGGCGGGCTTCGGCTCACCCGTCCCGACCGCCTCGTACGGCAGGTACTTTTCCGGAACCTCCATGCCGTTCACGGGGAGATACCCGCTCTCGAGTACGTAGCCCTGCCCCTCGTCGGAAAGCGCCTTTTCGACAAATTTCCGCGCGCTTTCGGGGGACTGATCCGTATAGATCGCGTAGGTACAGCTTAAAAGCGGGTAGCTTTCGTCCGCCATGGTCGCCTTCGAGGGCGCGACCCCGTCCACCGCGATAAACTTCACCCGATTCGCGTTCGCGTACATCTGTGCGGCATAGGAATACACCGAATAACCGATCGCGCCCGCCGAATTGTCATAGGACGCGACCGCGTCCATCAGCGAACCCATCATACCCGCGACCATTTCCTTTTTCGGCGCGAGGATCGGCGTATCCCCCATAAATACGGTCATGTAATTCTGGCTGCCCGAATCGGTGTTGCGCTGATACGCGAGGATCGGCTCGTCGTTTCCGCCGACCTGCGCCCAGTTCGTGATCTCCCCGCTGTATATCCCGCGAAGCTGTTCACTCGTCAGCGAATCGACGGGATTCTCCGCATTTACGACAAAAACGAATCCCTCCTTCGCCACCGGCTCCATGTACAGGGTCACGCCCGCCTCGTCCGCCGCCCTTTGCTGCTCCTCCGAGATCGGCACGGAGAGGATCAGATCGACCTCCCCGCTGATCAGCCGCTTGAAGGAATCATGCGTGGTCGTATGTGAGACAAGCTGCTTCGCCTGCGTGTAAGAAATCCCGAGGAATCCGCTTTTTAACCCGATCTCAAGCGGGATCGCCGAGGTCGATCCGTCCATGCGCGGCAAGTCCGCGCCCATTTCCTCCGCCGCCGATTCGTCCGATTCCGTTTCGGACACGGTTGTCGTTTCGGGGACGGTCGTTGTTTCGGGGGTCGCCGCGGTATTGACCGAGGTCGTTGTTTCGGTCGAATCGACCGTTTCCTCTCGCTGCGCGGAATCGCAGGAGCAGAGGAGCGCCGCCGCGCAGAGCAGAGCGGTAAGCTTCCGTGTATTTTTCATATCATTCGCGTCCTTTCTCTAGGCTTCTACCTATCAATACGTTTCCGGAGAATAAAATGTGGCAAAAAGACGCGAAAAAAATATTTTTCTCCGTTTTGTACAACTTTTCGAGCCATAGCCTGTACAAAACCAACAATCGCTTTTTCAAAAAAATCCCCGTTTTTCCAAAGAAAAACGAGGATTTCTGATTAAATTTTATGCCTCGATCGGCTCCGCGGAAGGATCAATCCCGTAAAAATCGAAAATCTTCTTCAGAAGCTCGTCGGCGGAATCCGCGGTAATAAAGGTAAGCTTCGGCGGCTCATACGGCTTGCGCCCGTGATGACCTCTTTCGGTCTTATCCGCCTTCTTCGCCTCCTCGGCTTTTTCCGCTTCCTTCTTTTCGTCAAGCTTCGCTTCCTTTTTTGCGTCCTCCTTCGCCTTTTCGCGCGCTTCCTCCATTCGCTCATCGCGCTGCCTGCTCATTTCCTCAAGCTCCGCGAAAAAGGACATCGTTCCGTCGCCCGATACCTTCGCGCTGATCGTGTGCGCCGAAACGCCCTTTTCGGCAAGCTGCTCCGAAACCGCGTTCAGCTGCGCGCGCGAATCCTGAATATAACCCTCGTATTCGGCGCGGACGCTCTCGTCCGAAGCCATTTTCTCGAGCGTTTCCGGATCGATCAGAACGCCGTATTCCTTGGTTCCTCTCGATAAAAGGCGGTTCGCTTCTTCCTCGGTGCCGTAATCGGCGATAATGAAATCCGTATCGCGGTATTTCGCCTGAAGCTCCTTTAAAAGCGACTGCGCCTTTTCGCTGAGACGCGTCCCGCCGACACGCTCGAAGGCATCGGTTTTAGCGGTTCTGATCCCGCCCTTTTCCTTTTCGGTTTCATGCGCCGTGTTTTTCGGCTGCGTGGGGTAAGCGCCTCTGCTCCCCGCCGCTCCGACATGATTCATCATAATAAAATCCCTTCCTTTCGATGATGCCGCAATCCCTGCGGCTTTATCCTTATTATATAAGCCCCGCGGCGCTTTGTCAATATTTTTTCCAAAAAAAGCTAAATTTTTTCCGGAATTTGCCGATAGAATACATGAAGGAATAAGAGCCTGTTTTGTGTCTGACCGTGCGCAGATTGCGCAGTCAGATTTTTTCGTCAGATTGTGTCAAAATTTCGCAGACATACTGGCGTATGTCAAGAAATTTAGGCGCAATATGGCGGGAAATATGCAAGCAAGATGTGTGCGGGAAGATACGAAACAGGCTCTAAGGAAAGGACGGAGTGATATGAGCATTAACGCAAGCATTAACACGGTCATTTGTTCGTATATGAATTCCGCCTCCGCTCAAAGCAGGGGAAAGGTCGCCCGCACGGCGCGCCCCGAGGGACGGTCCGCAAAAGCAAATCGGTCTTCGGAAAAACAGATCGCCGCAAAAAAGAACTGAACCGAATTTTCATAAAGATAAAGGAGCGTCTTGCAGCGCTCCTTTATTGATTTCATTGAATTCGTAAAGATGAAGCGCGAAGTAAAGGCAGCACCGTTCATTGTGCGGTGTTGCCTTAAATTACGCCGAAATGCTCCAAAAGGATTTTCAGTCCGATCAGGATCAGAATCACCCCGCCGATCAGAACCGCCTTTGCGCGGTAGCGCATTCCGAAAACATTCCCGATCTTTACGCCCGCGCAGGACAGCGCAAAAGTCGTCGCTCCGATCATGCACACCGCGATCAGGGTATTCACGACCGCGCCCGCCTCCGCGATCCGGATCGGGACGCAGGCGAAGGTAATCCCGACCGCAAGCGCGTCAATACTCGTCGCGACCGCCATCAGCAGCATTGTTTTAAAATCGAGCGACGCCGAAGCTTCCTCTTCTTTTGAGAAGGCGTCGCGAACCATATTCCCGCCGATCAGAGTGAGCAGCGCAAAGGCGATCCAAGGGGCGACCGCGTCTATATGCCGCTCAAAGCGCGAACCGAGTAAATACCCGATCAGCGGCATAAGCGCCTGAAACCCGCCAAACCACGCGCCGCAGACCGCCGCGCTCCGAAAATTCACCTTTTTCATCGCCAGCCCCTTACAGACCGACACTGCGAACGCATCCATCGACAGACCGACCGCCAGAAGAAAAAGCTCTAAAATTCCCATTTTCTTTCGTCCTTTCCTGTTGCCCCATGTTTTATCTTACTGAAAAATCGCAAGGATTAGAACCCGTCCCATACATGAAAAAGACTCACGCGCGCGCCGATACGGATATCGGCGAACGCGTGAGTCTCGCGATTTAAGATAAGCCAGACCTTTCGGTCAGTATGTTGACTTATACTCGGCGCTATTGCAAAACAATTGTTTTGCAATAGCAGTACATTGTACTGCGGCGGCATCGCCGCCGGCGCCGAGTACATACTGCCCTCGCAAAGCTATGCTTTGCTGCCGATTTTATCGGCACATTGCAAACCGAACGGTTTGCAATGGAGGGCAGTATACCACGTTTTCGTTTTCCGAAAGCGCCCCTACTCCCTCACGGGCTTTGATTCAATTTTCATACGGATCGGCGATAAGACCGCGCCGCGAAATCAGCAAAACGGATTTTCCGACGGGTAAAGCATTCCCTTCGGCTGATTAAATCCGATATCCTCGACGCCGAGGTAGCGGAACACATTAAAGAGCGCCTTTCCGTAATGCCCGAACGCGACCGCGCCGTGGTGCGGATAATTCTTTTCGATCAGGACGTGACGGTAGAATCTTCCCATTTCGGGGATCGCGAATACACCGATCGAGCCGAACGACTTCGTCGCCACGGGAAGCACCTCGCCCTGCGCCACATACGCGCGGAGCTTCGCGTCCGCCGTGCTCTGAAGACGGAAGAACGTAATATCGCCGGGAACAATATCGCCCTCGAGCGTACCCTGCGTTACCTCCTCGGGAAGGCTTCTCGCCATGATCATCTGATATTTCATCGAGCAGGCGTTCAGCTTCTTCGAGGTCGTATTCCCGCAGTGGAAGCCCATAAACGTATCCTCGAGCGTATAGGGGAACTTTCCTTCGATCGATTCCTTATACATATCCTTCGGAACGGTATTGTTGATGTCGAGGAGCGTTACCGCGTCGCCCGACACACAGGTTCCGATAAATTCGCTCAGCGCGCCGTAAATATCCACCTCGCAGGATACCGGGATCCCCCGCCCCGTCAGACGGCTGTTGACGTAGCAGGGAACGAAGCCGAACTGCGTCTGGAACGCGGGCCAGCATTTTCCCGCAAGCGCCACATACTTCCGATACCCCTTATGCGCGTCGATCCAGTCGAGGAGCGTCAGCTCATACTGCGCAAGCTTCGGAAGAATCGTCGGCTTGAGGTTCCCCGCGCCAAGCTCCGCCTCCATATCCTTGACGACGTCCGGGATCCGCGGGTCGCCCTCATGCTTCTTAAACGCCTCAAACAGATCAAGCTCCGAGTTTTCCTCGATCTCCACGCCGAGATTGTAAAGCTGCTGAATCGGCGCGTTACAGGCGAGGAAGTTAAGCGGACGGGGACCGAAGCTGATGATCTTCAGCTCGGAAAGTCCGATCAGCGCCTTCGCCACGGGAACAAACTCATGAATCATATCGGCAACGTCCTCGGCGTCTCCGACGGGATATTCGGGGATATACGCCTTTACGCCGCGAAGCTTTAAGTTATAGCTCGCGTTGAGCATTCCGCAGTACGCGTCCCCGCGCCCGCCGACTAAGCTGGTCGCACTGTCCTCCTCGGCGGCGGCGGCAAACATGACCGGCCCGTCAAAGTGCTTGGCAAGCAGGGTCTCCGAAATCTCGGGACCGAAATTCCCGAGGTAAACGCAAAGCGCGTTGCAGCCCGCCTTTTTAATGTCCTCAAGCGCCTGAACCATATGTATTTCGCTCTCCACGATACAGATGGGACATTCGTAGATCTCCGCTCCGTCATACTTCGCGAGATAGGCTTTCATCAGATTTTTTCTCCTTGTCACGGAGAGGGTCTCGGGGAAGCAGTCTCTGGAAACCGCAACCACGCCGATCTTAACCTGCGGCATATTTGTCATGAAATAAGTCCTCCTTTTAAATTTCGGTCGGATACCGCTCGATACCCGCCCTGTCTGTACCATTGTAACACATTTCCGCAAAATATGCAAGGCTTTTCCGCTCGATTTACGTTTTTCCCGCGATGAAATTTGAAAGCCGCCGCGAGCCGTGCCGAACGAACAGGGTCAGGAGGATCAGAGCCCCCGTCGGGATCGACAGAAGAAGCACGAGCGCAAATCCGACCGCCCGAACGACGCGGGACAGTATTTTTCCGATCGTATTCATGTCTGAACCGTAAGCGTCAGGCTTCCGGTAAAATTCTCCCCTTTCAGTACGATAAAATGATCCCCCGCTTCGAGCGAAAGCTCGCATTCCCCCTCGCCGGAGACCGCCGCGATCGTCTCCTCCTCTTCCCCGCCGATCCGGCAGAGAGAGGCGCTCCCGCCCTTGATCTCAAGCGTATAACCGACCCTCATGACGCTGCCTTTCGGCTCGAGCGACGTCCCGCCGAACAGATACTCCTCACCGTTATAGCGGTCGTATTCCGCCGTATAGCTCCCGTTATAATTGTCCGATTCCGTTTTCCTTGTCCCCGTCAGCCATGCGTCTCCCGTAAGCGCGCAGCTCCCGACGAATTCCACCGCGTCGTTAAACAGTTCAACCGCGGCGTCCTTCAGGGCGTTCCCGTCCCACGGCTGATACAGACAGCCCGAAGAAAGCGCGCAAAGCGCCGCGCCTGCAATTAAAAAACAAAATCCTTTCTTTTTCCTCATTTTCCGTTTTTACCTCCGAACAATTTTATAATACGCCCTTGCCGTAAAGAAATAAATGAACGCGTAGATCAGCGCGAAAATCAGGAAGCAGCCTACCGTACAGCAGACGTAAAGCTCCGTATTCATCAGCTGGAACAGCGTCAGGATCCGCGAGATCATCGGGAAAGCGAACAGGACGTGAACCCCCGCGGTCAGAAGCGGGAGGAAAAACACGGTCAGTACCTGTGAGCGGATCGTCCGCTTGACCTCCTTCGCGCTCATTCCGACCTTCTGCATGATCTGGAAGCGCTCCTTATCGTCATAGCCCTCCGAAACCTGCTTGTAATAAATGATCAGCACCGCCGCCATGATAAAGAGCAGCCCGAGGAACATGCCGAGGAAGAAAAAGCTCCCATACAGCCCGTACATATCGGCGCGCTCATACTCGCGGCACTCGATCCGGCAGAAGCCGCCCCTCTCCTCCAGCGCGAAATACGTGTCGCGGAGCGTTTCGCGCAGCGCGAGCTGTTCTTCGGCTGAAAGCGCCGTGTTGAACTGTAAATAATGGCAGAGGACGCTCGCATTTCCGCCGTAATACTCCGCCTGACGCGCGAAAACCGCGTCCAGCTCCGCCCGATCCCGCACCACGATCCCGTATACGGGCATGATATACGCGTCCAGCTCGCTCGGGTGGACAAAGGAATCGATCCGCTCCCGAATCCGATACTTTTCACCCAACAGAGAGAGCTCGTCTCCCACGACCGGCTTTCCGCGCTCGTACAAAAGGACTTCCTTTTCGCCCAGCTCGATCTCCCGACCGACAAATTTTCCGTAATCCTCGGCGGTGACGAAGCTCAGAATCCGAACGCGCTCGGTCGGGGTCAGATCGTGATCCGTAATCGGAGTCAGGCTTTGATCCTCGCCCATCGCGGCGGAAACCTCAAAATTCGTGTACGCGATCTCGTCCGACCGCGCGACTCCGTCCGCTTCGAGCCTGTCATAAATCGCCTTCACCGCGCCTTCGGCGTTGGCTTCGTCCTCCCCGTCATAGCACCGCACGGTGAATTCGTAAGGATACCGCTGCGCGAAAATATCCTCCACGCCGATCATCAGCGCGCTCGTCGAGGAGATCATGACCAGCACCATCGTGGATAAAATGCAGATGTTCGCCAATCCCACGGCGTTTTGCTTCATGCGGTAGATCATGCCCGAGACGCCGATAAAATGCTTCGGCTTATAATAATAGCGTTTGTTTTTCTTCAGGAGCTTTAAAAGCGCGATGCTTCCCGCTACGAACAGCAGATACGTCCCCGCGATCACGAGTATGACCGCGATAAAGAACAGGACGAGCGCGTCCACGGGATTCTCGATCGTTACCGCGAGATAATATCCGGCACCGAGACAGATCAGCCCGAGCAGCGCCGCGAGCCATTTTACCTTCGGCTCCTTTTCCCCGACGTTCCCGCCCTTTAAAAGCTCGATCGGCTTGGAGAAGGAAACGGTGCGGAGCGAGTTTAAAAGGATCAGCACGAAAAGAACCGCAAACAGAACCAGCGTATATCGGATCGAATCCACGGAAATATAATGATCGAGGGGAATCTCCGCATGAATGATCCGCGCGATCGTAAGATACATCAGCTTATCGAGAAGCATTCCCGCGCCCAGCCCGCCGGCAAGGCTCAGAATCGCGATATACAGGCTTTCGCAGGAGATCATGCGCGCGAGGTGCTTCTTCTCCATACCGAGAATCTGATACAGCCCGAATTCCTTTTTGCGGCTCTTCATCAGAAAGCTGTTCGTATAAAACAGAAATATAAAGGCGAAAATCGCGATCACAATGCTCCCGAGCATGAGCGTCGCCGATACGGCGCCCGATCCCCGCACCTCGTTCAGCCCCTCGTTCAAAGACAGCGATTTCATGATATAGTACATCGCGACCGTAAGAATACAGGTCAGCAGATACGGGAGATACGCTTTCCCGTTCTTCCGGATATTCACCGCCGCGAGACGGAAATAAAAAAATCTTTTCATTTTCCGTCACCGCCCGAAGCAAGCAGGGTCAGGGTATCGGAAATTTTCTGATACATCTCCTCGTTAGAGCAGTTTCCCCGATAAATCTGATGAAATACCTCGCCGTCCTTAATAAAGAGGACTCTCCCCGAGCGGCTCGCCGCCTTCGCGGAATGGGTTACCATCAGGATCGTTTGTCCCGATCGGTTCAGCTCGGAAAAGATTTTTAAGAGCGCGTCCGAGGACTTTGAATCGAGCGCGCCCGTCGGCTCGTCCGCTAAGATCAGCTTCGGGTCGGTAATGATCGCCCGCGCGACCGCGGCGCGCTGCTTCTGTCCGCCCGAGACCTCATACGGAAATTTGTTCAGAAGCTCCGCGATCCCGAGCCTTTTCGCGATCGGATCAAGCCGCCGTTCCATTTCGACGGGCTTTTTCCCCGAAAGAACGAGCGGGAGAAAAATGTTGTCCTTCAGGCTGAAGGAATCGAGGAGGTTAAAATCCTGAAACACAAAGCCCAGATTATCCCGCCGAAAGGCGGAAAGCTCCTGATCCCGAACCGAGGCGAGCAGCCTTCCCTCCAGAATCACGCCGCCGCCCGTCGGCTTATCGAGCGCCGCCAGAATGTTGAGAAGCGTGGTTTTTCCCGAGCCGGACTCTCCCATGATCGAGACATATTCCCCGCTCTCGACCGAAAAGCTTACCCCCGAAAGCGCCCGCACCTGATTCCCGCCGAAGCGCGTCGTGTAGACCTTTTCGAGATTCTGTACTTCCAAAAGTGCCACGTAAGTTCATTCCTTTCTTTGATGTTCTTTTGAAGCAATTTCATTGTATCACAATTCTCTGCCCCGAAAAATTGATTCGCGTGACATTTTGGCGTTCGGTGTGACATTTTTGTAAGAGCAAGCCTCTGTTTTTTACTCCACGTCCAGTTCGGCGGAATGAAGGTCGATCGAAACGCTTGTCCCTTCCCCGACCCGAGAGCTTACGGTAAGCTTATGACCGAGCTTATCCGCCGTCCGCTTACAAAGATACAGCCCCAGTCCCGTCGATTTCCGATCCGTCCTTCCCGAAAGCCCCGTAAAACCCTTTTCAAAAATTCGCGGAAGATCCTCGGCGGCGATCCCGATCCCGGTATCCGTAATTCTGAGCACGTCGTTTTCCTCCAGGCGGATCGTGACCGAGCCGTTTCCGGTATATTTGACGGCGTTGGAAAGGAGCTGCTCCAGAAGGAACAAAAGCCATTTCTCGTCGGTCAGCACCTGCGCGTCCGTCCCCTCGTAGATCAGGCGGATCCTTCGGCGGACGAAGAGCGGCGCGTATTGACGCACCGCCTGCTTGATGATCCGATCGAGCGGAACACGACGGATCACAAAATCGGAGGACGGACTGTCGAGCCGCAGATAATACAGCGCCATCTGCGCGTACTGCTCGATTCGGAACAGCTCGACGGAAAGCTCGCGGTTCATCTCGGTATCCTCCGACTGAAGGATCATTCGCATGGCGGCAATCGGCGTTTTGATCTGGTGCAGCCAGACGGTGTAATACTCGATGCTTTCCCGCCGCGCGCCGCTGAGACGGGAGAGATTCTCCCGGTTTGTCTCCGCGAGACGAAGGATCATTTTCCGAAGCGCCTCGTACTCGGGATCCTTCCGGGGCGGAAGCTCCTCCGTCATCAGCGGAAGGTTCGCCGATATGTCGCGGTACAGGAGCATTCGCCGCCTGTAAAAAGAAAAATTCACAAGAAGGATCACGAGCGAGACCGCCCCGCAGAGCAGAACCGCGTACAAAAGCGGCTCGAGCGGAACGCCGTACAGAAAAAAGACCGCCGCCGTCACCGACGCGAACAGCAGAAGCAGCGCGGCGGTACGGCGGTACCGAAACATGTAGCCGAAAAACAGTTTCATTTTATGAATCCTTTCCCATTACTCCACGATATAGCCCGCGCCGACCTTCGTCTTGATAAAGCCGCCGAGACCCGCCGATTCCAGCTTTTTCCGAAGCCGCGCGACGTTTACGGTGAGCGTGTTTTCCTCGACGTAGCAGTCGATCTGCCAGAGCCTTGTCATAAGCGTATCGCGGCTCACAATCTTCCCGCGGTTTTCCATAAGCGTCTGTAAAATGCGGAATTCGTTTTTCGTCAGCTCGATTTTCGTCCCGTCATACGAAAGCGACGCGTCGTTCAGGTTCAGAACCGCGCCCCGATATTCCAGAACGGGAATCTTACTCCCCATATCGTAGGTACGCCGAAGGAGCGCGCCGATCTTCGCGGTCAGGACGTTCAGATCGACGGGCTTCGGGATAAAATCGTCCCCGCCCATGTTCATCGCCATCACGATATTCATGTTATCGGAGGCGGAGGAAATAAACATGACGGGAACCTCGGAAAGCTTCCGGATCTCCGCGCACCAATGATACCCGTTAAAAAACGGGAGCATAATGTCGATCAGCACCATGTGCGGATCAAACGCCGCAAACTCGGCGACCGCGTTTTGGAAATCCTCCGTCGTTTTTACGGCATAGCCCCAGCCCTCGAGGTGCTTTTTCATCTGCTCCGCGATCGTAAAATCGTCCTCGATGATATAGATTTTGTACATTCTTCATTCTCCGATCCGCTATTGACAAAATCCCGAAAATAAGCTATACTGATAAGGTATTTATTCATGATTATGGTAGCACGCTTTACGCAAAATGTCAAGCGCGGGAGCGGAAAAAGAAAGGAATCACAGTATGAGCAAGATTGCAGTCACCACCGACACAAACAGCAGCATTACGAAGGAGGAGGCGGAAAAGCTCGACGTTTTCCTGCTGCCGATGCCCTTTGTCGTGGACGGAAAGGAATACTTCGAGGACGTGACCTGTACGTACGATCATTTTTTTGAAATGCTCGCGGGCGGCGCGGACGTCTCGACCTCACAGCCCTCCCCCGGCTCGCTCACCGAGCTTTGGGATCGCGTCCTGACGGAATATGACGAGCTTGTCCATATCCCGATGTCCTCCGCGATCAGCAGCTCCACCGCGACCGCGAAGGCGCTCTCCGCCGAATATAACGGACGGGTCTTCGTCGCGGACAACCGCCGGATCTCACCGACGCAGCACCAGTCCGTGCTCGACGCGCTCGATATGGCGAAGGCGGGGCTCGGCGCGGCGGAAATCTGCGAAAAGCTCGAGGAAACCGCCTATCACGCGAGTATTTATCTCGCGGTAAACACGCTCGAGCTGCTGAAAAAAAGCGGACGCGTGACGGCGGCGGGCGCGGCGGTCGCCACGATCCTGAACCTCAAGCCCGTTTTACAGATTCAGGGCGGAAAGCTCGACGCGTTCGCGAAAGCGCGCGGCATGGCGAACGCGGAAAAGATCATGCTCGACGCGATTGATAAGGATCTCGCCGACCGATTCAAGGGGATTCCCGTAAAGATCGAGGCGGCGTATTCGGGCGAGCTTGCCCCCGCGCTCGAATGGCAGAAAACCGTTCAGGCGCGGTTCCCCGATTACAAGGTCATTCTCCACGCTCTCCCGATCAGTATTTCCTGCCACGTCGGCGCGGGCGTAAAGGCGGTCGTTTGTATGCGCTATTTTGAAAACGGGAAGGAAAAAGAGTAAATAAAAGCTGCGCCGTACAGGTCATTCGCGTCCTGTACGGCGTTTTTTATTTTGGAATTTGCGCGGATCGGCTAGCCGATAAGCTCTCCCCCGCCCCATTCCACGAGCGTAAAGCCCTTCCTCTCATAACGCGGAAGA
>CAZKKZ010000026.1:0-19397 GCA_964553625.1 uncultured Ruminiclostridium sp.
CTCTCCCCCGCCCCATTCCACGAGCGTAAAGCCCTTCCTCTCATAACGCGGAAGATTTTGCGGCTTCGGCTCGGTCGGTTCCGCTAAGGGCGTATACGTCATGAAAACGCGGATCATCGTATCGGGCTGCGGCGAAACGGAAAGCGGCGCCGCGCGGTCGTAATCCTCAAAATGGAACGAGATCAGGTTATACGGATTTTTTTGCAGAATCGGGAGCCAGTAAATGATCATCTCGTTCGCTTCCCGCGCGGTCAGCCCGATCTCGAGCAGCTTTTCCCGCAGGAAACCGGCGGTACCCTCTCCCGGAACGCACCAACCCTCGCCCGGATCGGAGAGCGGAAGACCCGCGCCCTCCCAATAAAGGCAGTAATACTCATTGCCGCTTTCGTCGATAAGCGTCCCGTCGGGGAGCGCGGTCACCCGCCAGCCCCCGCCGTATTCGGGATAAGTACAGGTCAGCCCGCCGCCGTTCGGAAAGTCCACCGAAACGGAAACCTCGATTTTCTCCTCGGGATACAGATAGATCACGGGCTTCATCGCGGGCGCTTCATAGAAATTATAAACATATCCGCCGAAATCCGCGCTGTAATCGCCGAAGCAATAGGAATCCACCAGAAACGCGACCGCGTTCGCCGTATCGCGCGGAGAAGGCGAAAAATGTGCCGCCAGATTCACAAAGGGAAAACCGTTCCACTGCCTGCCGGTCGGGACAAGCCAGTCGCTCAGCAGATAGACGGACTGTTCAATCGATTCACAGTACGCGTTCTTCAGATCGTAATACATATAGTGCTGATCGAAGCCGGAAAAATCGCCCCACGGGGTTTGGAGCTTCTGTATCGAACCCTCTTCCACAATCTCCGCGGGCGTTTCGCCGAAATAGATTCGCGGCACGTACAGCTGATCCATTTCCTGCCACAAGGAGAAGATTTCCTCCTCGTGAATTTCCCCGTTTTCGAGGGTCAGGAGCTTTCCCGTTTCGCGACAGCCGCCCTTTTTCTCGTCCGTTTTATATTCGCCGGTCATCGCGAACCATGCCTTTTCGCCGTTTTCAAGCGTTTTCAGTCCAAGCACGGCGCTTGAACCGCCGCCTCCGAACGCGTTGTCCGTGATCCCCTCGATCGTGTCGAGCAGGGTAATTTCCCCGTTCCGGAGCCGATAAACCGAAACGTCGATACAGTCCCGATTCTCCTCGCCCTCGGTTCCTTTCGAGACAAGAAGCTCGGGTTCGCCGTCGAAATCCAGATCGAGCAGCACGATCCCGACCGTCTTTTCGTCATAAAATTGATCGAAGCCGTTCATGAGAGCCGAATAGAGCGCTTCCGCCTTGGGGGAATCGGCTCCCCGCCCGAAGATCCGATCCCCGCGGATCACGGCGGCGGTATCGGTCGTCAGGATCTTAAAATCACTCACGCTTCCCGCCTCGTTCCGATAGCCGCTTTCCGTGTCATAGGAAATCCGCAGCTCGTTCATCCTGAACTCCGCGTAAACATAATCGCGGTTTTCCACTCCCACCAGCTTTTTAAATTCCTCCGCGTCGCCCTCGTATCCGACAGAAAATGAGATTGTATCGGCGATCATTGACTCGCCGTTCACCGTAAAGGTCAGATTCTCCTCCCGCCTTGACAAAAGGGGAATCTCCCTCAGATCGGCGGGATCGAGAATGATCTCCACATCGGTCAGAGTCGCGATACGGACAAAGCCCCGAAAAACGCGCGGCTCCTCAAACGACACCGTATATGTAACAGCGGCGGATTTTACGGGAAGCTTCCCGTTCTCCAATTTCCCGACCCGTAAAACCGAATAGACTGCGTCGCTGTCGAATGCGTTGTACCAGCTTTCCGCCTTTGCCGCGTCGGACAGCGCCGACTCTCCCGTTTCACGCGTGGAAAAGCGGATCTCGACCTCCAGATCGGCAATATGAAGCTCGTTCGGAGAAATGTAGCGAACATCGCAGTATTCAAGCGTCTGCGGGACCGACACGATCTCCCGAACGGCGTCCTCCGCGACCAGTTCCGCCCGTAACAGCTTACCGTACGGAATATCGTCAAGCGCCGAGAAATTTTCCGCGGGAGAATCCGCTTTCGGCGGCTCGGAAACAGAGGTCGGAACGGATTCCGCCGTGACCGCCGCCGGCGAGGCAGTCGTTTCGGCAGCCGGTTTTTCGTCGGGCACGGGATCGTCGGACGCGCAGCCGCTCAGCAGGAGCGAAAGCGCCAAGAGCAGCGCGGGCAGTTGTTTTCTTTTCATTTTCGGACTTCCTTTCAAAAAAAGTGCTTCTACCCTATAATACAATTTGGAAGGGCATTTTCTTTCACGAAAATGTAAAAAATTTACCGAATATAGTAATATTCAAGCGGAAGCCCCGAATTCCGGATTTCCTCCGCTCGCTCCAAACCGACAAAACGGTAGTGCCAAGGCTCGTAGGCGTAGCCCGTGACCTCCTCCCAGCCCTTCGGGTAACGGAGAATAAAGCCGTATTCGTGCGCGTGCGACGAAAGCCACAGATATTCCTCGGTATTCTCGAAATCGTCGGTCACGTCGTTATGCGTGTCCCACCAATCCTCCGTTAAAATATCGAGCGCAAGCCCCGCGTTATGCTCGCTCGTCCCGGGATCGGCGATCTCGAACCGCGCGAGCTTTTCCGCCTGCGACGGGCTGTTCCCCTCGTCTTCGAGCCGCAGGATATACGCTTCCAGATTCTCCCGCTGCTTTTCAATGCTCCGATAGGCGGAGACGACCTTTAAACGCACTCCGTCCGCTTCCGCCGCCGCGATCATCTCCCGCGCGTACGGGGCGCAGCGTTCGTCCATTCTGAAGGCACCCTGTACGTTCATGAGCGAGGGGGCGTAATCCTCGGAAAGCGGGTGCTCGGCGTTAATCAGAAAATACGCCCAGCATGTATCGGCTTCTTGTTCCTCGGCGGGGATCGCTTCGGTTTCCCGCGTATAGGTCGCTTCCGCCCTGCGGGTACGTTCCTCGCGGTTCGGAAAACGGGCGATCAAAATCCGCACCCCGACGAAAAGCGCGAGCAGGAGAAGATTCACCAGCATAATCCTTTTGATATTTTTCATGTGGACTCCGTTTCTTTGACAATCCGTTCGGCTGTCCGATCTTTTCTTCTTTTCTCCCTTTAGTATAGCAAAAATGCACAAAAAAATCAACCGAAATATTTTAATAATTTGCAGTTGATATTATATAATACTGTTGACAAATTATGAATCATGTGATACAATATAATTGTATCAAAGGAGGTCGAACCCGATGAACAAAAGCGTTTACAGTCTTGTGCTTTCGGACGAGGTGGTGGAGGCGGTCGATCGTCTCGCGTATTCCATGCGCATGAGCCGCTCCGCTCTTATCAATAGTCTGCTCGCCGAGGCGGTCTCTTATACCACCCCCGAAAAACGGATCAGCGGAATCTTCGGCGCGATCGGGCAGATGATGGACGACGGCTTCCTGATCCGCGAACAGCCCTCGGACGCCATGCTTTCCATTCGCTCCGCCCTGAAATATAAGTACAAGCCCGTGATCCGGTACGGTCTCGAGCTGTACCGAAGCTTTGAGAAAACGATCGGACAGCTGAAGGTCTCGTTCCGCACCCAATCGGAGCAGCTGAAAGCCAACCTGACCGAATTTCTGAAGCTTTGGGCGGAGCTTGAAAACACGTATGTCGTAAAGTTCTTCCCCGAGGGAATCTCCTACACGATCGACGACGGACGCTTTACGCGAACCTTCCGTCTCCCCGCCGAGCGGGAGCACCAGACGGACGATGAGCTTGCCCGTGCGATCGCCGAGTATATCAAAATGTTCGACGAGATCCTGAAAATCTATTTCGCGAACATCGAAAACCGCCGTCTCGCCGCCGAGCTTTCCGTCGAGCGGTATCACGAATATCTTCAAAAAGGGATTATTATTATATAAATCGGAAAAAACGCAGAAAGGCGATGATTTTATGAACACACAGAAATTAACACAGAAATCCGTTGAGGCGATCCAGAACGCCCAAAGCATTGCGGTCGAGCACAGCAATCAGCAGATCGACCAGCTTCATCTGCTGCTCGCGCTGCTGACGCAGGAGGAGGGACTGATCCCGCAGCTGATCCGCAGCATGGGAATCGATGAACGCGCGGTCACCGAGCAGACCGAGCAGTGCGTGGACGGGCTCCCGCGCGTCACGGGAAGCGGAAGACGTCCCGACGAGGTGTATATCACGCAGGATACCGACCGCGCGCTGACCGCCTCGGAGGAGGAAGCGAAGCGCATGGGGGACGAATTCGTCTCGGTGGAGCACCTTTTCCTCGGGCTTCTCGATAAGGCGAAGGAGAAAACAAAGGAAATCTTTTCCGCCTTCGGGATCACGAGGGATCGGTTTCTCGGCGTGCTGAAATCCGTTCGCGGAAATACGCGCGTCACGAGCGACAACCCCGAAGGCACCTACGACGTGCTGAAAAAATACGGACAGGATCTCGTCGAGCTTGCGCGAAGCAATAAGCTCGATCCCGTGATCGGACGGGACAGCGAGATTCGGAACGTCATTCGGATTCTCTCGCGGAAAAGCAAAAACAACCCCGTTCTGATCGGCGAGCCGGGCGTCGGAAAAACGGCGATCGCGGAGGGGCTTGCGCTTCGGATTGTGCGCGGGGACGTACCGAATTCCCTGAAGGATCGGCAGATCTTCTCGCTCGACATGGGCGCGCTCGTCGCGGGAGCGAAATACCGCGGCGAATTTGAGGAGCGCCTGAAGGCGGTTTTACAGGAGATCAAGAAAAGCGAGGGAAAAATTATCCTCTTTATCGACGAGCTGCACCTCATCGTCGGCGCGGGCAAGACCGACGGCGCGATGGACGCGGGCAATATCTTAAAGCCCATGCTCGCGCGCGGAGAGCTTCACTGTATCGGCGCGACGACGCTCAACGAATATCGGCAATACATCGAAAAGGACGCGGCGCTCGAACGGCGGTTCCAGCCCGTACTGGTCGGCGAGCCGACGGTCGAGGACACAATCTCGATTTTAAGGGGACTGAAGGAGCGGTACGAGGTCTTTCACGGCGTAAAGATTCAGGATACCGCCCTGATCGCGGCGGCGACGCTCTCGAACCGCTATATCTCCGACCGTTTTCTCCCCGATAAGGCGATCGACCTCGTGGACGAGGCCTGCGCGCTCATCAAAACCGAAATGGAATCCATGCCAACCGAGCTGGACGATCTTTCCCGCCGCATTATGCAGCACGAGATCGAGGAAGCCGCGCTCACCAAGGAGAGCGACGCGCTTTCCCGGGAGCACCTTGACGAAATTCGGAAGGAGCTTTCCGATATGCGCGAGCAGTTCCGGGAAATGAAGGCGCGCTGGGAAAACGAGAAAGGCTCGATCACCGAAATTCAGAAGCTGCGCAAGGAGATCGAACAGATCGGCGGCGAGATCGACAAGGCAAAACGCGAATACAACCTGAACAAGGCGGCGGAGCTTCAATACG
This sequence comes from uncultured Ruminiclostridium sp., assembly GCA_964553625.1. Taxonomy (GTDB): domain Bacteria; phylum Bacillota; class Clostridia; order Oscillospirales; family Ruminococcaceae; genus Ruminiclostridium_E. Next base: position 5,475 of record CAZKKZ010000026.1, read on the forward strand.
GAAAGCTTCCGCAGCTCAAAAAAGAGCTGGAAGCGGCGGAACAGGCGGCGGAGCAGGAAAAATCTCATTCGACCCTGCTGCGCGACAAGGTCACGGACGAGGAAATCGCGCGGATCATCTGCCGCTGGACGGGAATCCCCGTCGCGAAGCTGATGGAGGGCGAGCGGGAAAAGCTCCTCAATATGGAGAATATCCTGCACCGCCGCGTGATCGGGCAGAACGAAGCCGTCGAAAAGGTAAGCGAGGCAATCCTCCGCTCCCGCGCGGGGATTCAGGACCCGAATCGTCCGCTCGGCTCGTTCCTGTTTCTCGGACCGACGGGCGTCGGGAAGACCGAGCTTGCGAAGGCGCTCGCGGAAGCGCTGTTCGACGACGAAAACAGCGTGGTGCGTATCGACATGAGCGAATATATGGAGAAATTCAGCGTGTCGCGCCTGATCGGAGCGCCTCCCGGATACGTCGGCTATGACGAGGGCGGACAGCTTACCGAGGCGATCCGCAGAAAGCCGTATGCCGTCGTGCTGTTCGACGAGATCGAAAAAGCGCACCCCGACGTATTTAATATTTTATTACAGGTGCTGGACGACGGCAGAATCACCGACAGCCAAGGGAGAACGGTTGATTTCAAAAATACCATTCTGATCCTGACCTCGAATCTCGGCTCACCGTATATTCTCGACGGGATCACCGAAAACGGCGAGATCAGCGAAAACGCGCGCGAACAGGTGGACGCGCTTCTGAAGCAGTCGTTCCGACCCGAGTTTTTAAACCGTCTCGACGAGATCGTATATTACAAGCCGCTCGGAAAGGCGGAGATCACCTCGATCGTCGATCTGATGACCGCGTCGCTCGGGAAGCGGCTTGCCGAAAAGCAGCTCGGAATCCGTCTTACGGACGCGGCGAAAAGCTATATTGTCGAAAACGGCTATGACCCCGTATACGGGGCGCGCCCGCTCAAACGCTTCCTCCAGAGCAAGGTCGAAACGATGATCGCACGGGCGATCATCGGCGATACGCTCCGCGCGGGACAGACAATCGTCGTGGACGCGGACGAAAACGGACTGGTTCTGAAACAAGCGTAAAATATCCGGAAGGGGGCTATGCCCCCTTCAGCCTGTCGAAAAAGTTCAGCTTTTGCTGGACTTTTTTGCATTAATGTGGTATTATAAAAATGAGACAAAAGTTTGTAAAAGTAAAAATTACGCAAAAAGTCAAGAAATAATATAAAAAGTATGCTATATTTATTACAGTAGCAGCGTTAAATGAATAACTTATAGGAGATAGGATCAAAATGATTTATACTGTAAAAATTGAGCAGACTTTTGAATACCCCAAGCGAATGAAGTATATCGCAAAGACCGATTCTTTTGTTGAAAAGAATGCTGACAGCCTTTCATATGTCAGAAATGTCCGTCAGCCCTATGGATGGATTAAAGAATCCGGAACTCCTCCCTGTGAACACCTTGATGTTATTGTTATGACGGATAAGAAATATGCACTTGGGGATGAGGATCGTGTAAAGATAATAGGTGTTTTCTGTCGTAATGACGGTGACCATAAGCTCGTTGGCGTGCTTGAAAACAGGGATATAGATGATTTTTCACAGCTTGCTGATACCGAAAAGGAGGATATGCACCGCTTATACCCCAGAGAAAATGACGGCGAAGGCTGGTTCGGGCGTGAAAAAGCAGAGAAAATTATCACATCCTTTTTTTCAAAGAGAAAGCGCAAGACAATCATTATGGTTCAGCATACCGAGGCGCAACACCATATCAATGGTATGATAGGGGCATGGGGAGATTGGGAACTTACCGAGTTTGGCAAAAAACAAGCATACGAAATAGGCAAATGGCTTCTTTATGAGGATTGCGACAAGTGCTTCAATATGTATGTCTCGGATTTAAAAAGAGCTGTGCAGACTGCAGAGGAGATAAATAAAACTCTTCAGCTCACACCTATAATAACAGATGTTATCCGTGAAGTGAATGCAGGATTGGGAAATGGTAAATCCCGCAAGTGGTACAACGACAATAAAAAGAAACGCAGCGAATGCTATGATCCCGACTACAAGCCTTTTGATGACGCAGAATCCGATCGTGAACTATGGAATCGTCTGTATCCTTTTTATCAGGAGATAATATCTAACGATATGGATAGGATCCTTATCGTTTCTCACGGAACTGCACTCAGCTTTTTACAGTCTATGTTTATGGGATATGCATTTAAAGATATTGCTAAAATTCGTTTCAACGGAGTAGGCGGCTCTGTATCTAAAATAGTAATTGATTCCGATAGCAAGATCACTGCCTGTTATATAAATCAAAGAGTTTGCTAATGATATTCCCTCAAAATATGAAAAGTATCCGGAAGGGGGCTGTGCCCCCTTCTTTTTTAAAAATTTTTTGAAATTTGTGACAAAATCCCCCTTTCATTCGTTTTACTGTTGAAAGCGCTTTTAAAGAACTCTCATGAGGAAAGGAGGTTCGCAGTGGACGAACACAAATTCACCGAGCTGGTCAAAGCCTACCGCGCGGAAATGTACAGGATCGCGTTCTGTCAGACGAAAAATCACGCCGACGCGGAGGACGTAACGCAGGAGGCATTCTTAAGGCTTCTGCGGACGGGAAGCGAATTCGCGAGCGACGAGGAATGTAAAGCGTGGCTGATCCGGGTCACGATCAACTGCGCCAAGGATTTGCTGAAATCGCATTGGTACCGTTTTTCACAAGCGCTCGCCGAAACGCGGCTCCTGCCCCAAAGCGAAAAGGACGAGGACAATGAGCTGCTTGAAACGGTCATGAAGCTCGGCAGGAAATACCGAACGGTCTTATTTCTGTTTTATTACAGCGGACGCAGCGTAAACGAGATCGCCGAAGCGCTCGGCATTAAGCCGAGCACGGTCACCACGCGGCTTTCGCGCGGAAGAGAAATGCTGAAAAAACACCTGGAGACCGAGAATGAAAGGAGCTTGAATTATGTACAAAAACACATTTGAGAAGGCGTTTTCAGACATTTCTCCGAAAACCCCGGACGAGGAATTCGCGCGCAAAATATGGAACGCCGCCGACAGGCAAAAACCCCGGACGGCTCATCGGAAAGCCGTCATTCTCCCCATCGCCGCGGCGGTCGTCACGGTAAGCGCCGTAACCGCGAGTGCGGCGGGCGGACTCGATCTTTTCGGCGCGTTCCGAAGCTATTTTTCACGGCAAACCGAACAGATCAATACCGACACGGAAGCAGCCGTCCCGTATGCCGATCTCAGCACAGTGGGCATGACCGCGTGTAAAGAAATTTTCGACGCGGGCGATTATACCGTACAGGTCAACGGACTGATTGCCGACTCGCACTATGTCTACCTTTACTACGACGTTATCTATCGGGATCAAAAATACTTTGAAAACGGGAAGGTCGGCGCGAAATACACGGAACAATCCCCCGTCAACTTCTTCACCGTAACCGGCAGCTTTCACACGTGGGGCTGGGGAGAGCCGATCGGCGTAAACGAAAATACGGTCAGCTATGTACAGTCCTGCGCGGGCGAGTTTGAGCCGGATCCGCAGACGAGCGAGTACCCGTTCAAGTTTACCTGCTCCTGCGTGGACGATCCGAGCTTTATTTTTGGGGAATGCACCCCGCTCGGAACCTTTACAATGGAGGTTTCCGTCCCGCCCGCGAAGGAACGGATCGTGAAGATCGACGGAGAAATCCCGCTTCCCGACGGGCAGACGACCGTCCTTGAAGAAGCGAGCTTCGGTCCGCTTTCCGTCACGCTGCACTTCGACAACGACAATTTCTATTCCGATTACGCAAAGCGCCGCACCGATTCGATGATCGTGCTGAAAATGAAGGACGGGTCGATCCTTGATCTTACGTGGAAAAGCAGCATGCTCTCTCCCGCAGAAGGGTATGAATGGCGGGACGATTCCGATGAACCGCCCGCAAAGGAGCCGGCTCCCGCCGTAACGACGGTTACACGGGAGGAGATTCCCGCCGTGACGACGACAGTCACAAAAAAAGAAGTACCCGCCGCCTCGTCTATGGCGGAACGCAGTGTGGGTCCGGGAAGATTCGGTACGCCGTGCGTGCTGGAGCTCGGCTATGATACGGCGATCAATCCCGAAGCGATCGCGGAAATAGAAATTTTCGGCAATGTTTTTTCGATAAAATAACGGATTGTTTCAAAAACGATCCCGCCGCTCGGGGCAATTTCCCGAGCGGCGGGATTTTCATCATTTACACATAATACTGCGCCTGCGCGTGGAACATTTCCGCGTAAATCCCGTTCTCCTTATGCACAAGCTCGTCGTGCGTACCGTATTCCGCGACCGTCCCTTCCGAGAAAACCGCGATCTTATCGCAGAATTTACAGCTTGACAGACGGTGCGAGATATAGATCGCTGTTTTTCCCTTGACGAGATCGTTGAACTGGCGGTAAATCTCGTATTCCGCAACGGGATCGAGCGCCGCCGTCGGCTCGTCGAGGATCACGATCGGCGCGTCCTTGTACAATGCCCGCGCGAGAGCGAGCTTCTGCTGCTCTCCGCCCGACGGCTCGACGCCGTTTTTATCGAACTGACGGAAGATCATGGTATTTTTTCCGCGCGGGAAGGAGCGGATCCGATCCGAAAGTCCGACCTTTTCGAGAACATGATCCACCGTGTCGCCGCTCTCCTCTTTTCCGAGAAGAATATTGTCCTCGACGCTGAACGCGAGGAGTCGAAAATCCTGAAACACCACCGAGAAGAACCGCATATATTCGTCATAATCGTATTCCTTGATATTTACACCGTCTAAGAGAATTTCTCCCTCGTCCACGTCGTACAGACGGCAGAGCAGCTTGATGAACGTCGTTTTTCCCGCGCCGTTCAAGCCGACGATCGAAAGCTTATCCCCCGATCGGAGCGTGACCGAAACATGGTTTAAAACGCGGTTTTCGGTATTCGGATAGGAAAAGCATACGTCGCGGAATTCGATCACGTGCTCGCCGTGAAGCGCGCCCGCCTTTCGCGACCCCCGTTCCATACGCGCGGGATAGTTCATAAATTTTACGACCTCATAGCCGTAGCTCGTGAATTTCACGATATTCTGAAACTCGTAGATCATGTTCTGAACCGCGTTCTGAAGCGTACCCGAGGCGGTCACGAGCTGAGAAAACACGCCGATCGTGATTTTCCCGAAAATCGCGAGCGCGCCGAGGTAAAAATACACCCCGAAATCGCGGATCGCGCCGACAGCGCTGACCATCAGCCGGAACGGCATCGACTGATGCAGATACCGTTCCCAGAAATCACAGAGACGCCGGATCTGCTGGGTCGCCTTTTCAAGCATCATGCCCGCCGCGCCGTACAGCCGAATGTCCTTCCCGAACTTAAAATCCTCCAGCTCCCAGATCACATAGCCGAAAACACGATCCATACCCGACAGATTCTTGTAATTCTCCACCTCGATGTCATTGCTCTTTTTGTTGGCAAGCACGCCGAAGAACATCAAAGCCCCGATAATGAGCAGCAGCCACGGCGCGGAAAGGGTCAGCAAAACGATCACGCCGCAAAAAGTGATCCCGTTCGACAGAATGTTAAAAAACGAGCTCGCGATCCGATGTACGCCTCCCGACCAGTCGATACCGTCCCGCGCCTTCTTGATCTGATCGAGCGCGTCCTTATCCTCTGTTAAAACATAGTCCATTTCCATGCTTCGTTCCATGATCCGCTCGAAGAAATAATTCAGGAACTTATCGTCGTATTTCTCCAGCTCGACCGCGATCACCGCGCCGACCACGTTCAGCAGCGCGTCGAGCGTCACCATCAGTCCCGCGTAGGTCAGAAGGAGCGGAACGTTCTTCTCCTCCGCCGTCAGTCCGTCGATGATGAGCGGCAGGAAATACAGATCGACAAACGGGATCAGCGCCGCGATCAGCATACGGATCACCGAAAGGATAAAATACCGCTTGTCCGTTTTCCAAGCTTCCGAAAAGAAAAATTTCAGGGTCGGGAAAACGACTTTTTCCTTCTTTTCTTTTTTATTTTCAGGCATGAACCGCTTCCTCCTCTCCGTCCTCTACGTAATACTGCGCCTGTACGCGGAACATTTCCGCGTACTTTCCGTCCTTTTTGATCAGCTCCTCGTGCGTCCCCGTCTCAACCAGCTCGCCGTCCGCGAACATCGCCACACGGTCGCAGAAGCGGGTCGAGGACAGGCGGTGCGAAATATAGATCGCGCTTTTCTTCCCGATCATATTGTCGAAATTCTGATACAGCCGATATTCCGCGAGCGCGTCGAGCGCCGCCGTCGGCTCGTCCAGCACCACGATCGGCGCGTCCTTGTAAAGCGCCCGCGCGAGCGCGAGCTTCTGCCGCTCGCCGCCCGAAAGATTGATCCCGTCTTCGTACAGCACCTTTAAAATCTCGGTTTTCGTTCCCTTCGGAAGGGAATCGATCTTTTCGCCGAGCCCCGCCGCGCGGAGCATTTCCTCCGCCCGCGCGAAGTCGCTTTTCGCCGTCTCGCTCATGGAAACGTTCTCGTCCATCGGGAGCGCGAACATCTCCGCCTCCTGAAACGCGGGCGCGAACAGCTTAAAATATTCCGCGCGGTCGAATTTCCGAATGTCGGTTCCGTTCATCAGGATCGCGCCCTCGGTCACGTCGTACAGCCGCAGCAGAAGCTTGATAAAGGTCGTTTTTCCCGCCCCGTTCAAGCCGACGACCGCGAGCCGCTCTCCTGCCTTAAAGGTTAAATTGATTTTGTTCAGGGCATACTTCTCCTGTGAACGGTAGCGGAAGGAGACGTCGCGGAACTCGAAGGTATAGCTTTCCGCCTTCGGGATCGGGATCGTTTCCTCCTGCCGCGACGCGTGAATCTCCGCGTCCATAAAATCGCGGAAATCATTTGTCTGCGCGCTCCGCTCGCGGATCGCCGAAACACTCCTCAGAAGCTGCGACACCGCGTTCGAGAACTGAAACGCGCTCGCGATGTAAAAGGTGAAATCCGCGATGGTAACCGCGCCGTTCACGACGCTGAAAATAAGCCAGCCATAAACGATCGCCTGCCGCACAAGCGAAACGCAGTGAGCGTAGACCGAGTTTTTCTGCCAGAGCCTGCGCGATTCCGCCCAATGCGCCAGCTCGATATTCCGCACCTCGTGACAGCGCCTCATCAGGAAATTTTTCATTCCGTAGATCCGAATGTCCTTCGCGTAGGAAAAATCGCCCGCGATGTCGTTAAAGTACTCGAGCTTGCGCCAATGCCCCGCCATCGCGTCCCACATGATCTTCTTGTCGAGCTTCCGGATCTTCTCAAAATACAGGAATTCCACTCCCGAAAGCGCGAGCATAATCAGCACAAGCCAGAGATTTAGCGTCGAAATAATCGTAAGCGCCGTCAGGAACGAAATAACGCTCGTCAGGCTCATGCCCATGTACTGCATCAGCCCCTGAACGCCGTTCCAGCCTCCGCCCGTCGCGCGGACGGCGAGATGATGACGGTCGAGCATCACGGGATCCTCGAGCATCTCATAGTCCATTGCCATGATCTTCGCCATACGCTCGCGCACAAGCATTAAACGGACGTATATGTACCCGTTTTCAAGCTTCCCGTTAAAATAGGTATTCGCCGCCGTCAGGACAAGCGTTACGGCGGAGGTCGCCGCCACAAGCCAAAGAAGCGGAAGAATGTCTTTTTCGGCATAGCCCGCCTGCCGCTCGATCATCTCGATCACGAGCTTTCCGATAAAGCTCCAGAGATAGCCCATCGACGCGCCCGCGATCCCGACGATCAAGAGCATGGGAATCAGGCTTTTCCGGTGCCGCTTCATTGCCGAAAGCAGATACAGCATATTCCCTATCGTGCCGTATTCGCGTGATTTATGCGTAATTTTCTTTTCGATTTCCTCAAAGCTCAGCTCGAGCGACGGCCATCGGCTTTTTCTTTTTTTCTTTTCCTTCACTATAATTCCCCCGATTCCTTAAAAACGATCCGTCTGTTTATGGTTTAAGGCAGGCGTGCGGCTCCGCCTGTTCCCAAAACGGACACGAAATTTCCGCTGCCGCATTCTATCTTATCACATATCATGGATAAAATCAAGCTTTTTTCGGTGTTCCCGCCCACGATAGTAGTATTATATCCTACTTTATGCGAATTGTCAATACTTTCTCCGAAAATATGGTATGATAAGAGTAAAATGAGGACAAAGGGGGTGGACGCTAAAATGGACGCATCGTTTAAACCGAAAAAAAGCAAGGTCAGCATCACGCTCGACAGCGATACGATCGAAGCGATCAAGACGCTCGCCGAACGGGACGACCGCTCTTTTTCCCAGTATATCAATATCGTATTGAAGGAACATATAAAAACACGCGCGTTTCAAGAATAAAATTCAGCCTGCCGCTCTTTTGCGGCAGGCTGAATTTTTCGGTACGTATGTATTCAGGATCATAGGACTAATACGCGATCTCGTCCCCGACGGAAACGCCGCTTAAAATGACCGCCGTTCCGTTATAAACGCCGTCCACCTCTACCGGAATCCGGACGCGTCTGCCCCCGTCCATCAAGGAGCAGTAGGTCGAACCCGAAAAATTCTGAACCGCCTCCTCGGGCAGGAGCATGACGTCGTACTTCTGAACCGTCGGAACGATCAGCGTCGCCCAGCCCGCGGTCAATACGTTATCGACCTCGGCGATCAGCCGTTCCAGCTCGCCCTCCTCAAAGCCCAGCACCGCACAGGCGTTCGGATTGACCGAGCCGCGTCCGTTTCTCGCGCCCTCCTCGGGTACCGTAATGACGCGGCAGGAATATTCCCCGCTTGAACCGAATTTTACCTTTACGGGCATTCCCGTCCGAAAAGCGGACGTGTTTTCGGTCGTATACACATAGACCTCGTCCTCCTTGGCAACGGTACAAACAAGCGTACCCTCGGGAACGACCGACCCAACCTCCAGCCCGCGCTCCACCGCCGTCACGACGCAGTCATACGGCGCGCGGATCGTAAATTGATCCCTCTGATACTCAAGGTATTCCAGCTTCTTCGTCTCAATCTCATACGAAAGCCGCGCCGCCTCGCTTCCCGAGGAAAGGTAGTCCGCGTAAGCGCTGTCGGCAAGCGCTTTCTGATTGTTATAATCATAGTCCAGCGAGGAGGAATCAAAAACCGCGATCGGATCGCCCGCCGAAAGCCGCTCGCCGCGCTCGGCGCAATATTCGATCAGATTGCTCTCCGTTTCCGTAAAGAGCTGATCCGCGAAAAGATAACCGATATTTCCCGCAATATTCGAGGTCTGCTCGAGATCGCCGAACGTGACCGAGACGGTCCGGTATTCCGCCGCGCTTCCGTCGCTTAAGATCGGGATCCGAATCTCCGCGTCCACCGCCTCCCGCGTCCCGCAGGAAGCACAAAACAATACCGACGCCGCAAGCACTGCCGAAAAACGGTTCTTTCGCATGACGAACCTCCTTAGCTTCTCTTAATAATCTCCAGACACATTCTTCCGTTATGATACGGGCATTTCCACGGATCGACCGTCGGCTTGAACTTCGCGGGATTCCCGTTTTCGTCCACCTGCGAGAACCATTCGCCGCCCTCGCGCCGATCAATGATCGCCTTTTTGATATACTCCCATATATTCCGCGCGATGTCCATATATTCCGCGTTTTCGTATTTCTGATAGGCGTTTAAAAATCCGACGACGCCCTCCGCCTGCACCCACCAGATCCGCCACGTATTGATTTCCGTCTTGTCGCGTTCGTTCAGGAGCGAACCGTCCTTATAGGCGATTTTCGCGATATGCGCGACGATTTTTTTGTTCATTTCGGAAACCTCTTCGGTAAACGCCTCGTCGCCGAGCACCTCGCACGCCCGATCCATCAGCCACGTCGCTTCAATGTCGTGCCCGTAGGAATGAATGTCGCCGATCACGTTCAGGTTCTTATTGAAGAAAACGAGAAGGCGCGCGTCCTCTTTAAAATAAATTTTATCGAGGAACAGGCGAAGCTGGAATTTCAGGCGATCCGCGACCCGCTCGTCCCCGCTGACGCGGTAAAGCTCGGTATACGCCTCGAGAAGGTGAAGCGTCGTGTTCATCGTCTTATCCGCCATCAATCCGTTTTCGGAAAGCGCGTCGTTTTCGACCGTTTCCCACCTCCGCGACATTGCCTCCAGATACGCGACCTCGTCGGTACAGCGCTCCTCGACCGTCTCAAACATCTCGAGCGCAAGCTTCAGAGCCGACTCGTCGCGGCTCGCGTCGTAATAGCTCGCAAGCGCGTAGAGAAAGAACGCCTGACAGTAGGTGTGCTTCATATCGTCCTTCGGGCTTCCGTCCGCGTTCACCGACCAGTAAACGCCGCCGTATTCGCGGTCAACGCAGTATTTCACCATAAAATCGTAGCAGCCCTTCGCCTTTTTCAGGCACTCCGCGTCCTTTAAAACAAGGTAGCAGTTTGAATAGAACCAAAGGATCCGCGAATGAAGGATCACGCCCTTCTCCGCGTTTTTATCGAGCTTCAGATCATAATCCATATACCCGTAAAATCCGCCGTGCTCCGTATCTTCAAGCCGATTCCAGAACGGGAGGATATGCTCCGTCAATTCTTTTTTTGCTTCTCTTGCCAGCATGGTTTGTCTTCCTTTCATGATAGGGATAACCGCCCCTTTTCGCCGCTTGATCGGGGCAGTCGGAATACCGCTTATTCCGCGCTTTCCTCGTTATCGATATTCGCGCCGCAGCATTTTTTGTATTTTTTTCCGCTCCCGCAGGGGCAGGGATCGTTTCTCCCGACCTTCTGCGCCGCCGTTTTCCGTACAGGCGTGCGAGCTCCCGCGTTTTCCGCGACCGGCTGCATAACCCGGACGCGCTGGAGCGGCTGACGCTGCTGATTCAGGCGGATCGTCAGGATCATACGGACGGTGTCCTCACGGATCGACGCGATCATTTCGTCGAACATCGCGAAGCCCTCGAAACGGTACTCGACCACGGGATCCTTCTGTCCCATCGAACGCAGATAGATTCCGCGCTTGAGCTCGTCCATCGCGTCGATATGATCCATCCACTTCGTATCGACGTTCTTTAAGAGGATCACCCGCTCGACCTCGCGCATGGTTTCCGAACCGTACTCCGCTTCCTTCGCGGCATAGATCGCGTTCGCGCGGTCGGTCAGCATTTCGGTAATATCGCTTTTTTTCAGCTCGTTCATTTCTTCGCCGGTATAAACGAGGTCGTCCGCCGTCGTCAGAACGCCCGCGTAATGCTCGCGAAGCCCCGTAATGTTCCAGTTATCGGCAATATCGCCCTGACAGAACATATCGACGTTTTCCTGAATGCTTTCGGTAATCATGGAGCGGATGCTCGAACTGATGTCGTCGCCGTCGAGAACCTTTCCGCGCTGCGAATAGATCGTCATGCGCTGCTGCGACATGACGTCGTCGAAATCGAGAACGTTTTTGCGGATCTGGTAGTTTCTCCCCTCGATCTTCCGCTGAGAGGATTCGATCGTCTTGGTCAGAAGCCCCGTCTCGATCGGCATATCCTCGTCGATATTGAGCGTTTCCATGATTGACTGGACGCGCTCGCCTCCGAACAGGCGCATGAGATCGTCCTCCAGCGATACGAAGAAGCAGCTTTCGCCGGGGTCGCCCTGCCGTCCCGCGCGTCCGCGGAGCTGGTTGTCGATCCGTCGGGATTCGTGCCGCTCGGTACCGAGGATAAATAAGCCTCCCGCCGCCTTCACTTCCTCCGCCTCGGGCGCGATCTGCTTCTTGAATTTCTCGTTCAGCTCCATATAGAGCTTTCTCGCGTTCAGAATGTTTTCGTCGTCCGTCTCCGCGAAGCCCGTCGCCTCGAGAATCAGCTCGTCGTCGATCCCCTGCTTTCGCATTTCCGCCTTCGCGAGGTACTCGGGATTTCCGCCGAGCATAATATCCGTGCCGCGTCCCGCCATGTTCGTCGCGATCGTGACCGCGCCCTTCTTCCCCGCCTGTGCGATGATCTCCGCCTCGCGCTCATGGTTCTTCGCGTTTAAGACCTCGTGCTTGATTCCCGTCTTTTTAAGCATTTTCGAGAGACGCTCCGATTTTTCGATTGAGATCGTCCCGACCAGCACCGGCTGTCCCTTCGCGTGACATTCCTCAATCTGACGGATCGCCGCCGTAAATTTCCCGTTTTCGTTTTTGTATACCTGATCCTGACGGTCGACGCGGATCACCGGCTTATTCGTCGGGATCTCGATCACGTCGAGATTATAGATTCCGCGGAATTCGTTTTCCTCGGTCATCGCCGTGCCCGTCATGCCCGAAAGCTTATCGTAAAGGCGGAAGAAGTTCTGGAAGGTGATCGTCGCGAGCGTTTTGCTCTCGTGCTTTACCTTTACGCCCTCCTTCGCCTCGATCGCCTGATGAAGCCCCTCGTTAAAGCGCCGCCCGAACATCAGGCGCCCCGTAAACTCGTCGACGATCACGATCTCGCCGTCCTTTACGACATACTCGATATCGAGGTGCATACAGCCGTTCGCCTTGATCGCCTGATTGACGTGGTGCAGGATCGTAAGGTTGTCCGCGTCCATTAAATTCTCGATTCCGAAATACTTTTCCGCTTTTTTTACGCCCGCCGGGAGCAGCGTTGCCGTTTTTGCTTTTTCGTCGATCAGGTAATCGCCCTCGTAATCGTCCTGCTCCTCCTTCGCGTCCACCTCGACCACCTTAATCGGGCGAAGCGTTTTCGCGAGCTTGTCCGCCTTATCGTAAAGATCGGTCGGCTTATCGCCTCTTCCCGAAATAATGAGCGGCGTTCTCGCCTCGTCGATCAGGATCGAGTCCACCTCGTCCACGATCGCGAAATTCATTTCCCGCTGAACCTTTTCCTGCTTGCGGATACACATATTGTCGCGCAGATAGTCGAAGCCGAACTCGTTATTCGTCCCGTAGGTCACGTCGCTGGCGTAAGCCTGTCGGCGCACGTCGTTCGGAAGATCGTGAATGATCAGCCCGACCGTAAGCCCCAGAAAGCGGTGAACGCGCCCGATCAGCTCGCTGTCGCGCTTCGCGAGGTAGTCGTTTACCGTAACGACATGAACGCCCTTCCCCGTGAGCGCGTTCAGATACGAGGGAAGCGCCGCGACATAGGTCTTTCCTTCGCCCGTCTTCATTTCGGCAATCCGCCCCTGATGAAGAACGATCCCGCCGATCACCTGTACGGGATACGGCTTAATCCCGATCACGCGCCACATCGCCTCGCGGCATACCGCGAACGCGTCCGGGAGAATATCGTCCAGTGTTTCGCCGTTCGCGAGCCTTTCCTTTAACACGCCCGTCTGGCTCTGAAGCTCCTTATCGGTCATCGCCTGATACATCGGTTCCAGATCCAGCACAGCCTGCTTCGTGCCTTCTATTCTCCTTACTTCCTTTTCGGAATAGCTGCCGAACAGCTTGCTGAAAAGTCCCATTTTCTCTTGTCCTTTCGTCGGTTGATCCAAATGATTTAATATATAAAAAGTATTATACCCTATTTTTAACGGTTTGTCAATCTGTTTTCTTTGATTTTACCCTCCCCGGAAACGAAATTGCACAAAAAACGGAACAAAACCGTCCGCCGCGAAGAACTCTTCCGCGAACGCTCGTTTTTTTCTTGACAAACAGCACAAAAAATAGTAAAATAAAACACGGAACAATTTACGGACGGCGGTCGGATCAAAGCCGCCCCGGGAGAAAGGATTGGTTAAAAATGGGACTTACTCTGACGGAGAAAATTATCCGCGCGCACATCGTGGACGGAGAGCCGGTAAAAGGAACGGAGATCGGGCTTCGGATCGACCAGACGCTGACGCAGGACGCGACGGGAACCATGGCGTATCTCGAATTCGAGGCAATGGGCGTCCCCCGCGTAAAGACGGAGAGAAGCGTCGCCTATATCGACCATAACACGCTTCAATCGGGCTTTG
>CAZKKZ010000026.1:19407-35732 GCA_964553625.1 uncultured Ruminiclostridium sp.
CCGACGATCACCGCTTTATCGGTTCCGTCGCGAAAAAGCACGGAATCTATTTCAGCAGACCCGGAAACGGGATCTGTCATCAGGTACACCTCGAGCGCTTCGGAATCCCCGGAAAGACCCTGATCGGCTCGGACAGCCATACCCCGACGGGCGGCGGAATCGGAATGCTCGCGATCGGCGCGGGGGGCTTGGACGTCGCGGTCGCGATGGGCGGCGGCGCGTATTACATAACCTATCCGAAGATCGTAAAGGTCGAGCTTACCGGGAAGCTTTCCCCTTGGGTCGCGGCGAAGGACATTATTCTTGAGGTTCTTCGGAGAATGTCCGTAAAGGGCGGCGTCGGAAAGGTGATCGAGTACTGCGGCGAGGGCGTAAAGACTCTTTCCGTCCCCGAGCGCGCGACGATCACGAACATGGGCGCGGAGCTCGGCGCGACGACCTCGATCTTCCCCTCCGACGAGATCACGAAAAAATTTCTCCGCGCGCAGAAGCGCGAGGAGGTCTGGACGGAGCTTTCCGCCGATCCCGACGCGGTATACGACGAGGAGCTTCACATCAATCTTTCGGAGCTGGTGCCGCTTGCCGCCTGCCCGCACTCCCCCGACAACGTAAAGACCGCCGCCGAGATCGGCGAGATGAAAATTGATCAGGTCTGCATCGGCTCCTGCACGAACAGCTCCCTGCTCGATCTGATGAAGGTCGCGCATATTTTAAAAGGAAAGACCGTTCACCCCGACGTTTCGCTTTCGATCGCGCCCGGCTCCAAGCAGGTGCTGAACATGCTGGCGCAGAACGGGGCACTCTCCGTCCTGATCGACGCGGGCGCGCGAATTCTCGAAAGCGCCTGCGGTCCGTGTATCGGTATGGGACAGTCGCCGAACTCGAAGGGCATTTCGCTCCGTACCTTTAACCGGAACTTTGAGGGCAGGAGCGGCACCAAGGACGGACAAATCTATCTTGTCTCCCCCGAAACCGCCGCCGTTTCCGCGATTACGGGCGTGTTCACCGATCCGAGAACGCTCGGAGATATGCCCGAATTTACCGTCCCCGAGGAATTTGTCATCAACGACAATATGATCGTGCCGCCCGCTCCCGCCGAGGAGGCGGATTCCGTGGAGATTCTCCGCGGACCGAACATCAAGCCCTTCCCGAAGACCGCGCCGCTCGCGGAAACGATCGACTGCGGCTGCTCCTTAAAGGTCGGGGACAACATCACCACCGATCATATTATGCCCGCGGGCGCGAAAATCCTTCCGCTCCGCTCGAATATTCCCGCGATTTCCAATTATTGCTTCACCGTCTGCGACGAAAAGTTCCCCGAGCGCGCGAAAGCAATGGGCGAAAGCGTCATCGTCGGCGGCGCGAATTACGGACAGGGCTCCTCCCGCGAGCACGCCGCGCTCGCTCCGCTTTACCTCGGGGTCAAGGCGGTTCTCGTCAAGAGCTTTGCCCGGATTCACCGCGCGAACCTCATTAACGCGGGAATCCTTCCGCTTACCTTTGCAAACGAGGCGGATTACGACAGGATCTCCGAGGGCGACCGCCTGACGATCGAGAACGTCCGCAGGGCGGTATCCGAAGGAAAAACGACCCTCACCGTAAAGAATCTCACGAACGGCGCGGAAATCCCCGTTCTCTGCGAGCTGACCGGAAGAACGAAGGACATCATGCTCGCGGGCGGACTGCTCGACTACACGAGAGAATCCTTGAAGAAGTAAAAAATTTCCGCTTCAGCGCCTGCAATCAAAAAGAAAGGAAAAACCACAATGGAAAAAAGCACCGCCTCTTTTCTGGCGCTCGCCGCGTTCTTCTGCGGGGTCACGCTCGGCTTCCTGATCGCGCCCGTAAAAAACGGGATCATGATCGGGAGCCATAACCAGATCGGTCGGGACGACGATCCCGAGGAATACGACCCCGACGAGGACGACAATTACGCTTTTTAACGAAAGGACAGGAAGATGAGCAAAATTCAAATGACGACCCCTCTGGTCGAAATGGACGGGGACGAGATGACCCGGATCATCTGGACGATGATTAAGGGCACGCTTCTGACCCCGTATATTGACCTAAAGACCGAGTATTACGATCTCGGCTTGGTACACCGCAACGAAACGAACGATCAGGTCACGATCGACAGCGCGAACGCCGCGAAAAAATACGGCGTAGCGGTAAAATGCGCGACGATCACGCCGAACGCGCAGCGCATGACCGAATACGGTCTGAAGGAAATGTGGAAATCGCCGAACGGGACGATCCGCGCCATTCTCGACGGAACGGTATTCCGCGCGCCGATCCTCGTCAAGGGGATCAACTCGCTGATCCCGACCTGGACAAAGCCGATCACAATCGCGCGCCACGCCTACGGGGACGTTTACAAGAATACCGAGATCAAGGTCAGGGACGGCTCAAAATGCGAGCTGGTCGTAACGGCGGCGGACGGAACGGAAACGCGCGAGCTGATCCACGCCTTCGACGGCTCGGACGGGATCGTTCAGGGACTGCACAATATCAACAAGAGCATTGCCTCCTTCGCGCGCTCCTGCTTTAATTTCGCGGTGGACACGAAGCAGGATCTCTGGTTCGCGACAAAGGACACCATTTCCAAAAAATACGATCACACATTTAAAGATATTTTCGCCGAAATTTTCGAGACGGAATACAAATCGAAATTCGCCGAGGCGGGGATCGAGTATTTCTACACGCTGATCGACGACGCGGTCGCGAGAGTGATCCGCTCCGAAGGCGGTTATATCTGGGCTTGTAAAAACTACGACGGGGACGTGATGTCCGACATGGTCGCGACCGCGTTCGGGAGCCTCGGCATGATGACGAGCGTTCTCGTTTCTCCCGACGGAATTTACGAATACGAGGCGGCGCACGGAACGGTCACCCGCCATTATTACAAGCACCTCAAGGGAGAAGAAACCTCGACGAATTCGGTCGCGACAATCTTCGCTTGGACGGGCGCGCTCAAAAAACGCGGCGAGCTCGACGGGAACAAGGCGCTTTCCGATTTCGCCGAAAAGCTTGAAAAGGCGACGGTTCAGACGATCGAGGACGGCGTGATGACGGGCGATCTTTACGTTCTTTCTTCACTCGAAAACAAGAAAAAGGTCAATACCGAGCAGTTCCTTTTCGAGATCAACGACCGCCTCAAGAAAATGCTCGGCTGAACAAAAAATGCTTGACTAAATATTAACTTTAAGGAGTTCTTATGCAGAAAAGCGAAAAAATATCCAACTCGGTAATACGGCGGCTTCCCCGCTATTACCGCTTTCTCGGCGAGCTTTTGCGGGAGGGGACGGAAAAGATCTCCTCCCGCGAGCTTGCGGAGCGTATGCGGCTTACCGCGTCGCAGATCCGACAGGATCTGAACTGCTTCGGCGGCTTCGGACAGCAGGGCTACGGCTATCACGTTTCCGAGCTTCGGAACGAAATCGGACTGATTCTCGGGGTGGACAAGCAGCATAAAACCGTCCTGATCGGCGCGGGGAATCTCGGACGGGCGGTCGCGCTTCATCTGAACTTTGAAAAACACGGCTGCGTTCTTTGCGGAATTTTCGATTCCGACCCGGCGCTGATCGGAACAAGGATCGGCGAAAACCAAATCTCGGACGTTTCCCTCCTTTCGGAATTCTGTCGGAAGGAAACGCCGAAGATCGCGATCCTATGCACGCCGAAATCCGCCGCGCCCGCACTTTGCGAAACGCTGATCGGGCTTGGCGTCCGGGCGTTCTGGAATTTCTCGCATTACGACATCAACCTCGATCACAGCGACATCATCGTCGAAAACGTTCACCTCGGAGACAGCCTGCTTGCCCTCTGCTACGGGGTGAACAATGAAAATTAAGACCGCATCGCTTTCCGGCGCGAACCTGAACACGTCTTTTCGGGAAAAGGAGATGATTCCGAGAATGAAAAAGAAAAATATCGCTCTGCTTCTCTCCGCTTTGCTGACGGCAGGCGCCTGTGCCGCGCCGACTCCGCAAGGCGGGGATATTTCCGAATCCGCAGTGACTTCCGAAACGGTTGAAACCGACGCGGTCAGCACCTCCGAGGCGGCTCCCGAAGCGGAACAATTCACACAGGAAGAAACCCCCGCCGAAGCGCAGCCTGCACAAAAATATACCGACGAAAACGGACTTCTGACCGACGCGGCAAAGGAACGGATCAGCGCCCTTCTCGCGGAATATCCGTCGGTCGGCTGCGGCGTTTACCCGGGGCTGTTCGATTTCGACCGCGACGGCGCTCCCGAGCTGTACCTCGTCTTTCACAGCGGCGGACAGGGCTGTATGCCGACCGTCGTGTTTACGCTCGACGGGGAGCGGCTCGGCGAATTCGAGGGCTACTGCCGCGACGGCTTCTGCCGTTTCAGCTACGGTGAGGACTGCGTTTACGTACACAATAAATACGAGCATTCCATGCACACCTCCTGCGATCTTGTGACCCGGCTCACCGTCGAGGACGGCGTTCTCACGGCGGAGGATATTCTGCACCGGATCGGCAGCACCGGCGACAGCTTCCCGCTGAAAAGCTACACCTATTTCACAAACGGCGAACGCGCGGAAAAAAACGCGTTTTACGAGGCGTACAACGGCTGGCTTTGGGATACCGAAACGGTTTCGGCGCGGGAAGCCAACGAGGTTTCTCTCTGCACCTACGGATTTCACAGCTTTGAGTCTCTCGACGACGAGGAACGCGCCGAAACGGTCGTTTCCCTCTATAATCAATATATTTCGGAAAAAAATACGGTCACCGAACGCTTCGGGCGCGAACCGCTCGTTTTCGCGTTCGACGATTACGACAGCGATGGTATGTATGAAGCCTTCGTGCAGCCGAAGCGGGAAAACGGCTATCCCGC
Source organism: uncultured Ruminiclostridium sp. (assembly GCA_964553625.1). Lineage (GTDB taxonomy): Bacteria > Bacillota > Clostridia > Oscillospirales > Ruminococcaceae > Ruminiclostridium_E. The sequence continues at coordinate 24,269 of CAZKKZ010000026.1, forward strand.
CGATTCGCTTTATTTCCGGGACGGCGCGGATTTTACTGAGCTCTCCGCTCCCTTCGGAAGCTTCACCGATTTCACACGGATCGGCGGGCTTTTCATCGCCCAGCCGTTCGGAAACGGGGTACCCTGCTCAATCTACGGCATTCGGGACGGGGCGTTTTACGAACACGAAAATTCCCGATACGGCATGCTGATCCGACCGGGCGAGTATTTCCCGTTTGAAGGGTATGTGAATGAGGAATTTGTACTGTACGACTCGACCTTTGAGCCGAGCCACACGCATAAGCCGTACTTCTTTACTCTTCTCGGAAACGAGATTTCCGCCAAACCGGTCACCGAAGCGGATTTTTCCGATCGGGAGGACGTTTCGGCTATGCTGGACGAGCTGAAAGCCGAGCTTTCGGTCTATCCCGAAAACGCCGGAATCGTCGGAATGTACTTACGCGGCGGAGATTATCTCCACGTCAACTATGCCGTCCCCGCCGAAACGGAGGACGAGGAAGGGAATACGCAATCCCTTCCCCATTACCGTACCTATATGGTTCGGAACGGGGTCGTCCTGATCGACGCGGGACAGGGACATTATACGGCAAAACTGGGCGGGGACGAATAAGTCCGAAAACAAAAATCCGCTTCGAAAGCGGAAATTACAGCGGAGGTACCTCACATGGACGTAGAAAACATTACTTTACTGGACGTAATCGACCGGGGGACGCTCCAGTCTCTTCAGGACGCGTTCGCGGAAGCGACGGGAATGGCGGCGCTCGCGACCGATTCCACGGGAGCGGTCACGCAGCTAAGCAACCCCACGGAATTCTGCATGAATCTTACCCGAAAATCGTCGATCGGCTGCGAGCGCTGCAACAAGTGCGATCTTCAGGGCGGCTCGGACGCATCGCACACGGGAAAGCCGTCCGTTTATTTCTGTCACGGCGGGCTGGTGGATTTCGCCGCGCCGATCATCGTGCACGGACGGCATATCGGCTCGCTGATCGGCGGACAGGTTCTCACGGAGGAACCCGACGACAATAAATTCCGAAAGATCGCGCGTGAAATCGACGTCGATCCGGAGCAGTATGTCCGTGCTGTACACAAAGTCCCGATCGTTCCCAAGAGCCGGATCGACGCGGCGGCAAATCTGCTGTATCAAATGGCGAACGCGCTTTCGGACATCGGATACCAGCGCGCGCAGGCGTTGGAACGTTCCGAGCACGCCGAGGGCGTCATGTCGCAGATTCACGAATGCTTTAAAGGGATCAACGAGCAGACCGAAAAATCCGTTTCCGCGATCAAAGCGCTGGCGGAAAATTTTGAAGTAATCGAGAAAGCGACCGCCGAGTCCGCCAAAGCGGTCGATAATACCGATAAGATCGTAAAAAACCTTGAAAACAGCTCCACCCAACTGACGCTGATCGGCTTTAACGCCTCGATCGAGGCGAAAAGAGCGGGAGACGCGGGACAGGGCTTTAACGTGATCGCGCAGGAGGTGCGCACCCTTTCCGACCGGAATAAAAAGCAAAGCGTGGAAATCGATCAAACGCTGAGCGGGATCAGGGAATCCATAAGGAATATCAACGAACAGATCAGGGACGTCCGCGCTACGGTCGAGGAGGACGAGTCGGTCATCGAAAAGCTGCGCGTCATGCTGGCGGAGGTCAATTCCCTGATCTCGAAAATTCGCTGAACGGCTCGGAAAATCCCGAACGGTTCAGCGGATCACCCCCCCGCCGATCACGGTATCGCCGTCGTAAAAAACCACGCGCTGCCCCGGCGTAACGGCGCGCTGCGGCTCGCCGAATACGACCGTAACCGAGCCGTCCGGCTCGGGATAGACCGCGCAGGGCTGCTCCACCATACGATAGCGGATTTTCGCCTTGCACAAAATCGGCTCGGTCAGCGTTTCTATCGAGATCCAGTTCAGTTCTCCCGCGCGAAGCGTATCGGAATACAGATCCCGCTCCGACCCGACGATGAGCGTATTTTCGGCGGCGTTCTTCCCGATCACGTACGCGGGCTTTCCGAACGCGATCCCGAGCCCGCGCCGCTGTCCGACGGTATAGTGAATCAAGCCGCCGTGCCGCCCGACGACCCTTCCTTCCGGATCGAGCACGTCGCCCGCAGTGCCGCTTTGCCCCGTATAGCCTTCGATAAACGCCGCGTAATCCCCGTCCGGAACAAAGCAAATATCCTGACTGTCCGGCTTTTCGGCGTTTAAAAGTCCGTTCTCCGCCGCGAGCGCGCGAACCTCCGCCTTTCCGAGGCTCCCGAGCGGGAAAAGCGTATGCGAAAGCTGCTCCTGCGTTAAGGTATAAAGGACATAAGACTGATCCTTCTCGTTTTCCCCGTCGGCACAGACCGCTTTTTTTAAGAGGTACCTCCCGCTTTTTTCCTCCCGCTCCACCCGCGCGTAATGCCCCGTCGCGATAAAGTCGCAGCCGAGCGAACGGGCGCGGTCGAGCAGTCCCTCGAATTTAATAAAGCGGTTGCAGTCGATACAGGGGTTCGGCGTGTACGCCGCCTCATAGCTCCGGACAAAGCTTTCGATCACCTTTTCGCGGAACAGCTCCTTAAAATTATACACATAATGCGGAATCCCGAAACGCGAAGCGACCTGCCGCGCGTCCTCGATGTCGCTCAGGGAGCAGCAGGTTTTCAGCCCGTCCCGCTCATATTCCCCGTCGTGAAGCTGTAATGTCACGCCGAGCACCTCATATTGCTCCTTTAAAAGAAGAAGCGCCGCCGAGCTGTCCACTCCGCCGCTCATCGCCACCATGACCTTTTTCATTCTTCCCCGTCCTCCCCGTTTCGCTTCTTTTCCTTTAGCGCAGGCGTGCCGTTCGGCTCGTCCGACGGCTTTTCCGCTTCCTTCTTTTCCCGTACCTTATTCATTACGATCAGCACCGCGAAAATGAGCGCGAGCGCCAGCAGCCCGTTCAGCGCCGCGCCGAGAACCGCGCCGAAGCCTTCCCCCGCGGGGAGGTCTCCGACCACGGCGGTCATTTCCGGGGAAATCATCAAAACCATTCCGGACAGCATGATACGTCCCTTCCTTTCCTGCTCTACGCTGTCTATTTTACACTTCTTAAACCGAAAAGTCAAGAGGAGGAGTCATGCTCAGAGCAATTGTAATCGGAAGTCCCGGCGCGGGAAAAAGCACCTTCGCGCGAAAGCTGCGGGATGTGACGGGGCTTCCGCTGTACTATCTGGATCAGCTGTGGCACAAGCCCGACCGCACCAACATCTCCCGTGAGGAATTTGACCTTCGGCTCGGCGAATGGCTTCGGGAGGATCGCTGGATCATCGACGGAAATTATGGAAGAACGCGTGAAATGCGGCTGAAGGCTTGCGACACCGTGTTTCTGTTCGATCTTCCGACGGAGGTCTGTCTCGAGGGAGCGCGGGCAAGAATCGGCACAAAGCGCGAGGATCTGCCGTGGATCGAAACGGAATTTGACGAGGAATTCCGTCAATGGATCATGGGTTTCCGCTCGGAGCAGCTCCCGAAGATTTATGAGCTGCTCGAAAAATATCGGGAAGGCAGACAAATCGTTATTTTTCATTCCCGTGAAGAAGCGGACGCTTTTATCGGACAAACCGAAAAAAGCAGTCGGACAGCATATTGAAACAAGCATGGAACGAAAGGAAATTTTCATGAAAATTATCGTGATCTCGGATACCCACCGCGATTTCGGCGCGATGGAAAAGATCGTAAGCGACAACCGCTCCGCCGACCTTTTCATTCACCTCGGCGACGGGGAACGGGAATACGAGGACGTCCGCGCCGTACACCCCGAGCAGGCGTTCCTGATCGTGCGGGGAAACAACGACTGGAACGACTACCCGATCACGAACGTTCTTTCGCTCGAGGGGCACCGCCTTTTTATGACCCACGGAAGCCAGTACCCGCGCGAATCGCTCCGTAATTTTCTCGCCGCCTCCGCGAAGGCGAACGGCTGTGATCTCGCGCTCTACGGACACACGCACGTTCCCTTTAACGATACGGTCGGCGGCGTCCGTCTTTTTAACCCCGGGAGCCCGACCCTCCCGCGCGGACACAGCAAGCCCTCCTACGGCGTAATCCTCCTGAAGGAGGACGGAACAGCCGAGCTTTGGCATGAGGAATATACCGAATAAACGATATTTTTGTGAAAAGTATGGAAAATCCGCGAATTTTGTGTTATGATAGAAATATGCATATTTTCCGAAAAGAAAGGAATGACATCAATTTTGGAGCTTCAATTTTTCCGAGAAGAGATCGCCGAGGGCGTTTTTTTCTCGCAATTCCGCAACAGCCAATTTAAAAGCAATCAGATCAGCGTCAATTTTCTCGACCGTCTGAGCGAGGAAAAAGCCGCCCCGAACGCGTTTTTTCCGCTCGTTCTTTCGCGGACGAGCGCCGATTATCCGACCATGCGCGCCCTAAACCGAAAGCTTTCGGCGCTTTATTCCGCGGGAATCTGGGATCATGTCGGAAAGTCGGGCGATCTTCAGCGCTTCGGGCTTTGCGCGACGGCGATCGACGATTCGCTCGCGATCGAACACGAAAGGGTGCTGGCGGAGCTGGCGCGGACGCTTTGCGGCTGTCTGTTCCGTCCCGTTCTCGAAAACGGCGTATTCCCCGAAAAGAATTTTGAGATTTTAAAGCAAATTCTCATCGACATGAACAACGCGGAGATCAACGATAAGGCGCTGTATGCCTATCGGCGCGGAACGGAGGAGACCTATCGGGGCGAACCCGCCGCCGTAAACGCGTACGGGGAAATCGAGGAGATCCGAAGGATCACGCCCCGCTCGGCGTATGAAGCGTACACGGAAGCGCTCCGGACAAAGAATATTGAAATTTTATGCGTCGGGAAGGGCGATTTTTCCGAGATCAGGGAGATGTTCCGCGAGGAGTTCCGGAGGATCGACCGCGACCCCCTCCCCCGCCCCGAAAACCGCCCCAGCTTCCTCAAGGGCGAGCCGATCACGGTCGTACAGCCGATGGCGGTCGCGCAAAGCAAGCTTTATCTCGCGCTCAAAGCCGACATCAAAAACCGCTATGCCGCCCGCGTGATGTGCGAGCTTTTTGGCAGCGACGTTTCCTCCAAGCTCTTTACCGTCGTAAGGGAAAAGCTCTCCCTTTGCTACTACTGCAGCTCCGGCGTCAACCTCGACAAAGGGACGATGACGGTCGAGAGCGGAGTTGAGGAGGAAAACGTCGAAAAGGCAAAAGAAGAGATTTTACGGCAGCTTGACGAGATCCGGAACGGGAATTTCACCGACGAAGAGCTTCGGAAGATCAAAAACTCGCTGGAAAACGCCTTCGGCGCTTGGCACGATACGATCAACAATGTCTCGAACTGGTACACTGCCCGCATTCTTGAAAACGACATTGAATCCCCCGAGGAGCGGCTGAAAAAGCTCCTTTCCGTCACAAGGGAGGAGATCATTGAGGCGGCTTGTTCCTTCCGTCTCGATACGACCTACGTGCTGTCCGCGGGAAAGGAGAACGCATGAAAAAAGAGATCATTACCTCCGAACGGCTCGGAGAGCAGTATACCGTCCTTCGCCACAAGAGCGGCTGTACGGTCTGCCTTTATCCGACGAAAAATAAAACCGCCGCCGCGCTCTTTTCGACAAGATACGGCTCGGTCGATACGACGTTTAAGACCGCCGCCGATCCCGATTACGTGACCGTCCCCGAGGGAATCGCCCATTACCTCGAGCACAAGCTGTTCGAGAGCGACGAACGCAACGTATTCGACTTATTTGCCGAAACGGGCGCAAACGTAAACGCGTATACCAGCTTCGACGCGACGACGTACCTGTTTTTAAGCACGAAGGATTTCGCCAAGAATCTCCGCCTGCTGCTGAGCTTTGTGCAGCAGCCGTATTTCACCGACGAAAACGTCGAAAAGGAGCGCGGGATCATCGAGCAGGAGATCAAAATGTACCTCGACGACCCCGGAACGCGCGTGTTCTACAACTGCCTAGACGCGGTCTATCATCGGAACCCCGTCCGGATCGACATCGCGGGCACGGTCGAGAGCATTCAAAGGATCGACAAGGAGCTTCTCTACCGCTGCTACAATACCTTCTACAACTTGAACAACATGGTGCTTGCCATTGTGGGGAGCTTCGACCCCGACGAGGCGCTCTCGATCTGCGACGAGCTGCTGAAGCCGAAGGACGATCCCGAAATTTCGGTGCTCGTCCCCGAGGAGCCGCCCGAGGTGCGGAAAAAATACGCGGTACAAACGCTTCCCTGCGCCGTCCCGCTCTTTACGATCGGATTTAAAATGCCGCTCCCCGAAAAGGGCGAGCAGATACGGCTTCTGATCCTGCTGAACCTGGCGCTCGATACCGCGCTCGGAAAAAATTCCGATTTTTACTGCCGCCTGTACGACGAGGGGCTGATCGACGACAGCTTCGGCTCGGGCGTCTTTCAGGGGCGCGGCTTCTTTCTCCCCTTCGTAAGCGGAGAATCGCGCGATCCGGGCTATGTGCGGGACGAGGTTTTAAAGGAGCTGGAGCGCTGTCAAGAAGAGGGGCTTTCCCGCGAGGATTTTGAGATCGTGAAGAGAATGACCTACGGCGACACGCTGAAATCCTTCGAGAATATCGGCGGGATCGGGCGGAGGGTTCTGAACGCGCACCTTTTCGGCTCGAACGCCTACGCGAATATCGAATACACGGCGGCGGCAGGCTATGAGGAGGTCAACGAAGCCTTACGCCGGCTCGACCTCGGAAATCACAGCCTTTCGGTCGTCGAGCCGCCGAAGGAAAAGGAGGAATGACCCGAAATGGAAACGATAGAATTCCCGAATCTGTTTTCGGGCGAAATCCGGATCAACCGTACCGCCTTCAGCGTTTTCGGCTTCAATATCTACTGGTACGCGATCATCATCGCGGCGGGGCTTCTTCTCGCGGTGGTATACTGCACAAAAAGAGGAAAAAAATACGGCGTCACGGGCGACGACGTTTTCGACACGGCGCTTTTCGGCGGGATCGCGGGATTTCTCGGCGCGCGGATCTATTACTGCGTTTTCTGGAACCTGAATCCCGCAAACACGGAAAAATTCACCCTCTGGTCCATGCTGACCGAAATCCACAAGGGCGGGCTGGCGATCTACGGCGGGATCATCGGCGGCGTAATCGTGGGGCTGCTGGTGTGCAAAATCCGCAAGGCGCCGCTTCTCCCCATGATGGACGTGGGCGGAACGGGCTTCCTCATCGGACAGGCGATCGGGCGCTGGGGGAACTTCGTCAATCAGGAGGCGTTCGGCGCGCCGACGGCGGGCAATCTCCCGTGGGGAATGACCGGCTCGGTGATCTCGCGCTATCCCGAGGTGATCGCCGCGCAGGAGGAGCTTGGCACAAGCGGATACGCGCTGGTTCACCCCTGCTTTTTATACGAAAGCCTCTGGTGCGGACTGGGGATTCTGCTGATCCACTTCGTCCTCTCGCGTATTCAGACGTTCGACGGCGAGCTTTTCCTTTACTATGTGATCTGGTACGGCACGGGTCGGGGCTTTATCGAGGGACTCCGCACGGACAGCCTTTACCTCGGCTCGCTTCGGGTGTCCCAGCTTCTCGGCTTCGCGTCGGCGGCGTTCTGCCTGATCCTTCTGATTTTTTTCAAGATCAAGACCGCGAAAAACGAAAATTACGTGCGGTATAAGGACACGGAGGAATGGAAAAAGAAGATCGCGGACTACGAGTTTCAGGCGAAGCTTGAAAAAGAAACGGAAAAAGCCTATAAGGCAATGAAAAAAGCGGGCAAGGCGGAGGAAATCGCCCCGAGCATTTTTGACGACAACACAAAGGACGAATAATTTTGCGCAATTGCGCCCCGCGCCCAAAACAAAAAAGGAAAGGATTTTCATTATGGCAGTCATCATTGACGGAAAAGCGGTTTCGCAGAAAATCAAGGAGGAGCTCCGCGCGGAGATCGAGCGCGAGCAGCTCTCGGTCGGTCTCGCGGTCGTGATCGTCGGGAACAACCCCGCGAGCCGCGTTTATGTGAACAACAAAAAGAAAGCCTGCGAGGTATGCGGGATCCGATCGTTTGAATACGCCCTCCCCGAGGAGACGACGCAGGAGCAGCTTCTGGAGCTGATCGACACGCTGAACGCGGACGAAAAGGTGAACGGGATTCTGGTGCAGCTTCCGCTCCCGCAGGGACTGGACGAAAAGAAGGTGATCGAACGAATTTCGCCGCTTAAGGACGTGGACGCCTTCCATGCGGAAAACGTCGGGAAAATCATGATCGGAAATTACGCCTTTCTCCCCTGCACGCCCGCCGGCGTCATGGAGCTGATCCACAGCACGGGAACCGAGATCGCGGGAAAGGAATGTGTGGTGATCGGGCGGTCGAATATCGTCGGAAAGCCGATGGCAATGCTGCTTCTGCACGAAAACGCCACGGTAACGATCTGCCATTCGCGGACGAAAAACCTAGCGGAGGTCTGCCGCCGCGCCGACCTCCTGATCAGCGCGGTCGGAAAGGCTGATTTCGTGACCGCGGATATGATCAGGGAGGGCGCGGTCGTGATCGACGTTGGCATGAACCGAAACGCCGAGGGAAAGCTTTGCGGCGACGTAAAATTTGAGGAGGCGGAAAAGAAAGCCTCGTTCATTACGCCCGTTCCCGGCGGCGTGGGACCGATGACGATCGCCATGCTGATGAAAAACACGGTAATGGCAAAGCGCCTGCAAAGCGAATGAAAAAAGGAAATTCACCGCTCGTCAACGGCGTGATCCTTGCCGCCGTAACCGCCTATCTGATCTGGTATTTTTCGTCGCACTCCATGTGGAATCCCGCGACGGTTTTCGTGATGATCTTAATCGCGGCGCTCGCGGTCGGGCAGGTTCTGATTTACCTGTTCTTTTTCCGCGATCAAAGGAAGGGGAAAAAGTAAGCATGACCAACGAGGAGCTGCGGCAAATCAATCATACATATTGGAACGATCACGCGGATCAATGGTTCGGTACAACGGCGCTGCCCGAATACGGCGTAAAATTCCCGACCGAGGACGAGCTGCATTTATTCGGCGACGTTTCGGGGAAAAAGCTGCTGGAGATCTGCTGCGGCAGCGGTCATTCCCTGAAATATCACGCCGACCGAAACGCCGCCGAGCTTTGGGGCGTGGACTTTTCCGAGCGTCAGCTTGAAAACGCGAAAGCATATCTTCGGGAAAACGGCTATACGGCAAAACTGATCTGCGCGTCGATGGAAACCGAGCTTCCCCTCCCGAAGGATTATTTCGACTATGCGTATTCGATTTACGGGATCGGCTGGACAACCGATCTGGAGGGAACATTCCGAAAAATTGCTTCTTTTCTGAAAAAAGACGGGGTCTTTATTTTCAGCTGGCACCATACGCTGTTTTACTGTGTTTCCCCGTCCTTTGAATCGTGGTGGGATCCCACCGGACGCCGACAGGTCACGCAAAATGAACGGCTGATCATGAGCCGAAGCTATTTCGACGAATCGGAATTTATCATGCCCGTGGACGGAAGCAGGATCGTTCTTCGCAACCGAAAAATATCGACCTACATAAACGCCCTCGCGAAAGCGGGCTTCGCGATCGAGCAAATGATCGAGCAGAACGATCAGAATGCTTTGAACGACGAAAGCGTAAAAAGCAAACAAGGAGCAATGATCCCGCTTTCGGTCGCGTTTAAAGCGAGGAAGCTGTAAAATTTTCGATCCGACCGTGTAATCTCCGGCTCGCTGAAACGGGCGCTCCAAATGGCGAAGACTCCCTTGTCGTGACGCACGCGGGGGTAGTGATTTACACGCAGGCGTATTTTAAGGGCGAACCCAAGGACGAAAATTATTCAGGTTATAAGATCGGAAACGGCGAGGTGCTGACATTTCAAAATTAAGCGCATGACGCTTTCAGACAAGCGGAACATTTTCGATATTCTCCCGCCGATCAATGTGCCTTTCCGGACGGAATCAATTTCGTCAAGAACTCCCGCAGAATTACTTCTGCGGGAGTTTTTACATCGGAAATACAAACATTTTACAAAAAATTTAAAATACGTATTGACAAGCATGAAAAAATCTGCTATAATATAACATATTATTTATGTGAGCCACTAGCTCAGGCGGCAGAGCACCTGCCTTTTAAGCAGGGTGTCCCGGGTTCGATTCCCGGGTGGCTCACCATTTTTATGGCCCGTTGGTCAAGCGGTTAAGACATCGCCCTTTCACGGCGGAATCATGGGTTCAATTCCCGTACGGGTCACCAAATAAAAACCCCTTTAAACAGCGTATTCAAGCGGTTTAAAGGGGTTTTTATTTATATTCTTAACAATTTTAAAATTCCGCAAAATCGTTTAAAACTTGCTTCTACTACACCCCTATTACACCCCAAAATTCACAGGTTGTCAATAAAATAAGGGCGGATCCCCCTTCAAAAGAAAACCCACCCCAGCACCTTCACAAGCGTTTTCAAAAACCCGCCCTTTTTCTTACACTCACCGAAACCGCTTCTCCAGCCGTTCCTTCGCGGCGTGATATTTCGCGACCGCTTCCTCCGGGCAAGCCTCTCCCGCTTCCTTCACGAGATGCTTCAGAACGTGCGCGTGCGTCTCCTCGTCGTTCGCGATCAAGGCGAGCTTTTCCGCCGCCTCCTCGTCGCCCGGTAGCGATTCCAAGCTGATCGGCGATACTTTTCAGAATTGAAAGCTCTTGATAATCCGCGCCGTACTTTGTATCAATGTTGTTTCTGATTTTTTGGAGCGTATCAATAACTACCATCTTCAAATCGGGAAACATTTTCTTGCAATCCCGCAGATCTTCTTCCAAGCCGCTGCCGATTGAGTTCGCAAGTAAGGTGAAGAATAAATTTTCGCTTGGCTCATCGGTCAGCTCATACATTCGCGACTGCAAGCTGACGAACGTGTCCTCTAGCGCCATATACACGACTTGTCCTTGCTCGGTTTTCCTGCCGAGAAAATCCTCGCCCTTTGCGACCGCGAGGCACATATCCAGCATCATCCACGACTTGCCGATCTTCGGATCGCCGGATAGAATGTGGATGCCGGGATAAATCATCCCGTCAACTATGAACTGCCGCTTTTTCATCGGCGTGTTCATAATTTCCACACTGCTGATAAGTTCTAATTTTTTTCTTTCGTCCATTGAATTCCTCCTGTCAAATAAATTTTTCGAAAACAAAATCCCGTCGAATAACGACGGGATTGCCCTCTATATACCTACCGACACAAGGAAAAGGTTTTATGCATATGCAAATGGGAATTTTTAAATTTTGTAGGATTGCACAAATTTCGATTTACTGTTATAGGAATTTTGCACACATTCACATTTACTCATAGTTTTCCTCTAAATTTACGATCTATGTTCATAATCCGCCTCACTCAATATCTAATTTAGATTTAGTAAATCGTGATTTGATTTTATCATATTTGCCCGGAAAAGTCAAGCAGATAATTAAAAATGATGTGGACACAC
>CAZKKZ010000027.1:0-33261 GCA_964553625.1 uncultured Ruminiclostridium sp.
GTGTGTCCGCATCAAGACTGAATCAGGTGTGGACAATACCGCTTTTTTGTGTTATAATGTTCCATAAAGGTTGAGTTCCTTTTGGTTGATAAATGAGTCATAACTTTATTTTAACAGATCTCAGCCATTTTCTATACTTTTGTCTCACATCTGTTGTAACACAACATTCGTCTACTGCAACCATTGTCAGCCCTGTCCTGCGGGTCTGGACGTGGGGCTTATTAACAAATACTACGACCTTGCAAGAGCGGGAGACGCGCTTGCGAAAAGTCACTACGAAAACCTCGCGGTCAAGGCGGATTCCTGCGTTAAATGCGGTCACTGCAACAAGCGCTGCCCGTTCCATGTCGATCAAGCGGCAAGAATGAGCGAGATAAACTCGTATTTCGAAAAATAAAAAACATATTTAATTACGGAGGTAAACATTATGAGCGAAAAAATAGTACAGACAGCGGGAAGAACGCAACTCGGTAATTTCGCGCCGGAGTTTGCTCATTTTAACGATGACGTTCTTTTCGGAGAAAACTGGAACAACGGGGATATTGATTTAAAAACCCGCTGTATCGTAACGATGACCGCGCTTATATCGTCGGGCATTACCGACGCCTCGCTGATTCATCATTTGGAGAACGCAAAGGCTCACGGCGTGACAAGATCGGAAGCGGCGGCGATCATTACCCATACGGCGTTTTACGCGGGTTGGCCTAAAGCGTGGGCGGCGTTCCGCCTTGCCAAAGATATATGGAAAAGTGAAACCGTCACCGATGACGCGAAATCTGAGCATGCCGCGAAAATGATATTCCCTGTCGGCGCGCCGAACGACGGGTTCGCGAAATATTTTGTCGGACAAAGCTATCTGGCTCCCGTTTCCGCAGAGCAGGTCGGTATTTTTAACGTAACGTTTGAACCGCGCTGCCGGAACAACTGGCACATTCACCGCGCGGACAAGGGCGGCGGACAAATTCTTATCTGCCTTGCCGGAGAGGGGTACTATCAAGAATGGGAAAAGGAAGCACAGCGGCTTCACCCCGGAGCTGTGGTAAACATTCCCGCGGGGGTTAAGCATTGACACGGAGCGGCGCCCGACAGCTGGTTTTCTCATCTGGCGGTGGAGGTTCCAGCTGAAAACGGTTCCACCGAATGGCTGGAGCCTGTTGATGATGAGGAATATAACAAGCTCACCGAATCCGCGCATGGAACGGTTTGATACAAGATTAAACCGGAGGATTCAATGATGTCGGGAAACCTTTCTTGCCGCAATTCTGCGAAACTGTATTGCGGCGTTATCGGATACTGCTCTTATATAAGCATGATCAGCGTTCCCGCAACGATCATCAGCAGCCCCGCCAACGCTTTTTTCGACAGTTTTTCCTTGAAAACGATGTAGGAAAACAGCACCGTGACAACAATGCTCAGCTTGTCAATCGGGACTACCACGCTTGCCGCTCCGTCTTGAAGCGCTTTATAATAACACAGCCACGAGCCGCCCGTCGCAAGTCCCGACAGACCGATAAAGATCAGTTCCTTTTTGGGAATACTCTTTACGGTATTGGCTTTTTTCGTGACGAATACCATGACCCATGCCATGATCAACACTACAACGGTACGTATCGCCGTGCCTAAGTTGGATTCCACCTCCGAGATACCGATCTTTCCGAGAATGGAAGTAAGGCTGGCAAAGACCGCCGAGCCTGCCGCATAGAACATCCAGCTTTTTTTCGCGGTCTTGTTTTCGGTCACGTCCTTTTTCTCGATCATCAGAAATGTTCCCGCGCCCACGAGAACAACGCCCGCCGCTTTTGTTGCGCTTATTTCCTCGTGCAGAAAAACAAAAGCCATCAGTATGGTAAGGATTACCGAGGATTTGTCGATTGGAACGACTTTATTTATGTCACCCAGTTGAAGCGCCCTGAAATAACACAGCCACGACGCTCCCGTTGCCAAGCCCGACAAAACAAGAAATGTCCATGAGCGACCCGAAATGCCGCCTATGCCCGACTGTGAGCCGACAATAAACACCATTATCCATGAGAAAATCAGTACGACGATTGTGCGTATCGCCGTTGCGACCGTCGAATTCGTCTGTTTTATACCGCATTTCGCGAGAATTGCCGTAAGCCCCGCGAAAACCGCGGAGCCGAACGCGAATACGATCCACATTTTTGTCACCTCTTATTTGTCGGGAAAAATAACGCTTACTTCCGTACCTTTGTTTTCTTCGCTTTTAAGCTGAATTTCCGCGTTATGGCAAATAGCGCCGTGTTTTACGATAGCAAGTCCCAGACCCGTTCCCCCCGCCGATTTGGAGCGTCCTTTATCCACACGGTAGAATCGCTCGAAAACGCGGCTTTGCGCGTATCCCGGTATGCCTATTCCCGTGTCGCGCACGGTCAGCGTAACGGTGTGCTTTTCCGCGTCCGAGGAGATAACAACGTCCGCGCTGCCGCCGTTCTTGTTATATTTTATAGCGTTGTCGCAAAGATTAAAGAGCATCTCGTCCAGAATCTTCCGCACGCCGGTTATTTGCGCGTTTCCGATAACGGCTACGGCAACGTTTTTATTTTCGGCGGCGAACTCCAGCCGCTTTGCAACGTCCTCCGAAAGTTCACGCAAATTCACGCGTTCCCGCTCGAACCGCGTGGAGTTTTCGTCAAGCTCGGACAGCTTGATAATATCCCCGACCAAAACGATCAGTCTTTGGGCTTCATCGTATATCGATCTCGAAAAATCCGCGGCAATATCGTCGGGAACTCCGTTTATCATCATTTCCGCAAAGCCGGAAATAGACGTCAGCGGAGTTTTCAGCTCGTGGGAAACGTTGGCGGTGAATTCTCTGCGGAGCCGCTCGCGCTGAACGCGCTCGGTAATGTCCGGAATAACGATGACCGCCCCGATAACCTTTCCTCCGTCAAAAACGGGATTGGCGATAATACCGTAGCTGCTTTCCCCGAACGTCATTTCATTTTCGGAGCGCTCTCCCGAAAGCGCATGCTCCACCGCGTTTCGGAACGGACCCGCGCGGTTTATCGCCAGCACGTTTCCGCTCGGCGGCTCGGAAATTCCCAGAAGCCTTAAGGCGGCGGAGTTATAAGTCAGCACGTTTCGCTCCGAGTCGATCACCAGAAATCCCTCGCTCATATTTTCGGTAATGAGCCGAAATTCCTCCTGCTTCTGTCTCGCAGTTTGAAGCTGCTCGTCAATGACCCTTCTCTGACGCGATATTTTTTTCAGAAGCGGCGCAAGCTCCTCGTAGGCGTCGTTATTTTCGGGAGCGTCGAGGTCGAGCGAATTGATCGGCTTGACAATGCTTTTCGACGCTCTCGACGACAGCATGAAGCAAAACGCGGACGCTATCAGCAGGATCGCAAGTATCGGCTGCACAAGACCGAGCAGTATCGTTATCACCGTGTAATGCTTTACCGAAACGCGCAGAATATTCCCGTCCGGCATTTTTACGGCATAATAAATGATCTTTTCGGTCAGCGTTTCGGAATATCGCACACTCGTTCCGCTGCCGTTTTCGACCGCCTGCCTTACCTCGCTGCGTTCGAGGTGGTTCTCCATCTCTGCGGCGTTCGCCTCGGTATCGGCAACGACCGTGCCGTCGGGAGCAATAAGCGTAACGCGTTCTCCGATATCCCCGATCCTCTCAAGATAATCTGCGCCCTCGCCTTCAACCGCGTGCGATATAAGTACCGCTTCGCTCTTAAGCCCGCTCATAAGCTGTTCTTCAAAATATTGATACAAAATTCCGAATACAAAAAGCATACTTACCGCCAGCGTGAAAAGCGCCGTAAGCAGGGACGAACGAAAAATTTTTCTAGTCATCTTTTTTCCCTATTCTGTAGCCCACATTTTTAACGGTCTGAATATAATCCGTTCCCAATTTTGAGCGCAGATTGCGGATATGAACGTCCAGCGTGCGCGATTCGCCGTAGAACTCTCCCCATACCCTTGTGAACAGCTCCCCGCGCGTCACAGCCTTGCCGTCAGCCTCAAGCAGCGCTGTCAGCAGCTCAAATTCCTTGTAGGAAAGCGCAAGCTCTTCTCCGGACAGCTGAACGATCCGCCGCGCGGGATATACCGCAAGCTCGCCGATATGATAGATCTTCTCGCTTTCGGAGGAGCCGCGGGAGCGCCGAAGCACGGCGTTTATCCTTGATACAAGCTCCGACATTCCGAATGGCTTCGCGATATAATCGTCCGCGCCGAGGTCGAGCCCCGTCACCTTGTCAAACTCGCTGTCCTTGGCGGTTAGCATGATCACCGCCGTATCGCCGTCCGAGGCGCGGAGCTTCTTCAGTATCGACAGACCGTCCTCCCCGGGCAGCATAATGTCCAACAAAATCAGATCGGGGCGTTCTTCGGCATACCTGATCCGGAATTCATCGGGCGCGGCGAAGCCCTCTATTTCATAGCCCTCTTTGGACAAGGCGTAGCATACCAATTTGCGTATATTATCGTCGTCCTCGACCAAATATATTTTCCGCATTTCAAATCACCCGGTTTCATTATACAACATGGGAGCAGAAATTTCAATCGCTTTTCTGCTGAACGATAAGATTTTTATGCTCTCCCGTGATCGCGTAAACCACCCATTCCGCGATGTTTTCGGCATGGTCGCCTATACGCTCGAAATATTTCGCGATCATAAGCAGATCGACAAGCGCCTCGGCGTTTTCGTGACCGTTCTGCACGGCGGCGATAAGCTCATTTTTAATTTTCAGGAACAGAGAATCCACCGTGTCGTCCATAGCCGCCACGCAGCGCGCCGTACCGATATCCCTCTTGACAAAGGAATTTACGCTCTGCGTTACCATTTCCACCGCCGCTCTCGCCATATCCGCGACGTTTATTTTGGCTTGAAGTCCTACGGACGTCACATATTCGGCGATCTCGACGATGTCCCTTGACTGGTCGCCTATCCGTTCCATATCCGAGATCATTTTCAGCGCGGCGGTCACCGTCCGGAAGTCGGTCGCCACGGGCTGCTGCCGCACCAGAAGCTTCATGCAAAGCTGCTCGATCTCCCGTTCCTTCCGGTCGATCTCACATTCGGCGGACAGCGCCCCCTCTTTCATTTTCGGATCGCTTTCCGTAAGACATTTTACCGCGCAGCTTATCGCGTCCTCGCACAGCGCGCCCATCAGCAGAAGCTCCGAGCCCAGCCGTGTAAGCTGATCGTCAAAATAACTTCTCATCAGCCGAACCTCCCCGTTATATAATCCTCGGTGCGCTTGTCGGACGGCGTCGAGAAAATCTTCTCCGTTGAATCGAATTCCACCAGCTCGCCCAGCAAAAAGAACGCCGTCTTATCGGCAATTCGTGCCGCCTGCTGCATATTGTGCGTAACGATGATGATCGTGTATTTTTCGCGCAGCTTCATAGCAAGCTCTTCTATTTTTAATGTGGAAATGGGGTCGAGCGCGGAGGTCGGCTCGTCCATCAGCAGCACCTCCGGCTCAACGGCAAGAGCGCGGGCGATACACAGCCGCTGCTGCTGACCGCCGCTCATTCCGAGGGCGCTTTTGTTCAGCCTATCCTTGCACTCGTCCCATATCGCCGCGCGGCGAAGCGAGCTTTCCACGATCTCATCGAGCCTGACCCGCGATTTCACGCCATGAATACGCGGACTGTAGGCTATGTTGTCGTATATGCTCATCGGAAACGGATTGGGCTTCTGAAATACCATTCCCACGCTTTTTCGCAGCATATTCACGTCATAGCCCGCGTAAATATCCTCGCCGCGCAGAGTTATCTCGCCCTCGATACGGCAGCCCTCAACAAGGTCGTTCATTCGGTTGAGCGATTTCAGAAACGTGGATTTGCCGCAGCCCGACGGACCTATCATCGCCGTTATTTCCTTTTCGGGAATCTTTATGTTTATATTCTTTAAAGCGTGATTGTCGCCATACCAAAGATTCATATTTTTGGCTTTGATTATACCTGTCATTGCCGGTTTCCTTTCCCGAGTTTTTTAGCCGCAAGCTTTGCACCAAGATTGATAAACAAAGTCAGAACAAGCAGTATCGCGGCTATCGCGAAAGCGGTATCCGAGTCGCCGCGTTCCTTGGCGTACACATACAGCGAAACCGCCAGCGTAGAACCCGCGTTTCCCGCCGCGAACGCCTCGAAAAACCCGAGCACCTCGTTCGCCATTCCCGCCGTGAACATCAAGGCGGCGCTCTCTCCGACTATTCTCCCGACGGACAGAATACAGCCCGTGACGATACCGTCCACTGCCGAGGGCAGGACGGTCGTGCGTATCATATGCCATTTGCCCGCTCCGAGAGCCAGCGCTCCCTCGCGGTAACCTTTGGGAACGGTTTTCAGGCTCTCCTGCGTTGTGCGAATGATAGTCGGCAGCGTCATTATTACAAGTGTGAGAGAACCCGCCATAATACTCGTTCCCAGCGAACAGAACTGCACGAAGATCAACATTCCCACCAGCCCGTAGATGATCGACGGGATACCCGCGAGCGTTTCCGCCGCAAGCTCGATAAGTCTTACGGCTTTTTTGTTTTTCGCGTACTCGTTCAGATATACCGCCGCGCCCACGCCTAACGGCAGGACAATCAGCAGCGTAATAAAGATGATGTAAAGCGTGTTGAGAATGTTGGGAAGTATCCCGACCGTACCGTTCAGCAGGCTCGGCTTTGACGTGAGCAAACCGAGCGTAACGTGCGGCAGTCCTCGGAAAAGTATGTAAACGACAATTCCGATAAAGATCATGCCCGTAATTCCCGCCGCCGCGTAAACCAACGCTTTCAGCAGCTTTTCTTTTACCTTGCGCTTATAGGAGATCTTCGGGATCATTTCTTATGATCGCTCCTTTTCACAACAAAATTCAGCGTGAGGTTAATCAGCATAATGAACGCGAACAGCACCATCGCGATAGAAAACAGCGCCTGTCTTTGAAGTCCCGAGGAATAAGACATCTCGCTTGCCACAGCGGTAGTGAGAAAGCGCACGCTTTGAAAAATACCGGGCATATTCGGCACGTTTCCCGCAACCATCATAACCGCCATCGCCTCGCCGACGGCTCTGCCGGTTCCGAGCACCACCGCCGCCAGAATACCGCTTTTCGCGGCAGGCAGCGTTACCTTAAATACCGTTTCGGTTTTAGTCGCGCCCAGCGCCAAGGACGCTTCCTCGTATTCTTTGGGAACGGCTCTGAGCGCTGTTTCGGATACCGAGATAACCGACGGCAGTATCATGATCGACAATACGATCATCGCCGAAAACAGATTCGCACCGTCGGGCAGTCCGAAAAATTCTCTTACCGCGGGAACGACGATTATCATACCGATCAGTCCGTACACCACCGAGGGAATTCCCGACATAAGTCCCACAAGTCCTCTTGTAAGCGTTGCCGCTTTTCCGTTGGCGTATTTTGCCGAAAAAATCGCGCACAGTATTCCGAGAGGAACGCCGATGAGAATTGCTCCGAAGGTACCGTAAACCGAGGTAAGAATGAATGGGAGTATGCCGAACGACTGTTCCGCCGCCGTAGAAGCCCACTTTGTTCCGAAAAGGAAATCGCCGAGTCCTATCTCCTTGATAGCCGGCACGCCCGATATAATCAGGAAAACCGTTATTATTACAACAAACCCGACCGCGATAAACCCGCATACCGTAAATAACGTCCGCATTGCCGTTTCAAGCAGACCGGCGGCTTTCTTAATTTGGCTTGTGCGGACGCTTCCCTTTGCCGCCGTGACATTCAAAACGTTACCTTGCAACGGGAACCGCACCTGCCTTTGTTATGTATTCCGCGCCGTCCTTGCCCGTGCAGAACTCAAAGAAGTTCTTTGCCGCGCCTTTAAGCTCGCTGTCCTTTTTGGTGACAAGCACGAAATTGCGCTGAATTTTGTATTCCCCGTTCAATATGGTATCGTCGGACGGAGTTACGCCCTCCACGCTAACGGTCTTGACCGTATCGTTGACGGACGCCAGCGACGCGTAGCCGATCGCGTTGGGATTTGACGAAACGGTCTGGATCACGTCGCCCGTCGAGGTAAGCTCCTGCGAGTATTCGCACTTTTCGGCGGTTCCCGTAATGGATTCAAAGCCGTCGCGGGTTCCCGAAGCCGCCTCTCTTCCAATGCACACAACGGGTGCGTCGCTGCCGCCTATGTCCTTCCAGTTTGTGATCTCGCCCGTGTAAAGCTTTGCGATCTGTTCCACTGTCAAATCGGCAACGGGATTTTCGTTATTCACAATAATGGCGATACCGTCAATTGCAATTACCATTTCGCTAAGGTTTGTTTTTTCCTCGTCCTTGAGACTGCGGCTCGCAAGCCCGATATCGCACCTGCCGTCCGCGGCGGCTTGTATGCCCGATCCCGATCCGGTGGGATTATAGGTGACCTTAACGTCGCCGTGTTTCTCCATGTAAGCCTCGCCGAGAAATCCGATCACCTTTTCCATAGAGGTAGAGCCGTCTGTGGCGACCGTCTGCTCGCCCTTGCCGCAGCCCGTCAATGCGCCCAGCGCTAACACGGCTGCAATCGCCGCACAACCGATAGCTTTCGATGTTTTCATAGTTATGACCATTCCTTTCCTATGGAGGAAGTTTGTGCCGAGAGGATTTGCCGAGGCACAAACGACGGGTTTGAGAAATCGAAGATTTTTCAAACTAAATCTCCTTTGAATATGTTTTATTTTGCAATATCAGTTTACCCTATTCAATGTTAAGTCCGAAAGCAGGGGTGTGTAAATTATATGTAAACTTTTGAGTCAAAGAGGCTTTTCTTTGTTTTCGCTCCTCAAAAATGATCGAATATCCGACCATAGGCGGCTCCGGTCCGATTTTAATGATTCCAAAGGCATTGACGCCGCGATTGAGGAATTAGCCGCCTTCCGCGAAGCGAAGAAAATCGTGTCTTGACATTCATAGGAAAATATATTATAATTAAAAAAACGATTTTGTTTGTGTGAAAAAATCTTTTTTGTTAATGTCTTACAAAATACAACAGCGGAAGCTTAAGGAAAAGCGAGGGCGTACTTATGATTTTTTACCATGTGGTGTCCGATGTGCCGAAGCAGGTCGGGCAGCTTTTTGTATTGGACGAAAAACACCCGAACGGCGTGCATGACCGTGTGTATGCGCAGATGAGTGTCGTTGAGGATATTTACGGGAACCCCGAAAAATATGAGGGGAAAGAATTGAGCCATGAGGTCGACGTCGCTCTGCGGGAGCTGGCGCTGGAAAAAGTCAGAAAGGAAAAGTACCCGCAATATCCTTCCCGTATGGCTTCGCTATATGTTTCCGAGACCTATGAGGAAGCCGAGCGGTGGGGAGAATATTTTGCCCGTCTCGGGCGTCCCGTTTACGGAATCGCAAAGCTCGAGGTGAAAGGGAACTGTTATTACGGGGACGCTTATAAATGCTTTGACGGAACGATCTCCGAGGAAGAAAACCTCAGGCTGGCGGAAAACTACTGGTTAAACGGTCCGAACGAGGACGGTCATGAGCCGATCAGAGAGGTGCTTGCGGACGGAGAGATCGAAGTCGTCGAGATCGTAAAGGAAATTGGCGCAAACATAAAAGAGGAGTAGTCCGGAAGCAGGAATCACGGCATAAATTGCAGGTCGAAAGCGTTCCGGCGCTTTCCTGACTTGTCCGGGATTTCCGCCAAAAATCAATCAAAGGATCCATTATCATGAGAATGCGTAAAAAAAAGAATCTCGAAAGCCGGCTTGCCGCGTGCGGCGGGCTTCTGCTCGGAAAGCTTCCCGCCTATGGAGAAGCCGCGCCCGAGCCGCTGAACCTCACGCGAATTTTCGGGAACACGAACCCCCTTCACCTCGAGATCGGCTGCGGCAAGGGGCAGTTCGCCGAGGAGATCGCCCGCCGGAATCCATCGGTCAATTTTCTTGCCGTCGAACAGGTTCCGAACGTTCTCGTCACTGCCATGGAGCGCGCGGCGCGGGCGGGACTTCCGAACTTAAAGTTCCTGACCGGGAACGCCGAGGCGCTTGAAAAGCTCCTTCCCCCGAAAAGCGTCGTGAGGATTTACCTGAATTTCAGCTGTCCGTACCCCAAGACCCGCTATGAGAAATACCGCCTTACCCACGCGCGCTTTCTTGAAATTTACCGGAATCTTCTGACGGAGGACGGCTATATTGTCCAGAAAACGGATAATCGGGGCTTTTTCGAGTATTCGCTGAACAGCTATTCGGATCACGGCTTCCGTCTGCGCCGAATCACCTTTGATCTGCATAACAGCGGGATCGAAGGGAATATTATTACCGAATACGAAGAAAAGTTTTCGTCCGAGGGCTTTCCGATCTATTATACGGAGGCGATTCCGCTGCCGGAAAAGTAACGGCTTAAAGCGAATCAGCGGAGCGGTCGGCTCGCCGGATGCGGGGAGATCCCGCTTTTCCAAAAAAATTCCCGAAAGCCCTTTACAAATCGCCAAAAAAAGGGTATAATAAAAATAACATTTACGGCAGCACGTCACTGAAAGGAAAGGAAGTACGGTTTTATGGGTAAGGTTTCAAATATTCTCGCGATCGGAGCGCTCGCGGGGATCGGCTACTATGTCGGAAAAAAGATTTTCGATAAGAAAAAGTCCGAAAAGGAATCGGGCGTTCAGCCCGAGGTTTTCGCGGAGGAGCGGCACTCTTCCCCGAAGGAAAAGCTTCAGCGCGCGTCGCTGTTTGCGGTCGGCGCGATCAAGACGGGTACCGAGAAAATCAAGGAGGGGCTTGACGAGATCGTGGATTCAGATATGATTTCGAAGGGCGAGACGACCGTCGAGGACGTAAAGTCGTTCGCGAAGGAGACGAAGGAGAAAACCGTCGCGTTCGCGAAGGAAAAGACGACGGCGATTAAGGACGAGATCGACAATTTAAAGAGCATGGTGACCTCGATCAATACGGGCGCGGGCGAAGCGGAGGAAGCGACCCCCGAGCCGCCGCAGCTGGACGAGACAGCCGAGCTGGTAGAGGAATCGGCGGAGAATCTGGTCGAGGCGGTACAGGACAAGGTCGAGGAGCTTCGGAGCGACTTCGCGGCGGCGAAGGAGGAAGCGGTTGAGACGGTGAAGGAAGAAGCGGCGGACGAGCTGGACACGCTTTCGTTCGACGGCGAGGACACGGTATCGGTGGACACCTTCGATTTCAGCTCGGCGGATAAGCTTTGATTAAAAACGAATCCCCGAATCGGGCACGCGATCCGATTCGGGGGTTTTTTAGATATTGACTTAGCTTGGCGGTGTGTTTAGGTTCGCGTTGTCGAGCTAAGAAAAGGACGGATCAGAATGACAAAATTTCAGCGGAAAGCAATCGCTTTTTTCATGGCTGTAATCATAGCGTCGGGGGTGGGTGTAAACGCTTCGGCGCAGGGAAACAAAAGCGCGTCCCATGCCGCCGACGCTTCGCTCGGGACTTACCTAAACGAGCTCCTTCCGCGAAGGCTGCGCGAGAAAAGCGCCGATATTCCCGCGGAGGTCTGCGGCTATGTCGAACGGACGCTCCCGTATTACCTGTCCGCGAACGGGCTTTACGGAAGCTACGATTTTTTCGAGCCGATCGGTATTCGGAATTGGGACGATGACGGAGAGGTCTTTGAAAAATATCTGGTTATCGTATCGAAAGACAGTACGATCTCGGGTTTTGTTACGGTGACGCATTCGGAGAACCGTCTGGTCTCGGGTTTTCGCCCCGGAAACTCGGCGGAAATGAGCGATGCGCTTTTTTCGGGCGCAGCGGTTCAGATCGGATATAAAAACGGCTTTTTGCTGCTTTTCGACGGAGAACGTTTTACGGTGATCGAAGGACCCGACTTGGCGGATACGGATTTTCTCAAAAATTTTTCAGTGGAAGGGGGATTGTCAAAGTCGGTCGAAACGGTTGGTACGGTATGTTCGGAAAAGCGATTGAACACGAAAATTCTTGAAGCGTCGGACATAAAAACGGTGTCTAACGACAGAGGAGCTCATGCACTTTTGTGCTGGGCTGCCAGTATCGCGTGTATGGGAATGCAGAACAGCCCCGACAAGGTCTATACCGCGAAAAGCCTGTACGGGATGTGCTGCGTTTTCGGTATGGTCAGCCGTCTTGGCGGGAAAGAAATCTGCACAAATACAAGCCGTTTACATTCGGACGAACCGCACGGCTGTGAGCAATGGGAGCGGTTTGCGTTTTTTCTGGTCGGGCTTCCTGTCGAGATGAGCGGCTCCTTGACCGCGCGGCAGGTTTCCGATCTTCTCGGGCAGAACAAGCCGATTATGATCGCCGCGCGTAAGACACAGAGTGTGAAATCGGTTGGACATACCGTCGTATTGTATCGGTACGAGGAAATCAGCGATTCATGCGGGCTGTATACTTTTATGGATCCGGGAATGGGATCCTCCAACTGTACGGCTGTCACCGTTCTGATTGAGCGTTCCGTGATGGAAAACGGCGATAATTTTATTTTACCGTCAACGACGGGGACTTATGTAAATTGGTATCAATCCTTTTATTCGGCGGAATAAGGTCTTGTTTTCGCTTTGCAATAAAAAATCCCGAATCGGGTACGTGATCCGATTCGGGTTTTTTTGCTTATTTTGGAGGAAGGACAAGGCGGTTAAAACAGAGGAACAGCGCAGTATTATTTCGATTTCTGATCCTTCTATCTCTCTCCCGAAAAATCGATCGGAAGAAGCTCCGGATTCGTGATTTTGGAAAGATCCGCCACGCCCGAATGATAGAAAAAATGTTCTTCGTATGCGGGATATTTCCTTTCCAGACTGGTAACCCGACAGTCGGCAATGCGGTAGCCCTCGGGGAATTTTTCAAGCGTGATGTCGTAGAACCAATAATTTTTCAAATCATTGAGGTATTCCTCGTCCGGCTCCCCTTCCGGGTGTCCGGGAACGCCATTGAGCGAAGCAAAATGACCGATAATTTGATCTTCCGTTTCCTCATATCCCACGCACCAAGTATCTAAAACACCAATGATAGCCGATTCACTCGGTGTAAAATACAGAATGCCGTTTTCTTCTTTAAATCTAGGTTGAGCAGGCCTATCTCGGAGCATATAATCGGCATACTCGTCCGAAAGCGCCTCGGTAAAAATATCCTTTATCGATTGATAACTGGTAAGGGTATCCGAAATCACATTCAGATAAATCTGATCACACCCGTCTTGACCCAGATCGAATACAAGTAAATCCTCATTCGTGTTCAGATAATCCCGCATCAAGTCATGAAACTGCTGCGCCCTTTCCAGAACGATTTCCTCGGCGGTCGGCTCGGAAGGCTCCGCCGCGCAGGAGGAAAGCACCAGCAGCAGGACGAGGGGAAGAAGGCGTTTTAATTTTTGTTTCACGTTGATTTCTTTTCTCCGCTTTAAGACAGCCGCTTCGCTTCCGCCTTCTCAAAAAGCTCGTCCACGCCCTCGGGCGCGCCGCCAGAAGCCTTCGAGGCGATCACGACCGCGAGAAGCGAGAGGATAAACGCGGGGAGGAGGGAATAAATCCCCGTCGCGCCGCAGAGCATTTCCCAAAGGATTACCGCGCCGCCGCCGACGATCATGCCCGCGACCGCGCCCGTGATGTTCATCTTCTTCCAGAACAGCGAGAGAAGGATCGCGGGACCGAACGCCGCGCCAAGCCCCGCCCACGCGTAGGAAACAAGATCCATGACCGAGCTGGACGGATCGAGCGCGAGGAGATACGCGATCACCGCGACAACCACAACCGTGATCCGCGAGATCCACATCTGCGTTTTTTCGCTCGCCTTTTTATTGATGAGCTTGAAGACGTCGTTGGTAACGGCGGAGGCGGTTACGAGAAGCTGAGAATCCGCCGTGCTCATGATCGCCGCCAAAATGGCGCAAAGGACGATCCCGGCGAGGAGAGCGGGGAGAAGCGAGGAAGAGAGGAACATGAAGATCCGTTCCGCGTCGCCGAGCGCGTTAAACTGCTCGAGCAGCGCTTCGTTCCCCGCCGCGTGAAGATACGCGTATCCCGCCACGCCGACGAGTACCGCCATGCCGAGGCTGATGAATACCCATACGACGGCGATAATGCGGGATTTTTTAATCATGTCCGCGCTCTTGATCGCCATGAAGCGCACCAGAATATGCGGCATACCGAAATAGCCCAGCCCCCAAGCCAGCCCCGAAAGGATCGTCTGCCACGCGAAGGAGCCGTCCGCCGATTCAAACAGGCTGAGATAATTCGAGGGAGAAAACTGCGTCGCGGAGAAATCCGGCGTGTTAAAAAGGCAGAGGATCGGAACGGCGACGAGCGCCGCGAGCATCAGAAGCCCTTGGATCAGATCCGTCCAGCATACCGCGAGAAAGCCGCCGAGGAAGGTATAGGCGATGATGATGAACGCGCCGATCGAGAGGGCGAGCGCATAGTCGATCCCGAAAACGAACTCGAAAAGCTTCGCGCCGGAGCTGAACGCCGAGGCGGTATAAACGAGAAAGAAAATGAAGATGATCGCCGCGCAGACGAAGCGCACGACGGGGGACTTGCTCTTAAAACGGTTCTGGAAATATTCCGGAATCGTGATCGCGTCGTCCGCCGCCGCGGACATCTTCCGAAGCCGCGCCGCGATCAGCCGCCAGTTTAAGTACGTGCCGAGGAAAAGCCCGATCGCGATCCAGCTTTCGGTCAGTCCCGCGACAAAGATCGACCCGGGAAGCCCGAGCAGGAGCCAGCCGCTCATGTCCGAGGCCTGCGCCGAGATCGCGGCGGTCCATGTCCCGAGTCCGCGCCCGCCGAGGAAGTAGTCGTTCATGTTTTTTGATCGGCGAAAGCAAGCGATCCCGATCGCGAGAACGATCGCGAAATAAACGATAAACGCGATCAGAGTGTAAATATTGAATGCCATAGTTTTTCTTGCCCTTTCTTTTGAGAATACCTTTCTATTTTAGCATGATTTTTCCGGTTTTGCAAGTCCTTTCCCCCGATTTATTCAAAAAACGGCAAAAAATAACCCCGAAAGCGCATTTTCCGCGCTTTCGGGGCTTTTCGGGGTTCGGTTACTTTAACTCAAAAGAGAGACAGTCGGTGCAGGGCTTCTTCGTGGGGTCACATTCGTGCGTGCCGACCTTAATTTTGTCGAGGCTGCAGTAGTTGCAGTCACAGCAATGGTTCTTGCAGTTGTTGATGGTGCATTCAATGCTCATATTTGCTCTTTCGCCGCTCATAATAGTAGTCCTTCCTTTCTATACTGATGACCTTTTCTATTGAGGAAGCTTGTGCCTTGGCACAAGCGACGGGTTTGAAAAATCGTAGATTTTTCAAACAATGCGGGTATTTTAAAAAACGTTTTTGTGTAATTTTTTGAAAAACCCGCCTAATCAGTATTATTCGCGGAAAAAATGAAAATATGTATTTACAGAATTGTCAAAAGCTCGGAGAGCCGTCCGATCAGAAGCTCCGCCCCGCTTTGAACCAGCTCCGTTCGTCCTCCGTAGCCGTACAGTACACCGCAGCAGGCAATGTCATTTGCTTTCGCGCCGTATACGTCGTTGTCCCGATCGCCGATCATCAGTACCTCCGAGCGGTCGGAAATATCGAGCGATTGCAGCACATAGGCGATGACCTGTTCCTTTCGGGTGCGCTCGCCGGTTTTCGTCGCGCCGCCGATAAAATCGAACGCGTCATAGAGTCCCGCGTCCTTCAGGACAAGCTCCGCGAATTCCGTCGGCTTCGAGGTCGCGACGGCTAAGACGAAGCCCCGTTCCCGCAGCTTTTCAAGGGTCGGGAGAACCTCTTCGAAAAACCGATATTCGTATACGCCGACCGTTTCGTAACGCTCTCGATAGGCGAGAACCGCCCGTTCGATCTCCCCGCCGCGCAGACCGGCGATTTTCTCAAACGAATCCGAAAGGGGAGGTCCGAGATAGCGCCGAAGCTCTTTTCGACCGGGGATCGCCTTTCCCAGCGATTTCAGCGCGTACACGACCGACCGCGCCACGCCCTCGTAGGTGTCGAGCAGGGTTCCGTCGAGATCAAACAGTAAGTACCGATACACCGCGCTTACCTTTTATCCTCACGGATCAGCAGGCGGATCGCCTCCACCGCGCAGCGGATCGCGCGGTCGCTCGATTCGCAGACGGGGTCGGGCAGTCCCGCCTTCGACCGCTCCACGTTCCAGAGCGCGGTCAGAACCGCCCCCGCGCGGACGCGCCGCGCGATCGCGACGGAAAAGAGCGTCGCCGCCTCCATTTCGCTCGTGAGACAGCCGCAGCGCACATACGCTTCCCAACGCGCGGTCAGCTGCTCCGCGATCGGCATTTTTTCCGGCTCGATCTCCCCGTAAAAGCTGTCCTTGCTCTGAATTACGCCGACGTGGTATCCGTTCCCGAGCGTTTGGTCGGAAAGGCTCTCCGCCGCGCGGACGAGCGCGTTCAGGACGCGGTAATCGGGGACGGCGGGATAGTCGGCGGGGAGGTATTCCTTACTGGTTCCGTCGCCGCGGATCGCCCCGCTCGCGATGATGAGATCGCCGCCCGCGACGGAGAGGTCGATCCCGCCGCTTGTTCCGATTCGGATCAGGGTGTGCGCGCCGCAGCGGATCAGCTCCTCGGCGGCGATCGCGGCGGAGGGACCGCCGATCCCGGTGGAAACGACGCTGACCTTCTCGCCCTCGAGCGTCCCCGTATAGGTGACGTATTCGCGGTTCGACGCGATAAACTCCGCGTTGTCCAGATACCTCGCGATCTTTTCGACGCGCCCCGGGTCGCCGGGGAGAATGACGTACTTCCCGACCTGTTCGGGCGTGGTTCTGAGGTGAAACTGAATATCGTCCCGTAAAAGTGCCATAATGCTCCTCCTTTTTTGTTTTGTGCAGGGTGCGGGTTCTCACCTTTTCCCGCTCTCCCCGAAGATCGAGGGCGCGGACTGTTCCTCCTTGGCGGATCTTTTTTCGAGATAGGCTTTGAGCTTTCCCCGGTTTTCGATCGCCGTAATGAGCAGGATCAGGATTGTTATAAAAATACAGGGGAGGTATAGCTCGGTCGGACCGTTCGTTCCCTCGGTTCCCGCGTAAAGCTCGGCGAAGCGCGCGTACACGTACAGGATCCCGCCGAAGCCGAGAAGCGACAGAACGGAAGCCGTTTTATGGAAGCGGCAGACCGTCAGCACCGCGGGGATCACGAATCCGACGGCGGCGGTCACGAGCCATACGACGATCACGGGATCGGAAGCCAGCTCTTCGGCGACAAGCTCCCCGCCCGACGAAAGAATCACGGCGGGAAAGAGGATTCCGCAGCCGACTCCCCAGATCGCGGCAAGAATAAGCAGAATTATTTTTAAAATCAGGCTGATCGCTTTCATATTTTCTCCGTTTCGCGAATAAAATGTATAACGTTACATCTATAATAGCACAATTCTGCGAAAAAGGCAAGTGCGGAATTTTTCAAAAAATCTTCCTCTCATATCGCCGCGAATTTCGAGGATATTATGAATAGAAGGATTCAGAAAAAAGGAAGGCAGGAATTAAGAAAATGAATCATTTTTTTAAAATATTTTCCGCTTCGGCGCTCATGGTCGGCTTCGCGGCGGCGGCGGTTCTCGGGCGCGGCGGCATGACGGAGAGCGGAGGGGTCGTCCCCGCCGCCGCGTATGAGGAGACGGTCGGACGGGCGGTGCTGATCCCCTGCGGAACGCCGTTCGGGATCAAAATGCTGACCGACGGGGTCGTCGTGACCGATCTCGGCGACGTAAACGCCGCGGGGAGCTGGCTTTCTCCCGCGGAGGAGGCGGGCGTCCGCGCGGGGGACGTGATTACGGCGGTCAACGGGGTCGCCGTTTCGGACAGCCTGTCGCTCTCCGACGCCGTACAGGCGAATCCCGGCGAATGCCGTCTTTCCGTCATGAGGGACGGCGAGGCGATCGAGCTTACGGCGGTTCCGCTCCGCTCGGAGGAGGACGGCGATTATAAGCTCGGGCTTTGGACAAGGGACAGCTGCGCGGGGATCGGGACGATGACCTTTTACGACCCCGCGGCGGGCGTGTTCGGCGGGCTGGGTCATGCGGTAAGCGACGTTACGACGGGGCAGCGGCTCCCGCTTTTATCGGGAGAAATTACCGCCGTCAGCATTACCGATGTCTTAAAGGGCACGAGCGGCGCGCCGGGAGAGCTTTGCGGCGCGTTCGTCTCGGATACCGAAACGGGAACGGTAATGCGCAACACCGACTGCGGGGTGTTCGGATACAGCGACACCGCGCCGATCCTGAACGAGCCGATCGAGATCGGGTACGGCAGCGAGGTCGAGAAGGGAAAGGCGACGATCCTTACGACCGTCGCGGGCATGGTTCCCGAGGAATACGAGGTGGAAATTGTCCGGATCGACCGCGGGCGCGGCGAATCGGTGCGGAATATGACGATCCGCGTGACGGACGAGCGTCTGCTCCGGCGGACGGGCGGGATCGTTCAGGGCATGAGCGGGAGCCCCGTGATTCAGAACGGGCGGCTGATCGGCGCGGTCACGCACGTCCTCGTCAACGATTCGGCAATGGGCTATGCCGTTTTTATCGAGAATATGTGCGGCGAAGCGGCAATGCTCGACCGCGCGGCGTAAAAGCCAACCGAAAATTCCCCCTGCGGACAAGCGCCTCCGCGGGGGATTTTTTCGTTTTTCGCGGAAATACGCGCGGCGGAGCATTTTTTCTCCCGTTTTTCCCGTTTTTGGGGAAATTTTGTGAAAAAGCGGTATTTCCCGCCGCGCGGTCCGAAAAAGCGGGGGTTCTTTTTCCGCCCTGACATTTTCTTCCCGTTTTTGCTTTCTTTCTCGGGCGGAAAAAGACCCGCTTCACGGGAATTTATCGGAAAAAAACGACAGAATGACCGAAAAAGCGGGCGCTGCTTCCGAAGCGCTTTTTTCCTTTTATAAAGCCGTTTTTCCGCAGGGTTCGGGACAATTTTCCCTTTGCGCGGGAAATAAGGCGAACGCCGGCGGCGGACGAGTTTTCAAAAACGGATTGTCAATTTATTTCAGATATGCTAAGATTAACTTGTCGGGAGGGGAGAAACGGAAAATTTTCGAGCTTCCCGCGGAGCGGCACTCCTGCCAAAAAGAAAAAATCCGAAGCCCTGACCGGTCGGGCTTTCGGAAAAAAGGACATTACTGGGGGATTTCCCCTTTTAGAAAGGAAAAGGATAAAATGACGGAAAAGATGAAGGTACTGATTGGCGACGACAGCCCCGAGTACGGGCTTTCCTGGGCAAGTCTTTTAAAGGAGGAGGGAATGTTCGCGGTAACGCGGCAGAAAAACGGGCGGGTCCTGCTCGAAACGATGAAAAACGACCTTCCGGACTTTCTGATTCTTGAGGCGAAAATGCCCGAAATGGACGCGGCGGAGCTTTTAAGCGAGCTGAGCCGGCTTTCGGGGAGACTTCCCTCGACGATCGTCGTATCGAACCTCAGCACGCCGCAGCTCGAGCGCGAGGTCATGGACGCGGGGGCGGATTATTTCATGGTAAAGCCCTTTGAGCCGAAGCAGCTTGTCAAAAAGGTCAAGGCGCTGATGAATTATCATGCCGCGAAATTTACGGGAGGCGGACGGGAGACGGGCAATATCGAATATATCGTGACCGATATTATTCACCAGATCGGAATCCCCGCCCACATCAAGGGCTATCATTACCTCCGCACCGCGATCATTCTTTCGATCAACGACGACGAAATGATCAACAGCGTTACCAAGCTTTTATACCCGACCGTCGCGGAGCGGTATAATACGACCCCCTCCCGCGTGGAGCGCGCGATCCGCCACGCGATCGAAATCGCGTGGGATCGGGGAGACGTGGACGTACTGAACGGAATTTTCGGCTATACCGTCCGGAACACGCGCGGAAAGCCGACAAATTCCGAGTTTATCGCCCTGATCGCCGATAAGCTTCGGCTCCAGTATTTTCCGCAGGCGAAGATGTTCGGATAAGAGAAGCGATTATTTTTGCGGGGACGCTGTCCCCGCACCCCTGCTTCCTTTTGTGCCAAAAGGAAGCGAAAAGCAATATTGCTTTAGAGCAGCGCACAAAAATGAAAATCTGTAATATCAGGCAAATTTTCCGCGAAATTGTCCGATATTACAGATTTTTTCATTTAACAGTCCTGTAAAAGCGATAGGAAAGTTTTCGATCAAACCTTTTTCAAAAGGTTTGCAGGGGTATGGGGACAGCGTCCCCACAAAAAGTTTTTCTCTCTTATCGCATATCACAAAATCTTCTCCATTCCGACCTTCTGCGGCTTTAATCCGCGGCTTTCATAAAAGCGCATGGCGGCTTCGTTGCAGCTCCAGACGTTGAGCGTTACGTTATAGCAGCCGCTTTCCCGCGCGAGGTCGAGCGCCGCCTCGTACAGCGCCGTTCCCACATGCTCGCCGCGCCTTGCTTCGTCCACGCAGAGATCGTCGATATAAAGCGTTTTGATGTCGGTCAGGATATTGTCGTTTTTGTGCTGCTGAAAAGCGCAGAACGCGTAGCCGAGCACTTCGCCGTCCCCGTTTTCGGCGACGAGGATCGGGCGGCTTTCGTTTCGGAGCAGTTCGCGAAGCTCTTCGTCGGTATATTTCCGGCAGTTCTCCTTAAACAGATCGGGACGTCCGTTGTGGTGGACGGTCAGGACCTGTAAAAGCAGGCGGTTCATCGCGGGAATGTCGTGTTCTTCGGCGCGGCGGATGTTCATAAAGGGACCTTCTTTCTTTTTATTCCTTCTCGTAGATCAGGTTTTTCCGCAGGTTTTCATCAAATCCGAAGCGGAATCCGATCCTCGCGAAAAGCGGCGAGCCGATAAGATAGATTCCCATGCTCACGAGCGGGAACCAGAGCGGATATTCGGCGATCGCCGCGCTCTGAAATCCGCCGATATAGATCAGGGGCTGCACCGCGCCGCAAAGAAAGCGGAAAACGAACATATACTCCCCGCTGATCGGGAGGGAGCCGAGGATTCCGAGCAGAACGGCGGCGACGGGGATACAGATCGCCGCCCCCGGAATCAGCCCGTAGAGAAGCCAGCCGTTTTTCTGCGGACGCTCGACCCGCCGGTTTTTGACGAGGCTCTGCTCGCGCCGTCCGTCGTTAAACCCGACGGTAAACATCAGCGAGAGAAAGATCACGAGCGTCAGCAGGAACGAGATGCAGGAAATCGCCCAGATCCCGATAAACGGCGCGATCGAGATCACCATGATCCCGCTCAGGATATTCCCGAACAGCACAAAGCCGATCCCCTTCAGGATTTTTTTGAATGCCGGTTCTCTTTGCATATTTCCTTCCTTTCCGCAGATACTAGTAGCATATCAGACCGAGGAGGTCTATATAAACGGAGGTGTTTTTATGCTGCAGGAGCATGATTTTGATATTTTAAACTGTATTTATAAGAACAGCCGCATGGCTTCCGATTGTATCAAGCAGGTATCGGACAAATGCGGGAGCGAGGAGCTTCGCGCCTATATCGGAAAACAGCAGCGCTATTACGAGGAAACCTGTAAAAGCCTGAAATCCGAGATTGAGGAGGCGGGCGGAAGGGTAGAGCCCGTTCCGAAAATGAACGCCGCCATGTCGCATATCGGGATCAGCATGAAGACCCTCGCCGACGACAGCCGGGGCGGGATCGCGAAGCTGATGTATAACGGGACGAACATGGGGATCATCGACATTGCGGAAACGGTGAATCACTGTAGCCGCGCGAGCGGCGGAACCTTAAAAAAGGCGGAAGAGCTTTTAAGTCACGAAGAGCAGTACGCCGACGGATTAAAGCGATTTTTATAATACTTCTGAAAACCGGGGATTACCCCGGTTTTCTGATTATTCCGTGATCCCGTAAATACGCCCCTCCTCAAATTTCCAGCCGCTCAGATTCGTGTTTACGATATTGTCCATGACCTCGAGGGCGCGGCGCTGGGCTTTTTCGGCACGGTCACGGTTCGCCGTGCGTTCGCCGACCTTCCGGATCACGAGAAACAGATCCTCGGGACAAGCCTCGACATAGCCCGAGAGCGCGGCGATCTCGCTTCCTTTAAAATGATAAAAAACGCCGTCCGCCTGCGGGCAGTCGGGGTAGCGCTCCTCCAGATTCACAAAGCCCGAAAGATCGCCGTCCGTCGTAATGCTTTCGAGCGCGGGAGTATCCAGCAGGTACATCTGCGCTTCGCCGTAGCCGATCTCGCCCGTAAGCTTTGTAACGTTACCGAGCATATAATCCGCCTGAATATTTTCGCTCAGGTCGATATTGTACACGTCCACGTGAACATACCCGTTGTTGTCGAAATCGGGGCAGTACTGTTCAAAGGCAAGCTCCAGATCATGCGTTTTATAGCCGACGTTCGCCGCGACGTCATGATCCTTCGCCACGACGAGAATCCGAAGATCGCCCACGTCGTCCTTCAGCAGATCGTACAGGAAGAATCCCGCGACCGCGAGGAAAAACGCGCCGACGATCACGTGCCATTTATAATGGTAAAAAAAGTTCGCGACGCGCTTCCGGCCGTGAAGCTCATAGACCGGCTTTTCTTCCTCTCGGATCGTCTCGCTTTCCTCGATTAAGCCCTGCTTTAATTTTAAGAGTTCTCTTTTGTCATCCTGATAAGACATAGCCTTCCTTTTCCGGGGATTTTGGGGAACCGATCGTTTAAAGAATCGGTTTCATCGTCGGGAACAGGAGTACGTCGCGGATCGACGCGCTGTCGGTCAGGAGCATGACCAGACGATCCAGCCCCATGCCAAGCCCGCCCGTCGGCGGCAGACCGTATTCGAGCGCGGTGATAAAGTCCTCGTCAATCTCCGCGTTCGCTCCCTGCTTCCGCTTTTCCTCGACCTGCTTCCGAAAACGCTCGCGCTGGTCGATCGGGTCGTTCAGCTCGGAAAACGCGTTCCCGAATTCACAGCCGTTGATGAAATACTCGAACCGCTCGGTAAAGGCGGGATCGTCCGGCTTGCGCTTCGCTAAGGGAGAGTTTTCGACGGGATAGTCGTAAACGATCGTCGGCTGAAGAAGCTCGTCCTCGACGAAGGTCTCGAAAAACGCGATCAGAACGTCGCCCTTCGTGGCGCTGTCCTTAATCTCAACATTCTTCGCCTTCGCCGCCGCGCGCGCCTCCTCGTCGGTTTTCCAGTCGTGATAGCTTACGCCGCCGTACTTTTTCACCGCCTCGATCATGGTCAGGCGCGCCCACGGCTTTCCGACCGCGATCTCGTTCCCCTGATAGAGGACGGTATCCGTCCCGCAGACGTTTAGCGTCACGGTACGGTACATATTTTCGATCAGATCCATCATGCCGAAATAATCGGTATACGCCTGATACATTTCGATCGAGGTAAATTCCGGATTGTGCGTCGCGTCCATGCCCTCGTTGCGGAAAATTCTCCCGACCTCGTAAACGCGGTCAAAGCCGCCGACGATCAGGCGCTTTAAGTAAAGCTCCGTCTCGATTCTCAGGTACATGTCGATGTCGAGCGCGTTGTGGTGGGTCACGAAGGGACGCGCCGCCGCCCCGATCTCGAGCGTGTGCAGAACGGGGGTATCCACCTCGAGATAACCGAGGTGATCGAGGTAGGCGCGGATCTCGCGAAGAATTTTCGACCGCGTCACGAAGGTGCTCTTGATCTCGGGATTCGCGATCAGGTCGAGATAGCGCTTCCGATAGCGCTCCTCCTTATCCTTTAAGCCGTGCCACTTTTCGGGGAGCGGCAAAAGCGATTTCGAGAGAAGCGTGATCTCCTTCGCGTGTACGGAAATTTCCCCGCGCTTTGTTTTGAACACAAAGCCGCTGATCCCGACAATATCGCCGAGATCCCACGTCTTGAACTCGCGGAAAATCTCCTCCCCCACGTCGTTCATGCGGACGTAGACCTGCATGCGGTCGCTTCCGTCGCGGATATCGATAAAGTTCGCCTTCCCCATGTCGCGCCAGCTCGTGATCCGTCCCGCGATTTGAACCGTCTCGTTTTCAAGCTCGTCAAACCGCGCGCGGATTTCCTCCGCGAGAACGGATACGGGGAATTTTGTGATCCGGTAAGGGCTGTTTCCCTCTTCCTTCAGCCGCTCGAGCTTTTCGAGGCGGATCCGGTGCTGCTCCGAGAGCTTTTCGTTCAGCTCTTCCTCGCTGAGCTCTTCCTGTACGATTTCTTCTGCCATGCTGTTTTCCTTCACTTTCCGATGTCGATGATTTCAAACTTTAATATGCCGACGGGCGCCTCCACGTCTACGAGATCGCCCTTCTGATGCCCGAGGAGCGCTTTCCCGATCGGCGATTCGTCCGAAATCTTCCCGCGCTTCATATCGACCTCCTTCGAGCCGACGATATGGAGAACGAGAATCTCGTTTTCGGAAAGATCC
The DNA here is from genome assembly GCA_964553625.1 of uncultured Ruminiclostridium sp. Lineage (GTDB taxonomy): Bacteria > Bacillota > Clostridia > Oscillospirales > Ruminococcaceae > Ruminiclostridium_E. The sequence continues at coordinate 24,293 of CAZKKZ010000027.1, forward strand.
TTGACCGTGACGCGGTTTCCGACCTGAACATGCTCGGTCGAGAGCGACTCGAAGTCGATGATCTTTACGTTCATGAGCGTCGCCTCGATCTCGGCGATCCGGGCTTCGATAATTCCCTGTTCGTTTTTCGCCTCGTCATATTCCGAGTTTTCGGAAAGGTCGCCGAACGAAAGCGCAACCTTGATTTTTTCGGCAATGTCGCGCCGCTTTACGGTTTTAAGCTCCTCAAGCTCGTCCTCGAGATCCTTTAAGCCTTCCTGCGTGAGTACCGTCTGCTTTGCCATGTGATGTTGTTCCTTTCTGAAATAAAAATTTTAATTTTTACGGTCAGCCGATCACTTCGACCGCCTTCTTATACTGCGTGTCATAGGTCGCGGCGTAATTTTCGGGCGCGGACTCGATCATTCCCGCGTATTCCACAAGGAATTCGGGAGAAACGCCCGTGTCGTTGTAGGCGCTTTCGGTCCGATAGGGGAGAATGACCGCGACGGAGAGCTCGATCGCCGTCCCGTCCCCGAACGAACGGGTTTCCTGAAGCGTTCCGTAGCCCATTGTCGCCGTACCGACCAGTCTTGCTCCGTTAAAATCGCGGAGCGTTACCGCGATCAACTCCGCCGCGCCGCCCGTTTTTTCGTTGACGATCACGCTGATCGGAAGCTCGGTAAACGCGTCCGCCGTCGTCTCCGCCGCCGTTCTTACGGCGTTATCGCGGTACACCGCATTCGCGAGGGTCGTCGCGCTTACGAAGGGGGATACGATCGCGGAAACAGCCGCGTAATTCCCGCCGGAGCAGTCGCGGAGATCGAAAATATATCCGCTTGCCGGTTCGGTGTACGATTCGAGGGCGGCGGCGATCTGTTCACCCGTCTTCCCGTTTATTGTGCCGATCCGGAGGTAAATTATTCCGTTATCGAGATAAGCCGCCTTTACCGAACGGATTTCAAATTCCGCGCGGGTAAGCGTAACCTCCGTTTCCTCGCCGTTTTTTCGGAGCAGGAGCGTGACCCGCGTTCCCTCGTCCCCGAAGCGCAGCTGCGCCGCCGCCGCTTCATAGCCGATTTCGAGAACGTTCGAGCCGCCGACCGCGGAAATGATGTCCCCCGCCGCGATCCCCGCTTCCGCCGCGGGAGAGCCCTCATAAACCGAGGAAACCTTTACGTATCCGCCGTCGTTTTCGGTTTCAAAGCCGAGTCCCGTTAAGACGCCGTTTTCGAGCATGGTTTTATAATAATAGTCGTCCGTCGTGTAATAGCGGGCGTAGGGATCGTCGATCCCGCCGAGATAGCCCGAAAAAACGCCGTTTCGTCCCGCCTCGTCGTCTACGTCGTAAAGCGAGTAATTCCGGACGAAGGAGTCGATCTCCTGAAGACGGCTGTTGATCTCCTCCCGCTGCTGTACGCCCGCGATCCGGGCGTTGTACAGGTCGAGCGATACCGTCATCGTGATGACGAACGTTACCGCGCAGGCGATCGCGATCAGGCTGATCGTAATGCCGAGTGATATTTTTTTGTTCATGCTGCTGCTTTATCTCCTTGTACTCATCTGTGCGGTTTTAGGAGCAAATGAGGGCTTGTTGACACTACCCGAAATGTTCGGATTGCAGTCAGATTTTTCGCGTTTCAAGGCGATTTTTCGCAGGCATACTGGTGTATGTCAAGAAAAATCAACGCAGAAACACGGAAAATATGGCTGTAAGACGGGCGTTGAGCGGTAGTGTCAACATGCCCTAGTCTTAATCTGTCGGAACCGCGACATAGCTCAGCGGATCGACCCTGCTTCCGTCCTTTCGGATCTCGAAGTGCAGGTGCGGTCCCGTGGACCAGCCCGTCGAGCCGACCGCCGCGATGACCTCTCCCTGCGATACCATCTGCCCGACGGTCACGTAGATCGCGCTGCAGTGCGCGTAAAGGGACTGATAGCCGTTTCCGTGATCGATTACGACGTACATTCCGTAGTCGTACCCCTGCCGATAGGTCGTTTTCGCGACAATGACCTCGCCGCCCTTCATGGCATAGATGTTCGCGCCGTTGATCCCGCCGTTCCCGATGTCGATCGCGCCGTGATTCCCACTGTGAAACTCGCTGTAACCGAAATAGGTCGTGATCAGGTGATACTTCCGGTCGAGCGGCCAGTGCCATTCGCCGTCGTCGTAAACGACCGTTCCGCTCGCGGCGAGCTGCGCCTGACGAATGATTTCGTCGATTTCCGCTTGGTACGCTTCGATTTCCGCGCGGCTCGCTTTCTTTTCCTGATCGAGCAGACTGATCCGATATTCGTAATTCTGAATCTGCGCGGTTACGTTGTTGTACTCCTCGTTATAGGATTCGCTCAGCTGACTGGCGTATTTCCGATCCTCGTCCAGCTTCGCGCGCTCGCCGAGCAGATTTTCCTTCTCTCTTTCGAGTCCCGCCTTGTCCAGCTCGAGCTGCGCCTGATCCGCCTCGAGCTGCGCCTGATCGTCCTCGAGACGGTGAATGTCGGCGAGGAGGGAATTCATAAAGTCGAGGTTCTGCTGATCCGCGCTGTTCATGATCTCGGTGCGCACGAAGATTTCGTAAAAATCCGACGAGCCCGCGAGAACGGAAAGAACGTCGTCCGTGTCGTTTATGTACATGGTACGGATAATCTGACCGAATTTATAGATGTTTTCGCGGTTCTGCGCGTCGAGGGCGGCGATCTCCGAGATTTTATCGGCGATCCGCGCTTCGGTATCGGCGATCTCCAACTCGACACCGGCGATCTCGTCCTCCTTCGCGGCGATCTCCTCCTCCTTCGCGTACAGCTTGTTGTTGAGAAGGTTGATCTGCTCCTGCTGCGCGACGACCTTCTCCCAGTACGCGTTCTGGAGCACCTCGCTGTCGGCGATGTTCCCCTCCGTTTCGGCGATCTGGCGGTCGTATTCCTTGATCTTTTCCTCGTTCTCGGCGATTTTTTGTTCAAGCGCCTCGGTCGAGCTTTCCGCATAGCTCGGAAGCCCGCTCGTACTGATTATAGCACAGGCGAGACAGCAAACTGCGCCGAAAGCGGTCGAACGCAGCAAATTTTGTATTTTTCTTCGATTCATTCGCGTTTCCTTTCGCACTATACCCGCGCTATACTTTTAGATACTTCGCCGTGCTCATGACCGTTCCGATCGCGCCGAGCAGCGCCCCGAGGAGACAGTTCGCCGCGAGCACCCACCACGTCACGCTTTCAAACGGGATCAGCCCGTTTAAGCCGAAGATCTGCCAGACGGTGATATTTTCCTTAAACAGCTCGACGATCGCCTCATACGCGACCTTTGTGACGATCCACGAAACACAGCCCGCCGCGATCCCGATCACCATTCCCTCGATAAAAAACGGAATTTTTACGAAGGAATTCGTCGCGCCGACCACCCGCATGATATTCAGCTCTTTTTTTCGGGCATAAACGCTGCTGCGAATGGAATTATAGATAATGATGACGCTCGTGACGATCATGACCGCGAGGAGCGCCCCGCCGATTACGGCGAGCGTGGCGCGGATATTGACAAGCGCGGAGGCGAAATCATACGGCGCGGAGACCTTCTCGACCCCCTCGATCGTGGAAAATTCCTCCGTCGTCTGCGAGATAAGCGAAATATCCTTGACCGTTACGCGGAAGGTGTGCGGCATGGGGTTTTCGGGGAGATAGTCGAACAGCTCCGCCATTTCGGGTCTTTTTTCCTTCTCGTCCTCCCATGCCTCCTCTCTTGAATAAAAGATCATGCTGTCGGTGTTGGAGTTCGCGTTGATCGCGTCGGTGATGTGGGTAAGGGTCGTCTGCTCGACGTCGCCGTAAACATAGACCTGAATCTCGTTTTTCCCCTCGATATTCGAGAGGACGATCCCGAGATCCATGGCGATCAGCGAAGCGAGCCCCACTAAGATCAGGCTTACGAGAAGGACGCAGAAGCTCGCGACCGACATCATCGCATTCTTAAAGACCGAGCCGACTCCCTTTTTTACGAGGTAGCTGAAATTACTCATTCTCATAGCGCTCGTCCCCCTCGATATAGTTGTCGTAAACAATGACCCCGTCCTGAAGCCGTATGATCCGTCCGCCGAAATACTTGACGAGGTCGTGCTCGTGCGTAACCATGATGACGGTCGTTCCGCATTCGTTGATGTCCTTTAAAAGCTCGACGATCTCGTAGGAAAGCTCGGGGTCGATATTTCCCGTCGGCTCGTCGGCGATGATGATCTTCGGGTCGCAGGCGAACGCCCGCGCGATGGCGACGCGCTGCTGCTCCCCGCCCGAAAGCTGTCCCGGGTAGTATTTCGCCTTTTCGCCGAGACGGACGAGGTTTAAAACGTAAGGCACGCGCTGCCGTATGTATTTTTTCGATTTATCGATCACGCGGAGCACGAACGCGACGTTTTCGTATACCGTAAGCGTCGGGATCAGGCGGAAATCCTGAAAGATCATTCCGAGCGAGCGGCGGAAGTACGGAAGCTTCCGGTTCCGAAGCTTCGAGAGATTATAGCCGTTCACGAAAACGCGCCCACTGCTCGGCTGGATCTCTCTTGTCAGGAGCTTTAACAGGGTGCTTTTTCCCGCGCCGCTGTTTCCGACGATAAAGACGAATTCCCCGTCGTTGATCCGGAGGCTTACGTCGTTGAGCGCGTCCAAGCCGCCCTTTGCGCCGTCGTTATAATGCACGTCGACATTTTTTAATTCTACCATTTATTCCATTCCTTTTGGTTTTCCTGTTTCTTTCGTTTTTCGATTTCTTGTGACACTTCTATTACGTCGGAGGGCGCCCGAAAATTGCATGGTTTGTCAAAATTCGGCAAATTGAACAAAAAGAGACCCTGTGCAGCCAAAAAAACGTTTGGCTGCACTTTTGTCCGCTGATTGTTACGGGATTTTTTACAGCTTTACCGGATCGGAGGAAAGGTACTTTCTTACCATGAGCGCGATCTTGAAGATGATCGCGTGGTCGAACTGGCGGAGATCGAGCCCGGTCAGCTTCTTGATCTTATCGAGGCGGTACACGAGGGTGTTTCTGTGTACGAAGAGCTTCCGGGAGGTCTCCGAAACGTTCAGGTTGTTCTCGAAGAACCGCTGAATGGTAAAGAGCGTCTCGTGGTCGAGCGAGTCGATCGAGCCCTTCTTGAACACCTCCTTTAAAAAGGTGTCGCAGAGGGTCGTCGGGAGGTGGTAGATCAGGCGTGCGATCCCGAGATTGTCATAGCTCACGATATTCTTTTCGGTATCGAAAACCTTCCCGACCTCGATCGCCATCTGCGCTTCCTTAAACGACCGCGCAAGCCCCTTCACGCCCATGACGGGCGTACCGATCCCGACGTTCACGCGGGTAAAGAATTCGGTCTGGAGCGTGTCCGAGATCGACCGCGCGAGCTTTTCGAGATCCTTTACGTCGATGTTGTTCTTGATCTCCTTTACGAGGACGATGTCCGATTCGGTGATGTTGAAGACGAAGTCCTTGTTTTTATCCGGGAAAAGGTTCTGGATCACGTCGTAAGCGGAAACGTCGTTCGAGGAAACGATACTGATCAGGAAAACGACGCGGCTGATGTCGGCGTTGAAATGAAGCTCTCTGGATTTTACGCTGATGTCTCCGGGGAGAACGTTATCGAGAATGATATTTTTGATAAAGTTGTTCCGGTCGTATTTCTCGTCGTAATACTGCTTGATGCTCGAAAGCGAGATCGCGAGGATCGACGCGTATTTCCCCGCGATCTCGTCCGTTCCCTCGACGAAAACCGCGTAGTCGGGCTTTACGTGTACGCCGAACGGCTTATAGGTATAGCCGTCGCGGATAAAAATATCGTGCGACTCGCCAAGCTCGATCGAGAAAAAGTCGTTGCTCGTCCCGACCCTCGGAAGCTCGCTGCACGCGATGACGGTCGCGTTTTCGTCGATTACGCCGATCACGCGCCCGATCGTGTCTCTCATCTGATGAACCACGCCCTGAAACAATCTGTTTGACATTTTTTTGTCCTTTCCGTTCACTTGCCGAACCGCTTTCGGTTCAGCCGGCAATCTGCCTGCTTCGGCGGAGCGCTTATTTCCGGGATTCCGGATTTCCGCTCTCGGTGAATTTTCACCGCGCATAGGGGCGCTTTCGCCGTCCGTACCGATGAAGCCTCCGCGGCGGAAAAATCCGACGGAAATTTCATACACATCTATTTTAATAGAAAACCGTAAAAAAATCAAGTCTTTTCTGTGAAAAATGTAAATTTTTCTTCTAAAATTTTTTACATATTGCCAAAAGAGGGAGTTTGTGATAAAATAAAAAGATAGAAATCGGGAAAAATGGAAGCAGGAAAACGATTTTCTCCCGCGCGGGAGGGAAAATGCATTTTTTCAACAGCGCCCTCTCCGCGCTCTGTACCTCGACCGAGAAAGGAAGCAAAAGCTATGAGCGAGAAATATTTTATCACGACCCCGATCTATTATCCGTCGGGGAATCCGCACATCGGGCACTGTTACACCACCGTCGCCTGCGACACGATCGCGCGGTTCAAGCGAATGCAGGGGTACGACGTCCTTTTCCTCACGGGGACGGACGAGCATGGGCAGAAGATCGAGCAGAAGGCGCGCGAGCAGGGCGTTACCCCGAAGGAATACGTCGACCCGATTGTCGCGCATTTCCAGGATCTCTGGAAAACCATGAACGTAAGCTATGACCGCTATATCCGCACGACCGACGAATATCATATCCGTTCGGTTCAGTACATTTTCCGCAGGCTTTACGACAAGGGGCATATCTATAAGGGGCGTTACAGCGGGAAATACTGCACCCCCTGCGAAAGCTTCTGGACGCCGTCGCAGCTGGTGGACGGAAAATGCCCCGACTGCGGGCGGGAGGTCGTCGACGCGGACGAGGAAGCGTATTTCCTGAAAATTTCGGCGTTTTCCGACCGGATCGAGAAATTCCTTACCGAAACGGATTACCTCCAGCCGAAATCCCGCGTCAACGAGATGGTCAACAATTTCATCAAGCCCGGTCTGGAGGATCTCTGCATTACCCGCACCACGGTAAAATGGGGCGTTCCCGTCGATTTCGACCCGAAGCACACGATTTATGTATGGGTGGACGCGCTTCTGAACTATATCTCGGCGCTCGGCTACGGGAACGAGGAATATCACGATTTTGAAGCCTACTGGCCCGCGGCGCTCCACATGACGGCGAAGGAGATCGTCCGCTTTCACTCGATCGTATGGCCGATCATGCTGATGATGCTGGAGCTTCCGCTTCCGAAGCGGCTGTACGGACACGGCTGGATCAACTTCAACGGACAGAAGATGAGCAAGTCGATCGGGAACATTGTCGATCCGTTCGTCCTGACCGAGCGGTACGGCTCGGACGCGGTACGGTATCAGATTCTGCGCGATATGCCCTACGGCGCGGACTGCAACTTCTCGAACGAAATTATGATCGGACGGATCAACGCCGACCTCGCGAACGATCTCGGGAACCTCGTTTCGCGCACCGTCGCCATGGCGGAAAAATATTTCGGCGGAACGCTCCCGACCGAGCGGAAGGCCGACCCGCTTGACGACGAGCTGATCGGTATGGCGAAGGGGCTTCGCGAAACGGTCGCGAAGCTGATTGACGAGGCGCAGCTTTCCCTCGCGCTCGCGGAGATTTTTAAGGTGATCTCCCGCGCGAATAAGTATATCGACGAAACGGCTCCGTGGATTCTCGCGAAGGACGAGGCGAACCGCCCGCGTCTCGCCTCGGTTCTGTACAATCTGCTGGAGACCGTCCGGGTCTGCGCCGTTCTTTTAACGCCCTTTATGCCCGGGACGGCGCCGAAAATTCGTGAACAGATCGGTGCGTCCGAAGCGGAAATGACCTATGAGAGCGCGGGAAGCTTCGGCGTGCTGCCCGAAACGGCGACGGTGAGGAAGGGGGAGGTCTTATTCCCCCGGATCGATCTCGAAAAGGAGATCGAGGAGCTGAACGCCCTGCTCGCGCCGGAAAAGAAGCTCGTCGAGGACGAGGACTTGGACAAAGCGAACCTGATCTCGATCGATCAGTTTTCGCAGGTGAAGCTCCGCACGGGTGAGGTGATCGCCTGTGAAAAGGTCGCGAAGTCGAAAAAGCTGCTGAAATTTCAAATCGACGACGGGCGCGGCGGACGACAGATCGTTTCCGGGATCGCCGCGTACTATCAGCCCGAGGAGCTGATCGGGAAGAAGATCATTTTCGTCGCGAATCTCGCGCCCGCGAAGCTTTGCGGGGAAGTGAGCGAGGGAATGATCCTTTCGAGCGGCATGGGGGATCGGATCTGCCTTGTGACCCTCGATCCGGACGTACCGAACGGGAGCACCGTGTGCTGAAGCGGATCAAAAACGAATCCCCGGGGAAAATTCCCCGGGGATTTTAGAGCAGGTAGTCTATTCTGCCTCAATCAGTTCGTTCCTTTTAAAGAAGAGGGAAATACACCACAGGGCGGAAAGCGCCACTACGATGTAGATGATTCTGCTGATAACGCTTCCCGAGCCGCCGAAGATCCATGCGACGAGGTCAAAGCCGAACAGCCCGACCAGTCCCCAGTTGATCCCTCCGATCAGCAGGATAAACAACGCGATTTTATCCATCATTCTGAAACACCCGATCCTTTCTTTTTCCGTCTTTTTAAGAGCGTTTTTTGCCCTCGTAACAGAGTATGCGGTTTTTTCAGCCGATTATGCATGATTTTTTACAACTTTTCACGGAAATGAGGCGAAAAAATGGCAAATTTTACAAATTCGGAAAAAATTGAAAAAAACTATTGACTTTACGGAAAATTTATAGTATACTTTAAAAGTCGCAACGGGTTATCCCGAGACGGCATGGGAGTTTAGCTCAGCTGGGAGAGCATCTGTCCTACAAACAGAGGGTCACAGGTTCGAGCCCTGTAACTCCCACCATTAGGCCCGGTAGTTCAGCTGGTTAGAACGCTAGCCTGTCACGCTAGAGGTCATGGGTTCGAGCCCCATTCGGGTCGCCA
>CAZKKZ010000028.1:0-30866 GCA_964553625.1 uncultured Ruminiclostridium sp.
CCAAAAGGAAGCGAAAAGCAATATTGCTTTATCGAGATACCGAATAAAGGGCGAGGCTGCGGAATGATACGAGTTTTAGCCGAATTGCCGAATATCGGAATTTTGTCCTTTAAAAAATCTTTTCTAAAGGATATTAAAGTTTAGGTCAAGCCTTTTCAAAGGCTTGCGGGGGTTCGGGGGCGGAGCCCCCGCAATAAAAATATTTTCTCTTACATTTCTCTTATAAAAATCTCTCAAAAAAAGAAAGGAGGAGCGGCATGGCACGGATCCCGGAAAGCTTTCTGGATACGCTTCGGCAGAGCAGCGACATTGTCTCCGTCGTTTCCTCCTACGTGGAGGTAAAGCGGACGGGGCGGGATTACGTCTGCTCCTGTCCGTTCCATTCCGAAAAGACGCCCTCCTGCCACATCTACACCGAGAACCAGAGCTTTTACTGCTTCGGCTGCGGCGCGGGCGGGGACGTGATCAACTTTATCCGCCTGATCGAGCGGCTCGATTATGTCGAAAGCGTTCGGTTTCTGGCGCAGCGCGCCGGGCTTTCCATGCCCGAGGACGAGATCACGGATCAGGGCGCGAACCGCCGCGTCCGAATGCTTGAAATGAACCGCGAGGCGGCGCGGTACTTCCGCGACGTGCTTCTTTCCGAAGAAGGGCGGGAGGGGCTGGATTACCTGCGGGAGCGCGGGCTTCACCCGAACACGATCCGCCGCTACGGGCTCGGGTTCGCGCCGGACGGCTGGCACAGTCTGCATTATTACTTAAAGTCAAAGGGCTTTTCCGACGACGAAATGCTTTCCGGCGCGCTTCTTGCCCGAAAAAACAACTCGGTTTACGACAAGTTCCGGCGGCGGGTCATGTTCCCGATCATTGACCGGCGCGGAAACGTCATCGCCTTCGGCGGGCGGACGCTCGAAAAGGACGCGCCCGCGAAATATCTCAACAGCGACGAAACCCTCGTCTTTCAGAAGCGCGAGAATCTTTTTTCCCTCAACTTCGCGAAAAATACGAAAGAAAAATGCCTGATTCTCTGCGAGGGGTATATGGACGTGATCGCTTTGAATCAGGCGGGCTTCGACAACGCGGTTGCGACCCTCGGGACGGCGATCACGCCGCAGCAGGCGAACCTGATGAAGCGCTACACGAACGAGGTCGTAATCTCCTACGATTCGGACGCGGCGGGGCAGAAGGCGACCGTCCGCGCGATCAATCTGCTCGGCGAGGCGGGGATTACGGCGCGGGTGCTGAAGATCCCGGACGCGAAGGATCCGGACGAATTTGTGAAGCGCTTCGGCGCGGAGCAGTTCCGAGCCATTCTCGCCTCGGCGGGGTCGGCGGTCGATTTCGAGTTCGCGAAGCTGAAGCTCGGGCTGGAGCTTTCAAGCGCGGAGGGAAAGGCGGAATTCTTAAAGCGCGCGGTCGGATTCCTCGCCGAGCTTCGGAGCGATACCGAGCGCATGGTCTATACCGCCGAGGCGGCAGGGCTTACGGGGCAGCAGGCTTCGGCGCTCCGCGAGGTCGTCGAGGAGCGGCGGAAAAAGGATCGCTTTTACGAGCGGCGCGACGAGGAGCGAAAGCTGATCCGCGGGACGGGAAGCGCGAAGCCGGGAGCGCCCGCCGAAGCGCATTATTCCAAGGAGGAGCGCGTTCAGCGCGGGATCGTCGCGTATCTGTTTCATTCGCCCGATCTGCTCCCCCATATCGTGAAAAAAATCACGGCGGAGGATTTTTCGGACGAATTTTATCGACGGGTTTACGATTTTGGCGTAAATCGGCTGAAAAACGGTCTCCCTTTGGAGATTTCGTCAATCGGAGACGAATTTACGGCGGAGGAAGCGGGCAGAATAACAGGGATATGCCGGCAGGCGGATCGCCTTCCGTACAGCCTTCCGCAGCTTGACGAGTACATAGACGAGCTGGTGCGGCGGCGGGAAAAGAAAGCCGAAAAGCCGCTCTCCGAGCTGACCGACGAGGAAATGCTCGAAAGGGTACGGGCGCGGAAACGGGAAAACGAAGCGAAGGCGGCAAGGCGCGGCGGGTAGACGGGAGCCGAAAAAGCGCAGACCTGTAACAAACAGGAGAAACATATCAACAAAAAGTCATTCTTTCAGGAAAGGACGTTTAAAATGGCGGAACATAAAACGGTTCTCAACGAGCTTTTGGAGCACGGGAAGCAGAACGGAAAAATCACGACGAAGGAGATTACCGACGCGCTCGAGACCTGCGACATTGACGCGGAGCAGATCGACAAGCTTTACGACGAGTTCGAGGCGTTCAATATCGACATCGTCGACGACTTCACGGCGGACGAGGATCTCGATACCGCGCTCGACTTTACGGCGGACGACGATCTCGACCTCGCGCTTTCGACCGACAGCATCGCGATCGACGACCCGGTGAAAATTTACCTGAAGGAGATCGGGCGCGTCCCGCTCCTGACGCCGGAGGAGGAGATCGAGCTTGCCCAGCGTATGTCGCAGGGCGACCCTTACGCGAAGAAGCGGCTCTCCGAGGCGAACCTGCGTCTCGTGGTCAGCATCGCGAAGCGCTATGTCGGGCGGGGAATGCAGTTTCTCGACCTGATTCAGGAGGGGAACCTCGGGCTGATCAAGGCGGTGGATAAGTTCGACTATACGAAGGGGTATAAGTTCTCGACCTACGCGACGTGGTGGATCCGTCAGGCGATCACCCGCGCGATCGCGGATCAGGCGAGGACGATCCGGATCCCCGTCCACATGGTCGAGACGATCACGAAGGTGAAAAAGGTGAGCAGCACGCTCCTGCACAAAAACGGACGGGAAGCGACCCCCGAGGAGATCGCAGAGGAGCTTCGGCTCCCGCTTGACCGCGTGCGCGAGATCATTCGCATTTCGCAGGATCCCGTATCCCTCGAAACGCCGATCGGCGAGGAGGAGGACAGCCACCTCGGCGACTTTATCCCCGACGAGGAGGCACCCGCGCCCGCCGAAGCCGCGTCGCTCACGCTTTTAAAGGAGCAGCTTGACGAGGTTCTGAATACCCTCACCGAGCGGGAGGGGAAGGTTCTCCGGCTCCGCTTCGGGCTTGAGGACGGGCGGCAGCGCACCTTAGAGGAGGTCGGGAAGGAGTTTAACGTGACCCGCGAGCGGATCCGCCAGATCGAGGCGAAGGCGCTCCGGAAGCTCCGTCACCCGTCGAGAAGCAAGAAGCTGAAGGATTTTCTGGATTGATTTTTAACGAAAATCAATTTCGGATCGGTATAGGACAGGCGTGCGGCTTTGCGCGCTTTGCTTCCGGGCGCGTCCGTCCGGAACGGAATAAAGGATAGGCTATGAAGAAAAAGAAAATGTCCCCCCATACGGTCGGTTCGTCCGATCGGGAGAAAGGAACGGTTATGAACGGCAGGGAAGAAAAGGAAAGAAAAGAGCCTGAGCTTCGCCCGCAGGGGAGCACGGTTTTCGCGCTTGACATCGGGACGCGCACCGTCGTCGGCATTATCGGCGAATACATAGACGATAAATTCCGCCTGACGGGATACGTGAGCGTGCCGCATACCAAGCGCGCCATGGTGGACGGACAGGTCGAGGACATCAAGCAGACGGCGAAGATCGTCGCGCAGGTAAAGGAAGAGCTGGAGCGGCGCGGCGGCGTAAGGCTCGAGCGCGTTTCCATCGCGGCGGCGGGGCGCGCGCTCAAGACCTGTCGGCTGAGCGTGGATTTCGACGTGTCGGAAAAGGAAACAATCTCCGAGGACGACGTAAAATCCATGGAGATCGAGGCGGTACAGCGGGCGCAGGCGCAGCTTGACGAGGGGTTAAGCCCGAAGAGCAGCACGGTTTTCTACTGCGTCGGCTATTCGATCGTCAACTATAAGCTCGACGATTACAAGATGATCAGCCTCGAGGGGCATAAGGGCGATACCGCGCAGGTCGAGCTGATCGCGGCGTTCCTTCCGAGTATTGTCGTCGAGAGCCTTTACACGGTCATGGATTTGAACAAGCTCGAGGTCTCGAGCCTTACGCTGGAGCCGATCGCGGCGATGAACGTTATCGTTCCGCCGGAGATTCGCCTGATCAATATCGCGCTGGTGGACATCGGCGCGGGAACGTCGGATATTGCGATCGTAAAGGACGGAACGGTCTGCGCCTACGCCATGGCGACGACGGCGGGGGACGAGATCACCGAGGAGCTGATCCGCACCTATCTCGTCGATTTCAATACCGCCGAAATGCTGAAGCAGAACTGCGCGGCGGACGGCGGGGAGCTTGAATTCCGCGACATCCTCGGCGTAACGCATAAGATCAAGGCGGGCGAAATCTACGAAAAGCTGACTCCCGCGCTTGACGTTCTCGCGGAAACGATCTGCTCGGCGATTCTCGACGTAAACGGCGGATCGCCCGCGGCGGTGTTCCTCGTCGGGGGAGGGAGCCTGATTGAGGGGCTTACCGGACTGGTCGCGAAGAAATTAAAGCTGGACGAGTCGCGCGTCGCGATCGGGGGCGGGGATTTCCTCAAAAACGTGGACGAGCAGGGCGCGCAGCTCGGCGCGGAATACGTGACTCCGCTCGGGATCGCGGTTACCTCGGGGCTTAGCCAAGGGTACGACTTCTCGGTCATCACCGTAAACGACAAGAAGGTGCGCGCGTTCGATACCAAGCAGCTCAGCGTGTTCGAGGCGCTTCGGCTCGCGGGCTATAAGAGCGCGGATATTATGGGCAGGAGCGGCATTTCGCTCAGCTTTAACCTCAACGGAAAGCGGATTACCCGCAAGGGCAGCGGCTTTACGCCGTCGGAGGTCTACGTAAACGAAAAGCCCGCCTCCGTGACCTCGAAGGTGACGCAGGGCGACCGAATCCGCTTTGAGCCCGCGGTCTGCGGCGAAAACGCGGCGTCGAAGCTTTCCGACGAGATTGACTTTACCCGGATCGGGAGCGGAACGGTCACCTTCTGCGGCGAAAAGCGGCGCTTCGGGCTCCGCGCGTATGTCAACGGGACGGAACAGGAGCCCGATTACGATATTCAGCCGCTCGATCAGATTGAGACGACCGGCGTTCAGACGCTCGGCGACCTTTTACAGAGCCTGGAGATCGAGCTGGACGGGGTGCAGTATCTGCTGAACGGCGAGGAGGCGGACGAAACCGCGCTCCTGACCGACGGGGACATTATCGCCTACGCGGGGGAATATGCCGAGGAGACGAATACGGCGGGGACGAACCCTGCCCCGGGCGAAACGAAAGCGAACGCGGAAAATATGCAAAAAACCGACGGGATCGCAACGGGTACCAACGGGATTGCAGCGAGCACGAACGGGATCGCCGCAAGCACGAATGGGATTGCAGCGAACGCGATTCCGTTCGATCGGACGGGCGGCGGGATCCGGCTTACGCTGAACGGCGAGGAGGTCACGCTCGACCGCGGGGAGAATCCGCCCATGCTGTTCGATCTGCTGAACCTGATCAAGATCGATCCGACCGCGCCGAACAGCGAGCTGATTCTCGAGATCAACGGAGCTCCCGCGAATTTCAGCTCCCCGCTCCACGAGGGGGATCAGACGGTGATCCGCGTACAGGAAAGAATGGCGAAATGAGAAAAAAACTTCGATTGACCGCTTTCGCGGGAGCGCTCGCGCTGCTTTCGTCCTGCGGTACGCCGATCGCGTATCCCGATGCGCCGGAGACGGAAAGCGGGACGGAAACGCAGACGCCCGTAACGGACGAAACGGACGGGATCGGCGCGTCCGACGGAATCGGTGAGACCGTCCCGCTCGCGCCCCTGAGTCTCGACCGCTATTCCCCGAGCGACTTCGTCGTTTCGGAGACGGAGTACAGCGAGAGCTATCAGCTTGAATTCAACACCAACGCGTATTCGTATACCGAGGGGCTTACGGGTTATAACGGGACGGGCTTTATCTCTCTCGGCGACAAGGACTACGCGACGATCCGGGTCACCGTCCCCTCGTCGCAGCATTATAAGCTCGGGCTTCGGATCTGTACGACGGGCGCGAAGCTCGCCGTGATTGTCGGAGGGACGAAGGAGATCGAGAGCGCGGACGGAAGCTATCAGACCTACGACGGCGATACGGTCGGCGCGGTATATGTCCGCGAAAGCGTAAACTTCGACTATTTTTACCTCGATAACGTTTACCTTAAAAAAGGGGAAAACAGCCTTACGTTTCAGGCGCTTTCGGGGATCGCCTATCTCGACGACATCACCCTTGAAAACAGCGGGAGCGTTCCCGCGCTCGCGTACGCGGTTTCGTCCTCCTGCGCGTCGAAGAACGCCTCCGACAAAACGAAAATTGTCAAAAAATATCTTTCGGACGTTTACGGAAACCGCGTCCTTACGGGGCAGTACTGCACCGCGGGGACGAATACCGAGATTAACGCGGTTTATATGGATACCGGGCGGTACAGCGCGCTTCGCTGCGGCGACCTCGGGATCTTTACCGAATATTACGAGGGAAGCGATAAGGACAACGAGGACGAGCTTCCGACGGCGATCGAATGGTGGAAGGACGGCGGACTGGTAAGCTACAGCTGGTACTGGACGGCGCCGAGCGACGAAAAGCCGAGCGTTTACGCCGATCTTACGGATTTCAGCCTTTCGTCGGCGGTATCGGAAAGCGACGCGGCGACGCTTGACGCGGAGGGGCTTTCCACCTATGAGCAGACGGGACGGATCTCCCGAAGCTGCTACCGCCTGATCCGCGACATCGATACGGTCGCGTCGCGGCTCAAAATGCTCGCGGCGGAGGACGTTCCCGTTCTGTTCCGTCCGCTTCCCGAGGCGGGAAACGGCTGGTACTGGTGGGGCGAGGACGCGGAAAGCTATCTCTGGCTGTATAAGCTGCTGTTCACGCGGCTGAACGATTATCACGGGCTTACGAACCTGATCTGGGTCTGGAACGGGGAGAACTATGACTATTATCCCGGGGACGATTACGTGGACATTGTCGGCATGGACGTTTACAGCGATTCGGATATTTCGGCGAACAACCGCATGATGGACGCGATCCGTTATACGATCCGCACGAAGCCCGCCGCGCTGACGGAATGCGGGCGGATCCCGAATCCCGACCTGCTGAAGCGGGACAACGCGCTCTGGCTCTGGTTCTCGCTCTGGCGCGGGGATTATATCGTCGGCGCGGACGGGAGCGTTTCGTATGAGCACGTAAGTCACGACGAGCTCGATTACGCGTATAATAACGAGCTGTATGTCACGCGGGACGAGCTTCCCGATTTTGCGCGGTATTATTGATTTAAGGCAATACCGCACAATGAGCGCCTACGGCTTTGGCGTCCGCTCGTACAACAGCACGATCGAACGCCAATCATTGTGCGGTATAGCCTGAAAACGGAGGGCGGGCTCTCTCCGTTTTCTTTTTTGCGGGAGTGCCTTTCGGCTTGTCCTAAAAATCGTCGGTTTCCGAAATTCGTCATTTTGACGAAAAGGGTGCTGAAAACTTGTTGCATTTTACCGGTTATTCCTTAAAATCCCGTAAAAAAGCAAGAAAAGTTTTTGAAAAGAATTGACTTTTAAGGGGCTTTTGTGTATAATTATCTTGGTATCATTGGAAAGCAGCGCTTAATTTCAGTCCGGATCGCGGGATTTCCCGGGAAAAGGCGGAGAAGAAGGGCTTTCGTTTTCGTGATGCCGACAACCGAACAGAAAGGAGGTGCAGTGTGTTGAAAGCAACCATGAGCACGGCTGTGATCGGCGTAAGCCTTGCGCAGCAAAGCTCACCCGCCGCCTTTTCCGACGGCTCGGATCCGGGCTTTTCCGAGGTATTATCGGGAGTCCACACCGAGCAGGCACAGCAGGGCGCGGTCGGTTCTGTTCGTAAGGAGGACGCTTCGTATGCCGAGACCGCCGAGACATCGGTGAATCCCGACGCGGGGAAAGCTCCGGCTTCGGAGAGCGAAGGAACGTGGGAGACCTTGCGCACGGTTTCGTCCGACGACCCTCGGTCGATTTTAAGCTTTACCGATATGGAATACCGCGAGGTCAGCATAACGCTGAAAGAAGAGCTGACGCAGCTGGTAATCGGGCTGTCGGGCGGCGACGAGGACGAGGAAGGAAAGATCATCGACGCGCTTCTGAAGCTCCTGAAGGAAATGCGGGAGAAGGAAGACGGCGATACATCGATCAGTCTCGCGATGCTTCTGCTGACGGCAATGCTCGGAGGCGGGGAAGAAAAGCCGGCGGAGCTTACGGTTCCGGTAAAGAGCGCTTCGGCGGAGATCACCGAGATCAGCGGGAGCTGCCGCGCGGAAACGACGCTGACGGAGAAGGGCGGTTTTTCGGAAGAAACGGCGCTTTCGGAGGAGAATTTGTCCGACGAAGCGGCACTTTCGGAAGGCGGCGAAAATTTCCCGGAAGCGGCGGACGCGCAGAACGAACCCCCTGCGGTACATACGGAAGCCGCAGCGGTCGAAGAACCCTTGACGGCGGAAACGGAGCCGCGGACGGTCGGGACGGAGCGCGTGACAAGCGAGCCTTCCGAGACGGTACAGCCCGAAGCGGCGGCGGAGCCGAGCGTGCGCTTGCGCGAGCCCGTAAAGACGGCGGAAGCGATTGATCCGACGCCTTTTACGCGGGAGACGGCCGAACGGCAGCCCGAAATCCCCGCGGAACGCGACGTGACCGCGCAGGAACAGCCGATCCGCGAGGCGGAGCCGAAAACGGCGGAGCAGCTTTTATCCGACATTCTCGATAAGGCGCGCCGGGAGCTCGGCTTAACGAAGGCGGAGTTTACGGCGGAGCCGAAGCCGACGGAGCCGAAAACGGCAGAGGCGAGAACGGCGGAGGTGCGGACGGAAGTACGCCTGCCCCAAGCCGAGGAAAGCGCGGCGGACGAAAACCGACCCGACAGCGGCGGACAAAGCCCGCGTTTTTCGGCAAGAGAGCTTTTCCTCTCCCCGAACCATAAGGACGGGCGGAGCGAGCTTGAACGGATCCTCGGCGGCGGGAAGGAGCAGCCGTTCGACCCGAACGCGGCGATCCCGAGAGAAACGGTGCGGGAGGTCGAGATTCCGCTTGGGAACGAGCCGAAAACGGACGCGATCCCGATCGAGCGGCAGCTTACCGACGAGCTTCTGGCAAGGAGCGAGACCGTAAACGGCGGGCGCAGCGAGTTTACGATGGTGCTGAATCCCGAGAGCCTCGGGCGGATCACCGTCAGAATGATCAGCGCGGGCGGAAGAGTGCAGGTCAGCATTGCGGCGGAAAACGACGCGACGCGGCAGCTTCTCGAATCGCGCGGCGAGCAGATCGGAACGGCGCTTAAGAGCAGCGGCGTGGAGCTGGAGCGGTATCAGGTCGTAAGCGGGCGCGAGGAGGCGCAGCTGATGCAGGACAATTACGACGGCAGCAGCAAGAATCCTTACGGACACCGGGAAGAGCCGGCGGAGGAACAGCCGGCGGACGACGGGGAAGATTTCCTCGAGATTTTACAGCAGCTTTAATTCATTTACAGGCGGAAGGGAGTGAGAATTTATGCAGACATCGCCTTTGGACAAGATCGCGACGGGCGAAAGCAACTATGAAAAGTATAAGGATCTTTTTACGGACGACAGAAACGACGTTGTGACGATGGATTCCTTCTATAAGCTTCTGGTGGCGGAAATGTCGAATCAGGATCCGCTCGAGCCGACCTCGAACACCGAGTTTATTTCCCAGCTTGCTTCGTTTACCTCGCTTCAGGCACAGCAGGACAATTTCGCCATGCAGAAGCAGAACTACGCGAATTCCTTAGTCGGTCAGACGGTAACCGTACAGGGCAACACGAAGGAGGATCTTGTTACGGGCGCGGTGGAATCCGTTTCCTACGGCGACGACATCATGATCAAGGTTGACGGAAAGAGCTATAAGCTTACCGCGATCAAGCAGGTATACGGAAAACCGAACCAAAACGATCCCTCGGACGGCTCCGTTTCACAGATCGGGAATTACGGCGCGTTCGCGGCGGGGATCCTCGGAAAAACGGTCATGGTACAGGCAAAGGACGCGAACGGAGAGACGGTCGTAGACCGCGGGGTTGTTTCGTCGATCGAGATCCATGAAGGAATTGTGCGTGTGATCGTGAATGATTACGCGTATAATGTGACCGACATCGTACAGGTGACGAATACGGAGCTTCCGGGCGCTTCGGCGGAGCCGGACGGGGAAGAGGGGACGGCGGGAACGCTGCCGACCGAGAATAAAACTCCGGAAAAGACGGAGCAGACCCCGGCGGAAACGGACAAAACCGAACCCGCTCCGACAGAAACGGAAAAAACCGAGACGAACCCGGAAGGAACGCTTACGGACCGCACGGACGAGAAGGATCTTACGGACATCGTCGAAAACGAACAGACCGCACAGGAGGCGGGCGCAGCGTCGTGGGTACAGGAGCCGGCGCAGTGGACCGAGCAGCCGGTTTCGGAGGAAGAAAAGGAAGTTCTCAGAGGACTTTTCGGAACGGAATAAGAAAGGAGAGGCAAAATGCTTATCAGCGAATATCTTGCACAGCGAAACGCGGCGGCGATAAGCGTTACGACAGGCGGCGCTTCTCAGGTAAAGGAATCCGGAAAAACCGCGGAGAACAGCTTCGCGCACGCGCTCGGTGAGGAGATCAGGCGCAGACAGGTCGATTTTTCGGCGCACGCGATCCGAAGGCTTGAAAGCAGGCAGATCGACGTAGCGGAAAACGAGAAGATCGAGCGGCTGAACCGAGGGGTAGAGCTTGCCGCCGAGAGAGGAAGCGAGGAAAGTCTGATCCTCGTGGACAGCACGGCTTTCGTCGTAAGCGTGAAGAACAACAAGGTCATCACGACGCTTTCGACAGACGACTTAAAAGGAAACATTTTCACCAACATTGATTCCGCCGTAATTATGTAAATCGGACTAAGGAGGAAACTCCAAGGGGATTTCACCCCGCTTTGAACGACAGAAAAGCGGGGACGGCGGTCTGAAAGGATCAAAACGCTATGATGAAATCACTGTATTCCGGTGTTGCCGGAATGAAAACCCACAACCAGAGAATGGACGTAGTCGGAAACAATATTTCCAACGTAAATACCGTCGGCTATAAGGCGGGGACGGTTACCTTTAAGGACGTGTACTATCAGACGAAGGCGCCCGCCTCCTCGGGCGACGCGATCTCGGGCGGTAAGAACCCGACCCAGATCGGTTACGGCGTTCGTCTCGGAACGATCAATCAGGTCATGACCCAGTCGGGCTTTAACTACACCGATACCGTTTACGACTGCGCGATTGAGGGCGAGGGATTTTTCCAGGTTATGGACGACGCGGGAAACATTTTCTATTCCCGCAACGGCGCTTTCTCGGTGGACAGCTACGGGAACCTCGTCGATCCGAACGGCTATATCGTTCTCGGCGTTTCGGGCGACCCCTCGAATATTGAAACGGGGCAGTCCCAGCGCATCAATTTAAATATTCCCGCCGTGGACAACAACGTCGCGAGCGCGACCAAGACGGTAAACGGCTACGGCGTTACCGTTTCGGCAAGCACCTACGGCGAGGAAGGAAACCTTTCCTTCACGATCATCGATTCCGACACGCCCTTCGCGACGAGAAGCGGCTCGAACCTTGCGATCTACATGGATCTTTCACAGGATTTCGGCGGGCAGGCGATGGCGCAGCTTTATGAGGAATTTGCCGATACGATCGCGGCGGTCGAAGCCTATAATTCCGGCGCGTCGGAGGATCCGCCCTCAACCGAGGATCTTCAGGCGCTTCAGCAGGCGACGGAAGCGGCGTTCAACGTAGCGCTTCAGGAATTCCAGAACGCGGTAAACGCCGCGATCGAACAGGGCGGCGTCGGCTTGGCGGAGGACGTTCTTCCGCTCAATTTTGAGATGGACGCGGTTCCGAGCTATGACGAGGTCATGGCGACCAAGGCTTCCAACGTGATCGAGCTGACGCAGACGATCGTAGACGACGACGGAAACCCGACGGGCGAATTTCTCGGCTATGACCTTCGCTTTGAGGCGGATACGGCGGGTTCGTTCGCGAATAAATTTGAGGTGGACGTAAAAACGCAGAGTGGGCAGGCGACCGTTTCGGCGAAATGGCGCGACAACGTCCTGACGATCATCGTTCCCGAGACGGGCGCAACGCTCGAGGAGATTCAGGCGCAGGTCACGCTCGCGGCGGGCGGCGATTCCAACAAGGCGCTTACCGTGACCGCGCGCGCGGTGAACGTTGCGTATGAGGAAATTGACGTAAACGGAATTACGCAGGGCGTTACGACCCGTACGGCGGACGGCGAATTCGCGGCGGACGGCGATTTCGGCGAGTTCGACTTCGGCGCGGCGCTTGACGGCGCGACGGCGCGCACCACGCTGGACGGCGGACAGGATAACTTCTTCTCGGATCTGGCGATCGCGCTCAGTACGGTCAACATGACCGACGGACGCGTCGCGGCGGAGCAGGACGTGGACGACCTCGAACAGCTCAGCATTGACAGCGACGGCGTGATCTACGGGCGTCATCCGGTTCACGGGCTTCTCCTGCTCGGACGGATCGACATCGCGACCTTCGTGAATCCGATGGGTCTCGATCAGGTGGGAACCTCGCTCTGGCGCGAATCTCTCGCTTCGGGCGAGGCGCAGGTCAAGATCCCGACGACGGAAGGCTCCGGCTCGGTCGTATCCAACGCGCTCGAAATGTCGAACGTAGATTTGGCGCAGGAATTCTCGGATATGATCATCACCCAGAGAGGGTATCAGGCGAACTCCCGTGTGATCACGGTTTCGGATACCATGCTCGAGGAGCTTGTAAACCTGAAGCGGTAATTTTAAAGCTTTGGCGGTTTCCGCCGCGATCGGTTTCGCGGCGGAATCGGCTGTTTCCTTCGCGGGGGAGGCTTCTCCCCCGGGCGAGGGATTTTTGGGAAAATTTTGTCTTAATTTATTCTTTTTTGCGGAACGCCGTTTATTTTTAGACCGAATAAGGAAGGAGTACGGAGTATGGTTGTTTTAACGAAGCTGAACGGAAAGCCGATCATGCTGAACGACGAATACTTTGAGAACGTGAAGGAAACGCCGGATACCGTTATTACCATGACGAACGGAAACACCTATATCGTACAGGAATCCATGGAGGAGATCCTTCAGAAGATCGCCGCGTTCAGCCGCTATTGTCGGCAGAGAACCCGCGAATCGGGCGGCAGAGAGGGATAAGCGTTTTTTGGGGAAATTTCGCGGAAAATGCGCAGGGCGGCGCGTTTTTTCGTGATTCGGCAGGGCGCGCGCCGATCCCGGAAACGGGGGAGAGCGGTACGCCTGCACAAAAATAAAATTCTTTTTCGTCGGCTTATGGAAGTCCAAGACGTTCTCCGAATGTCGAGGATTCGGCACGCGAAGCGGGATTTTCCGATTTCGTATGTCGCCTTCGGCAAATCCGAATTTATGACAAGCGGCTTTCATAAGCCGGCGAAAACGAGACGAGCAGGGGCAGCTTACATAAAGCCCGAATTTAACCTAGGAGGGAACCTTTCTTGAATATTACAATTCTGATCGGCTGGGTCATATCCTTTGGCATGGTCATCTTCGGTATTTTTAACGGCGGCGAGTTCAGTTGGTTTATCGACGTTCCGTCGCTCGCGATCACGGTCGGAGGCACCTTCGGCGTACTGATCGCGGTTTCTCCGCTTTCCTTCCTGAAGCGGATCCCGAAGCTTTTTAAGATCGCGCTTTTTCCGCCGAAATATGATCCGCACAAGTACATAGAGCAGATCGTCGAATACGCGAAGGTCGCGCGAAGCAAGGGGCTTCTCGCCCTCGAGGACAGCGCGAACAAGTGTGAGGACGCGTTCATGAAGCAGGGGCTTATGCTGATCGTTGACGCGAACGATCCCGGTAAGGTTCGTCAGATGCTCGAGGATTCGCTCGATCTGATGTCGGAGCGTCACGCCGAGGGAAGCGAATTCTTCGGAAAGGGCGTTTCGCTCGCGCCGGCGTTCGGTATGCTCGGTACGCTCGTCGGACTCGTTATCATGCTGAAGAACATGGATAACGGGAACCTCGGCGACGCGATGGCGGTAGCGCTGATTACGACGTTCTACGGCTCGCTTTTCGCGAACGTTATCTTTACCCCGCTCGAATCGTCTTTAAAGAACACCCACAGCGCGGAAATGCTCTGCATGGAGATCGTCGTCGAAGGCGTTATGGCGATCGCGGCGGGCTCGAATCCGCGTGTGATTCAGGAAAAGCTTGAATTCATGCTTCCGAAGAGCGAGAGCACGTCGGGCTCCGCAAGCGAATAAGCGCGGAGCGGAGACGATTGTCGAAAAATTTTTCAGAAAATTTTGTCAATTTTAAAAAAAGAATTGCAAAAAGGCTCGAAGTGTGGTAAAATAATATGGTACCCTTTTTATAAGGAAGATTATTTGGAACACTTTTTCCGTAAAAGGCGGCTTCGTTCTTACGGCGGGCTCTTGCGGGCGCCGGCGGCGGAACGGGTATGAAAGCCGCGCTTCGGCGCATTGAGAAAAAAGTGAAAGGGGGCGGGCGATTGGCTAAGAAAAAACAGGAAGCGAAAAAGGGCTTGGACGAATGGATGGCTACATATTCGGACATGGTAACGCTTCTGCTTTGCTTCTTCGTTCTGCTGTATACCGCTTCTACCCCGGATGAAACAAAGTTTCAGTTTATATTCCAGTCCTTTAATTCACAGGGAAAGTACATTAACCCCTTTGTTCTCGAGGATATCGGCAACGAAACCGACAGCGTATCGGACGAGGACGGGAACGCCGACGTACCCGCGAACGCGGGCGAGGGAACTCAGGAAAGCCCGAACGACGGGATCGGTCTTCCGAATAACTTTGACGACCTTTTTGTATGGGCGACCATGACCGCCGCGTCGAGCAATTACTCCGACGCGATTCAGGTTTCGCAAAGCTCGTCGAACCGGATCACGATCCGCTTTAACAATTCGATCATGTTCGAGGGCGACAGCGCGGTTCTGCTCGAATCGGGACGCAGAGCCTTACAGGAATTTATGCCGGGGCTTCGGGCGATCGAGAGCTATATCAAGACCGTAAGGGTACAGGGACATACCGCCGAGGGGTTTTCCGCGGTCAACGACTGGGATCTTTCCGCGGCGCGCGCCTGCTCCGTCACAAAGTACATGGACTTCCAGCGCATTATGGACAGCGCGAAATATATCCCCGAGGGGCGCGCCTGCTACGATCCGATCGCGGACAACGGAACGCCCGAGGGACGGCAGGAGAACCGCCGCGTAGAGCTTATCATTATCCGGAATGAGGAAAGAGTAAGCGATACCGCGATCCTTCAGGACATTCTCCAGTATGACTACGGTATTCTGTATTCCGAATCGACGCAGATCGATCGGCTTGATCCGGCAGGCGGGGTAAACGCCGATACGGTAGAGCAGATTATCGGCAGCCTCGACGATAAGTATAACGGCGAAGAACCCTATACGCCCGAAGCGGACGCCGATTTCTCGGGTCCCGTTTACGTAAGCCCGATCACCGAGATTCCCGAGGATATTTTACAGCCCTTGGAGGACGAATCGGCGGAGGGAGAGGACGCGCCGGAGGAATAGACTGTGCCGCGCGGCGCTTGATGTTTGATAAAAACCGAAAAAGCGAAAGAGAGGTGAACCGGGTTTGGCGGATACCTTAACACAGGAGCAAATCGACGCGCTTTTAAACAGCGCGATGTCGGGTGGGGTTGTCGAGCATGTGGACGAGAAAAAGTCCGAAGCCAAGGAATACGACTTCCGTTCGCCGAAAAAGTTCACAAAAGAGAGGATTAAGGTTCTCGACAGCATTTTCGACAATTACGCAAGGCTTCTTTCCTCTTATCTGACGGGTCTGCTGCGGCTCTACTGCAAGGTAAGCCTTACGTCGATCGAGGAGCTTCGCTACTTTGAGTTTAACAACAGCCTTCCCGATTACGTTATGATGGGGACGATCGATCTCGGCGTAAACGATGAGGAGATCGACAATACGCCGACGATTATTCAGCTTTCCAATTCGCTCACGTATATCCTGATCGACCGCCTTCTCGGCGGAAGGGGCGAATATAAGGATACCGACCGGGATTTTACCGAGATTGAGGTAAGTATTATCCAGAAGATCATCAATAACCTTGCCGGGCTTCTGCGGGAGCCTTGGGAGCCGTATGTCGAGGTCACGCCGACGGTGCTGAATATCGAGACGAATTCACGCGTATTCTCGGCGGTCGATTATGACGATACGATGATTATTGTTTGTCTCGAGGTCGCGGTAAACGATACGAAAACGATCGTTACGGTCTCGATCCCCGTTCTGAATCTTGACGAGGTCATGCAGAAATACGTTTCCAAAACGGTAAGGAGCGTAAGGCGCCTTGACATCGGGCGGGAGCAGGAGCGGCGCGATACGATCATGCGGGCGCTGAACGAATCGTCGCTGAACGTAACGGCGGTTCTCGGCGAGCTTACGCTCGACGTGGCGGATATTCTGAATCTTCAGGTTGACGATATTATCCCCTTGGATAAAAGCATTAACAGCAATGTCGTTCTTAAAATTGACAATAAACCGTGGTTCGACGGAAAAATGGGCACTTTGAATCAGAACAAGGCCGTAAAAATCGAAACTGTTTACAGAAGTGAGGTTTAACGAATGGATGAAATTGTTCTTTCCGAGATAGAAAAGGACGCCCTCGGCGAGGTCATGAATATCAGCATGGGAAGCGCGGCTACGGCGGCTTCCGAGCTGCTCAGTGCGAAGGTATGGATCACCACGCCGAAAGTACGTCAGACGCATATCCGGGATATCCACACGGAGAAGCTCGAGCCGGCGGTCTGTGTTAAGATCGAGTATATCAAGGGGCTTTCGGGATCGAATCTGATGGTCTTAAAGCAGGACGACGTCCAGTTGATTTTAAACCAGCTGATGGGTATGCCGCTTGTCGTAACGCCGGATTTTGAGTTTGACGAGCTGAATATCAGCGCCGTGTCCGAGGTCATGAACCAGATGATGGGAGCGAGCGCGACCGCGCTTTCGGACTTCCTCGGCGTAAGCGTCGATATTTCGACCCCGACGCCGTATATCATGGATAAGGTCAGCATCGTCGAGCTTCAGAGCTTTGGTCCGGACGACGAGGTCATTACGATCGATTTCGACTTAACGATCGACGGAGTGATAAAATCCGAGTTTGAGTCAGTCATGAGTCTTGAGCTTGCGAAATATATTTCCGGTAAGGTGATCGGAAAAACCGAGGAAGTTGCCGAAGCGGAGCAGTCGGTCTCGGAACAGGGAGCGGGGGCGGCTTCTCCCGCTCCCGCGCAGCCCGCGCCGGGAACGCCGCAGGCGGCACCGCAGCCAATGCCGCAGATGCCGCAGGGTATGCCGCAGATGCCGCAGGGCGCTCCGCAGATGCCGCAGGGTATGCCGCAAATGCCGCAGATGGGCGCGGATCCGAACGCGGCGTACGGTGCTTATCCGCCGCCTTACGGTTATGGCTATCCGCCCTATGGCTACGGTTACCCGCCGCAGCCCGTCAACGTACAGAACGCTCAGCTCAACAGCTTTGAGGCGACGGAGCTGAATCTTACGGGCGGACAGAAGGATAATCTTCAGCTTCTGATGGGCGTTCCGCTCGACATCACGGTCGAGATCGGTTCGGCGCGGCGGAAGGTGAAGGATATTCTCGAATTCACACAGGGGACCATTATCGAGCTGGAGCGTCAGGCAGGCGCGCCGGTCGATATTGTCGTAAACGGAAACCTCATCGCGAAGGGGGACGTCGTCGTGATCGACGATAACTTCGCGGTAAGAATTACGGAAATATTAAAGTCGAGACTGATCGACTCATTAAACAAGGAGTAAAGGAATATGGACAAGAAGATTTTACTGGTAGACGACGCATCCTTCATGAGAATGCTCATTAAGAACACGCTTACCCAGAACGGCTATACGAACATTCTGGAAGCGCCCGACGGCGAAGCGGCTTGTCAGACCTATGAGGCGGAAAAGCCCGATCTCGTGATCATGGACATCACCATGCCCGTAAAGACGGGGATCGAGGCGCTCGGCGAGATCAAGTCGAAGCACCCGGACGCGAAGGTCGTTATGTGCAGCGCCATGGGACAGGAAGCGATGGTCGTTGAGGCGATCAAGCTCGGCGCGCTCGATTTTATTGTAAAGCCCTTTAAGCCCGACAGAATTTTGGCGACGGTTACGAAGATTTTAGGGTAAGGAGATATGGCAGAGATCCTATGGGTCGTCGTCTGTCTCGCGCTTGTTTTCGGGCTGCTTTTTCTGTTTTTATACCTGATGAAGCGGTTCAGTCACGGCGTAAGCGTTTTAAACGGAAGTAAGATGCGCGTGCTCGACCGCGTTACGGTCGGGCGGGACGGAATGCTCCTCGTGGTGTGCGTCGCGGATCGGCTCATGCTGATCGGTGTAACGCCGCAGCGGATCGAAAAGATCTGCGACCTCGACACGACCCCCGAGGAATACACCGCGCAGCTTCGGCAGGAGCCGTCTCAGAACGGTTTTTCATCGGTGCTTGCCGCCGTGATGAAGCGCCATGAGGAAAAGAAGTCGGAAAAGGGTGACGGCGAATGATAAAAGAAACGGTCAAACAAAACGCGAAGCTTTTTTTGAAATTTTTTGTTTCGCTTTTT
This sequence comes from uncultured Ruminiclostridium sp., assembly GCA_964553625.1. GTDB lineage: Bacteria > Bacillota > Clostridia > Oscillospirales > Ruminococcaceae > Ruminiclostridium_E. Next base: position 18,619 of record CAZKKZ010000028.1, read on the forward strand.
CTGACGATCCTGCTGACGGTCATCTCCTGCGTGACGGTGAACGCGCTCAGTGCCGCGGAGCCCGGCTCGGACGAGGAAACGCAGATTCTCGCGCAAAATCCCGACGCGGAGCCGATCGATACCTCCGTGATGGAGGACGTTTTCGGAATCGACGGTTCGCAGACGCTCGAAATTATCCTTCTTGTGACGATTCTTTCGGTCGCGCCGTCTTTTCTCGTAATGGTGACCTCGTTTACGCGGATCATCATTGTGTTCAGCTTTTTACGAAACGCGATGCAGACCCAGTCGATTCCGCCGAACTCGGTGCTGACGGGGCTTGCGCTGTTTCTTACGTTTTTTATCATGTGGCCGACCTTCTCACAGATCAACGAGGAGGCGTACCAGCCGTATACGAACGGCGAAATCAGCGCGACGGAGCTTGCCGAACGCGCGTCCGTGCCTTTGAAGGAATTCATGCTCAAGAATACCACAAAGGAGAATATGCAGTTCTTTCTCGATCTTTCAAACGCGACGGTTTACCGAATCGACGCGTCCGAAGACGAGCCTCCGGCTCAGACGACCGCGCCTTCTGCGGGTACGCCCGCGATCACGAGCGCGCCGATCTCGACGGTCTCCACGAGCGCGCCGACGGATACGGCGGATTCCCCGGCGGGAAGCGCAAGCGGGACGACGGCGCCGCCGGAAACCGTCCCGATGGCGACGGGCGCGGCGGATCACGAGCCGCTGATGACCGACATTCTCGGACGCGACCCCGTGATCTTAACCGAAACGGACGCGGAGCTGACCGATTTTACCGACCAGCTCGGGCTTGAAACGGTGATCCCGGCGTTTATCGTAAGCGAGCTTACGCGGGCGTTTCAAATGGGATTCCTGCTGTTTATCCCGTTTCTGGTGATCGATATTGTCGTTTCCTCGACGCTGATGGCGATGGGTATGATGATGCTCCCGCCGTCGATGATCTCCATGCCGTTCAAGATCATGCTGTTCGTTCTGGTGGACGGGTGGCAGCTTCTGGTCGGCACGGTCGTAAACTCGTTTAACTTGTAGCCCGGTTCCTGTTTCCGAAGGGATGGATCGAAATGCTTACACAGGACGTTGTCCTCGAAATTTTCACGGCGGCGGTCGTGCTCGCGTTAAAGCTTGCCGCGCCGACGCTTATTATCGCTATGGTCGTGGGTCTTGTGATCGCGATCCTACAGGCGGCGACGCAGGTACACGAGCAGACGCTCACCTTCGCTCCGAAGGCGGTCATTGTCGCGCTCGGGCTGCTCGCGATGGGACCTTGGATGTGCAACAGCGTGATCGACTTCTTTCATCAGATCATGGATCTGATGGCGGGACTCGGAATATAGCCGCGTTTTGTCGTAAAACGGAAAGGGTTGGCGAAAATGATCTGGGACGTGATCTATAACAATTTCGTCGGTTTCCTGCTCGTTTTATGCCGCGTAACCGGGATTTTCAGCTTTAACCCGATCTTTGACCGCTCGAATGTGCCGAACCGGATCAAGGCGGGGCTTTCCGTGGTGCTTGCGGTGCTGATGCTTCCGACGATCGGCGGCGCGGCGGCGGTTCCCGAAATTTCGGGAATGCTCGGCTTCGCGCTGATGGTGCTGCGTGAGCTTTTTGTCGGCTTTGTATTCGGTTTTTTTACCAACATGCTTTTGACCGTTCTCGTCTACGCGGGTGAGATTATCGATACCCAGATCGGGCTCGGTATGGCGAAAACGATGGATCCGACGACCGGTATCAATATGCCGGTCTTTGCGAATGTTTATTACTACCTATTTATATTATACTTCTTTATCACGAACGGGCATTTAAGCTATATCTGGCTTTTCTCCGTTTCGTACGAGACGATCCCGATCGGCTACGGCTTCACGGACGCGACGCTTGACCTGACGCGGGTGCTCGTCCTCTATTTCGGAACGGTGATGACGCTCGCGGTAAAGATGGCGCTTCCGATTATCGCGGCGGAGATGATTACCGAGATCTGCGTCGGGCTGATGATGAAGGCGATCCCGACCATTCAGGTCTACGTCGTGAATATCCAGCTGAAGCTTGTCATCGGGTTTATCGTACTCGCGGCGGCTGCCCGCCCGATGTCGGAAATGATCGAGGGGCTTCTCGGGATCCTTTGGGAAAACCTTTATACCATGGCTCGGAATTTCGCCTAGCGCGCCGCGCACGAATCGGAAGGACACGGCACACCGGGCGGGGCGCGGAAATCCGCCAAACCTCTCGGAGGAAAAGAACCTTATCCGTGAAAGGAACGGCACATGGCAGGCGAGGAAAAAACCGAAAAAGCCACGCCGAAAAAACGGCGGGACGCAAGAGAAAAGGAAGGCAGCGTTTTACAAAGCAACGAGGTCGTTACGGCGGTCTCGATCCTCGGCGCGTTCGCGGCGCTCGCGGTTCTCGGCTCGTATATGTTCATGATGCTCGAAAAAGCGGTGCGCGAGGGGATCAGCGCGGTCGGAGAGCCGTTCGTGAACGACATCGGCACCTTTGAAAGCGTTTTGATGAACGCCGCCGTCAGCAGCATGATGATTTTTCTCCCGATTGCGGTTATTATCGGCTTTATCGTCATAATTTCGGTCATGGCGCAGACGAAGGGGCTTTTTACGATGAAGCCGCTTCGGTTTAAGTTTTCAAAGCTGAATCCCCTGAACGGGATCAAAAAGCTGTTCTCGCTTCAGTCGGTCGTCGGGATCGTAAAGGGGCTGATTGAGCTTACCGCGGTCGTGGTCGTGGCATACGGGCAGATCGAGGGACGCATGACCGAGATCGTCAGCCTGATCGACACCGAGCCGATTTACGCAGTCGCGTATATCTCGAATTCGATTTTTTCGATTGTTATGCTGATGTGCATTATTTTCGTATTCGTCGCGGCGGGAGATTTTCTCTTCCAGTGGTGGCAGTTCGAGAAGAATTTGAAAATGTCGAAGCAGGAGATCAAGGACGAATATAAGCAAATGGAGGGCGACCCGCAGATCAAGGGAAAAATCAAGCAGAAGCAGCGGGAAATGGCGCAGATGCGCATGATGGAGGAGGTTCCGCAGTCGGACGTCGTGATCCGAAATCCGACGCATTACGCGGTCGCGTTAAAATACGACACCTCGGAGAACGCGCTTGCCGCGCCGAGAGTTGTCGCGAAGGGACAGGACGCGCTCGCGCTGAAGATTATCGCGGTCGCGGAGGAAAACGACGTGTACGTGACCGAAAACCGTTCCCTCGCCCGCGAGCTTTATTTACAGGTTCCGCTCGGCGCGGAAATCCCGTCCGCCTTCTTCTCGGCGGTCGCGGTCATTATTTCGGAGGTTTATAACGCGAAAGGAAAAACGCTCGACGTGCCCGAGGAGGTCGTTCGGGCAAGACGGGAGAGCGGCGCGGTTCGGTAATTTATGGCAGGACTGCGGCTTCCCGCGATACGGTAAAGTGAAAAGACCGCCCGTTACCCGGGCTTCGGATAAAATAGGCTAAAATAGGATAAAAAGGAGGGACGGCAGAAACATGGTAAAAAAAATGCTCAATAACGTTTTTGCCGTTTTCGTCATTTTTATCATTCTCGCGCTGATTATCCCGCTGAACACGCTGTTCGGCGGCGCGCTCCTCGACTTTCTCCTCTTGGTGAATATCGGGCTTTCGATGGTGATCCTGCTGATTACGATGTACATCAAGGAAGCGCTCGAGTTCTCGATCTTCCCGACGATTCTTCTGATCACGACGGTTTTCCGCCTGTCGCTCAACGTTTCGACGACGCGCGGAATCTTAAGCTCCGGCTACGCGGGGGCGGTTATCGAGACGTTCGGCGAATTCGTGATGGGCGGCGATCCGGTTGTCGGCTTTATTATCTTTATCATTATCGTTCTCGTAAACTTCCTCGTTATTACGAAGGGCTCGGAGCGTGTATCCGAGGTTGCGGCGCGTTTCACACTGGACGCGATGCCCGGAAAGCAGATGGCGATCGACGCGGATCTGAATACCGGCGCGATCACCGACGAGGAGGCGAAGATCCGCCGCGCGAATATCCAGCGGGAAGCGGATTTCTTCGGCGCGATGGACGGTGCCACGAAGTTTGTAAAGGGCGACGCGATCATCTCGATCATTACCGCGCTCATCAACCTCATCGGCGGCGCGGTCATCGGCATGATGAACGGCGGCGATTTCAACAGCGTTCTTTCGACGTATTCGATCGCGACGGTCGGCGACGGTCTTTGTTCTCAGATTCCGGCGCTCCTGATTTCGGTCGCGACCGGTATGGTCGTCACCAGAACCGCGAGCACGGGAAGCTTCAACAACGACGTAAAGATTCAGTTCACGCAGAATCCGACGGTTCTGATCATCACCGGTATTGTAATGCTGGTGCTGATGCTGGTTCCGGGATTCCCGAAGGTGATCCTCGCGATGCTCGGCGCGGTGATGATCTTCGCGGGCGTTCGGCTCGGGCGCGCGCGGCAGGCGGCGGATACCGCCCGCGCGGAGGAGGAGTCGAAGCGGCGGCTCGACGAGGCGAAGCAGCAGCCGACGACCGATACCGATTATTACCGCGATATTGACAATGTCTTTAAGCTTCTGAACGTGGAGCAGGTCGAAATGGAGTTCGGGTACAGTCTGCTGCACCTCGTGGACGAGCGGAGCGGCGGAAACTTTATCGAGCGCGTCGTCCTGTTCCGAAAGCAGTTCGCCATGGATATGGGTATGGTCATCCCGTCGGTGCGAATGCGCGATAACCCCGAGATCAACCCGAACCAGTATGTCATCAAGATCAAGGGCGAAGAGGTCGCGCGCGGCGAAATCCTCGTCGATCACTATCTCGCGCTCGATAACGGCGACGTCGTTTCTCCCGTGGACGGGATCGATACGATCGAGCCGGCGTTCGGGATCCCCGCGCGGTGGATCAGCGAGGACAAAAAGGTCGCGGCGGACGTTGCGGGCTATACGCTGATCGATCCGGTTTCCGTTATGATCACGCACCTTTCCGAAATTATCCGGAAGCACTGCCACGAGATCCTGACGCGTCAGGACGTAAAGACCATGGTCGAAAACATCAGGAAAACGAATCCGACGATCGTCGAGGATCTTGTTCCGAATATCGTTCCCTACGGGTATCTCCAGAAGGTGCTTGCCATGCTTCTTCAGGAGGGGATTCCGATCCGCGATATGGAAACCATTCTCGAGGCGCTCGGCGACCATACCTCCTCCATGAAGGATATTGACATCACGGTTGAATACGTGCGGCAGGCGCTCAAGCGGACGATTACGCGCCGCTTCGCCGAGGCGAATTCTCTTCGCGTCATTACGATCGATCCGAAGATCGAGGACATGATCGTCGCGAGCGTGAAAAAATCGGATCAGGGGAGCTATCTCTCGCTCGATCCCGATATGATCCAGCGGATCGTCGCACGGGCGACCGAGGAGGTCAATAAGGTAAAGGACGTGATCCCGACCGTGATCGTTCTGACCTCGCCGATCGTGCGGGTGTACTTTAAAAAGCTGATTGACCAGTTTATCCCGGGACTTACCGTCCTTTCATACAGCGAGATCGACGGCACTACGCAGATTCAGTCGGTCGGGAGTATCAATTTATAACGGGTTCCGCGCCGTCGGAGGCAGGCGGGATCGCCCGCCGATAAAAACAGAAAAGGAGGGAACGGCTCTTGAAAACGGATTTTGACATTGTTTCGGCAATCGAAAAATACCGCGAAACAGGCAGCGTGAATCTTCGCAACGACATCGTGCTGCATTATCTCGATCTGGTTCGCGTGATTGCCGTTTCTCTCCGGAATACCTACGCGAAATACGCGACGACCGACGACGTCGTAAACGAGGGCGTGATCGCCTTGATCGGCGCGATCGAGAGCTTCGACCCCGAGCGGGGCGTAAAATTCGAGACCTACGCAAACTTGAAGATCAAGGGCGCGATCATTGACTTCGTCAGGAAGCAGGATTTTGTGCCGAGACAGGTGCGGCGCTTCGGGCGCGATCTGGACGCCTCGTACAACGAGCTTTTTAACCGGCTCGGGCGGCACCCGACCAACGACGAGCTCGCGGAGTATATGGGGATCACGAAGGAAAAGCTCGCGCGCGGAATGTCGGAGGCGGCGGGCGCGATTACGCTTTCCTTTGAGGAGCTTTTATATGAGGATAATTTCAGTCTCGAAAACGGCGACCGCGTGGATAAAGGACTGTATGACAGGGAATTGAAGACGGTCATTGCCGAGGCGATCGAGGCGCTTCCGCCGAAGGGGCGGCAGGTCGTAACGCTTTATTATTACGAAAAGCTGAAATTCTCCGAGATCGGGACGGTTCTGAACCTGACCGAATCGCGCATTTGTCAGATCCACGCGAAAGCCATGCTGCTGCTGAAGCGGCGGCTTTCGGAATACATGAATACATAAGAACATGTCTTCACAAGAAAGTTCTAAGAAAAATTAACCGAAAGGAAGAAATATATGTTAAGAGGCTTTTACAATTCCGCACAGGCAATGATTAACAAGCAGCGGCAGTTGGACGCGATCGGAAACAACCTCGTGAACGTCAACACCGCGGGTTACCGGAAGGACGAGGTCGTACTGACGACGTTTATGGATGAGCTGATCCTCGTAAACGAGCGGAAGGAAACGTCGGGACATTTTTTCCAGACCTACGCCGACCTTTCAAAAACGAATCTCGAGCAAAGCAACTTCACCTTTACGGACAGTAATTTTGACGTCGGGATCTTCGGGAACGTTTATTTTAACATTCTCGCCCGGGACGGCGAGGTGTACCAGACACGGAACGGACAGTGGGAGCTTGACGACGCGGGCTATCTGACCCTTGGGAAGGCGGGGCGCGTTCAGGGTGAAAACGGCGACATCTTCCTCGGGACGGACGATTTCATCATTCAAAACGACGGAACGATCCTGATCGATAACGAGCCGTACGACCGCCTTCTCCTGACCTATATTCCGCCCGAGGCGGACGTCGATAAGATCGGCGATAATCTCATGCGCTACGACGGGGACGGAACGATCCCCGAGGGGGAGATCTTCGACGTGATCCAAGGCGCTTGGGAGCATTCCAACGTGGACGGGAACAAGGAGGTTACGCAGATGATGGAGGCGCACCGCCTGTACGAGGCGAACAGCAAGATTCTCCGCTATTTCGACAGCATCAACAGCCGCGCGGTCGAGATCGCGTCGATCCAGCTGTAATTTTACGGAGGGAACGGGGAAAGCAGACTCCGGGAAAGGAACTCTTTTATGAATATTTCTTTTTATACGGGCGCGTCCGGCATTATCGCGCAGCAGGACGGCATGAACATCTATTCCAACAACATCGCGAACGTCAACACCGTCGGCTATAAATCTCTCCGCCCGAGTTTCGCGGACTGTCTCTATACCGTCCAGCGGGCGCCGGAGGAGGAATGGCAGACCGGGCACGGGCAGTATATCATGAAGACGGACTTCATGTGGGAGCCGGGTATGTTTACCATGTCGGATCAGGATCTCGATTTCGCGATCCCGAACGATAACTTCTTTATGGTGCTCGACGAGCGGGGGGATACCTACCTGACCCGCGACGGCTCGTTCGAGATCACGCAGATCGACGATCACTGGGAGCTTGTGACGGGGCGCGGGGAATTCGTCCTCGATAACGAGGGGAATCATATCACGATCGAATTCCTGACCGAAACGCGCCGGATCTCCGACGAAAACGGGAACATCATCGGGACGGAGGAGGTCGAGACGAACAACATTGACTTTAACGCGCTGACCGACGCGATCGGGCTTTTCGAGGTCTATAACAACTGGGGACTTGAGCAGGGCGAGGATAACCATTTCGTCGTTACGCCCCGTTCGGGAGAGCCGGCGCCCTCGGAGGACCGCCAGCTTGTGCGGCAGGCGCTCGAAATGTCTACGGTCGATCTCGCGAGCGAAATGGTTCACCTGATCGAAACGCACCGTTCATACCAGCTCAGCGCGCGGGTTGTAACGACCTCCGACGAGCTGATGAGCATTGCGAATAATCTGCGGAACTGATTTTAATTTTTGGGCAGCCGCGTTTTTCGGGTAAAAACGATCCGGAAAGCAGAGGCCACATCATGAAAGGAACTGTTTTATGGGAATTAAAAGCTTTGACGAACTCGGAGCGATGGAGCTCGACGTTCTGACCGAGGTGGGGAACATCGGATCGGGGAACGCGACGACCGCGCTTTCACAAATGCTCGGGATTCCGCTCGATATAGACGTTCCCGCGGTACGGATTCTCGATTTTCAGACGGCGATCGACTATGCGGGCGGCGCGGAGGAGGTCGTTGCGGGCGTGTTGGTGCCCTTACGCGGAGATATTGAGGGAATGATGCTCTTCCTGCTTGAAAAGGAGCTGACGAATATCATTATTTCCACCTTTTTCGGCATGGAGAATGTCGAGCTTTCGGACATCACGCCGGAAATGGCGTCGGCGCTTACCGAAACGGGGAATATCCTCTCCGGCTCGTATGTAAACGCGATCGCCGAGCTGGCGCAGGCGTACATTGAGGTAGAGGCGCCGATGATGACCATTGATATGCTCGGCGCGATCATGAGCGTCCCCGCGGGCGCGTTCGGTGAAATGAGCGACAAGCTTCTTTATATCGACAACCTTTTAAAAATTGAAGGCAAGAACATTAAATCGAAAATGATGCTCCTGCCCACCATCGAGTCGCTCAATACTATATTGCAGAAGCTCGGGGTGATTTCTTCATGAGTCAAAAACTGATTGTCGGAATATCGGACTGGAAGATCGGCAGAGGAGACGATGTGCTTGTAACCTACGCGCTCGGCTCCTGCGTCGGGATCTGTATTTACGATCAGAAAACGGGTCTGGCGGGGCTTTGCCACGTACTTCTCCCCGACAGCTCGACCATTATCGGCGGACGGGAGACCCGCATGAAATTCGCGGATACCGCGATCCCGGATATGGTCGCGGAAATGAAGCGAATGGGAGTCGGGGGACGGCTTACGGCGAAGATTGCGGGCGGCGCGGTTATGTTCGCCGCGGCAAGCTCACAGTTCAATATCGGGGCGCGGAACGTCGCCGCGGTCAAAAAAGCGCTTCAGGAGCTTCGGATCCCGATCATCGCGGAGGATACGGGGCTGAACTACGGAAGAACAATGACGTTTTTCGCGCAGGACGGAAGCGTTGAGATCAGCTCTATGGTCAAGGGGAAAAACCTGCTTTAAGGGCGCAGCGACCTTCGGGGAGGAACACATTGGCGAATTTAAAGGAACTTGACGCGATCTTTGACCGGATCCTGACGGATTTGGAGAATCCGGACGCGCCGGAGGGGAATCCGTTCGAGAATCTCGCGGTCATGGAGGACGCGCCGCGTTTTCGGTCGGTTCTTCCGATTACGGTAAAGGCGGCGAAAAACGGGCTTTCCGCCTCGGTTTACGTTGCCGCGCCCGAGCGTCCGAACAACCGGTTTTCCCTCGGAGAGCTTCATGCCGCGATCCGAAAAAAGGGGATCAAGGCGGGGATCGACGAAAAGCTGCTCGAAAAAATGGCGGAGGAGCAGCTTTATAATACCGAGGTTGTATTCGCGAGCGGGAAACCCGCCATAAATGGAATTAACGGAAGCGTCCAAAATCTTCTCGAGCCGGAAACGGATATTTCGGAGGGCGAGGTGATCTGTCGGATCATTCCCGCGGAGAAGGGTTCGGACGGTTTCGATATTTACGGGAACACGCTGAAGTCGGTGAACGGGTACGCGCCCGATATTCCGCAGGGCTTCAACACCTGCCTGAATCGGGATCATACGGCGCTCGTCGCGGCGGCGACGGGAAAGCTGAAGCTTCGGGACGGGGTTTTTTCCGTTCGGGATGAAATGGTGGTCGAGGGGGATGTGTTCCGCTCCGTCCACCCGACGGCGTACACGGGCGACCTCATTATTATGGGGAACGTCAACGAGGGCGCGATCGTGAACGCGGGGGGAAGCGTCCATGTTCACGGGAAGGTAACGAAGGCGAACGTTTCGGGGAAGAAAATTATCGTGGACGACGCGGTTACCGGCTCGTATCTGACCGCGCGGAGCGGGGATATTACGGTTGACGTCTGCTCGGGAAGTACGCTCGAGGCGGAGGGAAATATCGAGGCTTCCTCGATCATGAATTCCAAGGTGAGCTGCGCGGGTATGATTCTTTGCCTTACGAACCCGGGACGGATCAGCGGCGGAACGGTTCGGGCGATCGGAGGGATCGAGTGTCTCGTCGCGGGAAATTATATGCACGATCTGACGGAAATCATCGTCGGCGACTGTTTTGAGTATACCGAGGAGCGAAAGGCGCTTGACCGGCAGATTGCCGCGATTGATACCCAGCTGGAACGGCTCGCGCTTCGCGAGGAGGAGCTGAAGGAGAAAAAAGCGGTCGGAAAGATCACGAAGGAGGAATCGGACTTCCTCAAAACGACAGCGCGCGTGAAATTACAGCAGGCGGTTGAAAAAGAGCCGCTTCAGAATCGGCTTGAGCTTGTGAACGGGATCATCGAGCGGGCGGAAGCGGCGACGCTCGAGATCGGGGTCGCGCTTCATACGAACGTAACGCTTGTGATCGGCGGTCATACGCGCATTATCGCGACCGAATACGGAAAATCCACGGTTTCGGCGAACGAGCTGGGCGTCGTGATCGCGTAAACAAAAAGAGAAAAAGCCTTTTGTGGGGGCTCTGCCCCCAAACCCCCGCAAGCCTTTGAAAAGGCTTGACCGAAACTTTTATATTGTTTTTGCGAAATTTTTAAAAATCTGTAATATCGGACGAGTTTAATTGTCCGGTATTACAGATTTTTTTGATACGCGATTAGAAATGCGTATTACCGCTGAAGGGCGCGAGGTTGATTACGGTTTTCCCTTTTTTCAGGGCTAAATTTGTGAACTTTGCCGCGCCGCCGCACGGACAGGCAACATAGGCGATCACAAGATCCGACTGTTCCACCATAAAGCGATTCCGAAAGCTGATCGCGAACCGCTTCGGTACAAGCTCGATCCCCTCGGGATACACGGTCGGCGCGGGGTCGGAATCATGCTCGGGCAAATAGGCGAGCACGGTATAATAGCGGATTTTCGGGAAATCCGCGCTTAATTCACGGAGCACCGAAGCCGCCATTCGGTCAAAATTCCCGTGATTACCGACATAAAAGAGATCGGCGTTTTGGGATTGGATCAGATCAATGAGAGTGGTCTTGATCCGACCGCGAAGCTCGGACGGCGCGTCGCGGTGTCCGAAAAAGGTACAGGTCATATTTTTTACTCCAAATCCAGTTAATACTATCGTGTAAAATAATTATACTATTGTAGCTGATAATAGTCAATAGTAAATGATACGTTGCTGAATTGTCAATGCGAAAAAAGTATAATAAAAGTACAGTTCGGAAATATTTGGAGATAATGAATATGAATAAGCCCGTATCCTTTAAAAATTGCGACCGATTTATCCAGCTCGGGATCGCGATCGCGTCGCTGCGGCGAATCCGGGGGCTTTCGCAGGAAAAGCTTGCCGAAAAAGCGAATATCAGCCGCACTTTGCTTGGAAAAATCGAAGCCCCGAATCTGGCGCACGGGTTTTCCATGGAGGTGTTTTTTGATATTGCGGACGCGTTGGACGTTGCGCCCGAAGCGCTTATTACCGCGTCCCAGTTTTCGGAGGATATTATCAAGAAAAAACCGACGATTCTCTAAAAAGGCAAGAGTTAGGCGGCATCGGAATTTTTGGCTTTATAAAGAATTTTTGGGGATCAGCAATGAGTAAAGAGGTTTCTTTTAAAAATCGGGATCGGTTTATTCAAATCGGTATTGCGATTGCCATGTTAAGAAAAATCCGAGGTATGTCGCAGGAACAATTGTCCGAAAAGGCAGGGATCAGCCGTTCCTTGCTTAGCTTGATCGAAGCGCCGAATGCCGCGCACTGTTTTTCTTTAGAGGTTTTGTTCGATCTTGCGGACGCGCTTGACGTGGATGCCGCCGATTTGATTAACGCCTCCATGTTTTCTGATTCTATTCTGAACAAGAAGCCCGAAAAGAAATGAAGAAGGATATTCCGAAAATTCGGAATATCCTTCTTCATTTCTTTTCAATCATTTAAAAGTTTTCGCTCAAGCCTTTTTCCAAAGGCTTGCAGGGGTGTGGGGACGGAGTCCCCACACCAGAATTTCCTCTCCTTTCTCTTATCCCCTCGGAATCCACACCCGCATTTCCCCCTCGCCGCGGTTTCCCCACGTATAATACGGCACGG
>CAZKKZ010000029.1:0-30202 GCA_964553625.1 uncultured Ruminiclostridium sp.
TCCCCGGCTTTGTATTCCTTGATCTGCGCGCTGATCGTTCCGTCCTCGGAAATGGTAATATTCTCTCCCGCCGTGTACGCACCGCCCTCGGCGATCAGCTCTCCGCCCGCCCCGAAGCGCATTCCCTCTCCGAGCTTGATCCGAACCCCGCTCGTATACCGCGTCGGATCGTCGTTTCCGTCCTCGTCCTTTTCATAGGTTCGGTCGGTAAATTCCAGTCCGCTCCCGAGGTTGAGGCAGATTTTTCCGTAATCGGGATCGGCTGTATCGTCGCTCGGAGCAAGCTTCAGTCCGTCTCCGAGATTCGGCGAAACCGTCCAATAGGTATCCGGCTGAGACGATTCCTTCGGCGGCTGATTAAACCGCATTCCTTTCCCGAGATTCAGCGAGATTTTCCCCTTAGGCTCATCGATCGTTTTTTCGTCAATCATGGTAAGCCCTTTGCCGGGGCTTACTCCGCCGATCCTTCCGCTCTTCGCGGGCAGTAATCTCAAAGCCCCGTTATAAACCTCCAGCGTATTCCCGCTCCCCGTCGTGCCTTTATCAATGTACACGCCGCCGAGGAGGTTCTTCCAGTTGGAATCGAAATAATACCCCTCCTTCGCCGGCTTCAGGTCGATCACGTTCGACTTGATCTCTACGCCGATTCCGGCGGTAACGGCTTTGCTTCCCGAAAGCGAGTCGAGCTTCTTTTTCGTCTGACTTGCCACAACGGCGGCGGAAGCCGCGTCCCGCCCCAAAAGCGGCGGCGCGGCGCATACGACCGTATGAAGATTCCGATAACGCCATTCCTGCTTCGTCACCAGTCCGACAATACTTCGCCTCTGGTCGACGTCCCCTCCCGAACAGCGTAAAATATCCCCCGCATCAAGCGCGGGATCGCCGTAAATTTCCGTCCTGATCCCCCGCTGCTTGAATCCGTCCATAAACGCGAGCCGATCGGTGTTGATTTTATCCCGCTCTTCCCCGCTCAGCGTTTCGGGCAGGAGCGGGTTCTCGTCAAAGGTATAGCCTGCGGCGGCAGCCTGCTCGTCCGTCTGTACCGCGTCCGAAGCATAGGTTTTTAAAACGCCGCCGCTGTACGCGCAGATCGTTTGAATATACGCGCGGGTATCGGTCACGTAAATGCTGTCCCGTTCCGCGTCGGTAAGATATTTGTCGATCAGAATATCCGACTGATCCGTTTCGCTTACGCCGTATTTCGCGGATCGGAACCAAAGCTTTCCCCCCCGGTCAATCACCGCGTAAGCGCAAAGAAGCTCGGCGCACCACGCGACCAGATCCCGATACGTCTGAACCTGCCTGTCCGCGGCGGAAAGAACGATCTGGTAATTCGGGAGCGTCTCGGGAATCCCGCCAAACGTAACGCCGCAGTCGTCACAGGCAGCCTTGACCAGCGTCCGCGCATTGCCCGAAAGCGTCTTTCTTTCCTCCGGGATCACGCGGTCAAAAAAACAGCCGCAGTCGTAAGCGGTAAGCGAAACGGTATTTCTCTTGCGGCGGACGCTGTTCCCGTCCGTATAATAGATTCCCATCGGTACCCGCTCCCACCCCTTCGCCGTCTCGATCTCGTAAACGGGCTCGATCCTCGCGCCGCTGAAATCGCGCAGCAGCGCGTTGTCGTCAAAGACCGCGATCTGAAGGCACCCGATATGAAACGTCCCGATCCGATAATCGTCACAAAGCTCATGCGATATTTTAAGGGAATTTTTTACCAGATTCCGATCCGAAATCGTAAGGACCACGCCGTCCGAAAGAACAATGCTCCCCCCGATCCGGTCGCTGACGACCTTTTCCCGGATCGCCCTTTTATAATCCTCGCTGACCGAATACATGAATCTCCCTCCTTAATATTCCGTAAGCCGACAGCTTACCTCCCAGTAGCTCGCGTGCGGGCTTCCGTTCTGCTGCTGATAAAACACGCTTTTCAGCTCGCCCGCGAACATGGTGCAGTCGTAATATTCCGCCGTTGCCGGGTCGAGAAGCGTAACCTGAAGCTCCGTCTCGGATAAAAGCGCCTGAAGCGCGGCGGTCTGCGACCCGTTCAGGATCCATTTTACGCTGCATCCCTTTACCCCCGCCCGAAGCCGCCTTCTGTGCATGGTTCCCGTCTCGTCCGACCGCCGGCTGTCCGCGCTGTCGATGTCGTCCGAATCGACGGCGTAATAGCTCGGGGTCGGAAGCTCCTTTCCGTTGATTTTTAAAAAATACATTTCCCGTTCCTTTCTTTTTGTCTGTTTTCTCGTTCCGCGAAAACGGACGGGTTGGAAGCTCCCCGATCTCCGGGATTTCCTCCCCGTCCCTTTTCCTCTTTTGATCAGGAAACTGAAAATCCGTCCGTAATCCGGCTTCTCCGCCCGTTATAGGCGCCGACCGCCTCCCCGATCCGATCCCCGTCCAGCTCGACCGTCGTGCGAATCTCGATCGGTCTGTTCCATTCGCTCCGTTCATTGCCGCTCTGTGAAACCGCCCCGATCAGTGTCTGACGCCGATCGAGCCGAAGAACGTCCGCCGCCGCGAAGGCGGGCGAAACCGCCGCGATCCCGCTTGTATCCGCGCCCCCGCCCGCCGCGAGAACGGCTGCGCGCGCGCTTCCGGCGGGCGGCTGCGGAAATCCGCCGGAGGTTCCCGCCGCCGTATCGGGAGCCCGATAAATCCCGTCCGCCGCGCTGCCCGATACGGCGCTTCCCGCGCTCTCCCCTGTCGGATCGACCACTCTCGCCGCCGCTTCCGCCGCCTGCTCCGCGAGCGTGACCGTCTCCCGAAGCGTCGTGTTGACCGCCCCGAGCTTTTCGGTAAAATCGGCTGTCTGCGCGGTAATGATAATGTTAAGCTGTTCCGTTGTCATTTGCTGCAATCACCTTTTTTCTGAAAATTTTCCGAAATTCCGAGCATTTCCGCTTTCGCCTCCCGCCAGTCACGCGCGCGGCTCGGAAAAGCCTTATCCGGGCTCTCGGGAAAGCACTCCGGCGCGTTCACCGCCGTAAGCGTAAGCGCGGCGATATTGAACGCGAGGAGCCGATCTCCGAAAAGCGCGTCCTCCTGCCGTTCACGGCGGGAACGTTCCCCCGCCCGAAGGATCAGGAAAAGCTCCGCCGCCGTCATCTCCCAAAGCCGCACCGGATCGGGAAGAAGCGGAAGAACGCGTCCGAAAAGCGAGGAGATCAGCCCCGCGGCGGAGCCTTCTCCCCCTCGTCGAAAAAACCCGATCTCCCGAGCGCCAGCGCGATCAGCTCGTTGAGCGACCGAAGCGTCCCTCCCTCGGTCACATATTCGTCATAGATCAGATAAACGCTCTCCTTGGTCGTCTCCGGCGAAAGGCTTTCAATGAGCGCGAACAGAAACTCGATCACAACCTTCATTTCGGTAAGCCTTTTCGCCCCCTCATAAATCGAACAGCCCAGCCGTTCTTCAAGCCTTACCGCCGACTTTGCCGTAAGCCGAAGCATATAATTTCTCCCGTTTACCGTAAGATCCGCATACGGCAGGGAAACGTCCCGATTTTCCATAATCTTCCTCCTTTTTAGCCGTCCGAGCTGTGCGTAAGCGGGGTGCTCGGAATGGAAATAATGCTGAACTCCATGACCCCGTCGGGGTTCATGCTCTTGATCTTGGTCGAAATCTGCCCCGACCAGGTAAAGCTTGTCCCGTCGGGGAATTCAAGCTTCTGCGTAACGACCGTCCCCGCGCGCTCGACCGCCCTTGCCGTCTGATACGCCGCCGCGACCTGTCCGCCCGTTACGTTCGGGTTTTCCTCCGCGCTGTTGTAATAAAAGCCGAAGGTGAGATCGTCGTATTTGTACAGCCCCGCGATATAGCGGCGCGCGGGATCGAGAAGGTTCGTGACCTCCTTTTTCTCCCGCTCCCCGCCCATGTCGGGGGTGGATTTCAGCCCGTAAAGACTGTTCCCGTTTAAGTAAAATTTTGTTCCGCTGCTGATAAGCTCCATTTTTGCTTCTTCCTTTCTTTTTGGTGCAGGTTTCCTTCCCGTCCCTTTCCTTAGTCCCTCTCGTTTTCCCTCCCGACCCGACCCGCTTTCTTTCTCTATACCGAAACCGTCCTCCCGCTCACCTCGTCGATCCCGCAGGTAAACCGCATACAGCGGCGCGGCACGTCTCCGTCCGTCAGAAGCTGCGAAAAGCTCCGCCGAAGCCCCGTTTCCGTAAGCCGCTCATTGACCGCCGCGGCAAGCGCTTCGGTCTCCCTTTCCGAAGCCGCGTATACGTCGATCTGGATCGTGACCCGGCTCACGCGCTCCCTGCCGTTTAAAACGATCTCCGCGCTGTTTCCCGTTTCGGTCAGGATCAGGGCGGGGAGCTTTCTCCCCGTTTTCCCGAACGAAAGCCCGACCGCCGCGAGATCCCCCAGCTTTTCCGCCAGAAACGGCTTAATGTCCGTCATTTTGAAGCATCTCCTCCCAATAAATTTCCCCGGCTCTCTCCGCCGCCGCGTAAAGCGCATTCTGTAAAAAAGGATTCGGCGGGGTTCTCCCCGTGCCAAGCTCGACGTAAACCGCGTAATCGGTATTCGCCGAAACGACCGCCCGATCTCCCTCGACCGCATAGGTCAGGCTGTTTCTGAGCCGCCCCGTCCGAACGGGACAGTTCTCCCTCGCGTCCGCAAGCGCCGCTTCCGCCGTTCGGCGAAGCGCCCGCGCCGCTTGTTCATTGCTCCAGCCGATCATATCCGCTCCGCTACCGCCGCGACGTACTCTCTCGACCGCCGCACCTCGGTAATGCGGCTGTCGGGCGCTTTTCCGTAAACCGCCGCGAGGTCGCCGCATTTGACCCCCGCGTCCGGACGGAGAAAAAGCCTTACGCTTGCCTTTTCGGCCATGCCCTCACGGCGGTTCTCGGCGGAGCGGGCGTCGCTCTGAACGTCCGCGTATACGTACCCGAGCAGCCTCGGCTCGGTTTTTGTCCCGATATAATCGCCCGCCGCCTCGTCGGCGGCGTAAATATCAATTTTCCTCAGTCTGTTCCACGCGGGAAACATACGCCGCACCCACCTTTCTCGGATAATTTCTGAGCCGGAGAAGCATTTCCGCGGGAAGCCCGTCAAGGTACCCGACCGAAGCCTCTCCCTCGCTCCGCCGAAGCTCCCCCTCCGTTCCGCCCCGGTTGTAGTAAATGAGCGCGAGCGCCGCCTGCACGTCGGTAAGCCGCTCGGGAAGCGTCTCCCGCCCGATGATGTCGAGAATCGTATGCTCCGCCTGTAAAAGAAGAACGCCGAGCCGTTTTTCGTCCGGCTCGGCGTCAGGCGGCAGACGGAGCTTCAGAATCTCCATTGCCGTAGTTTTCATTTCTTTTTAAAATTCCTTTCCCAAGATTTCAGAATGTTTTTCACGGGATTCCGCGAAGCGCGGCTGCCCCGAACAACCGAATCCTTTTTTATCCCAATTTTTCCGCGCCCCGCGGTTCCCGAAAAACGACCCTGTCTTATACTATTTTTCGATCAAGCTTTAGAAATCAGTATTACGCCACGGTTACGGCTGCCGAAGCCGCCGTGCATTTCCCGTCCGCGTTCTTGACCGCGGCGAAAAGCTTTCCGCTCGCCGTGATCTTCCCGTCCGCGGGAACCTCCGTCCATGCTTCGTCGAGCGCGTCGCCGAGCTTCGGCGCGGCGGAAGCGCTCTTGTAAACGAGAGTGCCGCCGTTCGTGTCGCCGCTTACGGTAAGCGTTCCGTCCGCGTATTTCGCGTCAAGCGTGCCGAGCGCGCCGTAACGGACCGCGATCGCCGCCTTCTTGCGGTCAAACACGAAAATATCGTGGTATAAAAGCCCCTCGACAAGATGACCCGCGATCCCGGGAGGATCCTGATGAATCTTGTATTCCTGAAGCTTGATCGGCGCGGGCGCGCAGGACGGATGCGTAATAATAAAGGAAACGCCCGCGGGTAAGCGCCGCTTCGGAACGGCGATGATCGCCACGCCGTCGCAGTCGCCGATCATGCCCTTGAAGATCACGCGCTGCTGCGCGATCTCGGTCGCCTTGGTGAAATGCACGCTGTCCTGCTTTAAAAGGTCGATAAATCCGTTCGAGCAGAACGCGACGCGGTTCTCGATCGGGAATTCCTCGTCGGTGATTTTGGAATTCGCCTCGACGAAGGCGGTATACGCGTTCTCGGCGGTAAGCGCGCCGTAGCTTCTGCTTCCCGCAAGCTCGGCAAGCTTTGCGAAGCGGTAACGGTCAATTTCGGGAATGATGACCTGCTCGATCTGCCGCTGAAGCGCCCTTCCCGCGTTTCTTACGCCCTCGGGCGAGTCCGCCGCGTAAGTTTTGTCGATGGTGAAGGTAAACGCCTTCTGCTGCGTCATTTTCATTTCCTGCGTCGAGTCCTGAAGCTCGACGGGCTCGCCGTATCGCTGCATACCCCCGTCGGGATTGTAGTCGCCGAGGGGCGCGGTTTCCATGGAAAAAACCGTAACCGTCTGCGCGTTCCCGAAGGAAACGTCGTTATTGACTCCCGCGGACGAAAGAAGCCCGCTTCTGATGGTTTCGTCGATCTGATTGGAATATTTTTCCGCTAAATTGATTGCCATTTTCTTTTAATCCTTTCCCGTTAATATTTTTCTTTTGGTGCAGGGTACAACCCCGCTCTTTTTAGAACATGCCCTAGTTACTGCCGTATGCCGAGTCCTTCTAAAAACGCGTCCGAGCCGCCGCTTGCCGCCCCCTTGGGCGCGCCGAGATGAACGCGGAGTCCGACCTCCTCGCGGAGCGTCTTGGAAAAGCATTCCGACACCGCGTTCAGGCTTTCCTCGAGGCTCTCCTCCGAGGAAAGATTGATACAGGGAAGAAGCGAGGCGGGAAGCTTCCGTTCGCCGAGCTTTTCGACCGCCGCCGCGCGAAGCTCCCGCTTTACGAGCGCCGCTTCCCGCGTGTCCAGCTCCTTGCGGAGCTTTTCACGGAGAAACTGCTCCTTTTCGCCCTCGTCCATTGCCGAAAGCTGTTCCGTCTCGGCGAGCTTCCGCTCAAAAACCGCCTTCTGCTCCGTTAAAAGCGCGTCCACCTGCTCTTTGGTAAAGACCTCGCCGTCCCCGTCGGGTTTCTTCTCCTCGGGTAAATTGGTTTCGTTCATTTTCATGACCCTTCCTTTCGGTAAATTTGTAAAGAAAAAGGCGGTGCCGCCTCTTTCCCCGATCCGTCCCGCGTCCGGAACCTCCGATATACGGAAGTCTCCTTCGGAACCGACCGAGGCGTTCGCGCCTCCGCCCATTTGTTTACAGTTTACAGTTTACCCGCTCTTTAGGGGACATTCAAGGACAGCCCTCGGACAAAAGCGGACATCCCGATTTCCCCGGAATCGGGGATTATGGAAGCCGCTCCTGCTCCTCCTCGTGAAATACGATCTCCCCATGCTCGTTTTCAAAGGCTTCGACCCGCTTTTTCAGCATTTGCTCGATCTCCTTGTTTGCGGAACGTCCCTTATATTCCGCCACATACCGAAACTTCCGGAACAGCCCGCTGTCCACCCGAAGCGTATACCGCAGCAGTTCATTTTTCATCGTTTTTATCCTCCTTTTTTCGATTTAATTCGACATTATTTTAACATTATTATAGCGCAAATATTGCGTCAAATCGAAAATAGTGCTATAATGACATTAAAATGACGAAATCGGAGGAAAATATTCATGAAAACAGCGGTGATCGGCTCAAGAGGTCTTACGGTCGAAAATCTGGAAAAATACCTGCCGCCCGAAACGACGGAAATCGTTTCGGGCGGCGCGGAAGGAGTTGACGCCTGCGCGAAGCGTTACGCGCTGTCACGGGGGATCCGGTTTACGGAATTCCTTCCCGAATATCGGAAATTCGGAAAAGCCGCTCCGCTGCGCCGGAACGACCGGATCGTCGAGTACGCCGACATGGTGCTCGCCTTCTGGGACGGGAAATCGCGCGGCACGCGCTACGTGATCGAAGCCTGCCAAAAGCGCGGAAAAAGCATTAAAATCTTTTCGGATTTTTCCGCTCCTGCAGGTTTACCTTATTTTATCCGATAATCCGTGTGTAAATTCCATGAAAGCGGATACCCGCTGCCGGAAGCCCAAGAAAACGTTTTCCTAAATATAATAAGGATTCGGCTTGCATAAAATAAGGATCAGATCGACAATAACGCCAATCCCAAACAAACCGAAGGTAAACAAATACAAAACCCCCATTCCGATCTTCTCCTCATAGAATTTATGTATTCCTAACCAACCTAAGAACAGACACAGAAGAAACGCAACCCATTTGTTTTTCATTCTCGTGCCATACATGGCGTCAATGCCCGCGTTTGTGTTGGTATTGATATTGTCGTTGTTTATAACGATCTGGGGCTGCGTAATGCCTTGCTGCTTCAGCTCCTCAACCTGTCTGCCGCAATGTATGCACATTACCGCGTCAGCCGTAATTTTCGCGCCGCAATGCTTACAGAATTTCATGCCGTCCTCTCCCGCCCTTGCCCCGCACTCTCCGCAAAACGCCGACCCGTCGGGAATCTCCTTCCAGCATTTCTGACAAAACATTACGCCCCCTCCTTCTTACGTCCGAACGCCTTCATACATTCGCAGATCCCGATCAGAAGCCCGATCACAAATATCAGATTCGCCCCCGCGAGAAGCGCGTGATTTCCGCATAAAATCAGAATCACCGCGCCCGCGCCCATGCCTGATAAGACGACTCCGAGCAGAAGAACCGCCCATTTCTTCTTTAAAAGCACCATCATGCCCAAAAATACGACCACCTGACAGAGAACGGCGACCGGCAGGAACATCAGGGTGCGCAGAGCCCACGCCCACAGACCGTCCGATTCGATCAGAACCGTAATCAGCAGCGTAAGCAGGGAAGCGCGTCCGTATATTCCGAAAAGAAGTCCGAACGTTCTCAGCAGGGTATCCTCCCCGCTTTCGGTACTCCGTATCGGTTTTAATTCTTCCCCGCAGATCGGGCAGGAACGAATCGGCTCCCCCGTCTCCCTCCCGCACTTTTGACAAAACATAAAAAACTTCCTTTCCGCAAATTCCGAATGGACGGAGCTTTGCTCTTTTTCTACAACGTTCGTTGTTTTTCAAAAATAGAATATCATATTCGTTGTAATTTGTCAATAGAAAACCATGATTTGTGGTAAAATATTTTTGAAAAAGAATTTGCGTGAACGGAAAGGAGCTTTGCCATGCAGTATTACGGGAGGATCCGCGACCTGCGGGAAGACGAGGATTTAACGCAGGAACAGCTTGTGAAGCGGCTCGGAATGCACAAAACCACCTATACGAATTACGAGCAGGGTAAGCATACCGTTCCGCTGGAATTTGCCGTCACGCTTGCCGATTTTTACGGCGTAAGCCTCGATTATCTCGCGGGACGGACGAATCGGAAGGTTCTGTCGCCCGCGCTCCTGACGCCCATGACCCTGACGCCCGAAGAGGAAGAGCTTCTTTCAAGATTCCGCGCGCTCGGCACACTGGAAAAAGGGCGCCTGCTCGGAATGGCGGAGGCTCTGCTCGGCTGAAGCCCTTCTCCTTTTATGTCGCCCCGCGCAAAAATCCGCGAACCCCGAAAAAAAGTGAAAAAAAGCCTTGACAACCTTCAAAAAATATGGTAAAATAAATTCACCTCGGAAAAAGGGGTCTTTTTTGTGTACCCGGATTTTCAAAAAACGAGGGAGGCTGAAACCCCGCTCAAGCCGGGCGGGAAATAAAATAGGAGGTGCCGAACATGAGAGTTAAGATTACACTCGCCTGCACGGAGTGCAAGCAGCGCAATTACAACACCAAGAAAAACAAGAAGAACGATCCGGACAGAATCGAAATGAACAAGTTCTGTAAGTTCTGCCGCAAGCACACTCTCCACAGAGAAACCAAGTAAGGAGGATTCTGCATGGCTAACGAGAAAACTGCGGCTGCGACAAAGCCTTCCGCTCCGAAGAAGCAGAAAAAATCCGTTGTCCGGTATTTTAAAGACGCGCGTTCCGAGTTCAAAAAGGTCGTATGGCCCTCGAGAAAACAGGTCTTTAACAATACGGTCGTCGTCATCGTCGCAATGATTGTAAGCGGTATCGCGATCTGGGGAATGGATTCGATCTTTATGTTCCTGATTAAGCTGATGCTCGGAAAATAACGGTGCGGTAAGGGGAAGAATATGTCAGATGCAAAATGGTATATCCTGCATACCTACTCGGGATACGAGAATAAGGTCGCGAACGACATTCGCACGCTCGCGGAAAACAGAAATCTTCAGCAGCTGATCGAGGATGTCATGGTTCCGATCGGTCCGGCGACGGACGATTACGGAAAGCCCGTGCTCGATAAGGAAGGGAACCAAAAGGAAGAAAAGCTGTTTCCCTGCTACGTTTACGTAAAAATGGTCATGACCGACGAAACGTGGTACATCTGCCGGAATACGAGAGGCGTTACCGGCTTCGTGGGACCCGGATCAAAGCCGATCCCCCTGA
Organism: uncultured Ruminiclostridium sp.; assembly: GCA_964553625.1. Taxonomy (GTDB): domain Bacteria; phylum Bacillota; class Clostridia; order Oscillospirales; family Ruminococcaceae; genus Ruminiclostridium_E. Next base: position 10,433 of record CAZKKZ010000029.1, read on the forward strand.
CGGACGAAGAGGTGCGGAACCTCGGCGTCGCGAAGCAGTCGGTACAGGTTCGGCTCGCGGCGGGCGATCTCGTCAATATCGTTTCCGGCTCGCTCGAGGGCTTTGAGGGAACGGTTCGCGAGGTGGACGAGGCGGCGGGAACGGTCGTCGTGACGGTTTCGATGTTCGGAAGAGAAACGCCCACGACGCTCGAGCTGTCCGCGGTCGAAAAAATCAATTAAGCTTGTCTTTTTAGGACAGGACGTAGTTCTTTAAGTTTTGGAGGTAAAACAACATGGCTCAGAAGGTAGTCGGATTTATTAAATTACAAATTCCCGCGGGGAAAGCGACCCCCGCTCCGCCGGTAGGACCCGCCTTGGGTCAGCACGGCGTAAATATCATGGCGTTTACGAAGGAGTTTAACGAGCGCACCAAGAACGACGCGGGACTGATCATTCCGGTCGTGATCACCGTTTACGCGGACAGAAGCTTTTCCTTCGTTACGAAGACCCCTCCTGCGGCGGTTCTTTTAAAGAAGGCGGCGGGAATCGAAACCGCTTCCGGAACCCCGAATAAGACGAAGGTCGCGAAGGTTACGAAAACGCAGGTTCAGGCGATCGCGCAGCAGAAAATGCCCGACCTGAACGCCGGCTCGATCGAAGCCGCGATGTCCATGATCGCGGGTACGGCTCGCTCCATGGGGATTGAAGTCATCGACGGTTAACACTTCTTTTATGAGAACAGGGGAGACGGAACGCTTCCGTTCTCCGAACGAATAAACGAAACATTGCGTGGGAGGCGGGGTTTTTGACCCGCGCCGCTCAACCACGAAGGAGGATTTTTACATGAAGCACGGAAAAAGATATGTTGATAGCGCAAAGCTCGTTGATTCCGCGAAGCTGTATGAGGTCGGCGAGGCTTGCGATCTGGTATGTAAGACTGCGAAGGCGAAGTTCGACGAAACGGTAGAGCTTCATATTCGTCTCGGCGTAGACTCCCGTCACGCGGATCAGCAGGTAAGAGGCGCGGTCGTTCTCCCGAACGGAACGGGTAAGACCGTAAGAACGCTCGTATTTACAAAGGGCGATAAGATCAAGGACGCCGAGGACGCGGGCGCGGATTATATCGCGGACGACGATACGGTAAAGAAGATCATGGACGGCTGGATGGATTTCGACGTCGTGATCGCTTCTCCCGATATGATGGGCGTGGTCGGACGTCTCGGTAAAGTGCTCGGCCCGCGCGGACTGATGCCGAACCCGAAGGCGGGTACCGTTACTCCCGAGGTCGGAAAGGCTGTTACCGACGCGAAAGCCGGTAAGATCGAATACCGTCTCGATAAAACGAACATCATTCACTGCCCGATCGGAAAGGCTTCCTTCGGACAGACGAAGCTCGAGGAGAACCTCGAAGCGCTCATGTCCGCGATCGTAAAGGCAAAGCCTGCGGCGGCAAAGGGTCAGTATTTAAAGAGCTGCACCGTTTCCTCCACCATGGGACCCGGCGTAAAGATCAGCACGGCGAAGTACGGCTGCTGATCCGCTAAAACCAAACAGTACAATAAAGGGTATGGCAAAAGGCTATACCCTTTGTTTTTAAGGAGATAAGGGAATGAAGGACATCACCTTGGTTATCATGGCTGCGGGGATCGGCTCCCGCTTCGGCGAACGCATTAAGCAGCTTGAACCGATCGGACCGAACGGCGAGCTGATGATGGATTACGCGGTGAGCGACGCGCTTCGCGCGGGCTTCACACACGTCGTTCTCATCATTCGCCGCGACATCGAAGCGCTTGTCCGCGAAAAAATCGGAAACCGTTTTTCCCGCTTCGTGAAGGTCACCTACGTTTTTCAGGAAAAGGACGATCTTCCCGTCCGCCGCGAGCTGGCGGCGCGGCGCTCCAAGCCTTGGGGGACGGGACAGGCGCTCCTTACGCTGCGTGATCTGGGCTTAAAAAGCTTCGCGGTCATTAACGCCGACGATTTTTACGGCGCCGAGGCGTACCGCGTCGCTTACGATTATTTAAGCCGCGCCGATAACGGCGGAAAAGCGGTTCCCGAATACGCCATGTGCGGCTTTCTGATCCAAAATACGTTAAGCGAAAACGGGACGGTCACGCGCGGAATCTGCACGGTAAAGAACGGCTTTTTAACAGGCGTGGAGGAAACGAAGGAGCTTCGCCGCGACCTCGACGGCACGATCCGCGGGATCTACAACGGCGAAAACAAGCTTGTCCCCGAAAATACGCCCGTTTCGATGAATCTGTGGTGCTTTACAGAGGAATACCTCTCGGCGATTTCGGAACAGTTCGCGGAGTTTCTGAACACGGTGGACGAAACGAACGCCAATCAGGGCGAATTTCTTGTCCCGATCTCGGTCGATCACCTGATCGGAGAGGGAAAATGCGCCGTCCGCGTTTTAGAGGTGCATGAGAAGTGGTTCGGAATGACCTACGCGCAGGACGTGAAAGCGGTCAGAGCCGAAATTCTCCGCCTGACCGAAAACGGAACCTACCCCGCTCCCCTTTGGTGAGGCGTGCCGCCTCGGGCAATTCCGAAGAAGTCCTCCGGCTTTCCGGTTCTCATGACGTGTGACGAATCTTTCCTAAAGGGCAGAATCTGAAGCGTGCCGCCTCGGGCAATTCCGAAGAAGTCCTCCGGCTTTCCGAATCTCATAACGTGTGACGAATCCTTCCTGAAGGGCAGAATCTGAGGCGTGCCGCCTCGGGCAATTCCGAAGAAGTCCTCCGGCTTTCCGATTCTCATGACGTGTGACGAATCTTTCCTAAAGGGCAGAATCTGAAGCGTGCCGCCTTCGCTGCAAATAACACCGCGCAATTTCTGCGCGGTGTGATTTTCATTTTACCGAATCCACTTCTCAGCGAAAGCCCGAATTTCCTCCGCCGCCCGCGGATCGAACCGCTCCGTGCAGCGCGCCAGCTCCCAGCGCTCCTCATGCGCGGCGGTTTCCCCGGCCTGAAGCGTCCGAAGCGCCCCGAGCGTCTCAATCTCCATAATCTCGGGATCGGTAAACGTCTCACAGTTACAGCCGAAATCGGGATACTCCGCGTTCGGGTCAAAATCGAAACGCTTTACGAAAAGCTGCCCCTTGTTCAGGTACGCGCACCACCCGTCCTCGTTGTTCATGCCGACCTTGAACTTCTCCGCCTTTTCCGTCTGCCGAAGCGTAAGATACTCGTTATCGGCGTAAAACCGCTCGTCGTTCACGTCGGTGTATTCCCAGAGGACAAGCCGCCGATTTGAAAGAAGCCCCGTCCGCTTCCGGCACTGCGGAAGCAGCTCGATTCCGCCCCGATCCGCGACGGTCAGGCACCACGGCGCGAGCCTCAGCGGGTGCTCGGAAATGTTGGTGATCGTGTGCCCGATCACGAGGGACGAGCCCTTTTCGGAAAGCTCGACCGTCATGCCGTGCCGTTCCCCGACCCTTTCGCGGTCGGCGGGCGTAAGAATCACGCGGTTCCCCTCGATCCGGTACGAAACCGTGCCGTTATCGGGCGTATAGCTTCCGGGGAAGCTTTCCGGACTCGACCAGAGCCGATGCCCGCCGTAAATGTACCAGTTTTCCCCCGTACCGAAAAAGTCGTGAAGCTCCCCGCTGTCACGGACGGTTTTCCGCTCGACGTCCTCCTTGAGGATATTTTCCATGCCGTTCAGCGCGTAATAAAGGATCCTCGGACCGATGTCCACGGTGATTTTTACGGTGCAGTCCCCGTTATCGAGCACGACGCATTTCCCGAAATTCTTGTAATTTTCCTCTTTGATTTGCATTTTTATAATCATTCCTTTCCTATGGAGGAAGTTTGCGCCGAGGCGCAAACGACGGGTTTGAAAAATTGAAGATTTTTCAAACTTTTCCCTTCGCCAGTTTTTCCGTAATCCGTCCGATCAGCTCCCGCCGAATCCCGTTCAGCGCCGAAGCCGGGACGGACAGCCCCTCTTCGGCGGCGCAGCGAACCTCCCCAAGCGTAAAGATCGTCCCGCCGAGCTTCCCGAGCCGCTCCGCGATCTCTTCCCGCGTGATCGGGCGCGTTCTCGCCTCCTCGGGATAAAACGGGCTTTCATAATCCGCCGTAACGGTTTCCCCGCCGCGCGTCACCGCGATCCCCGCCGTGATCGGCTTTCCCCGCCCGATCCGGATCGAAAAATCCGCCGCGTACCGCTTATACGGCTTCTCGTAAAGCTTTTTTAATTCCTTTAGGACACTTTCGCTCTCCCGAACGTCCTCCCGCGTCCGCGTCCCCTGCATTTCCGTAAGGCTTCCCTCCAGATATACGGAGGTGAACCCGCTCCGCGAAAAAACGGCGCGAAGCCGTTCGAGATCGGGCGTTTCACCGTTTAAAGCGGCACGGCAGGCGGTCACGGCTGCGGCGACATATTCGGGGCGCTTCATGCGCCCCTCGATCTTCGCCGAGGTCACGCCGATCTTGTTCAGCTTTTCCAGATACTCGATCCCGCAAAGATCCTTCAGCGAGAGCACATATTCCCGCTCCCCGAACGCGTGATTCAGGCGGCAGGGCTGCGCGCACCGTCCGCGGTTCCCGCTCCGTCCTCCGTAAAACGCGCTCATCAGGCACTGCCCGCTGAGCGAAACGCAGAGCGCCCCATGAATAAAGACCTCCGTTTCGAGATCGACCGAGCTTACGATCCGTTCAATCTCGGAAAGCGAAAGCTCTCGGGCAAGCACCACGCGGGAAAAGCCCGCCTTTTTGACGAATTTCGCTCCCGCCGCCGACGTGACCGTCATCTGCGTCGAGGCGTGAAGCGGGAGCGCGGGAACCGCCGAACGGATCAGGCTCGCCAACCCGAGATCCTGCACGATCAGCGCGTCCGCTCCCATTTCGTACAGCCGTTCGGCGGCTTTTACCGCCTCGCGAAGCTCCCCGTCGAACAGCAGCGTATTCATCGCGATATGTACTTTTACGCCGGAGGTGTGACAAAGGCGGATCGCCTCCGCCGCTTCCTCCGGCGTAAAATTTTTCGCGTTTTTTCGCGCGGAAAAGTCGGTCATTCCGAAATAAACCGCGTCCGCTCCGGTATTTAACGCGGCGGGCAGGCTGTCCGCCCCGCCGCAGGGCGCTAAAATCTCGATCATGTCTCGGAATCGAAGGTCGTCTGAACGAACGCCTCGTTCAGCTGCTCATCCTTGACGTTTAAGCGCTCCTTCAGCTTTTCAAGCTCGTCCTGAAGCGAAACGATCTCCTCCTCCTTCCGCGCCATGCAGATTCCGTAAGAGCTTTCGTAATTTTTGAGAATGTTGCGAAGCTTCTGGTTTTCCTCTTCCTTTTCCTCGCTCTTCTGACGGACGGAATGCTCCGTCTCGGCGAGAATGGAACGAAGCTTATCCATTTCCCCCGATCGGCTTTCGAGATAGCGCAGCTTCTTTTCGTATTCCGCGATCCGCTCCGAAAGCTCCGCTTCGGTCGGGGTCGGCTTCTGCGCCCCCGATTTGAGCCGCTCGATCTCCTCGTTCGCGATCGCAAGCTCGATCTCGACGTCCTCCTTTTCCCGCCGAAGCGTCCGTATATCCTCGGGAACGTCGCCGGAAACGGTGGAGTGAATCTCCATTTTCGTGATCCTCCCGTTCAGCTCCGCGATCGTCTTGTTCGCGTTTTCAAGCCGTCCCTGCGCCCCGTCCAGCTCATTCCGGAGCGCCTCGTTCGCGGCGACCTCGGTAAGCTTTTCGGTATTGAGCTGCGCGATGATCATGTTCGCGGAGGAAAGCGCCGCTTTTACGTCGGCGATCTCGGTCTCGCTGCCGCTGCATTGCTCGCTGAGCGCCCGTTCCTTTTCTCCCGCCTCGCTTAACCGGCGCTCAAGCGTATCCCGCTCGCCGCGAAGCCGCTCGATCTCGGAGCCGAGCGATTTCTCCTCCTCGCGCCGCTGCTCAAGCTCCGCGCCGAGGGCTTGAATCCGCTCCTCAAGCGTCTCGATCCTCCCGTTGAGCGCGCCGATCAGCGCCTCGTCCTCGTCGCTCCGCGTCTTTTTGAGCGAATCCCCCATGAGGAGGAGCGCGGAAAGCGCGGTCGCCTCCGCCTCGCTGATCCCGGGCATTTTCGTCATAATATATAAAATCTTTTCCTCGAAGCTTTTCGCGAAGGCTAAAACCTCGTCCTGATTATCCGTCTTTAGGTAGTAGCCGCGTCCGTTGACCTGAACTCTGAGCTTGTCCATGAAGCCGTCCTCCCGGTTGTATACTGGTATATTTTTTATTATATAATATTTTTCCGAAAAAGGAAAGCCCTTTTTGAAAATTTTTAAGGAACTTTTATTTTTTTATTGAAAAAATCGGCAAAAAGTTGTATAATAAAGAAAAAGACGCATTCAACGAAAGGATAAATCGAGTCATGACGATCAAGACATTTTACCTGAATAACGAAAAAACCGTTTCCATGCGCGCTTATCTTTTGGGGCAGGTCGAGTCCCTCGAATGGTGTAAGAAGCGTCCGGCGATCCTGATTCTTCCCGGCGGGGGCTACGAGTACTGCTCCGAGCGCGAAGCCGAGCCGATCGCCATGCGCTATCTCGCGGAGGGCTATAACGCGTTTATTCTGAACTATACCTGCAATAAAAAATACCCCGCCTCGTTTGTGAACGCGGCGTACGCGCTTCTGAAGCTCCGGATGCGCGCGGAGGAATTCGGGATCGATCCCCAGAAGATCGCCGTCTGGGGCGCGAGCGCGGGCGCGCATTTAGCGGGCTGTCTCGCGACAATGTGGAACGATAAAATGATTCTGGACACGCTGGGCTGCGCGCCCGAGGAGCTTCGCCCGAACGCGGCGGTGCTCTGCTACCCCGTGATCAGCGGGATCACGAATCCCCACTTCGGCTCGTTCAAGGTTCTCCTCGGCGAAAACCCCACCCACAGCGAGCTTTCGCGCCTTTCCCTCGAAAACCGCGTCACGCCGAAGACCCCGCCGGTCTTTCTCTGGTGTACCGCGAACGACGACTGCGTTCCCGCGCAGAACAGTCTTGTATTCGCGAAAGCCTGCGTCTCGAACGGCGTCCCCTGCGAATTTCATATGTTCGACGAGGGACCGCACGGGCTTTCGACCTGCGACAAGGTTACGGGCTGGAATGAATACTTCTTCCGGGAGAGCTGTAAGCAGTGGATCCCGCTCTCGATGAAATTCTTGGAAAAATATATGAAGCTGTGATCCGACCGATGAACAAATCGCCGCAGTCATGCGGGGAATCAAAGCCGAACGGCTGATCCTCCGCCCGCTCCGTCGGTACCGCCCGAAAAAGTCTGACATAAGGAGAACGTTTTATGAAAAAACCGTTTGTCACCAAAGAAAAACTCGAGGAGATCATCCGCGAATACCCCACCCCCTTCCACCTCTACGACGAAAAAGGGATCCGCGAAAACGCGCGGCGCTTAAAAGCCGCGTTTTCGTGGAACAAGGGCTTTCGCGAATATTTCGCCGTAAAAGCGACCCCGAACCCGTATATTCTGCAAATCCTGCGCGAGGAGGGCTGCGGCTTCGACTGCTCCTCCTATACCGAGCTCATGCTCTCGGATAAGGTCGGCGCAAAGGGTCATGACATCATGTTCAGCTCGAATGTGACCCCCGACGCGGATTTTCGGCTTGCCTACGACCTCGGCGCGATCATCAATCTCGACGACTTCACCCATATTGACATTCTCGACCGCCTGACCGGATTTCCCGAAACGATCTGTTTCCGCTATAATCCCGGCGGCGAGTTTAAGACAAGCGAAAAGGGGAACGTCATGGATACCCCGAAGGACGCGAAATACGGACTGACCCACGAGCAGATCATTGAAGCGTACCGGATCGCGCGCGGGAAGGGCGTAAAGCGCTTCGGCGTTCACGCCTTCCTCGCGAGCAACACCCTGACGAACGATTATTACCCCGTCCTCGCGGCACAGCTTTTCCGTCTCGCGGCGGAGGTGAAGGAAAAAACCGGCGTTTCCCTCGATTTTATCAACCTTTCGGGCGGAGTTGGGATTCCCTATAAGCCCGATCAGCCCGAAAACGATATTGCCGAGATCGGGCGGCGGATAAAGGAAGCGTATGAGGAGATTCTCGTTCCCGCCGGGCTCGCAAATACCGCGATCTTTACCGAACTGGGACGCTTCATGCTCGCGCCCTACGGCTGCCTTGTCGCGACGGCGATCCGCGAAAAACATATTTATAAGGAATATATCGGGCTTGACGCGTGCGCGGCGAACCTCATGCGCCCCGCAATTTACGGCGCGTATCATCACATTACCGTCATGGGGAAGGAGAACGCCCCCTGCGACCACCTCTATGACATTACCGGCGGGCTCTGCGAAAACAACGATAAATTCGCGATCGACCGAATGCTGCCGAAAATCGACCTCGGCGACCGTCTCGTGATCCACGATACCGGCGCGCACGGCTTTTCCATGGGCTATAACTATAACGGAAAGCTTCGCTCGGCGGAAATCCTTCTGAAGGAGGACGGAAGCTTCTCCCTGATCCGCCGCGCCGAAACGCCGAAGGATTACTTCGCGACCTTCGATTTCTCAGACAAATACCGTTTTTAATTTTCACCTTACGCGGCTTCCGTAACCCTCTTTTCCCGATAAAAAGCCCCCTTGTGCAATACCGCGCAAGGGGGTTTGTTCATTTTTTCAGCTTAGCGTGCCGACCGTGTCGACGACTGCTCGGGAACCGTAATCTCGATCGTCATATCGCCGTTTACGGTAAGATCCGCGGAGCTGTAATACCGGGTTGTTCTGCCGCCCGTTTCAACGGACGCCGACGCTCTCGGGCCGAGCGTAAGCGTGAGCGTCGTCCCCGAAAGGAACTTCGCGCCCGATTTTACCGATTTTCCGCCGCTCTGTACGGTATTGTTCTTATCCGCGCCGATGATCGTTACGGAATAGGTTTTTCCCGCGATGACCTCAACGTCCTCGCCGCTTACCTTATAAGTGCCGCCCGATTTCATCGGCTTTCCGCCGATCTGAATCTCGTCAACCTCCGCGCCTTCCGCGACGGTCACAAGGATCGACCCTCCTTCAATGACCGAATCGCCCGAATACAGGGCAACCGGCGCGTTCTTGTCGGTCACGTCGTCTACCGTCACATAGCGATTGTCAAAGATCACGCGGCGCATCGGCTTTACCTCGACCGTAAGCTTCGCCGCCTTGCCGCTCTGCGTATTGATAATGCTGACCGTCGATTTTCCAACCCCCACGGGCGTTACGGTAACGGTGCTGTTATCCGCGCTGATCCGAACGCGCACAACGCTCGCGTCGGTCGTCTTATCCGCGTTTTTGTAATCGACCGTATACGAGGTCGTCATGTCGGGCGTCTCCTTCTTGTCGCCAAGCTCGAGCGTTACCGGCTCCTGCGCCGTGTGGGAATGCTCGCTGTACGCGAGCGTAAGCTTCGAAACCGCCTTCGCCCCTTTGTTCAGGACGCGGTAGGTAAAGCTCCCCTCCTCGGCGAGGACGGGCGAGCCCGCCGACATCTTAACCTCGGCGGCATACATTCTCGGCGCGACGCTGTACTGCGGAAGATAAATGACCTGCTTCTGATTGATCTCATAAACCCAGACGTTGACGCGCCCGGCTTTTTTCCCGCCGGTAACGGTGATCGTCCCGTCCTTGATCTTCGCGCTCGCGATCTGCTTCGTTTCCTTCGCGTTCGGATCGGTGAGCTTCCCCTTGCTGTCGAACATATTCAAAAACTGGCTGACGGTCGAGACGGACGAATCCGTCACGGCGACGTTCCACTTCCCGCCGGTGGACATGGCGATATGCTGAATCTCACCGGTCTTATACCGCGCGGTCTCGTCGACATACGGCGTCTTTTTGTCATCCTTGATGTCCCGCCCGTTCGCCCATACGGAAAAATCGCTCGCGTAGGAAAATACGGGACCGCTCGGAGAGGTCGTCGAGCCGCCTCCGAGACCCGGCTCAAGCCATGACGACGCGGAAGCCGCGAATACCGACGAAGCGCCGAAAACCGCCGCCGCGGCGGCAGCCGCAAAGCATCTCATTGTTTTTCTCATAATGAAATCCTCCTCCTTGAGGGTTCGTGTGCTCATCATGCGCACACTCCGTTATATTTAAATACAGTATAGCAAATTTTGGTTTTTTTGTCAACCGTTTTTTGGAGAAAATCCGTAAAAAAAGGAGTTTTTTTCGCCGCGCGGTTGCAAAACGGAAAAATCTGTGCTATAATAATTTTGAATGTGAGGGATCGGAATGAACGTAAAGCTGAATCTCGGCGCATGGGGAAGCGTTTTCGCCGTACCCTCGCGGGTAATCGACTATCTGCGGATCGCGGACGGAAAACAGTTAAAGGTTCTGCTTGCGCTGCTCCGGAACGCGGAACAGCCGCTTTCCGAGGGCGAAATTGCCGCTTTGACGGGAGTGGAGCCCTGTGACGTCGGTGACGCGGTATTATTTTGGGAAAACGTCGGAATTTTCGCCCCGTGCGGCGATTCGCTGGTTCCCGCCGGGGACGGCTCTGTTTCCGCCGGCTTAAAGGCAGGCGTACTCCCCTCTTCCCCTCCCGCGGCTTCCGCGCCCTCCGAATCGGAAAAACCGAAAAGCGAGCCGCTTTCTCCCGCCGCACGCGCGAAGCTCGGCGGAGAGCCGCAGTTTCCCCCGAAGGAGATCGCCGCCGCCGTCAGCGGGGACGAGTCCGTGCGTTATCTTTTTGAGACCTTCGAGCGGCTCGCGGGGCGTCCGACCAGGCACGCCGAGCGAAACGCGCTTATGATCCTGACCGAGGAGGTCGGAATGCCGAGCGAGGTCGCGGTCATGCTGGTGGAGTACTGCTTTTCGATCGACCGCGCTACCCCCGCGTATTTGAAGGCGGCGGCGCTCGAATGGGTCGAAAGCGGGATCGACACGATCGGAAAAGCGGAGGAACGGATCAAACTGCTCCGCGCCCGCCATACGCTGGAAAGCCGCCTGCGCGCAAAATTCGGACGGACAAGCGCCTTCGCGAAATCCGAAAAAGAGCTGATCGCGCTTTGGACAGAGGCGGATTTCCCCGACGAGCTTGTGGACGAGGCGTACGATCTCTGCATGAAAAACACCGGACGGCTAAGCCTGAAATATATGGATACCGTTCTGCGAAGCTGGACGGAAAAGGGCTATACGACGGCGGCGCAGGCGCGCGGGGAAAAGAAGCCCGCCGAAAAGGAGCTCGTCGGCTCGTCCTTCGACGTGAACGACGTCGGACAGGCGGCTTACGGAAGATATCGGAAGCTGAACGGAAAGGAGGGCGCGCAGTGAGCTTTGACGAACGGCTTTACCGCGAAGCGGAGCGGATCCTGAGCGAACGGCGCATAAAAAACGAGCGCCTTCTCGCGAAGCGCGAAGCGGAAATTGCCGAAAAATACCCCGAAATCGCGCAGACCGAACGGGAGCTTTCCGCCACGGGCGCAAGGCTGATCGACCTGATCCTGACGAAGGACAAGGACTTTTCGCGAAAGCTCTCCGAGCTGGAGCAAAGCAACCTTCTGCTGCAGCAGCGTCTGCGCGGGCAGCTTTCGCAAAGCGGCTTCCCCCCCGATTATCTCGACCGCCCCTGCGACTGTAAGCTCTGCGGCGATACGGGAACCCATGACGGACGGCGCTGCGCCTGCGTGACCGAGCTGGTACGGCGGCTCGCGGCGGAAGAACTGAACCGCTCCTCCCCGTTAAGCCTTTGCGGCTTTGAGGATTTCCGCCTGAATTATTACGACGACGCGCGGGAAACCCCGCTCGGCTGCACCGCACGCGCGGCAATGTCGGAAAATCTGAATTTCTGCCGCCGCTACGCCGCCGATTTTCACCTCCCCTGTCCAAGCGTTTTGATGAGCGGGGGAACCGGGCTCGGAAAGACCCACCTTTCGCTCAGTATCGCGCGGGAGGTGCTTGAAAAGGGATACGGCGTGATCTACGGCTCCGTACCCGAGCTGCTCCGGAAAATCGAGCGGGAGCATTTCGGACGGAGCGAGGGCGATACCGCCTCCGCGCTTCAGGAGGCGCAGCTCCTGATTCTGGACGACCTCGGCGCGGAGTTTGAGAGCAAGTTCTATACCGCCGCCCTTTACGGGATCATCAATAACCGCCTGAACGCCGCGCTCCCGACGATCGTCAATACGAACTGCGGCTTCGGCGAGCTGAACGAGCGGTACGGCGAACGGATCACCTCCCGCCTGATGGCGATGGAACAGCTGATCTTTGTGGGAAGCGACGTGCGGATCCGGAAGGCGAACGAGGGCTGACCCGCCGCGCTCCTGCCGTAAAACATGGAAAATCCCTTTTCGGAAAGGTTTGTTATGAACGATTTAATAGCCATTGTCGGACGCCCGAACGTCGGGAAATCGACTCTTTTCAATAAGCTTACCGGGCAAAGGATCGCGATCGTCGAGGATACCCCCGGCGTAACGCGCGACCGGATCTACGGAAAGGCGGAATGGCGGAACCGCCCGTTCCGTCTCGTCGATACCGGCGGGATCGAGCCGGACAGCAAGGACCTTCTCCTTTCCCGGATGCGCGCGCAGGCGCAGCTCGCGATCGACAGCGCGAGCGTCATTATTTTCGTGGTCGATCTGACGACGGGCATGACCGCGAACGACGAAAGCGTCGCGTCCATGCTCTTAAAAAGCGGGAAGCCCGTCGTACTCTGCGTGAATAAATGCGATTCGGTCGGTGCGCCGCCCGCCGAGCTTTACGAATTTTACAATCTGGGACTCGGCGAGCCGATCCCCGTTTCCTCCATTCACGGTCACGGAACGGGCGATCTGCTCGACGCGGCGTTCGCCCTTCTCCCGCCAGAAGCGGAGGAGGAAGAGGACGAAGCGACGATTAAGGTCGCCGTGATCGGGAAGCCGAACGCGGGGAAGTCCTCTCTCGTAAACCGGATCGCGGGCGAGGAGCGCGTGATCGTCTCGGACGTCGCCGGAACGACAAGAGACGCGACGGACACCCTCGTCGAATACGGCGGCGAAAAATATCTCCTGATCGATACGGCGGGAATCCGACGGAAATCGAAGGTCTCCGACGACATCGAGCGGTACAGCGTCCTTCGCGCCTATATGGCGATCGACCGCGCGGACGTGTGCGTGATCATGATCGACGCGAATATCGGCTACACCGAGCAGGACAGTAAGGTCGCGGGCTACGCGCACGACAAGGGAAAAGCCTGCGTAATCGCGGTCAATAAATGGGATTCAATCGAGAAAAACGAAAAAACCATGAACGAATTCAAGGCGAAGCTCGACGTGGATTTTTCGTTCATGTCCTACGCGCCGTACGTTTTTATCTCCGCCCTCACGGGGCAGCGGATCGATAAGCTGTTCGAGGAGATCCGCCTGACCGCCGAGCAGAACGCGAGACGGATCACGACGGGAATGCTGAACGACCTGCTCGCCTACGCGACGGCGCGGGTACAGCCTCCCTCCGATAAAGGAAAGCGCCTGAAGCTTTATTACATGACGCAGGCTTCGGCCAAGCCGCCGACCTTCGTCGTGTTCTGCAACAAAAAGGAGCTTTTCCATTATTCCTATCAGCGGTATATCGAAAATCAGATCCGCGAGGCGTTCTCGCTCGACCGCACCCCGATCCGGATCGTCGTAAGAGAACGGGGCGAATAATCCCGAAAGGAATAAGAACGTGAATATTTTTCTGAATGTGATCTGCTTCGCCGCGATGGCGGTAATCCCCTACCTGCTCGGCGGGATCAATACCGCGATCATCGTCACGAAGATCAAAACGGGTAAGGACATCCGCGACATGGGGAGCGGGAACGCGGGGCTGACGAATACCCTGCGGACGCAGGGGAAGCTCGCCGCGCTTTTTGTCCTGCTCGGCGATATTCTTAAAGGCGTGCTCTCGATCCTTCTGGTGCATTTTCTGTTCCGACTCCTGCTCGGGATCGACACCTACTCCATGACGGAGGGTTATTCGTGGATCAACTACTGCGCGGGGGTTTTCGCCGTGCTCGGGCATATCTACCCCGTTTTTTACGGCTTTAAGGGCGGAAAAGGGATTCTCGTGACCTTCGCGGTCATGCTGACGATCGACGCGGTTCCCGCGCTTCTGCTGCTCGGGGTATTCGCGATCGTGACCGCGCTGACCCGTTACGTTTCGCTCGGCTCGGTGATCGCGGCGGGGCTTTACCCGTTTACGGTGCTTGCCTTTTCGCTGATGGAGGAGAATGTGTGCGCGTGGGCGGACTTCGCCTTCTCGGCGGGGATCGCCTTTCTGCTGATCTTTATGCACCGCGCGAACCTGAAGCGCCTGAAAAACCGCACGGAAAAAAAGCTCGGCGAAAGGTCGTCCTGACTTTTTGCGCGGTTTTCCTCCCGCCCCGCGGCGATACCATATAAAAAGGAATGAACGAAAATGAATTTTATGCAGGTCGATATCGACACCTCCCCCGAAGCGGTCGAGCTTCTGGTCATGCGGCTTTCCGAGCTCGGGATCACGGGCTTTGTCATTCATAACCCCGCCGATTTCGAGGAATTCCTCGAAAATAAGGACATGAACTGGGATTACGTGGACGACGGCTTAATGGATCTCAAAAACGAGCCGACCTATATCACGCTTTATTTACAGGATAATGCGCAGGGGCTTGAGACCCTCGCGGAGCTGAAGGGCGTTCTGACGGAATTAAAGGAAAAGGACGGCGGGCTTTACGGCTCGCTCGCCCTGTCGCTCGATCATGTGCGCGAGGAGGATTGGGCGAATAACTGGAAGCAGTATTATAAGCCCTTCACGGTCGGCGGGCGGCTGGCGGTAAAGCCGTCATGGGAGCCTCTCCCCCCGGAAATGCGCGGACGGAAGGTGCTGGAGATCGACCCCGCCTCCTCCTTCGGAACGGGACAGCACCACACCACCCGTTTGGTAATGGAGCAGCTCGAAAAAACGCTTCACGAGGGGGATCGTCTGCTCGATCTCGGCTGCGGGAGCGGGATTCTCGCGATCGCGGGAATGCTTCTCGGCGCAAAGGAAGCGGTTCTGGTGGACGTGTTTGAGAACGCCGCCGCGACCGCTTCGGAAAATATGCGGAAAAACGGCTTCCCCGAGCCGACCTTCCGTGCGTACTGCGGAAATATCCTGACCGATCGGGAGCTGCGCGAGAAGATCGGCGGCGGCTACGCGGTGATTACCGCGAATATCGTCGCGGACGTCATCATCTCCATGAGCGGGTATTTCGGCGGCTTCCTGTCCGAAAACGGAACGCTCCTTGTTTCGGGGATCATTACCGAGCGGCTCCCCGAGGTGCGCGAAGAGCTGGAGAAAAGCGGCTTTTCCGAGATCGGTCACGACGAGCGGGAGGGCTGGAACGTACTGGTCTTAAAGAAAGGACTTGCCCGATGATCACCGTCAGCGTCTGCATGATCGTAAAAAACGAGGAATCCCGCCTTCGCCGCTGTCTCGAGTGCCTGAAGCCGATCGCGGACGAGATTCTGATCGCCGATACCGGCTCGACCGACCGTACCAAGGAGATCGCGGCGGAATTTACCGATCAGATTTACGATTTCCCGTGGATCGACGACTTCGCCGCGGCGCGGAACTTCATTTTTTCCAAGGCGAAAATGGATTATATCTATACCGCCGACGCGGACGAGGAGCTTGACGCGGCGAATATCCGCCGATTCCGCGAATTAAAAGCGGTTCTTCTTCCCGAGATCGAGATCGTCCAGATGCACTATCTCAATCTGATGGAGGAAAACACCGCCTATAACGCGCGGCGCGAGCTTCGCCCGAAGCTGTTCCGGCGGCTGCGGACGTTTGAGTGGGTCGATCCGGTGCACGAAACGGTCCGTCTCGACCCGATCGTTTACGACAGCGAGATCGAAATTCTCCATAAAGCGGAGGGTCGTCACGCGAAGCGGGATTTCGCCGCGTTCCAAAAGGCGATCCGAAGGGGAATCCGCCTGACGAAAAAGCTTCACGGCATGTACGCGAAGGAGCTTTTTATCGCCGGCGACGCGGACGACCTCGCGGAAGCGGAGCCGTTTTTCTCGGAAAGCTGGCGGGACGAATCGCGGACGCCCGACGAGCGCCGCGAAGCCGCCTGCGTACTGGCGCGGCATTACCGCCTTTCGGGAAATACCGCCTCGCTCTTCTCGGTGATCCTGCGCGAGCTTCCCTACGGTTACAGCGCCGAGCTTTGCACCGAGGTCGGCGCGTACTTCTTCGGGGAGGGAAGCTTCTCCGAAGCTCTCTGCTGGTACAACGACGGAATTTACGAAGCCGAGCCGATTATCTCGATCTTCGTAAAGGGGACGGATTCTCTCCTGCGGCTGGCGGAGTGCTATGAAAAAACGGGCGATCCGCTTACGGCGGAGCGGATCCGTAAGGAAGCGGAACGCTGGACGGTTCCCGAAACGGTCTGAATATGAGAACCTGACCACATAGGAATAAGCGCGCGTCTTTTCGGCAAAATTGCCCCGGACGTCGTTAAAAATTCTTGAAAGCCGTCAGGATTCCTGCGAATTTTTGCCTCGTCCGAGACAATTTTTCCTCGAAAATCCGCACACTTATCCTATGTGGACAGGTTCTGACATTTTTTTCAAAAAAGTCTTTCCATTTCGGGAAATTTGTGTTATAATAAAATATATTTTGAATTTCCGTATCAGCATAGAAGGAGTAAGATCATTGACAGCCATTATTTCCATTGTAAATCAAAAGGGCGGCGTCGCGAAAACGACCACCGCGATCAATCTCTGCGCCTCGCTCGGGGCAATGGGACAGCGGGTGCTGCTGGTCGATCTCGACCCGCAGGGAAACGCGACGGCGGGCTGCGGCTACGCGGGCGCGGCGAAAAAAAAGCTTGAATACACCACCTATGACGTGATCATGGGAGAAGCCCGCCCCGCGCAGGCGATCATTCGGACAAGCTTTCAGAACCTTTCTCTTCTGCCCGCGACGGCGAGTCTGGCGGAAGCCGAGGTTCGGCTCATGCAGTTTGAAAATAAAACGCTCTGCCTGAAAAAAGCGCTTCTTCAGGTGAAGGACGATTACGATATTATTATCATCGACTGTCTCCCCTCGCTCGGGGTGCTTGCCCTGAACGGACTGAGCGCCTGCGACCGGCTCATTATCCCCATGCAGTGCGAGCCGTACAGCTTAGAGGGCGTGGCGGAGCTTCTCGCGACGGTAAAACGAATTAAGAAATCGAGCAACCGCTCGCTCCAGATCATGGGGATCGTGTTCACCATGCTTGACCGCCGGCTTACCGTAAACCGCGAGGTCATGCGCAATATCAAGGCGAACTTCCCCGAGGACGTGATCTTTAAGACCGAGATCCCGCGGAACGTCCGCATCTCGGAAGCCCCGAGCCACGGAAAACCGATTCTCTACTACGATCCCGATTCAAAGGGCGCGGAAGCGTATAACCGCCTCGCGAAGGAGGTTCTGAAAAAGTGCCGCGAGATGGAGGAAATGTTATAATTACGAAATAGCAGAAGGGAGAACCTATGGCAAAAAAAACAGGGCTCGGCGAAAATTTCGGCTCGATCTTCGACGACGACGGACTGTTCGGCGCGGAGGAAAACACCGTGCCCCAGAAGCTGAAGATCAGCGAGATCGAACCGAATAAGAAGCAGCCGCGGAAAACCTTTCCCGAGGAAGGGCTGAACGCTCTCGCGGAATCCATTCTCGAGCACGGAATCATCCAGCCGCTGACCGTCCGCCCCTACGGCGACGTGTACCAGATCGTCGCGGGGGAGCGCCGCTGGCGCGCGGCAAAGATCGCGGGGCTGAAGGAGGTTCCCGTCCGGATCATGGAGCTTTCCGACGAACAGACCGCACAGATCGCGCTGATCGAGAATTTACAGCGCGAGGATCTGAACCCGATCGAGGAAGCGCTCGGGTATCAGCAATTGATCGACGCCTACCGCATGACGCAGGAGGAGGTCGCGAAGCACGTCGGAAAGGCGCGTTCCTCCGTCGCGAATTCGCTTCGTCTCTTGTCGCTTCCCGAGGAGGTCAGGGTCATGGTGCGAGACGGCACGCTTTCCGCGGGACACAGCAAGGTGCTGACCGGGATCCCCGACCCCGAGCGGCAGACGCTTCTCGCGAAGCGGGTCATCGACGAAGGGCTGAGCGTAAGAACGCTCGAAAAGCTCGCGAAGAAGGAGGACGTACCCTCCGCGAAAGGTCCCGCTCCGAAGGATACCTTCCTTGTCGAAGCCGAGCTGAGCCTCACCGACTACCTCGGAAAGCCCGTCCGCGTCGAAAAGGGACGGGGGCGGTACACGGTCAGCATCGACTGTAAAACCGAGGAAGAGCTGCGCGAGCTGCTCGGTTCGCTCTCCGAAAAGGGGAATTAACGTTTTTTCTTTTTGTGCAGGCGTACCTCGCGGCTTGCTTTGAGCGGCTGCGTCCATGCGGTACGTCCGCACAACTGCACATCATAAAATAAAGTACGGCACCATGGAAACGGCGCCGCAATGAAAGGAAGACAGATTATGCTTGACATGAAATTTTTACGGGAAAATCCCGATCTCGTCAAGGAAAATATCAAGAAAAAGTTTCAGGATCAGAAGCTCCCGCTCGTAGACGAGGTGATCGCGCTCGACGCGGAAAGCCGCGCGGCGCAGCGCGAGGCGGACGGACTTCGCGCCGACCGGAACCGGATCTCGAAGGAGATCGGAACGCTCATGGGACAGGGAAAAAAGGACGAAGCCGAGGAAGCGAAAAAGAAGGTCGGCGAATTTTCCGCCCGCCTGACCGAACTGGAGGCGAAAGAGGGCGAATACGCCGAAAAAATCAGAACGATCATGCTCACGCTCCCGAATATTATTGATCCGAGCGTCCCGATCGGGAAGGACGACAGCGAAAACGTCGAGGTCACGAAATACGGCGAGCCGTACACCCCCTCTTTTGAAATCCCCTACCATACCGATATTATGGAAAAGCTGAACGGGATCGATCTCGACGCGGCGAGAAGGGTCGCGGGGAACGGCTTTTACTACCTGATGGGCGACGTCGCGCGGCTTCATTCCGCCGTCATTTCCTACGCGCGCGATTTTATGATTAACCGCGGCTTTACCTACTGCGTTCCGCCGTTCATGATCCGAAGCGGCGTCGTTTCGGGCGTTATGAGCTTTGCGGAAATGGATTCCATGATGTATAAGATCGAGGGGGAGGATCTCTTCCTGATCGGGACAAGCGAACATTCCATGATCGGAAAATATATCGACACCATGATTCCCGAGGAGACCCTCCCGCATACCCTCACGAGCTATTCCCCCTGCTTCCGCAAGGAAAAGGGCGCGCACGGGATCGAAGAGCGCGGCGTGTACCGGATTCACCAGTTTGAAAAGCAGGAAATGATCGTGATCTGTAAGCCCGAGGACAGCATGATGTGGTTCGATAAGCTCTGGCAGAACACCGTTGATCTGTTCCGTTCCATGGATATTCCCGTCCGCACGCTGGAATGCTGCTCGGGCGATCTCGCGGATTTAAAGGTGAAATCCTTCGACGTCGAGGCGTGGTCGCCGCGCCAGCAGAAATATTTCGAGGTCGGGAGCTGCTCGAACCTCGGCGACGCGCAGGCGAGACGGCTCGGAATCCGCGTAAAGGGCGCGGACGGGAAAAAATACCTCGCCCACACCCTCAACAACACCGTTGTCGCGCCGCCGCGTATGCTGATCGCGTTCCTCGAAAACAACCTGAACGAGGACGGGAGCATTCGGATCCCCGAGGTGCTTCGCTCCTATATGGGCGGAAAAGCGCTCATCGAAGTCCCCAAAAAATAAATCGGTATCATGAAACCTGCTAATAAAAGTCAATACCCAAAATGAAAAAAGAAGCAGGAAAAGT
>CAZKKZ010000030.1:0-29725 GCA_964553625.1 uncultured Ruminiclostridium sp.
CAGAACACATAAACATCTTTAACACCGCGATTTTTCAGGTCATTCATTACCGATACATGAATTGCGATCCGAGGACATTGTGTTCACAATATTTCCGATAAAGTCCAGTGTTTCGGATAAACGGTCGGAATAGGGATTTACGCAAAGGAAGGTACATACGGCGACGTTTTTCCCGTTTCCCGACAAGGGCATGGACACGGCGCGCAGTTTTTCGTTATTAATAAGCGCGGTCTGCTGAAAATGATAGGGCAATTGCGTGAACAGCGTTTCCTCGCATATCCGCGTGTAATACAACTCGTCCGATCCGTTCTGTACCGTCATAAGCGCGGAATAAAGCTCGAAATTACCTTTGAAAATATCCTCGGTGCATTGCTCATTTAACATCGTGGCAAGCCGTCGGAACTCGTCGGTATCAAACGATTTGTTTTTCGAAAGATAACCGATAATCTGAGTTTGTATCAGCCAATAGCGTGTGCAGTCATAATACTCGAATATTTCCGAAGCGTGTTTTACCGCCTCTAGAAAGGCTCCCGTTTCCGTTGGAAGAACAATTCCGTTTTCACGGCAATTTTGCTCGTTATAGGCGATCAGTGGTATCTCCACGGCTATCGGGAACATACAAATATTCCCCTCGGAATCCGTTACGGCTTCTTTAATGTATGGAAAACACCGATCAAGATATTCCGAAACGCCCGACACGTCGTTCAGCGGATAAAAGCTCCCTTTTTCCTTAATATCATAGGCAACACCCTGTTCCGAACTTATCATTGCCACGTCATAGCTTTTATCGAGCGACAAAACGGTCAGTGCAAAACCCTCGCTGCTGAGCTGATTCATTTGGATTTCACTTCCCGCAGCAAATGGCTGATCGGTGAAATATTGGCTGGCGATCACGCGCACGGGATCGCCATTGACCTCCGTACCGCGCAGATCGTAGCGCTTTATCCGCTTTTCGTAGGACGATGCGTTATCGGCAGTCTTGATCCATACATAACCCGCATCCGATGCGCAAAGCTCCGATGCGAAAAACGGATAAACGCCGTTGACTACGCGCACCACACCGCTTTCCGCGTCCGCTCTGCTGACAGGCAGGACACCCGAAAAATCGCTCGCTCCGATAAAAGCGAACTCGCCGCTTTCCTTATAAAACTCAAAATTCGTGATCAGTCCCAGCTTATTGGTAAACCTCTTGTCACCTGACGCGGCGTGATCGGCGAGTTCGGCAAAATAATATCCTTCCGCGCTGTCAAAGGCGTAGACCGTGACCTTGCCGTTCGAAACGGAAAAGGAAACAGGGAATTCAATATCCGAAAGAACGTTCTCTCCGCTTTCGAGATCAATACTGCCAATTTTCTTTCCCGTATCTTCATAGTAAACCGTAATACCATCCTCGGTCATAAACGGATCGACGGGCTTTGCCTCGCTGCGGCGTTCGCCAAGCCAGTATAGCCGATCTCCGCATACTCCGATCTTTTCGACATTATCCAACTCATCAAGCTCACAGATTGTATCTATCGCTCCAGAGCCGATATCAACAGATTGTATCTATCGCTCCAGAGCCGATATCAACGGAGCGGACGAGAAATTTTCTCACTTCGTCGACCACTGCATAAATTATATTTTTATTGACGCAGAAACATTTTACGTCATTTGCGTTGAAATCGGGTATAACCGTGCTTGCCGTCCTGCTGCCGTTAACGTCAAAAGCGTAGAACACCGCACCCTCACCGTCTTCCAGCGTATATAAAATGTCGTCCGAGGCAGCCATGAGTATTATATCGCCCGTTTCGCAGACCAATTCCTCGATAGCCATGAGCAAAATGATTTCTCATATCATATATTCTTTTCCAAGGAATATCCTTCGTTGTACTTTGTTTAAATTCATCGGACAGTTTGTTTGAAAGCCCGCCGATCTGTAGAATATTCATGCTAACAGAATCACGAAAAGCCGGATCCGAAATAAAATCCTTATAATCATTCCCAAATCTTTCAATATCATCGCGCACTCTGTTACAGTACTTGATAATATGTTCAAGGAGCTGTTTATCCTTGTTTGTCATAGATCAATCTCCTATCCCTTTCAACCTCGCCGCGAAATTTCACGGTAAGGCGGTCATTTTTATGTTCGCTATAAAGGGCATTCATTGTAACTAAATCCAATTCCTTTTGCAGCGCGTCCCTTAAATCGCCATACAATCCCCCAAACGCAAAAAAACCGTTTATATTTTCCGCGTCCACCAACAGATCAATATCGCTCTCCTCGGTGGCTTCGCCGCGTGCGTATGATCCGAAAAGGTAAATTTTACCCGCGCCGTAACGCTCAGCAATCGGGCGCACTTTCTCGGCGATTTCCTCAATTTTATATACACACATTCGCGGCACCTCCCTTCTTTAAAGCGGACTTCATTTCTTTTTCAAACCTATTATACCATAACATTTTAAATTCTGCAACACATTTTTGAAAAGAGACGCTTTAACTTATTCTCCAATGGCGAATAGCTATTCCCGCTCGTTGGATTTATTTTTTTCAGGCACATTCCGCTCCATTTTCTCAATGCTCTTTTTCATACCCTCTATAAATGCCGACTTGCGACATTATATTCCTATTTTACGCCGCCGAAGCCGCTGTTTTCCTAGAAAGCCGGAAAACCTTCGTGCGGTACTGGAGCTTTTTGTTCAAGCCAATAATGATTTTGGTATTGCGAAAATGAATTTCAGACTAAATCGCTCTTCTAGTTCTCGTGAGCTTCCTTTTTCTGTCCTTGACTTTTTATAATATGCGCTGTGTGTCCACACCACCCAAAACGAAACCCTTGACATTCCGTCGAAAATATGATAGAGTAAAGTTACTCCGAGCCGAAGGAGCATCACTTTTCCGACGGCAAGGTATTTATTCGGACTGACGCCGAACAATCTTCACGTAAGGCGGAAGGGCAGCAAAAAACGGAACGGATTTCTGCGCCCTCGGCAGCCATTGCCCGGGGCTTTGTTTTTTTGGAATTCTATCCAAAAAAGCGGAAAGGAACGGTCGGACGATATGGAAAAGGAAACGCGCGTCGCGGTCATCGCCGCGGTGATCGAAAACGAGGAAGCCGCCGGGAGCATTAACGCGCTTCTCCACGCGTATGCGGGCTTCATTATCGGACGAATGGGCGTTCCGTACCGCGAAAAGGGAATCAATGTCATTACCGTCGTGCTCGACGCGCCCTCGGACGCGATCTCCGCCCTTTCGGGAAAGCTCGGGAGAATCCGCGGCGTCACCTCGAAGGTGCTTTACGCGAAAAACAAAGCCGATCCGCAGGAAAGCGAACGGCAGGAAAGAAAGGATTGATTCACCTTGAAAAGAAGAAAATTGATTGCCGCGGTCATGTCCGCGGCGATGTGCCTGCTCCTCGCGGGCTGTAACGCCGCGCAGACGGAAACGACGACCGCCCCCGCCGAAACGGAAGCGACTACCCCCGCCGCGCAGACCGGCGAAAGCGCCGCGCCTGCACAAAACGAAAGCGAAGAAACGGCGCAAACGGAAGAGCCGGCGGACAGCGATCCGAAGATTGAAACGCCCGACAGCGTCAAAGTCGCCGCTTTAAAGGGTCCGACGGCAATGGGGCTGACCTACCTCATGGATCACGCGGAAGAGACGGGAATCCCGTACGACTTTACGATCGCGGCGGCGGTGGACGAGATCTCGCCCATGCTCATTCAGGGAACGACCGACCTTGCCTGCGTTCCCGCAAATCTCGCCTCCGTCCTCTATAATAAAACCAAGGGAGAGATCGAGGTTCTTGCCGTTAATACGCTCGGCGTTCTGTACATTGCCGAAAACGGGAACGAGGTCGGCTCGATCTCCGATCTCAAGGGAAAAACGATTTACAGCAGCGGGAAGGGAGCGACGCCCGAATTCGCGCTCAATTACCTTTTAAGCAGCAACGGGATCGACCCCGAAGCGGACGTAACGATCGAATGGAAGAGCGAGCACAGCGAATGCCTCGCCGACCTCGTCGCGAATCCCGGAAGCGTCGCCATGCTCCCGCAGCCTTTTATCACCACCGCGCTCTCGAAAAATCCGGATATCCGCGTGGCGGTCGATCTGAACGAGGAATGGGAAAAGCTCGATAACGGGAGCGCCCTTCTGACGGGCGTGATCGTTTCGCGGAAGGAGTTCGCCGAGACCTATCCCGACCTGATCGACAGCTTCCTGACAAGCTACGGCGAGTCGGTATCGTTTGTCAACGAAAATATTCCCGAGGCGGCGCAGCTCATTGAAAAATACGACATCGTTCCCGCCGCGGTCGCGGAAAAGGCGCTTCCCGCGTGCAACATCGTCTGCATTACGGGAACGGAAATGAAGGAAAAGCTTTCGGGCTACCTCGGCGTTCTGTTTGAACAGCTTCCCTCCTCGGTGGGCGGCACGCTCCCGTCGGACGATTTTTATTATGTAAAATAAGGACAGGCGCCGATCTGTCGGAAATCGGCGCGGCGGAGGGCGGACTATGAAATCGGTGAAAAACAAGCTGATCACGGCGGGAGCGATCCTTTTCTGGCTCCTTGTCTGGGAGACCGCCGCCCGCCTGATCGGGAAAAGCGTTCTGCTTGCCGCGCCGACCGAGGTGGTCGGACGGCTCCTCGCACTTCTTCCCGAGGAGGATTTCCGGGAAAGCGTGTTCTTTACAATGGGTCGCGTTCTACTCGGATTCTTTCTCGGAACGGCGGTCGGGATCGCCTTCGCCGCCGGAGCGGGAAAGCTCCCGTGGCTCGAACGCCTGCTCGCGCCGCTTCTCTCCTGTATCAAGTCCATTCCCGTCGCGTCGTTTACCATTCTCGCGCTGATCTGGATCTCCTCCAAAAATCTCTCGGTGCTGGTCTCGTTCCTGATCGCCGTACCGATCGTTTACTCCAACCTGCTTGAAGGGATTCACGCGCTTAACAAAGGGCTTACCGAAATGGCGGAGGTCTTTCGGATTCCTCCGCTCCGCCGTTTTTTCGGCGTGTATCTGTCCCAGCTTCTTCCCTCCTTTCGCTCGGCGTCGCGGCTCGCGATGGGGCTGTGCTGGAAATCGGGGGTCGCGGCGGAGGTCATCGGGATCCCGAACGGCTCGATCGGCGAAAAGCTGTACAGCTCGAAAATCTATCTCGAAACGGCGGACTTATTCGCCTGGACGGCCGTTGTGATTTTGTGCAGTCTGCTCTGCGAAAAGCTGTTTCTCCTCCTGACGGACGCGGCGGCAAAACGGATCGAAAGGATGTAAGGCTTCAAAATGGTATTAACGGCGGAAAACATTACGAAATCCTACGGCGAAAAGCGCGTTCTGACGGATTTCTCCCACACCTTTGAAGACGGCTCGTTCACCTCGGTTATGGGGATCTCGGGCTGCGGGAAAACGACGCTTCTGTCGATCCTCGCGGGACTTGTGAAGCCCGATCGCGGGCGGGTCAATCCCGAGCGCTTTCAAAAAAGCATGGTCTTTCAGGAAAACCGCCTTTGCGAAAATCTCACCGTCGCGGCGAACCTGCGGCTCCTGCCCGAACGTCCCGCAAAAGCGGAAATTTCGGCGGAGCTGGAAAAGCTCGGGCTTTCGGGACTGGAAAACGAGCCGGTACACACGCTCAGCGGCGGAATGAAGCGCCGCGCCGCGCTTTTGAGGGGGCTGCTCGCGAAATACGACGCGCTCTTTCTCGACGAGCCCTTTAAGGGTCTGGACGAAGGAACGAAACGGCGCGTCATGGAATACTGCAAAGAAAAAACTGCCGGAAAAACCGTGATCCTCGTAACGCACGACGCGGACGAGGCGGAATTCTTCGGCGGGGAAAAAATTATATTAAAATAAGAGAAGCGGACCTCGCCTTTTGCGAAGTCCGCTTCCTTCGTTACCGCGCGTGACAGCCGTATTCCACCGCGACGGACGCGTTTTCCGTTTCGGATTCCGTCTCATCGGGAATATACCGCTCCGCAAAGATCCGATCGAGGACGTCGTAATACTCCTCGCTGACGAAAATCTTGGTATTCAGCTCGTGATTCCGCGAATTTCCGGTGTCGTTCTGCGTCATCGTGCAGGGATCGCCGCAGGAAATAAAATAGAAATGTTCCCGCTCCGGCTTCGTATAGGCATATTCCGCTCCGTGGGAAAACGCGTCAAGGAACTCCTCCTCCGTGATCGGAACCTCGCCCTTTTCGAGCTCGGGCATATTGATGAATGAATCGCTCCCGTACGCCGTCTGACCCTCCTCCGACTGTCCCTCTGTCGAAACGCACACCAGGGTATAATTGTCGAAGCTTTGCGTGATCGCCGCGACGGTATCTGCCGAGGTCGGAACCGTCCCGTATTGTTCCAGAAAACGGATCGTGTTCGTATAGCTGTCATAAATCGTATAGTTGACCGTTCCCATTCTTGTAAAAAATTCCTCGCCGTCGGACTCCCCGATCCGTCCAAGATAGATCTGCCCGATCGGAAACTCCCCGTGCCGTCCGTAATTTACGTCGTTTTTCAGATCGGTCAGAAGCGCCTCGCGAAAAGCGGCGTAATCGATCTCACGGTAGATCCGATAATCCTCCGTGCGGTCGTATCCGTACGGACGGCGCATAAATGAACTTAGAAGAACCGAAGGATTCCAATCCGACATTTTCTCGCTCCAGACCGGGCGTCCGGTCCCGTTCTCGTATTCCAGCACTTGGATCCCGCTGATCTCCGACATCTTCAGCGGCGTGTATTTATAAGACTCGCTCTCGTAAAACTGTCGGAAGAAATCGGTCGGAAACGTTGTAAAATAGCTTCTCGCGACAATCGAACCGTCCTTCAGGCAGTACGTCAGATCAAGCCGGTCGTTACCGTCCGACCGTTCCTCTATGATCTTGGTGTGAACCGAGCGAAGATATTCCGAAAGCGCCTCGTCCCCCTCGCCGATCCACGTCATCTGAGAATGCTGATACTCTCCGCTCCAATCGGTCGCATAAGCCAAGAGATACGCCGTCTCGTCTTCGGACGGGATATAAAAGCTTTCGCCGAAGCCGTCGCTTTCATACAGGGCGAGGGAAACGAGCGTCCCCGCCGCGAAGATCACGACGTATTTCAGGGCGAATTTCGGAACGCTCCTGATCCTCCGAAAGCTGATAATCTCCATCAGCAGCAGAAGGATCAGCAGCAGCACCGCCAGAACCGGGAATTCCACCGGTGAAAGCGC
The DNA here is from genome assembly GCA_964553625.1 of uncultured Ruminiclostridium sp. Lineage (GTDB taxonomy): Bacteria > Bacillota > Clostridia > Oscillospirales > Ruminococcaceae > Ruminiclostridium_E. The sequence continues at coordinate 7,177 of CAZKKZ010000030.1, forward strand.
CAGCAAGTGACGATCCGTATCCGAACGGTACTGGTTGCTTTCGTAGAGATAAAGCATCGCGAAATAGCACACAACGCCGACAAACGCGACCGCCGCCGAGGTGATTCGGTACGCCGCCCGATACACGAACGGCTGCCCGATCTGTTCGTTATGACGCTTGGTATAAACGAAAAGCCCGAGCGGGATCGTTAACGCGATAAAGCCGACCGCGCACAGGAGCGGAACCGGATCCCCCACCCAGTACATCGACACAGACAAAACATTCCCCGCCGGAGAAAGGAACGACTGAATCCCCCACATGACGATCTGAACCCGCGACTCAAACTCATACCACAGACCGTACGTTCCCGCCATTCCGAGATAGGTAGCAAGATAGAGAAAAAGCGGGATCAGAATGTTCAGCGCGATCGGATACAGGATCGCTTCCGCCAGCCTTCCGCAGAAGGTCATCACAAGAACGTTAAAGCAGACGAGCATGATCAGCACCAGCACCGAGCGGATCACCGCCATCAGGAGTGTTTCAAAGCCCTCGGCGTCGGTCGCGGCAAAAGCGGTCGGGAAAGAGATGACCGCGAACGGAACGACGAGACAGAGCAGCGTCGCGCCCAGCTCGCAGAAATACCGCTGCCCCGCCGTCAGCGGAAGCGACAGGATATTGTCCGCCATCGTTTTGGTGTAAAGATGCTTCATCGCGATCAGCGGTGTGATCGTCCCGACGACCAGAATCCCGCCGACCGAAATAATCATCAGCACCGAGGACAGCGCGGCAATCTCTGCTCGCGGAGCCAACAGCACAAAAGCATAAACGGGGAAAATAAAAACCGAAAAGATCACCGAAAAAACAAAGCAGGTTTTCAGATTTCCGAACACGAAGCGGAAATACTGTCCCGTATAATTAAAGCGAGCTTGCGTCATAGCCGGTTCCCTCCATTTCATAGATAAAAATTTCGTCGAGCGTCAGCGGAACAAGGTCGAGCAGCTTCGGGTTCCGTTTTTCCAGCGCGGCGCGAATCTCCTCCTCCGTCCCCCGCGCGATCAGGTTTACGACGCTTCCGGTCGTCTCGAAATGCAGAATCTCCAGCTCGGGGAAATCCTCCTTCGTACAGGGCGCGCCGAACGAGGTCTGTACCTTTCGTATATCGCCCATCACGCTGTCCAGCTCGCGGCAGAAGACGACCTTCCCGTTATGGAGCAGCGCGGCGGTGTCGCAGAATTCCTGCACCTCGCCCAAATTATGAGAGGAGAGAATCATCGTCGAGCCGCCGTCGAGCATGGCGTCGATCATCATGTTCTTCACGACAATCCGCATCGTGGGATCCAGCCCGTCGAACGCCTCGTCCAGAAAAACGTATTTGGTGCAGCAGGCAAGCGCGCAGATCACGATCGCCTGCCGCTTCATGCCCTTTGAAAAAGAGGAAAGCCTTTTGTTCAGAGGAAGGTTCAATACCGCGTGGAGCCGCTCGAATTTCTCTTCCGAAAAGGTGCGGTAAAAGCGCTTGTAATAATTTTTCAGCTGCAGGAGCGTATAGCCCGCGAACTGTACCGTTTCGTCGTTGATAAAGCAGATCTTTTCCTTTGCGGGCACGTTGTCGTATACGGTCTCGCTGTCGATCCGGATCGTTCCGCTTCCGGGACGGTACACCCCCGAAAGAAGCCGGAGAAGCGTGGATTTCCCCGCGCCGTTCGACCCGAGCAGCCCGAACGCCCGTCCGTCCGGGATCGACAGGCTGATCCCGTCGAGCGCGCGCTGTTCGTCAAATTCCATCACAAGATTTTCAATTTCAATCATCGATTCCCTCATTCCTTTCCTTTTCCGTGTTTCGGAGCAGCTCCTCGATCTCCTCCGCCGTGATCCCCGCACGAAGCGCCCCCGCGATCTGCGCTTTCAGCTCGCCGAGCGTTTTTTTCCGAAGGATCTCGGCGGTCTCCCTCGTCTTTGAAACATAGCTTCCCTTCGCGGGGATCGAATAAATCAGCCCCTGCTGTTCCAGCGCGGCATACGCCTTCTGAACCGTATTCGGGTTGATCCCGAGCGACTTCGCGACCTCCCGGACGGCGGGAAGCTTCTCACCCTCGGAAAGCGTTCCGCTCAGGATCAGCTCGGTGATCCTCGCGCAAAGCTGCTCATAGATCGCGCAGCCCCCTTCGAGCCGCATGACAAACATAAAAGCCCTCCCTTCAGGCTAACTGTATTACTTCATTTAATACGGTTATAGCATAATCTTCCAAAAATGTCAAGTATTTTTTCACCTTTTCCAAAAAATCTTGACAATACGACGAAAAAAGAGTATAATGTTCAATAAGAAAATTCTTTGGGGAAAGCGCCGCTCTCCCCATTCCGCTTTTGCGGAAGAAAGGAAGAAAAATGGAGATCATAAACGTGATGGAAGAAGTCGTCGATCAGCGGCTCAAGGTTCTGACAAAGGACGCCGACTACTGCACCTGCGAGGAATGCCTTGAGGACATGATGTGTCTCGCGCTGAACGCGCTTCCCGCGAAGTACGTCAGCACGTCGAAGGGAAAGCTTTTCTCAAAGCTTTCCGCGACTATGATCAACCAGCACATGATCGACGTCAACATCGCCTGCGTCAACGCGATCGAATTCGTAAAGGAGCGCCCGCGCCACGGCAAAAGCAAACAGGAATGATCCGCCGGCGCGGACTTATCGAAAAAGGAAAGGACTGTTTTTATGACATTTTCGGAGCTTTTGGAAAAAGTGCGTGAAAAGGCGAAAAAAGCGGACGCCTCGGGGGTCGGCTTCCTTGCCGTACAAATCAACATTACCGACAAAGAGGACGGCGGCGTGTTCTATGTCGAGATCAAAAACGGCGAGGTTCATGTCGAGCCTTACGATTATCACGACCGGAGCTGCGGTCTTACAGTAAGCATGAACAATTTCGTCCGGATCATGGACGGAAAGCTCGATCCCGTCGTCGCGTTCAGCACGGGTCGGCTCAAGGTAGACGGCGATCTCGGAAAAGCGCTCGAATTTTCCAAGCTGATCAAGTAGGCGCAAGCCGCTCTCCCGCATAAACGAAAGAAACCCGCCGATTCCGAAGATCGGCGGGTTTTCGGTATATGCCTTTATGTATGCTCGGGAAGCGGCTCGCCGCGGTACAGAAGCTTCATTACGATCGGCGTCAGCACCGAGGAAACGATGATCAGCAGAATGACCGAGGTGAAATAGATCGGGTCGAGAAGCCCGACCGCAAGCCCCTTCTGTGAAACGATCAGCGCGACCTCCCCCCGCGTCATCATGCCGACCCCGATCTTTACACAGTCCTTCAGCCGATAGCCGCAGAGCTTTCCCGCCAGCCCGCAGCCGACGATCTTCGCCAGAAGCGCGACCCCCACGAAAAGCAGCGAGAAAACCAGCAGCGACGGCGTCAGCCCCGAAAACTCGGTCTTTAAACCGATGCTCGCGAAAAACACGGGTCCGAACAGCATGTACGAACTGATGTCCATTTTTTCGGCAATATATTCCGAATCGCGCAGATTGCACAGGATCAGCCCCGCGACGTACGCGCCCGTAATATCCGCGATTCCGAAGAAATGCTCCGCGCAGTACGCCATGATCATGCACAGCGCAAGCCCGAGAATCGGGATCCGGCGCTTATGGGGATAGCGCTTATCGATCACCTTGAAAACATAGTAGGTGATCAGCCCGATCCCGATACTGAACAGGAAGAAAAAGAACGTGTTTTTTACCACGTCAAGCGGCGCGGAATCGGGAGTCTTTAAGCCGATCACAAACGTTAAGACAATGATCCCGATCACGTCGTCGATGATCGCCGAGCTTACGATCAGGGTTCCGATCTCCCCTTTGAGCCGCCCCAGCTCCTTCAGCGTCTGAACCGTGATCCCGACCGAGGTCGCGGTCATGATCGTCCCCGTAAAGACCGCGCGGTAAAACTCGTCCGAGCCGACCGACGAAAAGCCGTAAAACGCCCCGTACAGCAGGAATCCGCCCAGAAGCGGGACAGCCACGCCCATAACCGCAACCAGAAGCGCCTTCGGACCCGTTTTTAACAGCTCCTTCATATTTGTTTCCAGCCCCGCGCCGAACATCAGCAGCACGACGCCGATCTCCGCCATGCCCGCGAGAATATCGGACTGGTTCACCCAGCCGAGACAGCACGGACCGATCAGAAGCCCCGCCAGAATCTCTCCGACGACCTGCGGCGCTTTCAGCTTTCCCGCCAGAAGTCCGCAAAGCTTCGCGGCGAGAAGAATGATTGCCAGATCCTTAAAAAGATCAACAGCGCTCATAAAAACTCCTTCTTTCATTCTTTTGTTTAGCTTGACGGCGCCGCGCAACGAACGGCAGCCCTTTGTTTTACACCGTTCCCCATTATAGTACTTTTTCGGAGAAAATGCAAGATGTACGGGGAAAAAATCACCCAAGACTTGCTTTTTTCGGAAAAATATGTTAAAATAAAAAGAAAACCCATTCTGATTTTCGGAGGACAGCCACATGAACGCGTTTGCTTATCGGATCCAAGGCTTACAGCCGTCGGCGATCCGCGAAATTTTAAAATTTACGTCCGACCCCTCGGTCATCAGCTTCGCGGGAGGAAATCCCGCGCCCGAATCCTTCCCCGTGGACGAGATCAAGGAGATCACGGCGAGGCTTCTCGAAAAGGATCCCTCGGGCGCGCTTCAGTATTCCGTGTCGGAGGGCTACGCCCCGCTTCGCGAGTGGATCAAGGACGATCTTTACAAGAAGGGCAGCTTTAACTGGAACAACGACGACGTGATCATTACCGCGGGCGCGCAGCAGTGCATTGAAATGGCGGCGAAGGTCATCTGCAACGAGGGGGACGCGATTCTCTGCGAAGCGCCGAGCTTTGTCGGCTCGCTCAACGCGTTCCGCTCCTATAATTCCCGCCTGATCGGCGTGCCGATGGACGACGAGGGAATGAATCCCGTTCTGCTCGAGGAAGCGCTCAAAAAAAATCCGCGCACCGCGTTTATCTACCTGATCCCGAATTTCCAGAACCCGACGGGAAAAACGACCACGCTGAAGCGGCGGAAGGAGATTCTCGCGCTCGCCTACAAATACAACGTTCTGATCCTCGAGGATAACCCCTACGGCGACCTTCGCTTCGCGGGAGAGGACGTTCCCTCGATCCGCTCGCTTGATACGAAGGGGTACGTCATCTACGCGGGCACCTTCTCGAAAACGCTCGCGCCGGGGCTTCGCGTCGGGTACATGTGCGCGGACAAGAGCATTATTTCCAAGGCGATCTGCGCGCTTCAGGTCTCGACCGTGCACACAAGCATTCTTTCGCAGCGGATCGTACACGAATACGTGACCCGCTATGATTTCGAGGGGCATATCGAACGCCTCCGCGAAATCTACCGGAAAAAGTGCGAGCTGATGCTGAACTGCCTGAAATACAAAATGCCGCGTTCGGTCACCTTCACCGAGCCGGACGGCGGGCTTTTCATCTGGGGAACGCTCCCCGAAGGGGATATGAACTATTTCTGCAAAAAAGCGGTTGAAAATAAGGTCGCGGTCGTCCCCGGGAACGCGTTTCTCGTGGACGAATCGCAGGCGACCCTCTCCTTCCGCGTGAACTATTCGACCCCGTCGGAGGAGCAGATCGAAAAGGGGACGGATATTCTCGCCGCCGTCGCGAAAACCATGTACAAATAAAATAGACCATTTGAAAAAAGAAAGGAACCCAGCCATGGCAGAACAGACCGAAAGAAAACGGATTTTCAGCGCGATCCAGCCGACCAACACCCCGCACCTCGGAAACTATCTCGGGGCGCTCGTGAACTGGATCAAGCTTCAGGACGAATACGACTGCGCTTACGCGATCGCCGACCTCCATTCGATCACCGTGCGGCAGGAGCCGCAGAAGCTCCGCGCGCAGATTACAGAAAGCTACGCGCTCCTCCTCGCGATGGGCGCAGACCCCGAGCGCTCGATTGTTTTTGTGCAGAGTCACAACCCCGCGCACACCGAGCTTTCGTGGGTGCTTTCCTGCTATTCGCAGTTCGGAGAGCTTTCACGCATGACTCAATTTAAGGACAAGAGCGAAAAGCACCCCGAGAACATCAACGCGGGGCTTTTCACCTACCCCGTTCTGATGGCGGCGGATATTCTGCTGTATCAGGCGGATCTCGTTCCCGTCGGAATCGACCAGAAGCAGCATCTGGAGCTGACCCGGAATGTCGCGCAGCGGTTCAATTCGGTTTACGGGGACGTGTTTACCATTCCCGAGCCGTATATTGTCCGCAGCACCGAGAAGATCAATTCGCTCCAGAATCCCGCCAAAAAAATGAGCAAGTCGGACGAGAACCCGAACGCGAGTATCTGGGTTCTTGACGACCGCGACACCATTATCCGGAAATTCAAGCGCGCCGTCACCGACAGCGGCTCGGAGATCCGCGCGGGCGAGGGAAAAGAAGGGATCATGAACCTCATGTCGATCTATTCGGCGGTCGCCGGAAAGAGCATGGAGGAGATCGAGCGCGAATTCGAGGGAAAGGGCTACGGCGATTTCAAGCTTGCCGTCGGGGAGGCGACCGCCGATCGGCTTGCCCCGATGCAGGCGGAATTCCGGCGGATCAGCGCGGATAAGACCTATATCGCCGACTGCATGAAGCTCGGCGCGGAAAAGGCGTACCGCGCTTCCGCGAAAACGCTCCGCAAGGTCTATAAAAAGGTCGGCTTTGTCGAGCTGCCCCGATGAAAAAACGGACGAAGCTCGGGCTTCTTTGCGCCTGCGCGGTCTTCGCCGGCGCGATCGGGTACGGACACACGCTCCGCCGCGTTCCCTATACGGTCGGATCGGAAAAGATTGGCGCGCCGATAAAGCTCGCCTTTCTTTCCGACGTACACAACAGCCGTTACGGGAGCGGGCAAAGCGAGCTGATCGGGGAGATCGAAAAATTCGGCGCGGATCTCGTTGTATTCGGCGGCGATCTGTTCGACGAGCATAACGGGGAGGAAAATTCATGGGCGCTCGTTGACGCGCTCGCGGAGCGGTACCCCTGCTTTTATACGATCGGAAACCACGAGCTTCGGACGGGAAAGGCGGAGAAGTACAAAGAAGAAATGTCCCGCCGCGGCGTTACCGTCCTTTCGGACAGCTCCGCGGTTCTTTCGGTCGGCGGACAGGAGCTTCTCCTCTGCGGCGCGGAGCATATCGAGGACGAAATTCTCGGAAGCCCGCAAACGGACGAACGCTTTTCGATCCTTTTATATCACTATCCCACCGACTTCCCGCAAACGTCAAAGCTCGGCTTCGACCTGATCCTCGCGGGACACGCGCACGGCGGGCAGTGGCGGCTTCCCGGGCTGATCAACGGGCTGTACGCGCCCGACGAGGGGCTGTTTCCGAAATACGCGGGCGGGCGGTATGACGAAAACGGAACAACCATGCTCGTGAGCCGCGGGCTTTACCGACAGCCCTCCTGCATTCTGATTCCCCGTATTTTTAACAATCCCGAGCTTGTGCTTGTTACCATAAAAAAGGAGGAAGGGTCATGCGGATCGTCGTTTTGATCGAAAACACAAGCGCCGCCGAACGGCTTAAAGCGGAGTACGGACTTTGTCTCTATGTGGAACACGCGGGCGAGCGCTATCTGATCGACGCGGGAGCGTCCGACCGCTTCCTGACAAACGCGAGACGGCTTCGGATCGACCCGCTTTCCGTCGGAAAAATCGCCGTTTCGCATAACCGGTCGGATCATACCGGCGGGCTGGAAACCATGATCAAGCAGATTCCCGACGTCCGCATCTACGCCCGCGCCGCGGGAAACGCGGAATTTTACATGAAGTACGGACCGATCCACGTATCGGTCGGGACGCTCGCCGAGCTTTACGAGGAATATCCCGAAAATTTTGTTTTTTATAACAGCTTTCAGCGGATCGGCGAGGGATTTTACGCCATGGCGAACGAGATCCCCGATACCACCATGTACAGCGAGGAGTCCCGCCTGTTCCGAAAAAGCAGCGCGAGGCTCGTCCGGGACGATTATTCACACGAGGCTTTTTTCGTATTGTTCCCGACCGAGCGGCGGGAGGACGGCTGCGTCGTGGTTTCCTGCTGCTCGCACTGCGGGATCGTAAACGTGCTCAAAACGGTAAAGCTTCGCTTTCCGAAAATTCCGATCCTTGCCGTGATCGGCGGCTTTCACATGATGGGAAGCACGGAGAAAAAGCTCTGCTGCTCTCCCGAATATATCGACAAGACGATCAACGAGCTGAAAAGCATTGAGACGGGGATTCTGTATACCTGCCACTGCACGGGGCTTTCGGCATACGGGATCATGAAGCAGGCGCTCGGCGACCGGATCCAATATCTTCAAACGGGAGAGGAGCTTGAATTTTAATGAACATTTTTGTCGTCGGCTGCGGAAAGATCGGCGCGGAGCTGGCAAAGCGCCTTTCGGAGGCGGGACATGACGTTGCCGTAATCGATCCGCATGAGGAAAATTTCGACAATCTCCCCGACGGCTTCGGCGGGCTGACCTTCTGCGGCGTCCCGATCGACGAGGACGTTCTGATAAAGGCGGGGATCCGGAGCTGCGACGTGCTTTGCGCAGCTTCGGCGGACGATAACGTCAATATCATGACGGCGCAGCTCGCCAAGACCGTTTTCGGGGTCGAACGCGTGATCGCGCGCGTGAGCGACAGCGAAAAGGAAGAAATTTTCGGCGCGGCGGGGATCATTACCGTCTGTCCGACGAATCTTTCGGTGGATTCTCTTTTGTCCGCGTTCGGCGAATACACCGAGGACAGCTTTTTCCGCGTCAAAAACCATACGATTAAGATGTTCTCCGTCCCCGTTCCGAAGGAGCTGTACGGGGAACGCGCGCTCTCGATCTCGCTCGAGGAAAACGAGATTCTTTACGCGATCATCGGCGCGGACGGCGAATTTCGGCTGATCAACAACTATAATATCCCTCTGAGCGAGGGCGAAACGCTGGTATTCTCAAAAGTGGTTGATTAAGCTTTAAGGCAGGCGCGCGGAGCGGCACACCTGCAAAAAAGCAAAAGGAAAGGCGGCATCATGGGCAAAAAGGTCATCATTATCGGCGGCGGACGGGTCGGCTATTACCTGATCCGCGCGCTCAGCGAGCGAAAGCGCGACATCGTCCTGATCGAAAGCGACCGAAGCGTCTGCAAGGAGGTCGCGAACACGCTCGACGTTCCCGTGATCTGGGGCGACGGAAGCGCGGCTTCGGTGCTCGGGCGGGCGGGAATCCGCGACGCGGAGGCATTCATCGCCGTCACGGGAAAGGACGAGGTCAACCTCATCGCCTGCGAAATCGCGAAAAACGTCTATCAGGCGCCGAAAACCATCGCGAAGGTCAATAACCCGAAAAACGTCGAGAATATGCGGCGGCTCGGCGTGGACATCGTGATCTCCGCCACCGACAGCATTATCCGCCTTTTCGAGCGGGAGGTCGATCATCGGGCAATCCGCGAGCTTCTCCCGCTGAACGACGGGAAAGCCGCGGTCTATCAGATCGAGCTTCCCGAGGATTCCGCCTGCTCGGGGCACGAGCTTCTGAATCTCGGGCTTCCCGAATGCTGCAACATTATTTCAATCACGCGCGGCGGCGAGCTCATTATCCCGCGCGGTCGGACGAAGCTGATGTCGGGCGATACATTGCTTGTCGTGTCCGAGGCGGAGGGGGTCGCCGAGGTGCGGCGCGCGCTGAAATTGAAAAAAACGACAAATTAGACAAAAAAATCCCTTAGAATTTGTTAAAAAAGCCATAATGCTTGAAAAACTATTGAAATCTGAGCGAAAATGCGCTATAATATAAGTAAAAAGAATTACATCAATGCAGAATGAAGGGTTGGTACAACATGATAAAATCTCCTTTTACGGCAGAAGAACTCAGCAAGAGCCTTAAGGATAATCTCCAGAACGATTTCCGCGTTCAGCAGAAGGAAGCGAACACGGCACAGATCTATAAGGCGCTGTCTAAGATCATTGTCAATCATCTGAAGGAAAAAAGAAGCGCGTTCATGACGAAATGCAACTCGCAGGGCAAAAAGCAGGTCTACTATATCTCCATGGAATTTCTCATGGGGCGTTCGTTAAAGACCTCGCTCTTTAACCTCGGCATGAATGAGATCGCCGAAGAGGTTTTAAAGAAGGATTACGGCGTTAAGATCGATACCATTTACGACGAGGAGCCGGACGCTGGTCTCGGAAACGGCGGTCTCGGACGGCTTGCCGCCTGCTACATGGACGGTATGGCATCCTGCGCTTATCCCGCGACGGGATATTCCCTCCTCTACGAATACGGAATCTTTAAGCAGAAGATCATCGACGGCTGGCAGACCGAGCTTCCCGACAACTGGCTGCCCGGGGGCGAAAGCTGGCTGACGGCGGTTCCGGATCAGGCGATCGAGGTTCACTTCGACGGCGAGATCCGCGAATACTGGGATAACGAATATCACCACGTTTCGCACGTAAATTATACCCCCGTTATGGCGGTTCCCTACGACATGTACGTTTCCGGCTATGACAGCGAGGGCGTTTCCAAGCTTCGTCTCTGGAGCGCGCAAAGCATGTCCTTCGACATGAGCGCGTTCAACGCGGGCGACTACACGAAGGCGCTCGGCGCGAACAATATCGCGCACGCGCTGACGAAGGTTCTTTACCCGAACGACAATCACCTCGAGGGAAAGGCGCTCCGCCTGCGGCAGCAGTATTTCATGTGCGCGGCGTCGATCGGCGACATCGTTATGCGCCACATGAACGTTTACGGAACGCTCGACAACTTCCACGACAAGGTTGCCATTCAGATCAACGACACGCACCCGACGCTCGCGATCCCGGAGCTTATGCGGATCCTGCTGGACGACTGCGGGTACAGCTGGTCAAAATCGTGGCACATTGTGAGCAACACCTTTGCGTACACGAATCATACCGTACTCGCCGAGGCGCTTGAAAAATGGGATAAGGATCTGATTCAGCGGATTCTTCCCCGAATTTATTCCATTATCTGCGAGATCAACCGCCGCTACTGCGAAGGGCTTTCCAACCGTCTTCCGCACGAGCAGGTGGAAAAGATGTCCATTTTCAGCAATAATGTGATTAAAATGGCGAATATCTGCGTAGACGCTTCCCATTCCGTCAACGGCGTATCCAAGCTTCACAGCCAGATCATCAAGGACAGCGTTTTCCAAGACGAATATAAGGATAAGCCGACGAAGTTCAAGAACGTCACGAACGGGATCGCCTACCGCCGCTGGCTGCTTCAGTCCAATCCGAGACTGACCGAGCTTCTCTGCGAATGCATCGGCGACGACTTTAAAAAGCACGGGCAGGAGCTTTCCAAATTCCGTCTGTTCGAGAACGACGAAAAGGTATTAAAGCGGCTCGGCGAGATCAAGCGGGAAAATAAGGCGGATTTCGCGAAATACGTTTACAACACCACCGGCACAAAGCTGAATCTCGACAGTATTTTCGATATTCAGGTAAAGCGGCTTCACGAATACAAGCGGCAGCAGCTCAACGCCCTGAACATCATTTCGGAATACAACTATCTCCGCGAAAATCCGGACGCGGACTTCGTCCCGAAGACGTATATTTTCGCTTCCAAGGCGGCGCCCGGCTATTATATGGCGAAGCAGATCATCAAGCTGATCTGGTGTATCGGCGAGGAGCTTAAAAAAGACCCGAAGCTGAACGAAAAGCTGTCCGTCGTATTCTTAGAGGATTACCGCGTAACGCTTTCCGAGATTCTCATGCCGGCAAGCGAGATTTCCGAACAGATCTCCCTCGCGGGAACGGAGGCGAGCGGAACGGGCAATATGAAGCTCATGCTCAACGGCGCGGTCACGATGGGAACCTACGACGGCGCGAACGTCGAGATTCACGATCAGGTCGGAGACGCGAATATCTTCATTTTCGGAATGTCCGCCCCCGAGGTTGAGGTCATGAAGCAGAACGGCTATTCGCCCGAAGGGTATTACAACCACAACGGCACCATTCACAGCGCGATCGACATGATGTACGCCGGCTTTAACGGCGCGCAGTTCGACGAAGTCGCGAACGCGATCCGCTACGTCGATCAATATATGTGTCTCGCGGACTTCGAGAGCTACCGCGAAGCGCAGGCAAAGGCAAGCGCGACCTATCGGAACCCGCTGAAATGGAACAAGATGTCCCTTACGAACATCGCGGGAGCGGGAATCTTCTCCGCCGACCGCGCGGTTACCGATTACGCCCGCGACATCTGGCACATTTTATAAAAAAGGATAACACCGCAACGGGGCGCATTGAAATGCTCCCCGTTGTATTCTCATAAGGCAGGCGAGCCGCCTCGGGCAGTTCCGAAGGAATCCTCCGGGAGCCGAAGCCCGCACGCGTGCGACAAAATGCCGCTGTGTCCGCGTTTACGATACGAGCCCACACAAGAGATCGGCGCGGCGCTTTTTAGAAAGAAAGGAATGAGCCTATGGAGCCGATTTATGATTCATACCGGGAAGAATACAAAAAGCCGTTCGGAGCCGTGCGGCGAAATCAGACCTGTGAGTTTCATCTTCGCTTTCCGGAAATGACCGTGGTTGACGAAGTAATGCTGATTTGTTTTCGTCCCGGTCAAAAGGAAAGCGTTCAGCGCATGGAGATGAACCGGAAGGAAAACGGTTTCATCGTTTTCGGCTGTACCTATACTCCCGAGGAAACGGGACTTCACTACTATTATTTTTCGCTTTTAATCAACCATAACCGCCACTATATCAAGCGCAGCGGCGCGAGCGAGGGCGTGGTCGATAACGGCGCGCTATTCCAGCTTACGGTTTACGACGAGGAAATGACGACCCCCGACTGGCTCAAGGGCGGGATCATGTATCAGATCTTCCCCGACCGCTTCGCGAAAAGCGGAATCTTCCGCGAATATGTCCCCGCCGATCGGCAGATTCATACCGACTGGGACGAAACGCCGCTTTGGAAGCCCGATCACCGCGGACAGATCACCAACAGCGACTTTTTCGGCGGCGACCTGAAGGGGATCGAGCAAAAGCTCGGATACCTGTCCGAGCTCGGCGTGACGGTTCTTTACCTGAACCCGATCTTTGAGGCGCACGAAAATCACCGCTACTGCACCGCGAATTACGAAAAGATCGACCCGCTCCTCGGGACGGAGGAGGATTTCGTCAGCCTTTGTAAAACCGCGAGGGAACACGGGATCCGCGTGATCCTCGACGGCGTTTTCTCGCATACGGGCGCGGATTCGATCTATTTTAACAAATTCGGGCGCTACGGCGAGCATTCGGGCGCCTACCGCGATCCCGAAAGCCCGTACCGCGAATGGTACAGCTTTTCGCAGTATCCCGACGTTTACGAATCCTGGTGGGGGATCACCACGCTTCCGAACGTAATTGAAACCAACCCGTCTTATTTGCAGTACATCTGCGGCGAGGGCGGAATCCTTCAGAAATGGATCGACCTCGGCGCGAGCGGCTGGCGGCTCGACGTGGCGGACGAGCTTCCCGACGAGTTCATCGACCGCCTGAACCTTGCCGTAAAGGCGAAGGGCGAGGATAAGGTCATTTACGGCGAGGTCTGGGAGGACGCGACGACGAAGGAAAGCTACGGCGTACAGCGGCGCTACCTGATCGGCGGGCAGCTCGACAGCGTCATGAACTACCCCTTTAAGGAAGCGATCCTCGAATACGTCAAAAAGGGCGATCCGAAGATTCTCGTCGAGGGCGTGATGTCGATCGTCGAGCATTATCCGAAGCCCTGTACGGATATTTTGATGAACTTTTTATCGACCCACGACACCGAGCGCGCGATCACAAGGCTGGCGGGGGACGACGCGGGCTGGAACGGGCGCGACTGGCAGGCGGAGCACCGGCTGAACGACCAGCAGTTTGTGTTCGGAATCTCGCTCATGCGCTGCGCCATGGTATTGCAGTACTTCCTGCCGGGGATCCCCTGTATTTATTACGCGGACGAAGCGGCGCAGGAGGGGTATAAGGATCCGTTCAACCGCCGCACCTACCCTTGGGGGCACGAGGACGAGCGGCTGATCGAATTCGTAAAGGAGCTCGGTAAGCTTCGCCGCTCGATGAAAATGCTCGCGAAGGGCGAGCTTCGCTTCCTCGACGTGACCTCGGAGTACGCGATCTTCTCGCGCACCGACAAAGCGCTCGGAGAAGAAGCGGTCATTCTTCTGAACCGCTCGCGGAAAACGCTGATCCGCCCGATCGCTTCCCTGACCCCGCATACGGCGGAGATTCTTCGCGGAACGGCGGAAAAGGACGGCGTTATTAAGATCGCGCCGTTTGATTTCGGGATCGTAACCGCCCGGTTTTCCGCGGAAAAGTCCGACCCCTTCCCCGCTTTTTGGGGACAGGCGCAGGGAGCGGCGGGCTATGAAAAAATGCCCGAAAATCGGGAAGAGGAAAGCTCTCCCGATCATGCTCCGACACAAGAAAGGAATAACTATGTCTGATTTTGTAACAAGATTCGCGCCCAGTCCGACGGGCTATATGCACATCGGCAATCTTCGGACGGCGCTTTACGCCTACCTGATCGCGCGCGCCAACCACGGAAAATTCATTCTCCGGATCGAGGACACCGATCAGGAGCGCTATGTCGAGGGCGCGGTAGACGTGATCTACAGCTCCCTCAAAACGGCGGGGATCACGCATGACGAGGGTCCCGACGTCGGCGGAGAGCACGGTCCGTATATCCAGAGCGAGCGGAAGGAAATTTACAAAAAATACGCGCTCGAGCTGATTGAAAAAGGCTTCGCCTACTACTGCTTCTGCACCAAGGAGCGGCTCGAACAAATCCATGAAAACGGCGAGCTCGGTGCGGGATATGACCGCCACTGCCGCGACCTGCCCAAAGAGGAAATCGAAAAGAATCTCGCGGCGGGGCTTCCCTACGTGATCCGGCAGAAAATGCCGCTTACGGGCGTGACGGGCTATGACGACGCGATCTTCGGACGGATCGAGATTGAGAACAGCGAGCTTCAGGATCAGATTCTCATCAAGGCGGACGGCTTCCCGACCTATAATTTCTGCCACGTCGTGGACGATCATTTAATGGGCGTGACGCACGTGATCCGCGGCTGTGAATATCTCACCTCCACGCCGAAATACGTGCTTTTGTACGACGCGTTCGGCTGGGAGCGTCCGACCTACTGCCACCTCCCCATGCTCATGGGTCGGAACGAGGACGGAACGACCTCGAAGCTTTCCAAGCGCCACGGCTCGGTAAGCTTTCAGGATCTGACCGCGAACGGCTTTCTCCCCGAGGCGATCGTCAATTATATTGCCTTTCTCGGCTGGTGCCCGAAGGACACGAACGAAGAATTCTTTACCCTCGCGCAGCTTGAACAGATCTTCTCGATCGACGGGATCAGCAAGTCCCCCGCCGTTTTCGATTACGAAAAGCTGCTCTGGTTCAACAGTCACTACATCAAGGAGCTTTCTCCCGCCGATTTCATGGAAAAAGCAAAGCCGTATTACAATGACGCATTAAAGCCCTTCGCGGACGATCCGAAGCTTGCGGCAATGGTTCAGACCCGTATTTCAAGCTTTCCCGAGGTCAACGAAAAGGCGGCGTTCGCCGCCGCGCTTCCGGATTACGAGCTTTCCCTTTTTGTCAACAAAAAGAACAAAACGACCGAGGAAACCGCGAAAACCGTTCTCGACGCGGCGATCCCGAAGCTGGAAGGCTGTGACGACTGGAACAACGACACGCTTTTCGCGCTGTTAAAGGAGCTTGCCGAGTCGCTGGAGCTGAAGGCGGGCGCGGTGATGTGGGTCATTCGGATCG
Organism: uncultured Ruminiclostridium sp.; assembly: GCA_964553625.1. Taxonomy (GTDB): domain Bacteria; phylum Bacillota; class Clostridia; order Oscillospirales; family Ruminococcaceae; genus Ruminiclostridium_E. The sequence goes on from CAZKKZ010000030.1 coordinate 22,956, forward strand.
CGGTATCGGGTCTTTCGGTAACGCCCGGCGGCGCGACGGAGCTGATGGACGTTCTCGGAAAGGAAGAGTCTCTCCGACGTCTCAAAACAAGCCGGGAGAAACTCCTGTCATAAAGGAAGGAAAAGGAAAACAACATGAGCGAAGAAAAGAAAGAGATCAGGCACGAAATTCCCCGCCCCGAATTCCCGAAGCGCGCGGTCGTTACGGGCGGAATGCCTTACGGAAATAAAGAGCTGCACTTCGGACATATCGGCGGCGTGTTCGTTTTTGCCGACGTTTACGCGCGGTTCCTGCGCGACCGGATCGGCGAGGAAAACGTCATTTTCGTCTCGGGAACCGACTGCTACGGTTCGCCGATCGCCGAAGGCTACCGCAAGCTTTGTGCCGAGGGGAAATTTGAGGGGACGATCCGCGATTTCGTGGAAAAGAATCATCGGGCGCAGAAAAAAACGCTCGACGACTACCTCATCAGTCCGAACGTTTTCGGCGCGTCGGGGCTCGGCAGAACCGCCGAGCTGCACGACCTCGTTTCGGATCGCTTTATCCGGAAGCTTTATGACAACGGGCACCTGAAAAAGATCGTCACCAAGCAGTTTTACGACGAAAAAGCGGGCTGCTTTTTAAACGGACGGCAGGTCATCGGAAAATGCCCCGTGGACGGCTGCTGCTCCGAAAAAGGCTACGCGGACGAATGCGACCTCGGACACCAGTATATGCCCGAGAATCTCGTCGACCCGAAAAGCACACTCACGGGAGAAACGCCCGTCATGCGCGAGGTGGAAAACTGGTACTTCGATCTTCCCTCCTACCGGGCGCTCATGACTGAATACGTGGAAAGAATCTCAAAGCAGAAAAACGTCCGCCCGCTCGTTTCCAAGACGATCGACGAATTTTTACAGCCCCCCGTGATCCATATCAAAAACGAGCTTTTCCCGAACTATGAGGCGATCCGCGACCGGCTTCCCGCGCACGAGTATCTCGAGGAAAAGAAAAAGCCCTCGTTTACCCTCGCGTTCGGCGAGCTGGACGAAATGAACCGCGCCTGCGCCGTTCTTTCGGAAAACGGGATTCGCTTCCGTACGGGAAAAACGCTCGTTCCCTTCCGCCTTACGGGAAATATCGAATGGGGCGTAAAGGCGCCCGTCCTTGAAAACGAGGAGCCGCTCACCGTCTGGGTATGGCCCGAATCACTCTGGGCGCCGATCTCGTTTACCGCCGCCGCGCTGGAACAGCAGGGGCGGGACAAGTCGCTCGTCAAGGATTTCTGGTGTTCCAAGGACGCGAAGGTTTATCAGTTTATCGGAGCGGACAACATTTACTTCTACGGCGTGGCGGAAATGGCGATGTTCATGGGACTTTCCGAAGGAGAGAATACCTCCGATCCGCCCGAGGGGGAAATGCAGCTTCCGATCCTCTGCGCAAACAACCACATTTTATTCCTCGACAAAAAGGCTTCCAGCTCGGGCGCGGTAAAGCCTCCGATGGCGGCGGAGCTCCTCGATTACTATACCGCGGAACAGCTTCGTATGCACTTCCTCGGCTTGGGACTCGGTCAGCGCAGCGTCAGCTTCCAGCCGAAGCCGCTCAACCCGCAGGCGAATCCCGATGAGCCGGATCCCGTACTGAAGGACGGCTTCCTTCTCTCAAACGTTTTCAACCGCATTATCCGCACCTGCTTCTATACGGTGCAAAAGCACTATGGCGGGAAAATGCCGGTCGGGGAAATCGACGAAACGATTCTCGCGGACGCGAAAAAGGCAATTCTCGATTACGAGCGGTTCCTATATCGGTTTGAATTTCATCAGGCAACCTACGTGCTCGACAGCTATATCCGAAAAGCAAGCAAGTACATGGTGAAAAACCTCGGTGAAGCGGACAAAAACGAGGACAGCGCGCTTCGCCGCCATACGCTTATTCAGGTATTCCACATGATCCGAACGGCGGCGGTGCTGCTGCACCCGATGGCGCCGCAGGGAACGGAAATGCTGCTCGAATATCTGAAGCTCGACCGCTCGTTCTGGAGCTGGGAGCATATTTTCGAGCCGATGTCCGCGTTTACGGGCGGCGAGGATCACGAGCTGAAATTCCTCGAACCGCGCGTGGATTTCTTTACGCGTCACCCGAGCCAGTTTGCGCCGGAGGAGTAAGGGGCCTCGAATTCCGTCCTTCTGCAATTAAACCCCGTTGGGAGACCTGCTTCACCCTGATATCCGAAAATCCGGAATATCTGAACGGTGGATTGCTGACGGACAACAAAGTGCGGTATGCTGCCAAAGAGGATTGCATACCGCCTGTTTTGTTGTCCGGGGTTTCCAAAGGGCTTGCCCCTTTAAACCGCAATAAGAACAAGTTCTGACAATTGACCGTGAGAAATCGTCGTTTTCGGTCATTCTCACAAAAACCGCCCGATCTTTTCAGACCGAGCGGTTTCATATTGCATTTAATCGGTTACGGCGCGTGAACCGTAAAGGTGATCGAAATCGTATCAACGGTACGGCGTTTGCCGAGCGGCATGATCTGTGCGGTGCAGTCGGTCAGATCGCCGTCAAACGTCCTCGCTTCGTCGGGAATCGAGGTTACCCATTCATTATACAAATTCACGCGGGTACACTTCCCGTTGTCGGAGGTGGTGTACTCCTTCCCCGCCAGCTCGTATTCCTCGCCGTTTATGAGAATGCTGTCGATCGTCACGGTATAGCCGGGGAAGAACGTCTCGCCGTTCGAGATCCCGAGCGCCGCAAAGGATACGCCCTTCGCCGCGCCGCTTTCCGAAAAATCAAGACTTACGGTATACGTTCCCTCGCCCGTGATCTCCGCATTTGCAGCGTGAATCCCCGCCGTGCGGTTGGACGGATCGTAGGTGTCGCCTACACTGTACGAAATGCCGTAATCGCTGCTCGAATACATGATCCACGCGATCGCCATATCGTCCGACGCCGGCAGATCCACGTCCGCCATAAAAGAATCCTCCGCGTTCCGATAGGTTTCCTCCAGCCGCTCCTTCGCGGCGGATTTTACCTCTTCCGTCGAAAGCGAAGCCTCGTTCGCATAGCGGCGTTCGTCGAAAAGCTTCGCGATCGCTTCGTCGGCGGTAATGCCGCTCGCGCGCTTATAGAAGTTGCTGCAGTCCCAGAGCACGGGGCAGAAATCGTACAGATCGCAGTTATCCAGCAGGTTGGAATAGAACCGATCCGTATTTTCCTTAATGCCGCCGTTTTTCATCATGACCGCGTATTCCCCGATCACCACGCCGTACCCCTGCTCGGAGAACTTGCTCATCTTTTCAAACAGTCCGTTCTGCTCGTCGTAATCCTGCGGCGAGCCCCATGTATTTACGCCGTCCGTTCCGCAGTAATCCCACGGGGTATAGTAATGCACCGAAAGAAGAAGCTTATTTTCGGCGCTGTCCTCGGGCATTTTAAAACGCTCGTCACAGGTTTTTTCAATGTCGGTATTGTAGCCTGCAATTAAAAGAAAACGGTCGGCGTTCTTCCCGCCGAGCGAGCGAATCACCTTCACGAACTCGCTGTTGATCTCGTTGGTCTTTTCGTAGCACTGGTTCGGGGTCAGCTTTCCCTTCGAGCCGGTCACGTCGCTGTCGTTCAGGCGGTCGCCGAGCTCCTCGTTCGCGCCCTCGAAGATCAGCTTATAGGAATAATCCTTAAAATGCTCGCCGATCTGCGTCCACATCGACCGGTACATCTCCATTGCCTGTTCGCGCACCGTCTCGTCCGCCGCGCCGAACATTCCCCACCAGCTTCCGTCCCAGTGGTCGTTGATAATGACGTACATATCCGCGTCGAGCGCGTAATTTACGACCGTTTCCACCCGGCTCATCAGCCGTTCGTCGATCGTGTAATCGCCGCTTTCGTAATTCATTCCGTTTGTCCACGCGACCGGGATCCGGATCGTATCAAAGCCGAGCTCCTTCATGTCCCGGATCATTTCGGCGGTGGTATACGGCTGTCCCCAGCCCGTTTCCATTCCGTCGGGATTCGCGCCGTTCAGATAGCTTGAATGGGCATACGCCTCGAGCGTATTTCCGAGGTTGATCCCGTTCCCCATCAGGCGGATCACCTCAAGCGAGGTGAGGTCGTTTTTCTCCTCTGTCGGAGCCTCCGTCCCGACGGTCGTTGTCGCTTCCGCGGGCGTATCGGTCGACGCGGGATCGGCTTCGGCGGTCGTCCCGCATCCGCTCAGTAAAAGCGTTGCGCTCACAGCGGCAGCGGCAATATGCAGCATTCTTTTCTTCATCTGGTACAATCCTTTCTCAGCAAGCGTGTCCATCACTGCTGTAAACGTTTCCACGATTTATGAATTCAGTATATCATGAATGACCGAGAAAATCAAGCCCTTTTTTAAAATTTTCGGTGAAATTTGCTTTGGGTAGAAATGCCAAAGTATGAAACATAGGTGTCACTTTGAAAGAAACCAAAAAATGCGGCAACAACAAGAAATGCGGTGACACAGAGAGGTCATACCGCAGGAAAGAGAGGTTCAACGACAGAAAAATATTATCGCGGAAGAGCTTACCGGAGAGATCGTCGGGGCTGTTTGGTGATAACGCATAGAGAAGAACGCACCTCCGAAACTCAACTTGCGGTTGAGCTTCGGAAAATTTTCTTAAACATATATACTGTTGCTTTTTTCCGAAGGATCCGCTATAATAAAGGCACAGCAAGCTTGCGGGAAAATTCGTCTGAAATTACGATAACAGGAGGGAAACGTATGTTTCATCAGATTGATTTTGGAAAAAGGGTGAAATCCTTTCGAGTAAGAAGCAATTATTCTCAAAAAGAGATTGCACTTCGGATCGGTGTTTCCGAGCAGGCGGTTTCAAAGTGGGAAAACGGCGAATGCCTCCCCGACGTCTACAATTTAAAATTACTGGCACAGATTCTCCGCGTTTCTGTCGATGACTTGCTGGATACCGAAATTTGCGGTTCGGAGAAAATTGTTGAAACGATCACAATTGGCGGAGCGCATTTTGATATACTCGAAAAACCGGAAACGATACTTGCGGGAAAAATCATATATGCAAAGGATTTTCCCGACGCGGATAGTTTTAATTCCGCAATTGATTCGCTGTCCGAAGAGGAGAAGCAAGCCGCCTTCGGAAAATTGAGGGAACCCGTACTGCCGATTTATGACGTAAATTTAAGCGTGAATTTCTGGCTTGACGTAAAACAGCGCGCTTATGGGTTTGTACGAGAAGTTCTGACGGAAGAACAGCCCGACGGCGTTAAGGTTTTCAAAAACCCCGCTTCGCTGTATATTCGGGCACACACGAATAAAGAAACCGCGCAGCTTATCAGCAAGGAGCAGTGTGATATATGGGAGCTTTTTGCGTATATCAGGGATTACTTCATGCCGGCGCACGGCTTCCAAATGGCGCAGAACGGAGCGCAGGAGCTGGAAGTGTTTGACACATTCGCACATAAATCGGGATATGCTTATATGCCGGTCGCCGAAATGCGGAATTAGCGGTTTGTATTTTTCAGACAAATCAAATCGGAAGCCTGTCGAAGGGCTTCCGATTTTGTGTTTGCTAAAAAGGAGCGCGCCTGACCTCGGGCGGCTTTTACGGAATATTTTTTAGCCGCACCGCTTGTCGTCTTCAATGTACTTTCCGACGGACCGCGCAAGGATTGTCGTTCGGTTGCGCAGTATGGCGAGCGGACGCCAAAGCCGCAGGCGGTCATTGTGCGGTGCCGCCTAAAAACGAACGCGGAATATACCCCGAAAAACACCATTTTCGGCATTTTGTCATAAAATAATCTGTACGGCATTATACCGTACAAACAAAGACAAGGAGTAATTGTTATGTTGGAATTAACCGATTATCCGAACACGGGACAGGTTCGGATTTATGATATTGAGGCAATTTCTTTGCCTATCGTATACAACAAATTCGGGGATCACGACCCCAACGGATTGATGTATGTGCTGAAAAAGGATTCGAGGCGTATACGGAGAAAAGCGAGGGAGCTTTTGAGCTTCCCGTGCCGCAGCCCTATAAAGAGGTTCAGCCTTTGGTGATTCGGGCGAATGTAGGCGACACCGTTCAGATCAATTTTGAAAACAAGCTGAGCCGCCGCACCTCCATTCATGTACAGGGACTTTCTTACAATGTTCTTACCTCGGACGGCGCAAACGTCGGGTTTAATCCCGACACCACGACCGACGGTTCTGTCCGCTACGTCTGGCATGCCGATCAGGAGGGCGTTTTCCTGTTCTCGGATCTGGCGGATCCGCGAGGCAACGAACAGGGCACGAACGTTCACGGCTTGTTCGGCGCGATCATCGTGGAAGCGGCGGGCTCAACATGGTTCGACCCGATCACGGGAAAACCGATAGACAGCGGACTTTTCGCCGATATTTACAATCCCGCGAAACCCGCTTTCCGCGAATACGCCGTGTTTTTCCACGACGAGCTTGAAATCAGCACAAAGGACGGCGGACAGCCCGTTGATCCGCATACGGGGCTGCCCGGCGGTACGACCGCGATCAGCTATCGCTCCGAACCCATGCGCAACCGGCTGCCGCTTGATCATCATGCCGATCCCGCCGATATGGGCGAGGATATTTCCATGAGCTCGTGGGCGTACGGAGACCCCGCCCCGCCCATTCCCAAAGCGTATGTCGGAGATCCGTCAAAAATCCGCCTGATTCACGGCGGAGTCAAGGAAACGCACGTTTTCCACCTTCACAATCATCAGTGGCGGTTAGAGCCCGACGACCCCAAGTCCACGATCATCGATTCCATTTCG
>CAZKKZ010000031.1:0-29440 GCA_964553625.1 uncultured Ruminiclostridium sp.
TAGGACAGATGCTCTCCCAGCTGAGCTAAACTCCCGCGCCGTTTAACGACATATTTTATTATACACATTTGCCCGAACTTTGTCAATACTTTTTTTAAAAATTTTTTCGACATTGCCCGCGCGGCATTTTACGGGATCAGGTATTGCATATCGGGCTTCTTTGTGCTACAATAAGGGAAAGGCTCACGAAAGGACGGAAAAAGAATGCTTCAAACGCTGCTTTGCCGGGGCTGGCGCATGAAAAGACCGATGGAGAGGGACGAGCTTCCCGCGGGGACGCTTCCCGTTTCGGTGTATCAGACGCTGCTCGCGAACGGAAAAATGGACGACCCCTATTACGGGGAAAACGAATACGGGTGCCGCGAGCTTTCGCGGGGGGATTATGACTTTAAAACGACCTTTACCGCCGAGCGGAGCCTGCTTTCCTGCGACCGCGTCCTGCTCCGCCTCGAGGGGGTCGATACCCTTTCGGACGTCTTCATCAATAATATCTATGTCGGAAGTACGGACAATATGTTCCGTACCTATGAATTTTCCGTAAAAGAAAAGCTTACCGCCGGGGTCAACAAGCTGAAAATCTCGCTCAAATCCCCGATCCTTTATCTCGAGGAGGCGCAGAGAAAGCGCCCGATCTACGGCATGGACACGAATATCGCGGGGTATCCGCACCTTCGCAAGGCGCATTATATGACGGGCTGGGACTGGGGTTCGCAGCTTCCCGACCTCGGGATCTGGCGCGCCGTTTCGCTTCTCGGGATTAAAAAGGCTCGGCTCGGCGGCGTTTATGTCGGACAGGATTTTTCGGAGGATTTTTCCGCGCTGACGCTGACGGTTTCGGCGGAAACGGAGCGCGTGACGGAATGCGAGACGACCGCCGAGGCGGAGCTGATCCTTTCGGACGGGCGCGTCCTTCGCGGGATCCTGACGGCGGGGAGGGCGGTATTCAAGCTCGCGAACCCCGCGCTCTGGTACCCGCGCGGCTACGGCGCGCAGCCGCTCAACAAGATCACCGTGCGGCTGTACAGCGGGACGGAGCTTCTCGACAGCGTGAGCGAAACGGTCGGCTTCCGCGCGCTCACCGTCCGCCGCGACGACGAAAAGGGAATCTTCTGCCTGCGCTGCAACGGCTTCGACCTGTTCGCGATGGGCGCGAACATGATCCCGCTCGATCAGATTCTCCCGTTTATTACGCCGGAGCGCACCCGCGCGTTCTTGGAGGAATGCGCCGCGGCGAATTACAATATGCTCCGCGTCTGGGGCGGCGGCTTATATCCCTCCGATGATTTTTTGCAGGAGTGCGACCGGCTCGGTCTGCTCGTATGGCAGGATTTTATGTTCGCCTGCTCGGCTTACCGCCTGACCGAAGCGCTGGAGGAAACGATCCGCGCGGAGATTCGTGACAATGTGAAGCGAATGCGCAGTCACGCCTGTCTTGCGCTCTGGTGCGGGAATAACGAGATCGAAAGCATGTGGGAGGGCTGGGGCGTTCCGAGGGACGACGAGGCGCGCGCGGATTACGTCCGCCTTTTCGAGGAGATCATTCCCGAAATCCTGCGGGAGCTTGACCCGAACCGCTTTTACTGGCCCTCCTCGCCGTCGAGCGGGGGAAATCAGTTCGGCGCACAGGGCGTGTTCCGGGGAAGCTCGGACAATCACCGCGGGGATCAGCATTACTGGGACGTCTGGCATAACTTTAAGCCGCTTTCGGAGTTCCGGAAATTCGACTTCCCGTTCTGCTCGGAGTACGGCTTCGAGTCTGTCCCGAGCATCAAGACCGTCCGAAGCTTCGCGGAGGAAAAGGATCTGAACCTTTGCTGCCCCGTGATGGAGGCGCACCAGAAATGCGCGGCGGGGAATGAGAAGCTCCTTTATTATATTGCCCAGCTCTGCCGCTATCCGTACAGCTTCGAGAAGCTGATCTACGCGTCGCAGCTTGTGCAGAGCGATTCGATCCGCTCGAACGTCGAGCATATGCGCAGAAAGCGCGGAAAGTGCATGGGGAGCCTTTACTGGCAGGTCAACGACAGCAATCCCGTGATCTCGTGGTCGAGCCTCGATTACTGCGGGCGGCGGAAGGGGCTTCATTACGCGGCGAAACGGTTTTACGCGCCGATCCTTCTCTCCTGTCTGGAGGAGGACGTTTCGGCGGTGCTCCTGAACGTCTCGAACGAGACGCGCGGGAACGCGGAGGGAACGGTTTTCTGGCGGCTTCGCGGCGCGCGTTCGGAGATCCTTACGAGCGGGAGCATTGACGTGTCCGTTCCCGCGCTCTCGGCGAAGGACGCGGCGGTTCTGAATTTCGGGGATTATTTTCTGACCGACCGCGACCGAAGAACGAGATACCTCGAATTCGCGCTTACGGTCGGCGGGAAGGACGTTTCTCACGGGACGGCGCTTTTCGTCCGCCCGAAGACCTTCTGCTTCGAGGATCCGGGGATCACGGTAACGGCGGAGGAAAAGGCGGAATATTTCCTTCTTACGCTTTCGGCGGAGGCGTTCGCGAAGAGCGTTTGTCTCGACCTGACGGAGGCGGACGGGAAGTTCGGCGACAACTGGTTCGATCTTCACGCCGGCGAGCCGTTCGAGGTCGTTTTGCGGAAGGATTCCCTTTCGGAGGAGCTTACGCTCGGACAGCTCCGCGAACAGCTCACGGTCATGAGCTGTTACGATCTGCAATAGCCTGACGGCGCGTTCGGACTCGCGCCGCCAAGTCGCTCGCCTTTGGTTAAAATTCACGAGCATTTTTCCGATTCGCCGCGCCGCTTCCGCATATAGACCAAAAATTATGCCCGCGGCAAAAATAAAAACGCAACCCCCTTGCAAAACCTCCCGGAAAAAGGTATAATATAGATTGTGTGAAAGTAAAAAGAGATGTGAAGCCGTAATTTCGGGAGTTTAAAATGGATTTCTTCAATGTTTTGAGTATGCTCGGCGGACTTGCCCTGTTTCTTTACGGAATGAACCACATGGGCGCGGCGCTCGAGAAAAAGGCGGGCGGTAAGCTGAAAAGCATTTTAAGCAGCTTTACCTCCAATCGGGTTAAAGGATTTTTGCTGGGGCTTACCGTTACGGCGGTGATCCAGTCTTCCTCGGCGACGACGGTTATGGTCGTCGGCTTTGTGAATTCGGGCATTATCACGCTTCAGCAGGCGATCGGGGTTATCATGGGGGCGAACGTCGGAACCTCGGTGACCTCTTGGATCCTTTCTCTTGCGGGTGTAAACGGCGAATCCTTCTGGATCCGGCTTTTAAAGCCTTCGTCGTTTACGCCCGTTTTTGCGTTCGCCGCGATCCTGATGATTATGCTCTTTAAGAACGACTCGAAAAAGCGGGATACCGCCTCGATCCTGATGAGCTTCGCGATCCTGATGTACGGTATGGAGTTTATGTCCGACGCGGTCTCGGGGCTAAAGGACATTCCCGAGTTTACCAATATCCTTACGATCTTCTCGAACCCGATTCTCGGCGTTCTCGCGGGAACCGTGCTTACCGCGGTGATCCAGTCGTCCTCCGCCTCCGTCGGTATTTTACAGGCGCTCTCCATGACGGGGAAGATTACGGGCGGAACCGCCGTTCCGATCATCATGGGACAGAACATCGGAACCTGTATCACGGCAATGCTTTCTTCGGTGAACGCGAATAAGAACGCGAAGCGCGCGGCGGTCATTCATCTGAGCATTAACGTGATCGGAACGGTCTTCTGGCTTTCGGTCTACTGTATCGTGACCGCCTGTGTGGAGCTTCCGTTCGTGAGCGAGGCGATGACCCCGCTCGGAATCGCGGTAATCCATACGACGTTCAGCGTACTGAAGATCGGGATTCAGATTCCGTTTACGGGCGCGCTCGAAAAGCTCTCCTGCCTGATCGTCCGCGACGGGAAGAAGCATACGGACGAGGATTTTTCGCTTCTCGACGAGCGTCTCCTTTCCACTCCGTCAATCGCGATCGAGCGGAGCCGCACCGTTACGGTAAAAATGGCGGAAACGGCGGTAAAAACGCTGAAGCGGGCATTTGTGCTCCTGTTCGATTATAACGAAAAGGGCGCGGCGGCGGTCCGCGAGGGAGAGGATAAGACCGATAAATACGAGGACAGCCTCGGAACCTTCCTTGTCCGTGTGAGCAGCAAGAGCATGAGCGAGGCGGACAGCCACGAGGTCTCGAAGCTTCTCCATATGATCGGGGATTTCGAGCGGATCGGCGATCACGCGGTCAATATCGCCGAGTCGGCGAGCGAGGTTCACGAAAAGGGGCTTTCCTTTACCATGGAGGCGCAGCGGGAGCTTACCGTCATGATGAACGCGGTTTCCGAGATTCTCGATCTTTCGCTCGACGCGTTCCGGAACAACGATCTTGAAAAGGCGTACTGCGTCGAGCCGCTCGAACAAACGGTGGATACGTTAAAATTACAGCTCAAATCCTCGCACGTCAACCGCCTGCGCCGGCAGGAGTGTACGATCGAAATGGGCTTTGTGCTTTCCGACCTGCTGACGAATCTCGAGCGCGTGTCCGACCACTGCTCGAATATTGCCGCCTGTATGATCGAGATCGCGCACGACAGCTTTGAAATGCACGAGTATATCCAGAACCTCAACGCGCAGCATAACGAGCGGTATAAGGAACGCTGCCGGTATTATCTGGAGAAATATTCGCTGAAGGATATCCGGGAATGACCGAAGCCGGAAGAGCATATTCTGTTTTGTACAGGCTTGTAAAGGCGGTACGTGCGGCGGAATATTTCCGTTTCGCATATCCGCAAAAGCGCACGCCTGTAAAAAAATAAAAAATAGGGGTAATTGTTATGCAGTATGAGATCAAAGGCACGCCGCTTCCCGTTCTGATCATGAATTTAAGCGCGGGGGAGCAGGTCAAGACCGAGCAGGGCGCGATGAGCTGGATGTCGCCGAATATGGAGATGTCCACGAACGCGGGCGGGGGAATCGGAAAGGCGTTCGGGCGGATGTTCTCGGGCGAATCCATGTTCCAGAACATTTATACCTGTAAGGGCGGCGACGGGCTGCTTGCCTGCGCGTCGAGCTTTCCGGGAGAGATCCTTCCGATCCGGATAAGCGCGGAACAGACGATCGCGGCGCAGAAATCGGCGTTTCTCGCCTGCGAGAGCGGCGTTGAAATGAGCGTTCATTTTCAGAAGAAGGGGATCGCGGGCTTTTTCGGCGGCGAGGGCTTTATTTTACAGAAGTTTACCGGGAACGGGATCGTTTTTCTCGAGATCGACGGCTCGGTGATCGAGTACACGCTCGCGCCCGGTCAGTCGCTCGTTGTGGACACGGGGATTTTAGCGGCAATGGATCTTTCCGTCTCGGTCGATATTCAGTCGGTGAAGGGCGTCGGGAACGCGCTGTTCGGCGGGGAAGGGCTGTTTAATACCGTCCTGACGGGTCCCGGACGGATCTGGCTCCAGACCATGCCGAAGAGTACGCTTGCGCAGGCGGTCGCGCCCGCGGCGGCGAAATAATCGGGAATAGAGAAATGATGTGCGGTGGGGACACTGTCCCCACGCCCCTGCTTGCTTTTGTGCCAAAAGGAAGCGAAAAGCAATATGAAAGTATGATCCTAATGGTAAATTAGTTCAGGGACGGAGGTCATATCATGGTGATTGCTAATCCCCAAAAAAAAATAGTATTATTTGTCATAATAGGCATAGTAATTGTTGCTTTGGTCATGATTTGTGTAACGGGTGAAAGATACAATGAAGATCGGATTACCGGGAAAACTCGTGATGAGATTGAAGCAATGTATGGATCTTTTGACATTACTTTAGGAAACTTATCGGTATATGAGATTTCCGAGGATTTTTCTGATGCTGTTTGGAGATATTTCATGGGAGGATCGACATATAATTTCCTTTATATAGTCTTTGATGAAAATGGATATGCTAAGGAAATTTATAAAGGTTCCCGCCCCGGAAGATAGTTTTCCTAAATTACACATCATATGGAAAGTGTAACGAAATAGGCTTGAAGCGTAACGAAAAATCCGCGCCCTTGTGAAGCGCGGATCGTTTTTTATTTAGCAGTCATTTTTTGGTCTGCGTTTGCAGCCGAAGCACCTTCGGCGCGGGCGGAAGCTGTTTCTTCGCGGGCGGTTCGATCAGCTTCGCCGCGTACAGATAGAAAATGCCGAGCATTCTCTTAAAGGAAGCAAAGGTTTTCACGGGCGGCATTCCTCCTTTTCGGAATGATTTATTTGCGGCAGCTTGCCTTTCGGTTTTTCATGTTTTCAGTATAGCATGAAAAAGTGTTCGTTTTGTGAAAATTAAGTTGTGTTTTCATAAAACAGAGAGAAAAATAAGATAAAAAATCGTAAAAATTGACGAAAAGAAGAATTTTTTCCGATAGATTTCCGCGCCGTAAAGCGCACGCCTGCACAAAAAGAAGCTCGGAACGCCTTTTCACACGTTACGGGATTCCGGCTTACGGAGGATCGCTTCGGAGCTGCCCGAGTCGGCTCGCTTTTCGGGAGACAGAAAGCCCTTCGTCATCTGAATCACAAGCATGGAGCCGAGACTGAACGCGTAGACCGACAGCGTCTGCGGCAGGGGGAGCGGCGCGACGCGGAACAGCCCTTGAAGCGGCGGGAGCAGCAGAACCGCGCTCAGGAGCGCCGTACCCGCCAGAAACGCGAGAACGCCCCAGCGGTTCGAGAACATTTTCCCGCTGAAAAGGACGGCTTCGTCCGATTTACAGCTGAACCCGTGGAACAGGCGGGAAAGGCAGAGCGTCGCGAACGCCATGGTGGACGCTTCGGCGGACGGGCTTCCGACCGCCGTCCGATAGCCGAACAGAAAAGCACCGATCGCCGCCGCGCCGATCACAAGCCCCGACCATACCGTTTCGTTCAGGAATTTTTTCGTCAGGATCGATTCTCCCGCGCGGCGGGGGCGCTCCCGCATGACCGCGTCGGTATGCGGCTCCAGCCCGAGCGCGATCGCGGGAAGCGAATCGGTCAGAAGATTGATAAAAAGAAGGTGGATCGGCTCAAACGGAACGGGAAGTCCCGCGATCGAGCAGAACAGCACCGCGATGATTCCCGCCATGTTCCCCGAAAGGAGAAAAAGAATGGATTTCCGGATATTTTCGTAGATGTTCCGCCCGTTTTTTACCGCCTTTACGATCGTCGCGAAGCAGTCGTCCGTCAGCACCATCGCCGCCGCGTCCCGCGCGACCTGTGTTCCCGCTTTTCCCATCGCGATCCCGACGTCCGCCTGCTTCAGGGCGGGCGCGTCGTTTACGCCGTCTCCCGTCATGGCGACGGTACAGCCCCGTTTTTGCCATGCCCGCACGATCCGAAGCTTATGCTCGGGCGTAACGCGCGCGTAAACGGATTTTTTTTCAACAAGCTCGCCCAGCCGTTCGTCGCTGAGACGGTCGAGCTCCCGCCCCTCGACCGCCTCGCGCGGATCGTTCAGAATTCCGACCTCCTTCGCGACGGCGCAGGCGGTCACGAGGTGATCCCCCGTGATCATAACGGGCTTGATCCCCGCCGCGAGACAGTCCGCGACCGCCTGTCTCGATTCGGGGCGCGGCGGGTCGGTCATGGCGATCAGACCGAGCGGGATCAGCCCCGTTTCGTCCGAGGGACGAAGCGTATTTTTGGAAACCTCCTTATACGCGAAGCACAGAACCCGCATTCCCTGCGCGGCAAGGCGGTTCGTCGTCCGAAGCAGCTCCCTTTTTTCGTTTGCGCCGATGTTCATGCGTCCGCAGAGAACGTCCGCCGCGCCTTTGGAAAAGATCCGCCGCCCCTCGCGGTCTTCGACGAGGACGGACATCATTTTCCGCTCGCTGTCAAAGGGGAGCTCGGCGAGCCTTCGCGCGCTTTCGCGGAGAAGGGGGACGCGGATCCCGTTTTCCTCGGCGAAGCGAAAGAGCGCGGTTTCGGTCGGGTCGCCGTTTTCTCTGTCACGCGCGTCGTTACAGAGCGCCGCCGCCTTTTGTAAAAGCGAGGGATCGCGTTCCGCCGCCCCGAAGAGCACGGAATTTTTTACCGTCATGCGGTTTCCGGTGATTGTTCCCGTTTTGTCCGAGCAGATCACCGAGACCGAGCCTAGCCCCTCGACCGCCCGAAGCTTTCGGATCACGGCGTTTTCCGCCGCCATTTTCTGCGTCCCGAGCGAGAGAACGATCGTAACGATCGAGCTTAGCGCCTCGGGGATCGCCGCGACCGCAAGCGCGACGGCGAATAAAAACGAATCCGTGACCGCCGAAAGACCGATTGCTTCGCCGCGGCGCAGGACGTTCAGAAGGCTGAGCCCGAATACGACCGCGCAGATCAGCAGAATAACCGCGGAAAGCTGCTTTCCGAAGCGGTCGAGCGAACGCTGAAGCGGGGTTTCCCGTTCCTCGGCGCTGTGAATGAGGGCGGCGATCTTCCCGACCTCGGTATTCATGCCGACCTCGGTCACAAGCACGGTTCCCCGCCCGCCCGTTACGAAGCTCCCCGCGTAGACGGAATTTTTCCGTTCCGCCAAGGGAACCTCCCGCGGGATCGCGGCGGCGTCCTTTAAAATTTCGGCGCTTTCTCCCGTGAGGGCGCTTTCGTTTGTCCGGAGCGCGATCGCCTCGAGGAGCCGTCCGTCCGCCGAGATCCGGTCGCCCGCCTCGATCAGGACGAGATCGCCCCGCACAAGCTCCTCCGAGGGAATCGTAACGGTTTTTCCGCCGCGAAGCACCCTCGCGCTCGGAGAGGAGAGCTTTTTCAGGCTTTCGAGCGATTTTTCCGCCCGAACCGTCTGAACCGTTCCGAGGACGGCGTTCATCGTCAGGACGGCGAGAATGACGGCGAAGCTTTCGAAATCGCCGAGAACCGCCGAGATCACGGCGGCGGTCAGAAGGATCGCGACGAGAAAATCCTTAAACTGCTCCAAAAAGATCAGGAGCGTGCTTTTCCGTTTCCGCTCCGTGAGGACGTTTTCGCCGAATTTTCGCCGCCGCTCGGGAACCTGCGCGGCGGTAAGCCCACCGCGGCTCGTTCCGATCTCCGCGAGGAGCGACTCCGCCGTTTTCTGATATGCTTCGTTTTTCATTCGTACCCTGCCTCTCTATGGACTTGCCCTAGCTTGGCGGCGCGAACTTGAACATGCCGCAAACGTGTGATCTTTTGCCGCTTTTCGGTTCATCGTCCTTGACTTGCGCCGGCAAGCCTGCGTCCTCTTCGCCGAAAATCGGCGAAAATCTCACACGTTTGCGGTCGAAGAGTTTTGCCGGAGCAGATTTCTGTCTGACCGAGGAAAAACCGCAGTGAATACTGACGTATTCGCGAGGATTTTGACGAAGGACAGGCGGAAATCTGTCCGGCAAAACCGTGTTCAAGTTCACGCCGTCAAGCTAAATTTCATAGTACCATATATATGCGGGGATTTTCGGAAAAGTCGCGGTATGTCCGTTTAATTACATTGTTCTTGTTTTCGCCCCGCATGAACAGTGCGTCTTTTAAAAGCCCGAAATAACATATATTTTGTAATATTTTATCTTAAATATACGATTTGTATATTTAAAAAGAGAAAAACTTGCTTTTCCGTTCATGGGAAAGCAAACCCTGCAAAAAAGAAAACGGAAAACAAGCGCCCTTTTCCCAAGATTTTCTTGCAAAAGGGAGGTTTTTATGGTATACTATACTTATTGGAGAAAAAGGATTCCGGGTAAGGAAAGGACGGTCGGATATGCGGGAATTTGAAGGGAAGATCTGCGAGTGCTGTAAGGAGCCGTTTCGCGCGGAGGACGAGATCGTCGTCTGTCCCGACTGCGGAACGCCGATTCACCGAAAATGCTGGGACGGACACTGCCCGAACGAGGCAAAGCACGCGGAGGGCTATGACTGGGAAACGGAGCATATCCGAAGGGAGAAGCCGAAAGCCGATTCCTCGGCGGCGGAGGTCTGCGCGATCTGCGGGCTGCCGCTTTCGGAGGAGGAGACGGTGGTCTGCCCCGATTGCGGAACGCCCATGCACCGCGCCTGCCACGAACGGGAGGGACGCTGTCCGAACGAGCCGCGTCACGCCTACGGCTATGTCTACCGCTCCGATCGGGGGCAGCCGGTCACGATTCCCATGCCGCAAAGCTTTGAGGATTATATTCAAAAGGTACAGGAGCGGGAAAAGGAGCGCGGAACCGAGCGCACCTGCTTTGGCGTAAACCATGCCGAGCTGGTTCATTTCCTCGGCGTTCACAATCTCAGTACGCCGCGCTTTTATTCGCTTTTTTTCCATATGGCGGATACGGGGAGAAAGGTTTCGTTTAACTTCCTCGCGGGGCTTTTAATGCCGTTTTATCAGCTTTACCGAAAAATGACGGGACCCTCGATCGTCCTTCTGCTTCTGTTTTTTATCGCGAATATTCCCCAGATGATCGCGCAGGCGCTTCTGTGGACGCATCAAAGCACGACTGCCGTGCCGGCGGAGCTTTTCACGCTCATCGAATATTTTTCGTATGCCTATCTTGTGATCCGGGTTCTTGTGATCTTATTTAACGACTACATTTTTATGCGCTGGTCGGTCGGTCGGATTCTCGCGATTCGGGAACAGTATCGGAACGCGCCGGAGGCGGAATATATGGCGGCGCTCGAGCGGGCGGGAAAACCGAAGCTTTCCTTCGCGGCGATGGGGCTGCTTGCCTTTTCGGCGCTGATGTATCTGCTGCTCGCGCTCTTTTTGGGAGGGTCGTTCGGAACCGCGTCGTAAAAAGGAGGGGAAACCTCCGTCGGAAAGGAAGGGGCGGAAAATGCTGGAGCGTCTTGAGACGATCTATGAAAAATACGGCGGGAAGGCGATCTATCCGCCGCTCTTCCTGTTTTTCTTCCTGCTTCATTTTACAAGCTCCTTCGGGCTGATCTATCCCGCGACCGATCCGAACGAGCTGAGCGTGCTCGCGGTCGGAGACTGGCTTCTCGGGAAAAACTGGTCGGGCGTGATGTGCTCGGTCGATTATTATTACGGATTTTTACAGGGCTTTTTATACGCGCCCGCTCTGTTCCTGTTTCGCGAGGCGCAAAGCTGTTATGCCGCCATTCATGCGACGAACGCGCTCTTGATCAGCGTGGTGCCGCTTCTGGCGTTTTCGTCGGCGCGGCGGCTCGGGGTCAACAAGATCTGGAAATGCGCGCTGACCGCGTTCGTGGCGGGGGCGTACTGCTGTTATTTCGCGCACGCGAAGTTCGCGTGGAGCGAGACGGTGACGATCGTGCTCCCGTGGCTTCTGCTGTGGCTTCTGCTTCGCGCGGAGGAGCTGAAAAGCCGCCCCGCGCGCGTCCTGACCGCGGTTTTATTCGGCGGGCTTTGCGCGCTTTCCCTCGGCGCGCATATCCGATTGATCGCGGTGGTGCTGGCGGTTTTCGCGGCGCTTGCCGCCGAGCGGCTGTTTTATGGGAAATCCGCCGTGCCGTTCCTTCCGTTTTTCCTGTCCTTTCTCGGTGTGGGCACGCTCGTGCTGATCCTTTCGGTATTTCTTCAGCAATCGCTCTGGCTTCGTTCCGACGCCGCGCTTTTAAATAATACGGCGGAAAGCTTTCTCGCGCAGATCGCGGCGGGTTTTTCGGCGGAAAATGGGTTCGGGCGGTTTTTTATCACGCTTTTCGGTCAGCTTTATTATTTCGTGACGGCGACATGGGGCGTGGGCGCGGTTGCGCTCTGCCTGTTCGGGACGATCCTCATGCGCGGTATCCAGCGGAAAAGGGCGGGCGAGCCGATCGGCTGCGATCGGAAAATGCTCGGGTTCTCGTTTTTTACCTTTTTCGGCGTGATTTTTACAATCCTGTTCGGGACGCTGTACCGCTTCGGAACGGACGGGCTTTCCGTGTATCAGGATACCGCGCTTTTCGGGCGTTTTCTGGACGGCGTGATTCCGTTTTCGTTCATGCTGGTGCTGGTGCTGCTTTTTACGCGGTCGATCGAGCTGAATAAGCTGCTCGCGGCGGCGGCGCTTCTCGGGGTGGTTTATACGCTGTTCTTCTCGGTGACGCTCCCGACGATCCTTACGGGCGAGGCGACCCGGATCGCGCCGATTCTGGCGCTTTATCCGCTTCGGATCGGTGCGGACAGCGGCGCGCCCCTGACCTTCGACGGGCTTTTGCTGACCGCCTCGGTGACCTTCTGCGTTATGGCGCTTTTTATCGTGATCGTAAGCTGTACCAAGCATTTGCGCTCGCTTCTGATTTCCGCGATCCTGATCGGGATTACCGCTTATTCCGTTATTTTTATCCAAAACGAGTATCTTCCGCTCTGCCGCGAGGAATCACAGCGAAAAAACGCCGCCGTGGTCGATCTTTCGGAGAGCGTTTACAATCGGGACGGCGCGCCCGCGCTTACGGCGTATAATCTGGGGCGTCACGACGCGCTCATGCTCCAGTTCCTGAACCGAAGCATTACCGTTCGGATTACCTACGATATTGAGAGCATTCCCGAAAACTGTTATCTCGCGGTAAAAGCGGACGAGGACGTTTCCGCGCTTGTGAACGGGCGGAGACCCTTCCTGCTGGTCGCGGAGAATGAAGCGCTTCGCCTTTACGCCTACGGGGAACGCGCGATCGCTTATATGCGGTCGCAGAACGTCGGCGAGGAGGAGGACGAAAACGCCGCGCTGATTACGACGGCTCCGCCGGAATCCCAAGCGCCTCCGGAGACGACCTCTCCGCCGGTGATCTCGACCGAGCGAACCCCGCGCGTTTCCACCTATACCACCCGCGCGGTTGTTACGCCTCCCGCGCAGATGTTTGGGACGGGCGACGAGTGGGCGGTGATCGAGTAGAGAACGGGCGGCGGACCCGTACCCGGAATACTGCATTTAAACCAAAAGAAAGGCGATCTCATGCCGGTTTTATTTCAGAAAAAGGAAAAGGAGCTTTCCCCCGCGCGGACGCTCGCGGTCGGATTTTTCGTGATCATTCTGATCGGCGCGCTCCTGCTTTGGCTTCCGTTTTCGTCGAAAAGCGGAAGCTTCACCGATTTTACGGACTGTATTTTTACCGCCGCCTCGGCGACCTGCGTAACGGGGATTTCCGTCGCGGAAACCTATCTGCACTGGTCGGTTTTCGGGCAGGTCGTGATCATGCTGCTGATTCAGGTCGGCGGGCTTGGCTTTGTGACGCTGGTTACCTTTTTTAACCTCGCGATCGGGCGAAAGCTCGGGCTGACGAAGGCGATGAACGTGAGCGGCGACCTGACGCTTACGGGGCTTTCCGCGACAAAGCGGATCTTTACCCGCGTGGTGCTTTTGTCGTTTTCCGTGGAGCTTGTCGGGGCGCTTCTGCTCATGATTCGGTTCGTACCGCGCTACGGGGGGTACGGCGTGTTTATTTCCTTCTTTACGGCGGTCTCGTCGTTCTGTAACGCGGGTTTCGACCTTTTCGGCATCGAGGGGGAGGGGACGGGACTTTCTCCCTTTATCGGCGATCCGTTCGTACTGATCGTTTTATCGGTACTGATCCTTCTGGGCGGGCTGGGCTTTGTGGTATGGGAGGAGATCATCGCTTATCCGCGGAAAAAAAGCTTTTCGCTCCATTCAAGGATCGTGTTCGCGATGACCGTTCTGCTCCTTCTGTCGGGGACGGCTTCGTATTTTGTGATCGAGCTTCTCGAGGAGGGGGAGTTTGGCGGCTATTCCTTCGGACAAAGGCTCCTGACCTCGTTTTTCGCGAGCGTTTCGGCGCGCACGGCGGGCTTTTGCGCCGCGCCGCTCCCGACCGTGAACAGCTTTTCCGAAATGTTTACGATCGTCTTAATGCTGATCGGCGCGGCTCCCGGCTCGACGGGCGGCGGCGTAAAGATTACGACGGTCGCGATTGTGATCGCGACGGCATGGTCGGTGCTTCGCGGACGGGAGGACGTTCGGATCCTGAAGCATTCGGTCGCGAAGCGGATCGTCTATAAGACCGTGACGGTGCTGCTTTTGTCGTTTCTGTTTATCGGGCTGGGGTTCACGGTGATTTTTATGATGAATCTCGATCAGAACCCGCTGGACGTTTTGTTCGAGGTCGCCTCCGCCTTTTCGACGACGGGCTTTTCGACGGGGCTTTCCGCCTCCTCGGGAACGGCGACAAAGCTGCTTTTGTCGTTCATTATGTACGTCGGGCGGATCGGTCCCGTCTCGCTCATGCTGAGCTTTACGGGGCGGCAGTCCGCGAACCGCAGCGAGATTCTCCCGAAGGGGGAGATTATGGTCGGGTAAATTTAAGTGCATTTTCCGGTACAAGGGACGGCTGTTTTTGAGCCGTCCGGTCGGACAGAGGGGCGGTGGGGAAAATCGGCGGAGCAACAGAAACCTTTGACCTTTTCGGTCTTACGCTGTATGTGAGCGCGGATCACCGCTTCGGTACGGACGCGCTGCTTCTGGCGCGGTTCGCGCGTCCGTCGAAAAACGATCTTGTCTGCGATCTGTGCAGTGGGTGCGGGATTATTCCCATGCTGTTCGAGGCGCTCGGGAATCCGCCGCGGAAAAGCTACGCGGTCGAGATTCGGGAGGAGGCGGTGTCGCTTCTTCGCGCCACGGTTGCGGAAAACGGGCTTTCGGAGCGGCTCATTCCGATTCGCGCCGACCTGACGAAGCGGGAGGAGCTGAAGGAGCTCCCGCTCGGTCGGTTTACGCTCGTAACGGTCAACCCGCCGTATTATAAGCCCGATTCGGGCGCGAGGCGGCTTTCCGAGGCACAGGCGGTCGCGCGGCATGAGATCGCCTGCGATCTGGAGCAGGTGATCGGGACGGCGGCGCTCCTGCTGAAATACGGCGGGGTTTTAAAGCTTTGTCATCTTCCCGAGCGGCTGACCGACGTGCTTTATTTCATGCGGAAAAACGGGATCGAACCAAAAATTTTGCAGCCCGTGCAAAGCGGCGCGAACGGGCGTCCCTACCTGATCCTCGTCGGCGGGAAAAAGGGCGGGAAGCCGGGGCTTCTCTACGAGAAAGCGGCGACGGTGGAGGAAATGAATCGGGAGCTGTTCGGGGAAGCGGGGAAAAGCCCGGAATAAAAAGAAAAAGGCTTCACAATCCGATTTGTGAAGCCTTTTTTAAACGAAATTACTGCGCCTGATACTGAAAACCAATAAAACTGTAGACAAAAAATCTGCGTAAAAACCATATATCTGAGTTTTTACTTGATTTTTTGTACAGTTTTTAATTGGTTTTAAGTATGATCTTCAATCGCTTTCAGGAGCGCTTCCTCCATTTCCGCGGAATCAAAGCCGCAGAGCAGATAGGCGTAGCCGTCCTTTTCCCCGTATACGGTCGCCTCGGCGTTTTCCTGCTGCTCGGGGTAGAACGCGACCTCGTTGATCAGCTGATTCTTTCTCTTTTCAAAGAAATCGAGCACGTCCTGCTTTTTTCCTTCGGCGGGCTTTACGACGGTGATTTCGATCAGGTGCGCGCTCATGAGGTGCGTAACGACGCTGTACTCGCCGAACAGGGAGAGATCATAATTCATGACGTCGGTCAGCATGGCTTTGTCGTCCACCTGCATGGTCGCGACCTCTTCCAGACTCGGCGATTTTAATACCGCGTCCGTAAGCTTCCGGCAGTCGGTCTGCTCCGAAGCGTCGGGATCGCCCTCCTCGGCGGGATCGGTGGTCGGTTCGGGATCGGGCGCGTCCTCGGGCGCGGTCGTTCCCTCCGTGGGCTGGGTAGTCTGATTCGCGGGGGGCGTGGTTGTCGTTTCGTCTCCGCTGCCCGAGCAGGAGGTCAGGGTGCCGAGCAGAGCGGCAGTCAATAATACGGCTAAAACTTTCTTTTTCATTGTTTTTCTTCCTTTCTTCGCACATGGATTTTGTCAGACGTTGAGCGATCCGTCCCGGAACCGTTCCGGCAGCGACGCGTCGCCTTTGTAAAAAGGGAGCCGGTCGAGGGTGATACAGTACGGGTGTCGGAACGTCTCTGCTATAAACACTTCGTTCAGGTACTTTTGGTTGCAAAAAGGCAAATTTTTTTCGTCAAATATCGGTTTCCAGCCCTCGACCGCGTACACGAAGCTCCCCCACCACGGAAGCCACCACAGCCATTTTACGCCGTCCCGGATCAGCGCGTCGGGCGCGGGGATATAGCCGCATTCGCTCAGCGCCGCCATTTTTCCGTGCGTGTACGAGGTGACCTCGAGGAATTTTTCCTTTTGGGAGGAATGATCGTCCGGCTTTTCGCTGTAAAAATCCTCGCCGCAAAGGTCGAAGGTATTCGGGTGAACCGCCATATCCTTATTTTGTCCGTTCCATACCCAGATTATGTTGGTCAGCTTATGATAATTTTCGATCCGGTCGAACATCATGTACCAAAGCTTTTTGTAAGCGGCAATACTTTCCTCTCTCGCGTCCTTCCGAACGCCCCACCAGAACCAGCTCCCGTTCGCCTCGTGGAGCGGGCGGAACAGAACGGGAATCCCTTCGCGCTCAAAGCGGCGGAGGGATTCGGCGGCTTTGTCGATCCTCGAAACGGCGAATTCATACTCCGCCGTTCCCGGTTCGACCGCCTTCAGCAGATCGAACGAGGTTTTGTGGGTATAATCGGTCGTTTTGTAGTAAAAGGACCATGTGCAGTTTTCGGGATCGCTCAGGTCGTCGGGCGCGTACCAGTGCCAGCAGAGCGTAATGATACACCCCGTTTCCTTTGCCCATTTTAAGGCGCGGTCGATCTGGTTGTCGCCCCTTTTCTTGTCCATGTCCATGAGATCATAGCCGCGGACGGCGGGAAGCTTTTTTGCCGCGCGCCAGTATACGACGTCCTCAAGCTCGGCTTCCTGTAAATACTGCTGCCCCGAAAGGATCGCCTTTCCGTAAATGCTTTTGAGATATTCAAACAGCTTTTTCGCGTTTTCGTCCGCGTGCTTGGAAACAAGCGTATCCGGATCGGCAGGGCGGCTGTCGAGATCGGCGAAAAGCCGATCAAAATCGGTCGTATAGCGCATAGCTCCCCCTAGTTCATGTATTCGCCGCTGTATTCGAGGAGCGTCACCGACGTCACGCCCTCGATCTCCTGAAAACGGGAAACGGAGGAGGCGTCGTTGTTTTTTACCTTGACCTCAATGGTGAGCTCGTTCGCCCCTTCGGTTTTCGTCTTGTTTTTCAGCCGGTATTTCATGCCGCCGAGAACGGCGTTTACGTTTTCCTCCGCCGCGTCGCCGTAGCGCAGGATCAGGAGATAGCTGCGCTTCTGCTGCTTGATCAGGCTGAATACGATATAGATGACCGCGATCAGAACCGTGCCGAAAACGGCGGCGAAGTACAGTCCCGCGCCCGCCGTAAGTCCCGCCGCGATTGCCCAGAATAAAAAGCCGATGTCAAGCGGATCCTTGATCGCCGTGCGGAAGCGGACGATCGAGAGCGCGCCGACCATACCGAGCGATAAAACGACGTTCGAGCTGATGGTCATGATGATAAATCCGGTGATCGCCGTGATCATGACGAGGAGAATGTTGAAGTTGTCGCTGTATACGACGCCCCGGTAGCAGAAGCGGTACACAAGAAAAATAATGATCCCGCAGACGAGCGCGGAGAGCATGGCGGCGATCATTCCCGCCGGCGTCAGCGCCGTAAAGCTCAGCGCGTCGCCGAAGAGCCGGATCGTTTCGTCGATAATGCTTAATGTTTTCATATTTGTAATCATTCCTTTCCTATGGAGGAAGTTTGTGCCGAGAAGTGCAGCTTTGCTGCTGCCGAGGCACAAACGACGGGTTTGAAAAATCAAAGCTTTTTCAAACTTGATTCCTTTCACGGCGCGCCGCTATGGGCATAAACCGAAATGTAGTAAATAAGCGGCAATCAGCACCCGTATTGAAGTAATCTTGCAGTATCGCTGCACAATACGAATTTCGAGACCGATTCGTACAGCAGCGGAACACCCGAGAGAAGCTCCTCAATATAAAGCGGGAGAAAGCGGTCGTACTTGATCTCGAGTACCGCCTCGTCGTTCGGGAGCGCGGGGGTAAAGCGCGTATCCGGGTCGAAAAGATCGCGCGTGTTTCCCGCCGAGATTTGCAGATCGAAGGTGATCCGCACGTTTCCCGCCGCGCAGATATACGGCTCGCGCAGATAATCGACCACGACCGCGGGGGAGAGCCTTGCCGCCGCAGTTGCCCAGAGAAAATCCTCCGCCGCCGTTCCCGAAAAGCGCTCGTCGGACAGGAAGTCCGTTTTTCCCGAAAGAAGCGCGCGGTATTCGTCAAGGCTCAGAACGGCGTTTTTCTTATAGCCCATGTCGCCGTCCTTGCATTTTTCCTCTAAGCGAATGAACGCGGGGTCGAGGTTATAGGTTCGGATCCGGAATTTCTTTCGGCTTAAAATTCCGTTCTGCTTATCGCGGTAGGCGGAGCGGTAAAGGTCGTCAAAATAAAGGCTCGTAATGCGGTAGCGCCCGTTTTCCGCGTTCGGGTCGGAGCGCATCGCGGCTTTCAGCCGCCCGCGAAGGATCTCATAGCTTCCGCGGGCGATTCGGTATTTCAGTTCGTGGCGGTACGCGGCTTCGCTGTGTTTCATAGCGGATTCCCTTTCGCTTTTGTTTTTGGGGCAGGACTACCGTCCGAGTGCCTTGATCGTTTTTTCGATATTTTCTTCCATGCTATGGGCGTTTGCGTCAACGCGAAGATCGGCGTAGCGTTCGTAAAGGGGCTTTCGCTCGGCGAAAATATCCGCGATCGTCATGCCCTTCGCCGCCGCGATCCCGCGCGTCGTGATATTGGTAATCCGCCGCTCGAGCTCTTCGCAGCCGACCTCAAGATAAACGCAGGTTCCGTTTTTTTTGAGCGCCGCCATGCCCTTTTCGCAGAATACCGCGCTTCCGCCCGTGGCGATCACGGTATTTTCCGCCGCCGCGGAGAGAATGAGCGCGTCCTCCTCAAATTCGCGGAAGCGCTCCGTTCCGTATTGATCGAGAAGCGCCTGAAGAGTGGCGTTTTGGTGAAGCTGGATCATCAGGTCGGTGTCGATAAAGCCCATTCCGAGCGTTTTCGCGAGCAGAACGCCGCAGGTGCTCTTTCCGCAGCCGGGCATTCCGATCAGAATAATGTTGGTCATAATTCAGTACAAGCTTTCTTGGTTAATACCATGTCGGGATCAGCCCCTCGAACTGGTTATATTCTCTTACGGTCTTTTCCGCGAAGCGCACCGCCTCGTCGAGGGCGTGCCGTCCGCGCGGATACGCCTCGCAGATTGAGACGAGGAGCGCCGCCGCCGTATAGTACGCCATGAGCGGGAAGAAGTCGGTCGGGATCGACCCGCCGAAATAGCCGGTGATCTGTCCGCGCGAGAACGGAACGGTACAGGAGCGGCGGATACACTGAAAATCCATATACGGATCGCCCCAGCACCAGCGCCCGAAGTCGATCACGCCGTACTTGTCGTTGGCGACGAAAATCAGGTTTCCGGTATGAAAATCGCCGTGTACGGCGGTCTGCGGGCGATTCTTTAAAAGGGAGCGGTTTCCCTTTAAAAACTCCACGACGTTTTCGTCGCCCCGGAATGAAATTCGATAGCTTAAAAACCGTTCGATCGTGACGGTGAGCCGATTCCCGAAATAGCTTTCCCAAGCGGTCAGCTCGGGCGGCGCTTCGATCGAGTGAATCTTTTTCAGAAGCCTGCCCGCCGCTTCGCCGCAGCGCGCCTGTTCGGGGGTGTGGAGATTCGGGATCCGCTCGTTCGCGTCGACCCCCTCGACCCACGTATAAATGGTGTACGCGAGGCGGTCGTTGTTGCAGGCGGCGACCTCGATCGGAATGTTCATATGCAGTCCGAGCGTGTCGTAGATATATTTCGCGAAAACGGCGCTTTCGCGGTGCCGTTCATAGGCGGAAATGTCGCTCGTCCGAAGAATAAGATGAATGCCGTTGTTTCGGATAATATGATACTTGCTCTCTCCCGAGCGTCCAAGCTCAATCGGCGTGATCTCGAGCCAGTTCGGGTAATCGGCAATGTCGTGAAGCTCTTCAAAATCCAAAAAAGGAAGCCTCCTTTCATTCGGTAAAAGGCAGGGGAATCGCTAAACACTATTATATTACATTTTTTCCTAAAAAGCAAGCCTTTTCCGACGATCGGGCTTGACAAACCCGAGAAAATATGATTTAATGAATCTGGGGAGTTTTACGGAAGGGGAGCGGCTTATGAAACGGCGCGACAGGATCAATTATTACCTCGACATCGCGGAGGCGGTAAGCGGGCGAAGCACCTGCCTTCGGCGGCATTTCGGCGCGATCCTCGTCAAAAACGACGAGATCATTTCGACGGGATATAACGGCGCTCCGCGCGGGCGGGAAAACTGCTGCGAGCTCGGCGAATGCGTCCGCGAGCGGTACGCGATCCCGCGCGGGCAGCGGTATGAGCTTTGCCGGGCGGTTCACGCCGAGGCGAACGCGATCATTTCCGCCTCGCGCGGACAGATGATCGGTGCGGAAATTTTCCTCGCCTGTCACGACGCGAAAACGGGAGAGCTTTGCGGCGGTACGGAGCCTTGCGCCATGTGTAAGCGAACGATTCTGAACGCGGGGATCGTCCGCGTATTTGTCCGCGATACGAAAGACGAATACCGCGTGATTGAAACGTCGGAATGGCTTGAAAATGACGAAAGCCTTTTCGGAAGGGACAGCTATTAGGGTATTTCCCGCAAAAAGCGGGAACAATAGAGACGTCAAAGGAGGAAAGTGCAATGGACAACAAGGCGTTATTTAAGATCGGGTACGGGCTTTATGTCCTGACCGCGAAAGAAGGGGAGAAGGACAACGGCTGTATCGTCAATACGGTGATGCAGGTAACCTCCGGTTCGCCCTGTTTGGCAGTCTGCGCCGTCAATAAACGGAATTATACGCACGATATGATCATAAACGGCGGGACGTTTAATTTATCCGTTCTGACCGAGGCGGCGCCCTTCGGGGTATACGAGCGCTTCGGGTTTCACTCGGGGCGGGACACGGATAAGCTTGCGGGATTTTCGGGCGTCGCGCGTTCGGAAAACGGGCTGCTGTATCTGACGGACTTCGCGAACGCGGCGCTGTCTCTTCGGGTGACGGGAACGGCGGATTTTTCGACGCATACGCTTTTCACCGCGGAGATCACGGACGCGAAGCTTCTTTCCGACGCGCCGAGCGTTACGTATGATTTTTATCAAAGGAACGTAAAGCCGAAGCCCGAGGAGAAGAAGGTGAAGGGCTGGCGCTGTGAGATCTGCGGCTATGTTTATGAGGGAGAGGAGCTTCCGCCCGATTTTATCTGCCCGCTCTGCAAGCATGGGGTCGGGGATTTTGTGAAGATTGAGGAATAAGGAAATCGCAAAAGAAAAACATCGGCACGGAAAACGCGCCGATGTTTTTATGTTTGTGAAATCGGGAACTTACTTGAGTTCTACGGTAGCGCCCGCTTCCTCGAGCTTCGCCTTGATCTCTTCCGCTTCCGCCTTCGCTACGCCTTCCTTGATCGCCTTCGGCGCGCTCTCTACGAGCTCCTTGGATTCCTTCAGACCGAGACCGCAGATGTCCTTTACCGCCTTGATGACGTTCATCTTGCTGTCGCCGAAGGAAGCGAGAACGACGTCGAATTCCGTCTTCTCCTCCGCCGCCGCGGCAGCGCCGCCCGCAGCGGGACCCGCCGCAACCATCGCCGCAGCCGATACGCCGAATTCTTCCTCAAGAGCCTTTACGAGATCGTTCAGCTCCAGTACCGTTAATTCCTTAACGTCCTCAACTAACTTTAAAACCTTTTCAGAAGCCATTTTTATTTTCCTCCGTATTCATAATTTTGTTTACGCGGCGTTTTGCCGCGAGTCATGCCGCAAAAATCCGAAGATCGGTCTTACGCGGCGCCTTCGCTTTCCTTCTTCTTCGCGATCTCGCTGGACGCGATCGCAAGTCTCTGCATGGGAGACTGGAGCATGAAAAGAAGCTTGGATATGAGCGTTTCCTTGCTCGGGAGCTTTGCGTACTCCTCGACGACCGCGGTCGGGATCGCTTCCTTTCCGATAAAGCCGACCTTGATATTAAAAATCTGGTCGTTCGCTTCGCTTTGCTTAAAGAGAATTTTCGGAGCGGCGATAATGTCGTCCTTCGAGATCGCGATCGCGGTCGTTCCCTCAAGGTGCTCCGCGATTCCGCTGATCCCCGCCTTTTCGACGGCTCTCTTTAAAAGCGTGTTCTTTACGACAAAGTATTCGACACCCGCTTCTCTGAGTTCCTTGCGAAGCTTGGTGTCGTCCGCGACGGTGATGCCCTTATAGTCGACGATCACGCCGCCTGCCGCGCTTTCGAGCTTTGCCGCAAGCTCGTCTACGTACTGCTGCTTGGTCTGTAAGATCTTTTCGCTTGCCATAAGCTTTCCTCCTGTTCGAGATATTTGCTGTCCAAAAAATGAAGCCGCGAAGCCGTTCGGGTCTTTTTTCGCGCTTTTTTCAAGGCGGCGCAAAAGATTTACCGAGGGATCCGCGGGAGAAAATCAATTCGTTTCCCATTCCTCGGCAGGCGGTTTCCCGTTAGCGTCTCGTACTCTTTACCCCCGAAACCGTGCGCAGAATCGGCGCAAAACCCATCTGTTCAAGCTTTTGCCTGATTCTCTGCGCGGTTTTAGTCGTAAATCAGTATGAAAAGACGACCTGCTGTCTTTAGAACAGCTTTATTATTATAGCACGGGGAAGGCGGATTGTCAAGGGTTTTCGGGAAATTTTTATATAAAAGAGGAAAGAAGCGCCGGGACGCTTCTTCTCTTTCTCAGAAAAATTTCGGAAGAACCGCCTCGGAGGGCTCTCCGCCGATCGTCACGGTCATTTCCGCGGCGATCTCATGCTCGGAGCGCGGCGGGTTCAGAAGCCCGCCCTGAAAGCGCTCGAGCCCGAATTCCTGCGCCGCCTCGAGCTGCGCGAGATATTCGATGTTTTTGACGAATACCTCGATCCCGCGGCTTTCCGCGAGGCGAACCGTTGTCTTCACAAGTTCCTTGTCGAAGCGGTCGCCCGAATTTGTCACAAAGCTTGCGCTCAGCTTGATCATGTCTATGTAGGAGTATTTCAGCATCTGAAGCGGGAGATAATCGTTTCCGAAGCTGTCGATGCAGACCGAGACCCCCATTTTTTTCAGCTTACCGAGCGTCGCCGCCGTTTCGGTCGGCGCGTGTACGTGCGCCCCCTCGGGGATCTCGGCGATGAGCGCGTCCGGCGGAAGCTCCGCGCGGGCGAGAGCGGTCTGGATAATGCCCGGGATCGTCCCGCTCTGCATTTCGTGTACGGTGAGATTTACGCTGATCCGGATATTTTCGCCCGTTCGCTCGCGCATATTTTTGCAGAATCGGCAAGCCTCGGGGATCACCCAGAAGTCGATCGTCGAATCCAGTCCGACCTTTTCCATCAGCCGCATAAAGATCCGCGGACTGATCTTTCCGTCGCGCTGCCCGCGCCAGCGGAGAAGCGATTCGTAATGATGAAGCGCGTCGCCGTGGTATACGGGCTGAAAATGCACCTCGAAGCCCCGCATATCGTCGGAGATACAGCGGCGAAGCTCCTGCTCGAGATGATAGGTCGCGCCCGAGGTTTCGAGAAATTCGTGGTTCACGAAGGCAAGGGAATTTTTCCCGTATTCGTTCGCGCGGTAGAGGGATAAAAGCACCGTGCGGTACAGGTCCTCGCTTTTCGCGACGGCGGGACCGAACGCCGCGATTCCGACCGCGGATTCGACGTACTGCTCCGCCCCGTCGAGCATGAACGGCGCGGAAAAGCGGGAAAGAATCGTCTGCGCGATCCGCTGCGCCGCTTCGGCGTCCGTATCGGTCAGAAGCAGGAAGAATATGCTCCCCGAATAGCGGTAGACCGCTTCCCCGCCGATCTCGGGACGCGTCAGCTCGTCGGAGATCATTTTCAGCAGGCGGTCGGTATAGCTCTGTCCGAATACCTCGTTGAGCGAGCGGGTATTCAGAATCTGCACCGCCATGCCGACGCCCGACTTTTTCCGGAGGAGCGCTTCCTCGGCGTCGAGGTCGAGCCTTGCGCGGTTCCGGATCCCGAGCATACCGTCGTAAAAGGCAAGGCGGGTAAGCTGGCGGTTTTTATCCTCGATTTCGCGATCCATTTCGCGGCGGACGATCAAGCCCGAGATCGCCTGCGAAATGCTTCGGATCATACGGTGATCGTCGTAGTCCCATTGCCGTTCCTCGTCGTAGACCTCGTAAAACAGGAGCCCGATCCCGTTTTTTCCGCCCGAGATCTTCGATACGGCAAAGGTCGCCGCCGGAATGGGGAGACGATCGTTCCCGTGCGCGAAATAGTTTTCCGCGACGTCGAGACCGGCGAGAATCCGGTCGTAATATTCCGTGATGTAGGAATCGAGGTTGCTCCTGCTCCCGCGTTCGGTTTCGTAGTGACAGATCAGCGCCGGCTGAAGCTCCCTTCCCGTAGGAAGATACGCCGCGATCCGG
This sequence comes from uncultured Ruminiclostridium sp., assembly GCA_964553625.1. Lineage (GTDB taxonomy): Bacteria > Bacillota > Clostridia > Oscillospirales > Ruminococcaceae > Ruminiclostridium_E. Next base: position 24,365 of record CAZKKZ010000031.1, read on the forward strand.
TCGATCCGGAGACTCTTGACGGACAGCTCCAGTACCTGCGCGAGCGCCCTTTCGCTGTCGGATTCCTCCATGATGATCGAATAAATGCGGTTGACGAGCATTTGCTGCTCCACGTTCGCGCCGAGCTGGAGATTGACGGCGCGCGAGTTCTGCATTTCATTATATAAAAGGATCGAGGACTGCGCGATCCGGGAGAGGTTATCGACCATCGTTTCGAGGATGATCTCCGACATCTGTACGTTTTCCTCGCTGTTTGTCCCGACGCACCACCAGCCGCCGATCGTGTGATTAAAGCGGATCGGCATTTTCTTGATAAAGCGGTAGCCGGATTTTTCGACGTTCCGCTGCTCCGGGAGACTGCAGATCAGCCTGTCGCGGTCGTTGTAGATCGCGGAGGCGACGCCCGTGATCAGGAACGGGAGCTGAATTTTCCGCAGGTATTCCAGTCCGCAGATCTCGGAGAGCGTGACGGGCGTTTCGTCTGGGTCGGTAAGCTTTTCTTTTTCCCGGATCTGAAATTCGCTGATCACGTGATCCTTCGGGACACAGTCGAGATATTCGTAAACATCGAGCAGAACGCCGTTATAGCCGCCGTCGTTCTGACCCGATTTTTCACAGCACAGATACGCCCAATGCAGCTCGTTTTCAAGCTCCATGCGAAAATGCGTGAATACGCGGAGCTCGCCGTTCGTGGAAAAATCGTTCAGCGTGTTTACGAGAGCGGGGAAATCGTCGGCGTATACAATCTCGGAAAGAAGGAGCCGGTCGCTCGGAAGCTTATCGGCGCCGTAATTTCCTTTGACGCAGAGTGTCAGGCGGTTTCCGACCTCGATCCGTACCCATATACAGTTGTATTTTTTCAGCAGTGCGGCAAGGTGTTTCATGTTTGTGACCGTTTCTATGGAGGTCTGCGGCTCGGCGCAGGACAAGAGGCTTGAAAAACCGATGTTCCTCAAGCGACCCCATGTGCAGATGATGTTTTATATTGTCTTCCGTTAAAATCCGTGATTTCGGCAGACGCGTCCTTCGGGCGTGACCGGAAATTTGTATGATCGGAAGTACGGGGAGAATAATAAAGAACAAAAATCTCTTTTTATTTGACTTTCCTTATATAAATATACCATTTTTTGTAAACATTGTCAAGCGAATTTTGGTAAAAATTCGTTAAATTTCAAACGCGAAAATGAAGAATGCTGATTATAAAGCATTTCACGAGATAAAATGTAGGAATAATGGTCGATTAAACCACCACAAACGACCTAAAATATCTACCTTCTGCTTCGAACAAATGTTTTTTCTGTAAACCTCCACATCCAGATAAAAATTAGTATAAACTCAAAAAGGACGTTATTAAAGAAATTTAGCTGTTCTTTCATCGTCCTCTGCAAGTTCAATTTTTCCCAATACACGATATACCTCAGCTCTTTTTAGATAAGCGGTCTTATATATGGGATTCAATTGAATTGCTTTATTATAATCTGCAATTGCGTTTTCGTACTGTAACAAACTACTAAAAGTTAAACCACGATTTAAATATACTTTCGGATCTCTTGGATTCAATTCAAGAGCTTTGTCATAATCGGCAATTGCATTCTCAGGATTCCCTTGAATATCATAAGCATTTGCCCGATTGCCATATGCGTCTGGATAATTTGGATTTAATTTGATTGTGCTGTTGTAATCCGCAATTGCATTTTCGTACATCTTTTGGTCAATATAAACATTCCCACGATTAAAATATGCTTTCCAGTAGCTTGGATTTAACTTCAAAGCCCTATTATAATCGTCAATTGCGTTTTTATACTCTCTCAAACCATGATATGCAAGTCCGCGATTGTTGTATGTCTCCGAACAACTTGGACTTAAATCGAGCGCTCTGTTATAATCAGCAATTGCACTTTCATATTCTCCCAAATTGTAATAAACATTCCCTCGGTTATTATATGCCTCCGCATAATTCGGATTTAATTCTAACGCTTTTTCGTAATCTGCAATTGCATTTTTAAAGTCCTCTAGCTTGGTATAAGTCAGTCCTCGATTATTGTACGCCTCTGCATAATTTGAATTTAATTCTAACGCTTTATTATAATCGGCAACGGCCTTTTCCTGACAACCCAAATAACTATAAACAACCCCTCGATTATTATATGCCTCTGAATAGTCTGGGTTTAATTCAAGGGCTTTGTTGTAATCTTCAAGTGCCTTATGATAATTCACAACTGAATTATTACTCAATCCTAAAGCGCTATAAGCAACCCCGCGGCTATTGTATGCCACTGAACAAACCGGATTTAATTCAAGTGCTCTATCAAAATCCAAAATTGCTTTTCCATATCGTCCGAAGCTTTTATAAGATATACCGCGATTATTGAGGACCTCCCAATAACTTGGACTTAATTCAAGAGCTCTAGTATAGTCGGCAATTGCATCATCATACTGTCCTAAATTATGATAAGCAATTCCTCGATTATTGTAAGTGGGCGCAAAATCGTCCTTTAATTCAATCGATCGATCAAAGCATTCTATTGCTCGATCATATTCTCCATTTTCCACAAAGCGCGCTCCCCGAATAAAATAATCAAAGTATGTGAGCAATTTCGACTCCTCGCGCTCTTTTTCGGCTTCCAATTCTGAATCCCGCATATTTTTCACTTGCAGAGATTGACTTTCTAACTCATTCCATCTTTTTGTATACGTATCAATTCTTGATTGATACCGGTTCTTAAGGAATTCATTCGTAGCAGTGGGTACAATTACATCCGGACACATTTGACTTCCAATGGCGGTCATAAAAGCATCAAATCCCTCAATCGAAACGAGATAGCCGTCTTTATCTTCCACTAATTTTTGTATTTTCTCATTAGGAAGCTCATCTTTTGAAAGATAGCACCAGTAAATCCCCTGATTCAGTTCAGCGCGTTCGCTTTGAAGAAATTCCATCAGACTATGATCGCCGCCACCATAGCCGATCACAATCGGTGTATAGGTTTTAAAGACGATTGACAGCACTTTTTCCCATTCTTCTTTCAGACTGTCCGTGTCATTTATACTATTAAGCGGAGTAAAAAGAAGCCCCCGATGAATTTTCGCAATAATCGGACGGGTAATTGAAGGATCCGAAATATAATCGGCAAGACTCTCATGATTGATAACCAGCGGCTTTTTATCCGTATATAAAAACAGTGCGTCCTCAATTAAGCTGTCAAAATTAGTCGTGACAACAAGATTATTTTCATGAGTAAGCAGTTCGGCTAATACCCGATATCCCAAACTGGGTTCCTTTGCTTCCATCAGCCGTTCGAAATATCGGTAGGAGTTTTTGTACTTCGGATAAAACCGCAGAGTACACAAATCAAAATAATATTCACTGGAAAGATGGGACGTTTCCCCATTTTGAACTTCTTTCCAATTTTTCTCTATTTCTGAAAAGTCAAACTTAATCTTATTCTCTTTTTTCAAATTTTTCGCATACTTGCGAACCTCGTTTGGATCTTTGGAAGGCACCCCGTCGTCTGGGGACTTTCCCATAAGGAACTCCATCCATCTCTTCTCCAATTCGGTTCCGGCTGGAATCCCCGATTCAACCGATGCGCCTGAACCGAGTATGAAGCAAAAACGTTCATTATTCCGATTCGATTCCTGCATTGTGCTTATCATTGTTTCTGTCGAAATTATGCGATACTCCGGAAATGAATATTCCATGTTACACCTCGCGCAAACTTAATTTGAGTATAATATAACATATTTTGCCAAAATTTTCAAGCCTTTTTGCGCAACGTGTCGAAATTCCGCATAACGCGCAATACTTCCTTACAGAACTAAAAAGGGCGGATCTCTCCGCCCTTCCTTCATACCTTCACCAAATCCCCCGCTTTTACCGCCGCGGTGACCTTTCTTTTCTGCCCGATCACGACCCGATCGCCTTTGATCTCCATGACGTCGTACACCTGCCCGTACACAAACGCCGCAAGGCTTGTCCCGGTGTAGGTTTTCGCGCCGTTTTTCACCCTGACCTTATCCCCGACTTTGAATTTTTGTGCATTCGCCTGCACTGGCGGCTTTGCGGTCACCGTTTCCTCATATGTAATATACGGACACTCGAACCAGTATTCCCAAATCCAGTCCTTCAGCTTCCGCTTCACAATCCCGTCAAACCCGCCGCCGAGCGTGCTTTCGATCGTGTACCCATTCCCGATATACACCCCGACGTGCGGACGGGATTTACAGTACACCACCAACCCCGGCACCTCGGGGATCGTGTCAATTTTTCCTTTAACCCGTGCCGCCGCGTACATCGCGTTCGCGTTCACGTCGGGGAATCCCGCTTTCCCGTAATTCGGCGAGCCTGTCCCGCCATTTTCCTTCCCCGACCAGTAGTAGCTTTTGACCAATCCCACGCAGTCGCAGCCGAAATAATTCCTCCCGACCAGTCCGCGAAGCGTTTCCACCCGCTCGGCGGGGTATTGCGGCGTGTCCTTGTACAATTTTGACAGCAGATCAATATACCCGTCGGTAATGGGGCGGAGAATCCCGCCCCACATATATTTTGTGTTCAGCTTCAAAGCTGCTTCCGCGTGCTTTACAAGTCCCTTGTTCGTATACATCGGTTTCACGCTCCTTTGATATATTCCTCGATTTTCTTGTTCTCGTTCCACTTTTCAAGCGTTTCAAGCGCGACGTCTACCCACGCCGAAAACACCCGAAACGGAAGCACCGCCGCAAGGATCGGGAACCGCTCCGTAAACCAGTCATAGACCTGCCGAAGCTTAAGCTGACCCGTCCCGCCGCCAAGAATTTTCTCCGCCTCGGTCACGGCGTATTTCAGCCATTCCGTAATTTTTTCCTTCTGATTCAGAACGAGGTAGATTACCGTTCCGATCAGGATGATCCCGCCGACCACAAAAGTGATGATTTCTTTTAATTCCATTTCAGCCTTCCTTTCTTACAGCATTTGCTGCCCGTCCAATTCCTCCAGAATTTCCTTCCAATCGAGAGGATTCTTTTGCTCCTCCCGCGCCGCTTCCGCCCGCATTTTGATCATGTTTTCCGCCTTCGCCTTCCAGCAGTAGAACCCGA
>CAZKKZ010000032.1:0-28627 GCA_964553625.1 uncultured Ruminiclostridium sp.
CGTTGTACCGCGGCGGCATCGCCGCCGGCGCCGAGTACATACCGCCCTCGCAAAGCATAGCTTTGCTGCCGATTTTATCGACGCATTGCAAACTGTTCAGTTTGCAATGGAGGGCGGTATATCATACGAAGTAAAACAAATTTTGACGTGTCAGTCCCGAAAGGAAACCTCGCTTATGGCTGTTTATATCGTTTTGTTCGCGCTCGCGATCCTGCTTGCCGTTCCGCTTGTGATGAAAAATCCGACTCCCGTGAAAAAAACGGTTTATCTCGGGATCATGTTCGTGCTGATGTTTCTGGTTTCGATTTTCCGCTATGGGATCGGAAACGACTATTTCAGCTATATCCGCATCTTTCGCCAGATTGATTCCGCCTCGTTCGGCGAGGCGTTTACGCTCGGCTTTGAGCCGCTTTTCACGCTGCTGACGAAGCTGATCACGTTTGTGACGGACGATCCGCAGGTGATGTACGGGATCTATGCCGTTCTGATTTTAGCGCCGGTCGCGTGGGCGATCCGGAAATACAGCGATAACGTCTGGCTTTCGGTGGTCGTTTATCTTTGCCTGACGCTTTTCTATAACTCGCTGAACTTTATCCGTCAGAGCATGGCGGCGTCGCTTCTTTTGCTGGCATACGGCTTTATGAAGGAGCGGAAGGTCGTTCCCGTTCTGATTTTCGGGATCTGCGCGGTGTTCCTGCATTATACGGCGGCGGCGTTTATCCCGCTTTATCTGCTTACGCTGATCCGTCCGACGAAGAAAAACCTGATCATTTACGGCTCCGTTTCGGTCGGCGTGCTTGCGGTCTGCCTGATTATGAAAGCGGCGGGAGCGAATCCGCTGGATCTGATCGCCGCGGCGGCGGACGCGCTTACGGGGAGGAATTATTCCTCTTATATCGGGACGATGTATTTTAAGGATGGCTTCGGTCTCGAGTACCTGATCATGCCGCTCGGACTGCTTGCGATTGCGCTGGTCGCTTATTTTTCGGGGTGGAAGGAAAAGCACGGCTCGGAGCTTCTTCTTTCGCTTACGCTGGTAAACGCGTCGATCTGGTCGTTTATCCTTTACGCGTTTATTGTTGAGCGCTTTTCGCTTTTTGTTTTGATTTTCGCGGTCTTTACGATCCCGTCGATCACCGAATATTATGCCGCGAAGGCGCGCGAGGCGGAAAAAACCGAGACGGTGAACAAAAAGATCCCCGGATATTCCAAGCGGAAATCCGAGGAGAAAAAGGACAACAGCTTTCTGATCACGGTCGGGATTACGGCGGGGCTGTTCGTTTACAACTGCTGGGGCATGGTCAAGGGCTTTCACGGGCTTTTCCCGTATATATGGATCTTCCCCGCGGTTCAGGACGCGAATAACGAGCTGGATACTCCGGAGGAAAACCGCGCGGCGATGCTGACAAACGCCGATCTGTACACCTACCTGATCGAGCTGAAGGGCGCGGACTGCGGCTATCTTGTGGTTTCGACCGTAACGGATTTCAATTTTGACGGAATGCTCGACCCGATCCGCAAAGCGGCGGATTACTGCGGGCTTTCGCCTATTCAGGAGCTGATCTCGAAGGCTTTCAGCCTGAAGGGCGGACAATATCGGGGCAGCACGCTTGTATCGGGAAAGGAGCTTTCCGAGATTGCCCCGACGGTATCGACGAACGAAGCGGGACGGGTGACCGTGACCGATGTGAAGGGAAACGTCGGAACGCTTTCGGACGAGCGGCTGTGCTTTATCCTCTTTGAAGAGGAAGGAACGGTTTTCGACGCGACGCAGTTTGTTGTCTCGGAGCCGTGCCGTTCCGCGCAGAAGATTTATTTTGAGGGCGAAGAGTCCGACGCTACCGAAGAATCAGCCGAACCGTAAGCGCGCTGAGCAAAAAGCCCGCTATGTCCCCGCATAACGCGGCGGGGAGCGCATAGCGGGTCTTTTTGACCCTTGTCGCCGCGAAGTAAACGGAAATGGTATAAAAGGTCGTCTCGCTGCTTCCGAGAATGACGGAGGCGACCCGCCCCGCGAAGCTGTCCGCGCCGTATCCGCCGAGAAGCTGTTCAAAGAGCGCGATCGCGCCGCTCCCCGAAAACGGACGAAGCAGCACCAGCGGCGCGCACTCGGGCGGAAACCCGATCCATGAAAAAAATGGCGAAAGAAGCTCCGAAAGAACCGTCATTCCCCCCGAGGCACGAAAGACCGCGATCGTGACCACCAAGCAGAACAGCGACGGAAAGATCTCGAGGATCGTATGTAAGCCCTCCTTGACGCCCTCGGTAAATTCCGAAAAAACGTCCGTTTTTTTGCAAAGCCCGTAAAGGAGCACGCCTGCAAAAAAACAAGGGATCAAAAAATCGGTAAAGCTCATCGCCGCCCCTTTCGGAGCCGGCGGAAAAGGCTCGCCGCCAAGAGCGCCGCCGCGAGGGAACCCGCCGACGAGAGCCAGACGCAGGGGAGAATCTCCATCGGCGCGGCGGATCCGTTTTTCAGCCGAAGCGCCGCGACCGTTGTCGGAATCAGCTGTAGGCTTGCCGTATTCATCACGGTAAACAGGATCATGTTATGGCTCGCGGCTTCGCCGCCGTTTTCCTCTTTTTCCATTTCCCGCATTGCCGCGAGCCCGAACGGCGTCGAGGCGTTCCCGAGCCCGAGCAGATTCGCGGTCAGGTTCAGGGTGATATACTGCATTGCCCGTCCTCCTTTTTTCAGCCCGCGAAAAAGCCGCCCGAGCAGCGGAGAAAACAGCTTCGCCAGCAGCTCCGTCAGTCCCGCGGACTGTGCCACCCTCATCAGTCCGCTCCACAGGCAGATGACCCCGATCAGCGAAAACGCAAGCTCGACCGCTCCGGCGCACTCGCTTAAAAACGCGTTGGAGACTGCGTTCATCTGTCCCGTAAAAAGCGCGAACAGAACCGAAAGTCCCATCATGACCGCCATGATCCATTTCATCATAAGAATCATCTCCTTTTCTGTATCATTATGCGGGAAAGACGAAAAAAAGCACAGCCCGAATCAAATTCGTCTGTGCTTTTTGTTTTGTGCGCGGGGATCAGACCGCCGAATTTCCCGAAGCGGTCACGCGAAGTCCGTTCTTTACGAAGTCCGTCAGCGCCGCGAGACCGTCGAGGTCGTTATAATATCCGTCGAGATAGACGATATTCCCTTTTACGTTCAGCATGGCGGAGAAGGTCGCGTAATATTCGCCCAGATATTTATAGTCATAATAATAAAGAATGATCCGTTCGCCGTTCCCCTGCGCTGGGAGGATATAGCCCGAGCCGTTCCCCCAGCTTCCTCCCGATCGGATAATCCATTCGTTCGTGCTGTCGATGAGCGCGCGAATGTCGTCCGTCGTAAAGGACTGCGCGGGGAGCGCGTTCCCCTTTTCGGCGGTCACGCGGAGCGACGCCTGCGGCGTAAGGAAGCCGCCGAGAAAGACGAGATTCCCGATCGGGCAGTCGAAGCTTTCCTCGATCTCCTCCTCGGTCATCTGATCGCGGAATTGCTTTTCGAGCTGTAAGCCGTCGAATACGATCCAGTCGGGCTTGTACGAAAGCTCAAGTCCGTAGAGATCGGTCCGATAAACGACGCTTCCGTCGGGCGTCGAGGTGAACGTCCCGTTTTCCGTTCGGTCGGTAAGGTCGCTTGCCGGACTGTATGAGCCGAGGAGAAAAATCATTCCGTAAACAAGAATGAATAAAATGACAAATAAAATATTGCGAAACATAAAGCCGTTCCTTTCGGTTTTATTTTGGGCGGGACTGCGTACTAAAGTGCTTTATTTCAGCGCGTCAATCGATTCGAGGATACGGCGCATTTTTTCCTCCGCCTTCGTGAGCTTTGCGCGCTCGTTCTCAATCTGCTGCGCGGGCGCTTTCGAGAGGAAGCCTTCGTTTTTCAGCTTTCCGGAGAGGAAGTCGATGTCCTTCTGAACGGTTTTCCGCTCTTTTTCGAGCCGCAGAAGCTCCTTTTCGGTATCGACCAGCTCGCCGAGCGGCATAAAGACGCGCGCCGCCGAGGTGACCGCCGTTACCGTACCCTCTGGGGGAAGCGGCTTTTCCGAAACGGTGATCGCGCCCGCTCCCGCGAGACGCTCGAAGAATACCCGACAGTCCTCGAAAAGCGCCGTATCCGCCGTTTCAATGTGCATGGAGACCTTTTTCGAGGGCGGAACGTTCAGCTCGCTGCGCTTTGCGCGAACCGCGCGGATCGCGTCGATAACCTTCGTGAAGGCTTCGGCTTCCTCCTTAAAATCGAGCGACTCGTCCGGCTCGCACCATTTGGCGGTCATAATGCTTTCGGGCTGATCCGAAACGGGCATGGACTGCCAGATTTCCTCGGTAATAAACGGCATGAACGGGTGGAGCAGCTTCAGCACGTCCCGCATGACGAACACGAGCACGTTCTGCGCCGCCCGCGCGGTTTCGCCGCCCGCGGCGATCCGCGGCTTCGTAAGCTCAATGTACCAGTCGCAGTAAATGTCCCAGATAAAGTCGTACAGTTTCCCGACCGCGATCCCGAGCTCGAAGTTCTCGATGTTGTTCGTGACCTCGCGGATCAGCCGCGTGCAGAGCGTCAGAATCCATTGATCCTCGATCGCGAGCGATTCGGGAAGAACCGCCTTTTCAAAATCCTCCGGGAGATTCATGAAAATGTACCGCGAGGCGTTCCAGAGCTTATTCGCGAAATTGCGCGAGGCGGTGATCTTCGCTTCCGTCCAGCGCATATCGTTTCCGGGGCTGTTTCCCGTGACGAGCGTGAGCCGAAGCGCGTCCGCGCCGTATTTATCAATGATCTCGAGCGGATCGATCCCGTTTCCGAGCGACTTGCTCATCTTCCGCCCCTGCTCGTCGCGGACAAGCCCGTGGATCAGTACGTCCCGAAACGGCTTTTCTCCCGTATGCTCCAGCCCCGAGAAGATCATGCGCGATACCCAGAACGTGATAATGTCATAGCCCGTGACAAGGGTCTGGGTGGGGTAAAAATAGTCGTAATCGGGCGTTTTTTCGGGCCAGCCGAGCGTCGAAAACGGCCAGAGCGCCGAGCTGAACCAGGTGTCGAGGGTGTCCTCGTCCTGAACCATGGGCGCGCCGCACTTCGGACATTTTTCGATCCCGTCGAGCGAGATCACGGTATGACCGCAGTCCTTATTCTGACAGTAGTACGCGGGGATCCGGTGTCCCCACCAGATCTGGCGGGAAATGCACCAGTCGCGGATATTTTCCATCCAGTAAAGGTAGCTGTTCTCGAAATGCTTCGGGACAAAGCGCAGCTCTCCGCTCTTTACGACGTCGATCGCGGGCTGAGCGAGCTCCTTCATCTTCACGAACCATTGCAGGGAGGCGGTCGGCTCGACGGTCGTGCCGCAGCGCTGACAGGTTCCGACATTGTGCTTGTGCGGCTCGACCTTTACGAGCAGCCCCTGCGCCTCAAGATCGGCGACGATCGCCTTTCTTGCCGCGTAGCGATCCATTCCCGCGTATTTCCCGCCGTATTCGCTGTCGATCGTCGCATCGTCGTTCATCATATGGATCACGGGGAGATTATGGCGCTTTCCGACCTCGAAGTCGTTCGGGTCGTGCGCGGGCGTGATCTTGACGCAGCCCGTTCCGAATTCCATGTCCACATAATCGTCCGCCACGATCGGGATCTCGCGGTCGGTCAGCGGGAGCTTCAGCGTTTTCCCGACCAGATCGGTATAGCGCTGATCCTTGGGGTTGACCGCGACGGCGGAGTCGCCGAGAAGCGTTTCGGGGCGGGTGGTCGCGATCTCGACAAAGCCCGAGCCGTCCGCGAACGGGTATTTGATATGCCAGAAAAAGCCGTCCTGCTCCTCGTATTCCGTTTCAATATCGGAGATCGAGGTCTTACACGCGGGACACCAGTTGATGATCCGTTCGCCGCGGTAGATCAGCCCTTTTCTGTATAAGTCCGTAAAGACCTTCTGAACGGCTTTGGAGCAGCCCTCGTCCATCGTGAAGCGGTCGCGGCTCCAGTCGCAGGACGATCCCATTTTTCGCTGCTGCTCCTTGATCCGTCCGCCGTATTTTTCATTCCATTCCCACGCGCGCTTTAAAAATCCCTCGCGCCCGAGCTGATACTTGGTAACGCCCTCCTCCTTCATCGTCGAAACGATCTTCGCCTCGGTCGCGAGCGCGGCGTGATCCGTCCCGGGGAGCCACAGCGCGGAATATCCCTGCATTCTCTTGAAGCGGATCAGAATGTCCTGTAGGGTGCAGTCGAGTGCGTGCCCCATGTGAAGCTGTCCCGTGATGTTCGGAGGCGGCATGACGATCGTATAGGGCTTTTTCTGCGGGTCGCGTTCCGCGCGGAAATACCCTTTTTCCTCCCAGTTTTTATAGATCCGCTCCTCGAATTCCTTCGGGGAGTAGGTTTTCGCCAGTTCCTTTTTCATGTCGTCCTTTCCTTTCGGTTTGTTTTTATTTTTTTTGCAATTTATTCTGTGCCGCTGTCATACAGTCCCGCTGCGCCGCTCCTCCAAATCATGTCGCGAGGGTGAACCACAGGTTCAGCGTGGCAGCCGCGATCAGGTCGAAAATCAGCAGCCTGCGAAAACCGCCGCCGCATTTCGGGCAGATTCCCGCGTTCATTTTACCATGATCCTTTCGTAAAGCGCTTCGTCGGGATCGACGAGAACGGTTCGGTTGTTGGTAAAGATCACCATGCCCGGCTTCGCGCCGTTCGGCTTCTTGACATAGCGCACCCGGGTGTAATCGACGGGAATCTTTGTCCCGCCGCGCCCTTTTGAGCAGGTCGCGGCAAGAATGGCGGCTTCCTCGATCGTCCGGTCGGGAATTTCCGCGCCGTCGGCTCGGATAATGACGTGCGAGCCCGCGATTTTCTGCGTATGAAGCCAAAGATCGCCGCCCGTTGCGGTTTTGAGCGTCAATCGGTCGTTCTGGTAGTTGTTCCGCCCGACGAGAATTTCAAAACCGTCCGAGGAGCGGAATTTCAGCGGCGGGAGCGGCTTTTCCCGATTTTTCGCGCCGCCCTGCGCTTTTAAGTAGCCTGTTTCGGTCAGCTCGCGGCGAATTTCCGAAAGCGCCGCCTCGCTTCCCGCGCCGCTCCCGACCCTTGAAGCGGCGTCGAAAACGCTGTCCATGTACAAAAGCTCTTTTTCGCCCTGTTCGATCAGCTTCGTCAGCATTTTTTCGGCGGTATCGAGCTTTTTATATTCCGAGAAATATTTCTGCGCGTTCTGCGCGGGCGTGAGCCGGACGTCGAGCGCGATTTTCCGCGTTCCGCCGTTTACGTAATCCTCCGCCTCGAATTCGCTCATGCCGCGTTCCAAGCGGTAGAGGTTCGCGCTCAGAAGCTCGCCGCAGACGCGAAGCTCCTCCCTTGCGGCGCAGTCCTCCAGCTCCTTTCGCTGGACGGCGAGCTTTCGCCCGATCCGCTCGTAAATGCCGAGAACGGTTTTCAGGAGATCGCCCGAGCGCTGCTTTACGCGGTCCGCGTCAGCGCGTTCCCCGAAAAATCGGTCGAGAAGCGCGCTCGGACTGTCGAATTTGATTTCCGCCAGCTCCGCGCCGTACTGCCCGATCGGGATAAAGCAGAAATCCTTCGGCTTTCCGGATTTATCGGTCAGCATGGTGCAGCCCGTTCCCTCCAGAAGCGTCCGACGGCTTGCCTTCAGGAAAAAGACCAGCTTTTCGAGCCGATCCTCCGTCAGCTCCCCGACCGTCGCGTCAATATCCCTCGCGCAGGCGTAAGCGCATTCCCGCGCGAAGATCGGCGCGATCCCCTCAAAAATGCCGGTAAGCGCTTTCACCAGCCTTTGCTCCCGAAAAGGGAGCAGCCGCTCGGAAAGGTCGGAAAAATCGTATTCGAGAAAATTGAGCCGCTCCGCGCGCGGCGGAAGCTCGTACAAAATGTTCGGAAGAATCCGCCGCACGGAGGAAATGTCGTCGGTGACGCGCTTTACGCTGTCCACGACGCGCCAGCCGTCCGCCTTTTTCGTCAGCAGAATAATATTGCTGTATTTTCCCATGATCTCGGCGGCGATCCGGTTTTCGACCGTGTCGCCGATCTCGTTCGTGCATTCAAAATCAAAATTCAGGATTCGCTCCAGCCCGTCCTGATGAATCGCGGTAAGCCGTCCGCCCGTCAGGTGCTTTCGGAACAGCATACAAAGCACGGGGGGCTGCTTCGGGTTTTCGGGCGTTTTCTCCGTGAGGTGAACGCAGGCGGCGGAGGAATTCGCGGAAAAAAGGATCTTTTCCGTCCCGCCGAACGTGCGGATCGAGAGAATGATCTCGTCGCGGGAGGGCTGATAAATTTTATCGACTCGTCCGCCGATGAGCCGATGCTCCAGCATTTCCAGCATAACGCCGTGCAGAAACGCGCCGTCGAGCGACATAAAAATCCCCCTTTCCCAAATAAAAATGTTCTAAATATACCGACAGCAGTCCAAAGCCGCTTGGGCAAGGAAAAATTCCACGCCGGGAAAACGCTCCCGAAGCTTTTCGAGAAGCGGCTCGCAGATAATCGTTTCGGTATGGTAATGCCCCGCGTCGATCACGGTAACGCCCGCGTTTTTCGCGTCGATAAAGCCGTGGTGCTTGACGTCTCCCGTGATAAGCGCGTCCACGCCCTTTTCGATACAGGCGTAAATTTCGTCGTTCCCCGCGCCGGAGCAGACCGCGGCGGTTCGGATCGGCTTTCCGCCGTCGATATACCGGACGACGGTACAGCCGAACGCGGTTTTCGCTTTTTCCGCGAGCGTCTCGGCGGTCGTTTCCTCGCGAAGCCGAAAAATCTTTCCGTAGCCGATCCCCTCCGCCGGGTGGATCGTATGAAGCACCTCGGCTTGCCCGGGATCGGAGAAGTTCATCAGCCGCGCCATCAGGTCGCTGATCCCGTCCTTCGCCATGTCGATCGGGGTATGCACGCAGAGCGCGTCGATCCCATTTCGGATCAGGCGGTAAACGGGACTGTCCCGACCGATCCGCGCGGGCTTTACGAAGATCACGGGGTGGTGCGAGACGATCAGCTCCGCGCCCGCCCGCGCCGCCTCTTCAATCACGTCGTTCGTAATATCGAGACAGACGGCGGCTTTCGTGACGGGGTCGTTCCCGTCCCCGACGAGAAGTCCCGAGTTGTCGAACCGATCCTGCGTCCGGAACGGAGCAAAGCCGTCAATAAAATCGTATATTTCCCGAACGGTCGTCATTGCGCTCCCGCCTTTCTGTTTTCGTTTGTTTCATTTCGCATCAGCGTTTTATAGTACGGGTTTCCTTCGCCGAGCCGCCGCAGACGGCGGTTGACCGAAGCGATATAGCGCGGGTCGGAATTTTTCCCGAAAAAGGCGAAATCGTCGCCGATCTCGGCGCTTTCACCCGTAAAACGGACGAGAAGGACGGTATAGACCCTTCCGCCCACCGAAACGCCGTTTTCAAGCAGAATCTCAAAGCCGTGGCGGTACAGCTCCCGCCGCAGCGTCTCCGCCCTCGTCATCGGCTGTAAAACAAACCTTGTATCGCCGGTCACAAAGCGGCACTCGGTTACGATCCGCGCGATCAGCTCTCCGCCCATTCCCGCGACGATAATATCCCCGCAGGGCGGAACATCGCGCAGACCGTCCGATTTCATTACGCGGATTCCGTCCTGTGCGCCCTCCCGCAGAACGGCGGCGCTCGCGGCTCTCAGGGGTCCGTCGTTTACGTCGCAGGCGATAATATCCCGCGCGCCCCGCCGATAGAGAAGGCAGGGGAGAAGCGCGTGATCCGTCCCGACGTCACAGATTTTCCGGTCAAGCCGCACGAGCTCCGCGATCGCGGAAAGACGCTCGTCCATCAGCCGTTCATTGCCTTATTCAGCTTTTCGATCAGCTCGTCGGGGTTTACGCCGTGAACGGCGCACGCCTCCGCGACCGTTTCGCCTCTCGCCGAGGGACAGCCGAGACAGTGCATTCCGATCTCAAAGAAGAAGGGCGCCGCCGCTTCCGCGTTCGCGTCGAGGATTTCGCCGATAATGGTATCTTTCGTAACCGTCATTTTTATTTTCCTTTCCTTTAGAGCAGGGTTCGGAACCGCCGCTCTTATGCTTGTTTGAAATGATTTGCGTATCGGAGAATGATACGCGATATTATTATACAGCATTTTCCGTAAAATTACAAGTCTTTTCCGCCGAATTCGGCGGAAAAATCCGACGGAAATGGCGGAATCTTGATTTTTTTGAAAAAATTTTTCGGGTGAACGGGGAAAAGTTTTCGGAAAATTCGCTGAAAACCATTGAAAAAAAGTTTTTTTTCGTGTATACTGTACTTTGACATAAATCTTAATGAAAGTTTAGAGTAAGGGAAGGATACATAGAATGCTTCATTTTGGACTGGACGTCGGCTCTACGACCGTAAAGCTCGCGGTGCTTGACGAAAACCATCGGTTTCTTTATAAAAAATATCAGCGGCATTATTCGGACATTAAAAAGACGCTTGCCGAGGTGCTTGGCGAGGGTTTGGACGCGGTCGGCGCGGAGGAGATCACCGTCGCCGTGACCGGCTCGGGCGGGATCTCGGCGGCGAAATGGCTCGGGATTCCTTTTGTGCAGGAGGTTTCGGCGGGGACGACCGCGATCGAGACGCTGATTCCCGAGACGGACGTCGCGATCGAGCTTGGCGGCGAGGACGCGAAGATCACCTATCTGCGCGGCGGGATCGAACAGCGCATGAACGGCTCCTGCGCGGGCGGAACGGGCGCGTTTATCGACCAGATGGCGGCGCTGCTCAATACCGACATCGGCGGACTCAACGAGCTCGCGAAGGACTACGAGACGATCTATCCGATCGCCTCCCGCTGCGGCGTATTCGCGAAGAGCGATATTCAGCCGCTTTTAAACGACGGCGCGAAAAAAGCGGACGTTGCCGCCTCGATCTTTCAGTCCGTCGTGAACCAGACGATCAGTGGGCTTGCCTGCGGAAAGCCGATCCGCGGACACGTCGCGTTTCTCGGCGGACCGCTCCACTATTTATCCGAGCTTCGGAAGCGGTTTATCGAAACGCTGAACCTGACGGACGAGGAAGTGATCTTTCCGCCCGACGCGAATCTTTTCGTCGCGGCGGGCGCGGCGCTTTCGGAAAACCGCGCCGAGGAAAAGGCTTCGGAGCTTCGCGAAAGGATCGCCGCGCTCGGGAGCGTGACGGTGCGCGAGGTGGAGCGGCTCGCTCCCCTATTTAAGGACGAGGCGGAGAAGGCGGCGTTCCTGAGCCGTCACGCCTCCTGCGTGATCCCGACGGCGGAGCTTTCTTCCTATAAAGGAAAATGCTATCTCGGGATCGACGCGGGATCGACGACGACAAAGGCTTGTCTGATCGGAGAAAACGCGGAGATTCTGTACTCTCATTATAATAACAACCTCGGCGACCCGCTGAAATCCGTGATCGGGATTTTGAAGGAAATTTACTCCCTGCTTCCCGAGGGTGCGGTGATCGCGAAGGCGACCGCGACGGGCTACGGCGAGCATCTGATCAAGGCGGCGCTCGGCGCGGATTACGGCGAGATCGAGACCATGGCGCACTATAAGGCGGCGGAAAAGATTCTCCCCGGGGTTGAGTTCATTCTCGACATCGGCGGGCAGGATATGAAGTGCATGCGCGTCAAGAACGGCGAGATCGAAAGCATTCTGCTGAACGAGGCGTGCTCTTCGGGCTGCGGCTCGTTTATCGAGAATTTCGCGAACGCGCTCGGCATGACGAGCAAGGAGTTTGCCGAGGTGGGTCTGACGGCGGAGAATCCCGTCGATCTCGGCTCGCGCTGCACCGTTTTTATGAACAGCCGCGTCAAGCAGGCGCAGAAGGAGGGCGCGAGCGTCGCGGATATTTCCGCGGGGCTCAGCTATTCCGTCGTGAAAAACGCGCTCTTTAAGGTCATTAAGATTCGCGATCCGAAGGCGATGGGGGAGAAGATTATTGTGCAGGGCGGAACGTTCCTGAATCCTTCCGTGCTTCGGGCGTTTGAGCTGACCTGCGGGCGCGAGGTGACCCGTCCCGACAAGGCGGGGTTAATGGGCGCGTACGGGAGCGCGCTGGTCGCCATGCAGCGCGACGACGGCGCGGGCTCGACGCTCGCGAAGGCGGATTCGCTCGAGAATTTTACCATTCGGAAATCCACCGCGCGCTGCGGAAAATGCTCGAACAACTGCCTGCTCACGATCAGCAAATTCGGCGACGGAAAGCGCTTTATCACGAATAACCGCTGTGAGCGCGGCGCGGGCGGATCGCGGGAAAAGTCCGATCTCCCGAACCTGTTCGACTATAAATATAAACGGCTGTTTGAATATTACGAGCCGCTTTCTCCCGAGGAAGCGAAGCGCGGCGTCGTCGGACTCCCGCGCGTCCTCGGAATGTACGAAAATTATCCTTTTTGGTTCACCTTTTTCACCTCGCTCGGGTACAGCGTGAGGCTTTCGCCGAAATCCTCGCGCGAAATTTACGATATGGGGATCGAGACCATGCCGTCGGAATCCGTCTGCTATCCCGCGAAGCTTTCGCACGGGCATATCGTCTCGCTCCTGAACGACGGGGTTGAGTTTATCTTCTACCCCTCGCTGACCTACGAAATGGATAACGGGGGCGGCGGGGACAACCATTATAATTGTCCCGTTGTCGCGAGCTACAGCGAGGTGATCAAAAATTCCGTACCCGAACTTCGGGATCGGAAGATTCGTTTTATGAACCCGTTCCTGCCGATTTATGACGAAAAGGCAATGGCGCGGCGGCTTACCGAGGAGTTTTTGCCGCTCGGGATCGGCGGCGAGGAGATCGGGGCGGCGCTCGCGAAGGCGTATGCCGAGGACCGCGCCTTCAAAAGGGATATTCGGAAAAAGGGCGAGGAAACCGTAAAAATGCTTCGGGAAACGGGGAAGAAGGGGATCGTCCTCGCGGGCAGACCCTATCATGTCGATCCCGAGATCAACCACGGGATCCCCGAAATGATCAACGGCTACGGAATCGCGGTTCTGACCGAGGACAGCGTCGCGCACCTCGGGAAGCTCCCGCGCCCGATCCGCGTGGTGGATCAGTGGATGTACCACAGCCGTCTTTACGCGGCGGCGGCGTTCGTCGGCGGGGAGGAAAATCTCGAGCTGGTGCAGCTTACCAGCTTCGGCTGCGGTCTGGACGCGGTGACGACCGACGAGGTACAGGAGATTTTACAGGGCAGCGGGAGAATGTACACCCTGCTCAAGATCGACGAGGTCAACAACCTCGGCGCGGCGAGAATCCGCCTTCGCTCGCTTCTCTCGGTTATGGAAGAGCGGGAGCGCGCCGGCTATCACAGCGACGCGGTCTATACCGGTTATAAGCGCCAGCCCGTCTATACCAAGGAAATGAACGAGCGGTATACGATCCTCGCGCCGCAGATGGCGCCGTATCATTTCGAGCTGCTCGAAAGCGCGTTCAACTATTCGGGCTATCGGCTCGTGATCTTAAAGGATTATTCCAAGAAGGTCGTCGATACGGGCTTGAAATACGTGAACAATGACGCCTGCTATCCCTCGATCCTGACGATCGGGCAGCTGATGCACGCGCTCGAGAGCGGGGAATACGATCTCGACAAAACGGCGCTGATGATTACCCAGACGGGCGGCGCCTGCCGCGCGACAAATTATGTCAGCATGATTAAAAAGGCGCTGATCGACGGGGGCTACGGCGACACGCCGCTTCTTTCCCTGAACTTTAACGGCATGGAAAAGCAGCCGGGCTTTCAGCTTACGCTTCCGCTTGCGGTTCGGGCGCTCATGGCGGTGATCTACGGAGACGTGCTTTGCCGCTGTCTTTACCGCGTCCGCCCCTACGAGGCGGAAAAGGGGAGCGCCGACCGCCTGTATGAAAAGTGGAACGCCTACCTGCGTGACGATCTGAAAAAAATCAGCTTTAAGCGCTATAAACGGAACATTCAAAAAATCGTCGAGGAATTCGGCGCGCTGCCGACGCTGGACGTTGTGAAGCCGCGCGTCGGGATCGTCGGGGAGATTCTCGTAAAATACAACCCGATCGCGAACAACGACGTGGTAAGCCTCGTCGAGCAGGAGGGCGCGGAGGCGGTCGTGCCCGATCTGATGGGATTCTTCTATTTCTTCTGCGATCACGCGAATTCGCGGCACGAGCTTCTGACCGTCTCGAATAAGCGGTACTTTTTGAGCAACCGCGCGATCGGGCTTCTCGAATGGCTCGAAAAGCCGTTTATCGAAGCGCTCAAGGACACGAAATTCGGCACCTTCACGCCGATTTCCGAAATGCGGCACATGGTGGACGGAATCGTTTCAACGGGAAATATCGCGGGCGAGGGCTGGTTCCTCTCGGCGGAAATGATCGAGCTGATGCACGGCGGCGTCAATAATATTATTTGTATGCAGCCATTCGCCTGTCTCCCGAATCACGTGACGGGGAAGGGAGTGATCGGGGAGCTTCGGAGGCGCAATCCGCAGTCGAACATCATTGCGGTCGATTACGACCCCGGCGCGTCCGAGGTCAACCAGATCAATCGGATCAAGCTGATGCTGTCGCAGGCAATGCGTAAAATTCGCGAGGGCGAGGAAATGAACGCCGTGATTCCGCCCGCCGCCGAGGTAAAGGATCGGTATTCCGATCTGCTGAGCGTATAACGGCTGCTCCGCCTCGTCGGGCGGCTCTATATGAAAGTAAATGAAATTTACGTGAAATTCCAAAAATTCTCTTGACAAGCAGTAAAAAAGATGATACAATAAAGATACAGTAAATTCGGTTTACACAAGGAGGCTGATTTTATGGCAGACTTTAAATTTACGACAAATGCCGCTCCGCAAAACGGCGGGACAAAAAAGAAGGGCGGAAGGATCGCCGTGGTCGTAGTGATTCTGGTACTGATCGCGATCGTGGTATTTAACTGCTTCTCGATCGTAAACGAGGGCTTTGTCGGGGTAAAATACCGCTTCGGGCAGATCGTGAACGCGAATCTCAGCGCGGGTCTGAATTTCTGTATTCCCTTCATGGAAACGATCGAGCAGGTCGATATCCGGGAGCAGGTCTACGCCACCACCGAGGACGCGTATACGAGCGATACCCAGACGGTTCAGGAGCTGAAATTAAAGCTGAATTACAGCTATGACAAGTCCATGCTTTCCGAGATTATCCGTGAGATCGGGATCAATAACGTCGAATCGAAGCTGCTGGTGCAGAACGTCGCGAAGATCACGAAAAACGAGATCGGTAAGGTAAAGGCGGAGGAGCTTGTCCAGTCGCGCAGCGACGTTCAGCTTCGGATTGAGAACGAGCTTACGCCCCTGCTCGCGGAAAAAGGGATCATTGTCCAGTCGTTCGCGATTGAAAATCTAAGCTTTGACGACGCGTTCGAGTCCTCGATTCAGGCGAAGGTAATCGCCGCGCAGGACGCGCTGAAAATGGAAAATAAGACGCGCGAGGAAGAGGAGAAGGGAAAGCAGACCGTAATCGCGGCACAGGCGCAGGCGGACAGCGTGAAGCTCGCCGCCGACGCGCAGGCGTACGCGATCGAGGTTGTACAGGAAAAGCTTGAAAACAGCCCGAATTATATTGAATACCTGAAGATCACGAACTGGAATGGCGTTCTCCCGCAGGTGCTGAGCGACGGCGTGAATCCGTTCCTTGTCCTCGGGGACAGCGCGAGCGGAACGGCGGCTGCCGCTCCGAACCGAAGCGCGCAGGCTTCTCCGACGGAGGAATAATGCCGGGCGGTTCGGAAACTGCACTAAAAAAGAATAAAACGCGACCTGACGCACCGATAAAGTGCGTCAGGCTGTGTTTGTTTCATACGAAAGGAAACGGATACCCATGGATTACAGGACATTAAAGAAAAACGCGCTCGAACGCTTTTTTTCGCGCACGAACGAAATGCAGAAAAAGGCGATTTTTCAGACCGAGGGGGCGGTTCTCATCATCGCGGGAGCGGGAAGCGGAAAAACGACCGTTTTGTGCAACCGGATCGCGAATCTGCTGCTGTTCGGGGAGGCGTATCACAGCACCTACGAGCCCGTCCTTTCCGAGGACGACGAGCGGTTCCTGAATTTCTACGCCGAGGGGAAATACGAGAATACGCCGGAGGTGATCGAGCATCTTTCGGATCTGATCGGATTTAACCGCGCGCGTCCGTGGAAAATTCTCGCCGTTACGTTTACGAATAAGGCGGCGGCGGAGCTGAAGGAGCGTCTTTCCCGCATGAGCGCGCCGGCGGCGGACGTCTGGGCGTTTACGTTTCATTCCTGCTGCGTCCGGATCCTGCGGCGGAGTATCGAGAGTATCGGCTATGCCCCGAGCTTTACCATTTACGATACCGACGACAGCAAGCGCGTGATCAAGTCGGTGCTGGAATCGCTCAATCTTTCCAACAAGAATTTTCCTGAAAAAACGCTGATGGGCGCGATTTCCCGCGCGAAGGACAAGCTGATCCCGCCCGAGGCGTTTCCCGCGTATAACGATAAGGGGGAGCGGGACTATCAGCTCGGGGTGATCCGCGACGTATACGTCGAGTATCAGAAGCGGCTCAAGGCGGCGAACGCGCTCGATTTTGACGATATTATCATGAAAACCGTCGAGGTGTTCCGGAAGGATCCCGCCGCGCTCGAATACTGGCAGAATCATTTCGATTATGTCATGGTGGACGAGTATCAGGATACGAACGCCGCGCAGTACGAGCTTGTGAAGCTGCTCGCGGGCGGAAAGGGAAATCTCTGCGTCGTGGGAGACGAGGATCAGTCGATCTATCGGTTCCGCGGCGCGACGATCGAGAACATTTTGTCTTTTGAAAAGGAGTTCGACAGCACGGTCGTCAAGCTGGAGCAAAACTACCGCTCGACCTCCCGCATTCTGGAGGCGGCGAACGCCGTGATCCGCAACAATACGCAGCATAAGGAAAAAAATCTCTGGTCCGATCTCGGCGAGGGGGAGAAGATCAAGGTCTGCCGCTTTACCGACGAGGGGAGCGAATCCCTTTTCGTCGCGAACGAGATTCTGAACGCGAAGGCGAAGGGCGGCTCGTTCGGCGAAAATGCGATCCTATATCGGACGAACGCGCAGTCGCGTACCTTTGAGCTTGCGCTCGGGAAAATGGCGGTTCCGTATCGGATCATCGGCGGGACGAGGTTCTACGACCGAAAGGAAATCCGCGACGTTCTTGCGTATTTAAGCGTCATCAGCAATCCGAACGACATGGTGCGCCTTTCGCGGATCATTAACGAGCCGAAGCGCGGAATCGGCGACGCGACGCAGGAGGAAATTTCGCGGATCGCCGAGGGGCAGGGAATCAGCCCGATCGAGGTCATGGAGCAGTGCGAGAGCTATCCCGGACTGGCGCGGAAGGCGAAAACGCTGCTGCCCGTGGCGCGGATGTTCCGCGAATGGATCGATACGGCGGAGGAACGGGAGATCACCGATATTCTGGACGATGTTCTGGAGCAGTCGGGCTATACGCTCATGCTGACGAATCAGGGCGACGAGGGCGCGGGACGGCTCGAGAATATCCGCGAGCTGAAATCCGCGATGATCACCTTCTGCGAGGAGAATGAAAGCCATACGCTTTTCGATTATCTGGAACAGGTCGCGCTGATCTCCGATCTCGACAACTTTGACGCGGAGGAGGATCGGGTCGTTCTCATGACCATGCACGCGGCGAAGGGGCTGGAGTTTGAGCGGGTGTTCTTAGTCGGCGCGGAGGAGAACATTTTTCCGTCCTATCGGAGCATGACGGACGCGATCGAGCTGGAGGAGGAGCGCCGCCTTTGTTATGTCGCGATCACGCGCGCGAAGCGGTTTCTGTACATCACGAACGCCGAGGCGCGTCTTTTATACGGACAGACCATGCATAACCCACTTTCGCGCTTTATCCGCGAGATCCCCGGCGAATATATGGAGCTGGACGACCATACGCGCCGCACGGGTATTTCCGCTTCGTCTTCGCGTCCGCAGAAGAGCAATTATCTTCGGGAACAGAGCAGAAGGTCCGCCGCCGCTCCTTCCGCTCCCGCGCAGCATTTTTCGCCTGGCGAGAGGATACGGCACCGCGTTTTCGGCGACGGGACGGTGATTTCCGCTTCGGCGCTCGGGAACGATACGCTTCTTGAGGTCGGGTTCGATACGGTGGGAACGAAAAAGCTGATGGCGAATTTCGCAAAAATCATAAAAATTGAGGAATAATCAAAAATTTTTAAAAAAGGTATAGCTTTTTAAAAAAAAGTGTGCTATAATACGAACGGGTAGTATAGCCTAATATTCGGATTCGTTTGAAAATCACAGATTCCCGCTGTCTTCTCGAGCCCGAGCCGCTGCTTGGAATTTACCGGAAAGGATGATGAAAATGCCCGAGCCGATCAATGGGACAATTACTTTTAATATTGACGACCGCAGTATGAACGCGAGAGTGATCGTCACCGAGCCGCGCGGCGGCGGAATGCCCGTTACATACGCGCAGCTCTGCGACGAAGTCGCGAAGAAGGGAATTCGCCATAATCTGGACGAAGCGGCGATGAAAGAAATTTTTGAAAAAGAGATTTTCGGAAAAAGCGTGCTGATCGCAAAGGGGGATCCGCCGGTTGACGGAAAAAACGGGAGCATCGAATATCACTTTGAACAGCGTGAAACGCAGGAATTTGAAGAGGATGAGTTCGGAAACGTCGATTTTCGGAACACGGGCTTTATCCGGAATATCGAGGAGGGTACGCTGATCGCCGATATTATTCCCGAGACCGCGGGAACGCCCGGAACGGATATACGCGGTCTTCCCATTGCGCAGTACAGCGGAAAACCCGCCAATTTTATCGTCGGGACGGGCGTTATGCTTTCTTCGGACGGGTCGCAGCTCTTGGCGGCGACGGCGGGAAACCTGCGCTGGAATAAAAGTCATTTTGTCGTGGATAAAGAGGTCGTGATCGGCGGCGACGTGGACGCGGCGGTCGGAAACGTCGATTTTATCGGGAACGTTACCGTTAAGGGCGACGTAAAGGAAGGCTATGTCATTAAAAGCGGCGGAAATATTACCATTAAGGGAAACGTTGTCGGCGCGCATCTTTCCGCGGTAGGCGACGTTTCGATCCAGAACGGCGCGGTAAGCTCAGAGGTTGAGGGCGTGCACGTTTCCGCGGGATTTTTTGAGAGCACGCACCTGACGGTACATGGAAACCTGACCGCGCAGAGTCTTGTGGCGTGTAAGGTGCGCTGTGAGGGAACGCTTACGGCGAAGAGCGGAAAGGGCGTTATCGTCGGTGGAAAGATCACCTGCCTTTCCGATATTTCCGCGAATATTATCGGGTCGGAAACATATACGCATACCAGTCTCGTTCTCGGAAACGCGGCGGTTCTCGCGGAGGAACGGATCGAGCTTGTTAAAAAGATGGATGAGCTTACTTCACAGCTTGACCAGCTCGGGAAGATCTGCATGGTTTTACAGCAGCAGAAAAAGGAAGCGGCGCTGAGCGCGGAACGAGAGGAGATGCTGACGACCTCGATCCGCGCGAAATACGTGCATTACAGCGAGGTACGGAAGATCCGCAAACGGATCGAGGAGATCGAGGAGGAGCTGATCAGTACGAACGATCTGTCCGTTCATGTGCGGAAGGCGCTTTATCCGGGCGTAACGGTACGGATCGGGTATTCCCGCTACGCGGTGTCACAGCTTTACGGGCAGTGCCGCGTCGGCGTCAATAAGGACGGCGAGATCGAGATCCGATAAGGAACCGCGCCGCCTTGTCAAGAAAGGACGAACCGAATGAGCTTTGTGTCGGTAAAAGACGTTTATAAGCGATACCGTATGGGCGAGATCACCATTAACGCCTCGGACGGGATCACCTTTGACATTGAAAAAGGGGAGCTTGCGATCGTTCTCGGACCTTCCGGCTCGGGAAAGACGACGGTGCTGAATATGCTCGGCGGCATGGATACGATCGACGAGGGGAGCATTTGTGTTGATGGGAAGGATATTGCCAAATACGGGCGCAGGGAGCTTGTTT
Organism: uncultured Ruminiclostridium sp.; assembly: GCA_964553625.1. Classification (GTDB taxonomy): domain Bacteria; phylum Bacillota; class Clostridia; order Oscillospirales; family Ruminococcaceae; genus Ruminiclostridium_E. The sequence continues at coordinate 19,961 of CAZKKZ010000032.1, forward strand.
CTTACCGAAGATATGAGATCGGCTTTATCTTTCAGTTCTACAATCTGATCCAGAACCTGACGGCGAAGGAAAACATCGAGCTTGCGGCGCAGACCTGCAAGGATTTTATCCCCGCCGATGAAATTTTAACGCAGGTCGGGCTTTCGGAACGCATGGATAATTTCCCTTCGCAGCTTTCGGGCGGGGAGCAGCAGCGCGTCGCGATCGCGCGCGCTCTCGCGAAAAAGCCGAAGCTTCTTTTGTGCGACGAGCCGACGGGCGCGCTTGACTACAACACGGGGAAAATGATCCTGAAGCTTTTGCAGGACACCTGCCGCGCGAGCGGAATGACCGTCGTTCTCGTGACGCATAACTCGGCGATCGCGCCGATGGCGGATCGGGTGATCCGCCTGAAAAACAGCAGGGTGCGCGAGATCGCGGTGAATGAAAATCCAACTCCCGTGGAGGAGATTGAGTGGTAGATATTCCGGAGGGTATGGATTACGTCCGCTCGATAAAAAATCCGCGGAGCCGGTCTCGGAAAAATGATGATAAAAGCCGCAAGGGTACTCCTGCGGCTTTTGTTGACGCTTCATCGGAGTAAACAGGGGAGGTACTGCTGTGGAAAATTTATTCTTGTCTATTCCGGACGAGTCTCACGAAAAAGCCTATCTGGCAATGATCGAACGCTGGCAAAAAACAGAACCGCGTATCGATCCGGAGCTGTTGAACTGTTACAGCAGCAGGCTTCAATGCAATGTTCCTTATTCCAAATGGCTGGAATGGTGCGAGGACGACCGAACGACCGGAAGTATGCTTTCGACCCATGTCCCTTGTACGCTTTATTTTTTAATGAACGATTCGGGCGAGATTCTCGGCGGTATTGAGATCAATCACGCCGATACGCACCGCGGACATCTTCACGCGGGCATTGCGCCTTGGAACAGGAGTAAAGGCTACGGCAGCATTATGCTGAAGCTTGCTTTGGAGAAGTGTCGGGAAATGAGATTCGGCAGAGTGGAGATATGCACTCATAAAGATAATCTTGGCGCCATAAAAACGATCCTCCGTAACGGGGGAAAGCTGATAGAGGAATTCACGGAAAACGGTGTTTGGAATCGGCGGTATCTAATCGAATTGTGATCGGAGTCCTTTTCCGAGGAATGAACAAAAGCTTGCGAAAAATCGTGAACACCGCTCCTCCCCTTGACAAAACATATAGAATATAGTACAATATACTCGGCGCTATTGCAACACAATCGCTTTGCTGCCGATTTTATCGGCGCATTGCAAACTGTTCGGTTTGTAATGAAGGGCGGTATAAAAGCTGGAATCCGTATGAGATGTTCGGGAATGAAATCGGAAGGGGGTCGGCGCTTTATGAAACGGCATATCAGAAGGCGATCGGATCGGGTCTTCCGGGTCGTGGCGCTGATCTATCTTCTCCTTTGTGCCGCCGTGATCGTTTATTATCGGAGCTATGAACGGTTTGCTTATGTTACGTTTGAGGAGATTGAGGAGATCCGCGCCGCGATGGCGTGGAACGGAGACGAGCCGATCAACCTGAACACGGCGACGCTTGAAGAGCTTACCGAGCTGGACGGGATCGGTCCCGCGATCGCGCAGCGGATTATTGACTACCGCGAAAGCGTGGGCGGATTTTTAACGGTGGACGAACTGACCGAGGTGAACGGAATCGGCGAGGCAAAGCTGGAGCGGATCCGGGAGTTTGTGACGGTGGAATAACGGTCACCAGATTTACACAGCCTTTCCTGAAACTTTCACTTGATTTTATTCGGTTTATCCTGTATAATTGATTTATTGCGGGACGCGTCGGTCGCGGCGTAAGTCGGTTCGGCGATTCTGTGCCAAAGCGAAAGGAACGATTTGATATGAAAAATAAAAAAACAATGACAATTCCGATGATGGTCACGAAGGGGATCGTGATTTTCCCCGGAATGTCGATGCACTTTGATATTACGAGCAGTAAAAATATCGCCGCGCTTCAGACTGCGTCCATGACGGATAAGCGCGTGTTTCTTGTTTCACAAAGCAATTACGACTCGGAACCGACCGATCAGCGGGAAATTTTCCGGGTCGGCGTGATCGCCGTCGTGAAACAGATTTTAACAACGCCCGAACGCTCGACAAGGATTCTGGTCGAGGCGCGTACCCGCGCGCGGGTACAGTCCGTTACCGAATTCGACAAGTACGACGTTGCGGAGGTCTCCCTGCTTCCGCCGCGCTCGATTCAGATGCCGCCCGAGCAGCTTGACGCGTATCTTCGGACGCTGAAGGAGCTGTTTTCCGAGTACGCCTCCATGCTTCCGAAGCTTCCGCCCGAGCTTCTCCGCGAAGCGGAAAACTCCGAAAGTCTTGAAAAGCTTTTTGATCTGATTGTTTTTAATACATACCTGAAGCCCGAGGATAAGCAGGATCTTCTTGAGATTCCGAGCTTTCGGGGACAGGTAAAGCGGCTGATCAGCGTTTTGTCCAACGAGATCAACGTGCTTCGCTTTGAGACGGAGATTCACGAGCAGATTCGCAGTACGCTTGAAAACAATCAGCGGGAATATATTCTCCGCGAGCAGATGAAGGCAATCTCAAAGGAGCTTGGCGGCGCGGAGGAGAGCGACGAGGAGGTTTACGAATACTGCGACGAGATTCAGGCGCTCGGCTTCCCCGAGGAAACGGAGGAAAAGCTTCTTCGGGAGGCGAATAAAATGCTTAAGGTCTCGCCCTCGTCACAGGAATACGGGCTGATCAAGTCCTATCTCGATACTGTGCTTGAAATGCCGTGGAATACATATACCGTGGATACCGTGAACCTGAAAAAAGCGGAAAAACAGCTTGACCGCGATCATTACGGGCTGAAAAAGGTCAAGGAGCGGATCCTCGAGATCATTGCGGTGCGGAAGCTGAACCCCGAGATTAAGGGTCAGATCATCTGTCTTGTCGGACCTCCCGGCGTCGGAAAAACCTCGGTGGGACGGTCGATCGCGGAGGCGCTCGGACGGCGGTTCGTCCGGATCTCTCTCGGCGGCGTTCGGGACGAGGCGGAAATCCGCGGACATCGGAAAACCTATCTCGGTTCCATGCCGGGGCGCGTGATCAATGCCCTGAAGCAGGCGAAATGCATGAATCCCGTGATGATGTTTGACGAGATTGATAAAATGGGGAACGATTATAAGGGCGATCCCGCTTCCGCTATGCTTGAGGTGCTCGATCCCGAGCAGAACGTCGCGTTTGTCGACCACTTCATGGAGATTCCCGTCGATCTGAGCGACACGCTGTTTATCACGACCGCCAACACGACGGATACGATCCCCGCGCCACTGCTCGACCGTATGGAAGTGATCGAGCTCGGAAGCTATACGCGCGAGGAAAAGTTCAAGATCGCGAAAAAACATCTGCTCCCGAAGGTGATGAAAAAACACGGGATCGAAAAGCGGGCGCTTAAGATTTCCGATAAGGCGCTTTACGCGGTCATTGACGGCTATACGCGCGAGGCGGGCGTGCGCAGGCTCGAAAAACAGCTCGCGGCGATCTGCCGCAAATCCGCGAGACAGCTCGTGGACGGCGCGGAGAGCGTTTCGGTATCGCCCCTGAATTTAAAAGACTTTCTCGGAATTCCGAAGTACCTCGCGGAAATGCTCCCGAAAACGAACGAGGTCGGCGTTGTGACGGGATTGGCTTGGACGTCGGCGGGCGGAGTGACTATGCCCCTCGAGGTGATCGTGATGGAGGGAACGGGAAAGGTCGAGGTTACCGGATCGCTCGGCGACGTTATGAAGGAATCGAGCCGGATCGCGGTCAGCCTTGTCCGTTCGATCTGCGGCGTTTACGGGATCGACGCGCTGTTCTATAAGGAAAAGGATCTCCACATTCACGCGCCCGAGGGAGCGGTTCCGAAGGACGGACCCTCGGCGGGCGTTACCATGACGACCGCGCTTGTTTCGGCGCTTTCGGGGATTCCCGTGCGGCGGGACGTGGCGATGACGGGCGAAATCACCCTGCACGGAAAGGTGCTTCCGATCGGGGGATTAAAGGAAAAGTCCATGGCGGCATACCGCGCGGGGGTCAAGACCGTGATCTTCCCGAAGGAAAACGAACCCGATCTCGAGGAGGTGGACGAGGTCGTAAAGGAGAGCGTGACCTTTATTTCCGCCGAGGACATTCGCACCGTACTCGAATACGCGCTCGTTTCCCGCCCGACCGCGGTGCGCCGCGTGAAGCAAAAAGCGGAAAGGAAAAGCGAGCATGAATTACAACAAAGCCGAATTTAAGGCGTCCTACGGGAGCCTGAAGCAGCTTCCTCCGCCCGAGCGTCCCGAATTTGCGTTTTCGGGGCGCTCAAACGTCGGGAAATCCTCGCTGATCAATAAGCTTCTGAACCGGAAGGCGCTCGCGAGAGTAAGCTCCGTTCCCGGAAAGACCGTGACCGTGAATTTTTATTCTCTTGAAAATATTTACATTGTCGATCTTCCCGGATACGGCTACGCGAAGGTCGCAAAGTCCGAAAAGGAGCGCTGGGCAGGGCTTGTCGAGGGGTATCTGCGCGAGCGGGAAAGTCTCGCGCTGGTGTTTCAGCTGATTGATTTCCGACACCCGCCGACTGCCGACGATCTGCTGATGATTGATTTTCTGGTCGAAAGCGAGATTCCGTTTGTCGTCGTGCTGACCAAAGCGGATAAGCTGAAAAAAAGCGAGCGTGTGAAGCGCAGAACCGCGCTTTTGAGCGAGCTTCCGTATGCGGACGAGATCACGATGGTCGAGTTTTCCGCCGAGACGGGAGAGGGACGCGACGAGCTTCGGAAAATTATGGAGGAACTTGCCGAAGATGAATCGGAATTTAGCTGAGATTATTAAGAGACAGTTTTTATGAGTGCGGGGGCGCTGCCCCCGCAAGCCTTTGAAAAGGCTTGACCTAAATTTTTATATTGCTTTCTAACATTTTTAAAAAATAAAAAATCTGTGCGATTCGGCAAGACAGCAGGCCCCGAAGCAGTTACCAATAGCTGCTTCGGGACTTAAACTTCTTTATGAGGTTCGTCCGAAGCCCGCAGGGTCTGTTTTTTTATAATATTGCACCAAAAACAAAAAAATTTTATATTTCGCTAAAGTTTTCCGTTTTGCGAACGATATAACCAATAGCAGAAGTAGGCACTTACTTTTGTGCGGAAAGGAGGGATCTTCATCATGAGCAATTCGATTTTTAACTCCATGAGCAGTGTTTTATTGCAGCGGAACAGCCTCTACACCAACAAGACCCTTTACAAGTCTCTTTATGAGCTTCAGCAGTCGAAGCGGGAAGAGGAATCCGAGAGCTATATTCAAAAGCTCATCAATCAATCGACGAAGAACCTTTACCCGGATAAGCTCAAAACGCTTTCGGACAGCGTAAGCAAAGCGGCGGAAAAGCTCGAGGAAGCGGCGGCGGTCGATCCCGATACGGACGAGGTCGATTACGACAAGGCGTATTCCTCGGCGGAGAATTTCGTAAAGAGCTATAACAGTCTGATGAACTCGGTAAAGACTTCGACCGACCGTACCGTCACGAATAAAGGAAACTTTATCACGAATATGACGAACGTGTACGCGAGAAGGCTTGAAAAGGTCGGGATCAGCGCGGATCGCGACGGCGCTCTGTCGCTCGACAAGGAAGCCTTTCAGAAAGCGACGACCTCACAGCTTGACGCCGCGTTCGGCTCGAAAAAATCCTTTTTGAGCTTTATGACGGATCAGGCGAAGCAGCTCGCGGCTTATACGGAAGCACATAAGGCGGACGCTTACACACAGGCGGGCGGAATCACGAACATCGCAAACATCAGCGGCTCGTATTTCAGTATGCTCGGCTAAATCCGTAATCAAAAACCGTTGGCGAAATCATAGTGCCGTGATCTGCCAACGGTTTTTGTTTTGCGCGGCTCTTAGAATATATCTTCACAAGAGGGTTTTTAGTTTTTCAACAGCCTGATATAATGATTTGCCTCACGCAGCACGTGATCGGCAAGGAGCGGCAAAATAATCGAGCGTATCTCGCACTGCTCTATTCCCCGAACGCCCGCCGTCTTGAAGTCTCTCAGCTTTTGCGTTAATTCAAGAGAAGCGGCTCCCGGCGCGTTGTTTTGCGCGTCGCGGCACTTGTTCAGCAGCTCGCGGTACTCGTCGGCAAATTTATCCGCCGAGTCAAACAGCTCCGCTTCCGACGGATCGAGCAGCCCGCGTATGAACATCGCGTGCTCCATCATGATCCGGTTCCAGAAGCACTCGACGTCCTTCATGGAACGGCTGTCCAAAAAGCCGTCCTTTTCCAGACACGCCACATATTCCCTGTACAGCTTCGCCTCCCGGATGATGTGCTCGATCAGAAGCGGATAGTTTGCCGTAAACATTTCCCCGCACAAAACCTTTTTGAGAATCGTCTCCTTAAAGGAGATCAGACCGTCCAGCAGCTTGAGCGCCGTCTGATTCAGCTGCCGCACCTTGCAGCGTCTTTCGGGATTGTCGCCGCATTTGCCGCAGCCGCTTTTCAAATGAAGCTCCCTGTCTGTTATTTCCTTGTTGATTGCTATTCCCGTCAGGCACTCGGTCTGCTTTTCGGCGAGCGCCGTAAATGGCGTTACCAGCTCCTGCGAGCGCAGCAGCTGCTGATTGACGATACCGTTTCCGAGCCTTACCGCCTCGCACAGCAGCTTTTCAAACTCGTTTTTGAAATACTCCGCCTTTTCCGAAAACTCTTTATTTGCGGGAGTAAATCCCGCTTTAAGAAAAAAGGAATGCTCCTTCATGATCCGTCCGAAAAACAGATGAAGCCCTAAGGACTTTTCAACATAGTTGTTTGTGTTCATAATCGTACCCTCTGTTATAAGAAATTTTTTATCCCCAACATCATATGCACATTGCGCGAATTGTGTTCCTAACATATTTCATCAAACAGCAAACAAGAACCCCGCCGATGAAAAAACACGGAATTTAAAGCATCGGCGGGGTTCGCTTATTATGGTTTCGGACAGATCAAAACGTTTTTATTTTTTGTCATGGTTCTTTTTCCACCGTTTCGTTACACGGCGGCAGGCGTTTTCACAGCGGCAGCGGATATTGCGGTTCATAACGCGGAGGATTCCCCACATTCCCGATTCCACGTCCCATCTCAGGGAGCCGGAGCGATACAGATAGTCGCCCTTGCATTTCGCGGGCTCGGGCTCGATGTTAAATACGTTGCCCACGCTGACCGCGCCCTGAACGGGAATTATGCTGCTTAAGGGATCGTTCGGCTGCGCTCTCCAGCGGTGATCGTGCAGCAAAAAGCTGATATTTCTCGGTTTATCCGCCGGCATAAGCAAGCGGATCATAACGCGCTCTCCCACATAGGATTTGAGGAGCGGCGTTGAAGGATCGCCGTGCGCCTTGGAATCGAAGATTTTCGATATTGCCGGAATTCGCTTCAAGCGATTCAGGAAACGCTCCGAGCGGTAGTTGTACCCTTTTTCGCCCGTATCCTCGTGGTCGGGAGCCTCGTGTCCCGTTTCCCCGCCCGTAAGCTCCTGCTCCGTTGTCTTAATAAGCTCGTTGTTTTTATCGAGAAGCCGAATCCCGTTGTGAGCGAATAAGACGAATTCCCTGAACGTTTCGGCGCCGGGCGCGGCAATAACGGCGTTTTCGTTACAGTTTTCATCGGTCTGACGTATGCCGTTATAGTATAACGCTCCCGTGGGTTCGATGATGATCGCGCCGAACAAGCCGTGCTGCTGATGAACGTTTGCAAACAGGTGGTCGTGGAAAAACACGGTATTGAGCTCCTCGTTGGCAAAAAACCGCTCGATCAGCGTTTCGTATTTTCTCGCTCCAGCAATATTGTTCCAGCCGTTCGCCGAGCCGTCGGACACAATCGTATCAAATTTCACCAAATGAATATGATAGCCGACAATGTCCGTCAGCGTTTTAAGCTGAAAGGGGCTTGCCTCGATATATTCGGGCAAAAGGTTGGTGAATCGGATTTCTATGTAGTCTCCCGCGTTTGCACGGATCACCAGCGGCTCGGGGCATATTTCGCCGCACTCGACTTTAGCGATATAATTTTCCAGCGTTCCCTCACGTTTGATGTCCTCCTTCAGAACAAAGAAGCGTCCTTGAGGATCATGTCAGCCGTAACGGTTATAAACGATATTCGCTTGAACCGCCGCGATCTCAAACACCTTAATGTTTCCGTCCGTACAACAGGGGCAGGTGTCCGTATACAGAGCGCCCGGTGCGAAGCTTTCCACAAAATTCGCTTCCTCCGAAGGCGCGGGTTCTATTTTATTGCCGCCGTTTTCATCGAGAATCCCGAGCGGCGGCTGAAGCGGAGACTCGCCGAACGTTCCGTTGATAAAGTTGGGATACCCCGGGTGCGGATCGTCCTTTGCGGGAGGGAGCGGACGGTCCCTCAGCGGCATAAGCGCGTCAATGGGAGTTCCGTCGGGGTAGGTTCCTTTTCCGTCCTGTAAGCGGTCGAATACCCGCCACAGCGTCCACATTCCCTCGTGGAAATGGGGGTACAGGTGACAATGGAAAATAGCGTCCCCGATCATTCCGTTTAAGCTGCCCGCGCCGTACAAAATATCGAGCGTGTAACATTCCTGTGGGCTGATCGAAATGGAATCGATGATCGTGGACTTGGGGTCGTCGGGCTCTAACCGCCACTGA
>CAZKKZ010000033.1:0-27565 GCA_964553625.1 uncultured Ruminiclostridium sp.
GGGCGGTGTTGAGCCGCAGTCCGAAACTGTATGGCATCAGGCTGACAAGTATCACGTTCCGAGAATGGCATACGTGAATAAAATGGACATCATGGGTGCCGATTTTTATAACGTTGTCAATATGATGAAGGAACGTTTGAAAACAAACGCTGTCCCGATCCAGCTTCCGATCGGTTCGGAGGATACCTTCCGCGGGATTATCGACCTTGTTGAAATGAACGCCGATATTTACTACGACGATCTCGGCAAGGACATGAGAGTGGAAGAGATCCCCGCCGATATGAAGGAGCTTGCCGATAAGTACAGAGAAAATCTGTTGGAGGCAATTTCCGATCAGGACGAAGAGATTATGAATAAGTTCCTCGAGGGCGAGGAGATTACGGTCGATGAGATCAAGTCTTGTATCCGTAAGGCAACCATTGCGAACGATATGGTTCCCGTAACCTGCGGTACTTCGTACAGAAACAAGGGCGTTCAGAAGCTGCTCGACGCGATCGTTGATTATATGCCTTCTCCGCTCGATATTCCCGCGATTAAGGGCGTTGATCCCGAGACGGGCGAGGAAACCGAGCGTCATGCGGGCGACGATCAGCCGTTCTCCGCGCTGGCGTTTAAAATCGCTACCGACCCGTTTGTCGGAAAGCTCTGCTTCTTCCGCGTTTATTCGGGTATGGTCGAGGCGGGTTCCAGCGTTTTAAACGCAACCAAGGATAAGAAGGAACGTATGGGGCGTATTCTTCAGATGCACGCGAACCACAGGCAGGATCTTGAGGTCTGCTACTGCGGCGATATTGCGGCGGCTGTCGGCGTAAAGAACACTACGACCGGCGATACGCTCTGCGATGAGAATCACCCCGTTATTCTGGAATCCATGGAGTTCCCGGATCCGGTTATCGACCTTGCGATCGAGCCGAAAACAAAGGCGGGTCAGGAAAAGATGGCACTTGCTCTCGCGAAGCTTGCCGAAGAGGATCCGACCTTTAAGACATGGACGGATCAGGAAACCGGTCAGACCATTATTGCGGGTATGGGTGAGCTTCACCTTGAGATCATCGTGGACAGACTGCTTCGTGAATTTAAGGTAGAAGCGAATGTCGGCGCGCCGCAGGTAGCATACAAGGAAACCATTACCGCGCCCGCCGAATCCGATACGAAATACGCGCGTCAGTCGGGCGGTAAGGGTCAGTACGGTCACGTTAAGATCCGTGTAGAGCCGAATGAGTCCGGCAAGGGCTATGAGTTTATCAACAGCATTGTCGGCGGCGCGATCCCGAAGGAATATATCCCTGCGGTTGACGCGGGTATTCAGGGCGCAATGCAGGCGGGCGTGCTTGCGGGCTATCCCGTGGTTGACTTAAAGGTTACGCTTTACGACGGCTCGTTCCATGAAGTGGACTCTTCGGAAATGGCGTTTAAGATCGCGGGCTCAATGGCGATCAAGGATGCCTGCAAGAAGGGCAGCCCCGTGATCTTAGAGCCGATTATGAAAGTCGTTGTCATTGTTCCCGAAGAATATATGGGCGATGTGATCGGCGATTTAAGCTCACGCCGCGGTACGATTCAGGGCATGGAGGACAGAAACGGCGTAAAGCAGATCAACGCGCTGGTTCCGCTTTCCGAGATGTTCGGTTATTCAAACGATCTCCGCTCGAAAACACAGGGCCGCGGTCAGTACGTTATGGAGCCGAACAGCTACACGCAGGTTCCGAAGAACATTGCCGAGGGCATCATGAGCAAGAGAAACAAGGAATAATAAAAAAATTTCCAAAAACCTCTTGTATTTTTAACTTTTTTTTGATACAATAGTAAATATAAGAAATCCAATTTCACTTTAGGAGGAAACAAAAATGGCAAAACAGCATTTCGAGCGTACCAAGCCCCATGTAAACATTGGAACCATTGGTCACGTTGACCACGGTAAGACCACTTTAACCGCTGCGATTACAAAGGTTCTCGCGCTGAAGGGTCAGGCAAAGTTTGAAGCGTATGATATGATTGATAAGGCGCCCGAGGAGAGAGAGCGCGGTATCACGATCAATACCGCTCACGTTGAATACGAAACCGACAACCGTCACTATGCGCACGTTGACTGCCCCGGTCACGCGGACTATATTAAGAACATGATCACCGGCGCGGCTCAGATGGACGGCGCGATCCTCGTTGTTGCGGGTACGGACGGTCCTATGGCGCAGACCAGAGAACACATTCTTCTTGCGCATCAGGTAGGCGTTCCGGCGATGGTTGTATTTATCAACAAGTGCGACGACGTTGATGACGAAGAGCTTCTTGATCTCGTTGAAATGGACATCAGAGACATTCTTACCAAGAATGATTTCCCGGGCGACGATATTCCGATCGTTCGCGGTTCCGCGAAGGTTGCGCTTGACTGCGCGAGCCAGGACGTAAACGCGCCCGAATACGCCTGCATTCTCGAACTGATGAAGCAGGTCGACGAATATATCCCGACTCCTGATCGTAAGGCGGATCAGCCGTTCTTAATGCCGGTTGAGGATACGATGACCATTACCGGACGCGGCACCGTTGCTACCGGCAGAGTTGAGCGCGGTATCTTAAAGACCAACGATACCGTTGAGATCACCGGTCTTGTTGACGAGCCGAAGTCTACCGTTGTTACCGGTATCGAAATGTTCCGTAAGATCCTTGATTACGCTGAGGCGGGCGACAACATCGGCGCGCTCCTCCGCGGTATTCAGAGAAGCGAAATCGAGCGCGGTCAGGTACTCTGCAAGCCCGGTTCGATCCACCCCCACACGAAGTTCTCGGGTCAGGTTTACGTTTTAAAGAAGGAAGAAGGCGGACGTCATACTCCTTTCTTCTCGAATTACAGACCGCAGTTCTTCTTCAGAACCACCGACGTTACCGGTGTAATCACGCTTCCTGCTGATAAGGAAATGTGCATTCCGGGCGATAACGTAACGATGGACGTTGAGTTAATCACCCCGATTGCGATCGAGGAAGGCTTACGTTTTGCGATCCGTGAAGGCGGCAGAACGGTTGGTTCGGGCGTTGTAACAAAGATTAACGAATAATTCGGAATTTTCCGAAACGTATTTTAAGGTAAAAACCCATTCGCTGTGTTGACTCAGGTATCTGATTCTTGGTTTGTGGCAGACAATAAGTGTTTCCCCTCGAATCGAGGTAGGGTGCTTAAAGTCGACGAACCGGCGAGTGGGTTTTTATTATTCGTAAGATGTTTTTTAGAGGCATTTATATACGAAAGAATGCTTACTATGTGCTTAAGAAGAAAAATAAGCTTATATGTAATTTTTACTGAGAATTGTTCATAATATCGGGGAACCGGAATGAATTGTGAAAATATATTGATTCGATTTGTTGACCGAATGAAAGAAATATTGAAGGAGAATCTTACGGGAATTTATCTGCACGGATCGCTGGCGATGGGGTGCTTTAATCCCGGTAAAAGCGATATTGATCTGATTGCGGTTACGGAAGAGAGCATATCGGATTTTCAGAAAATGCGGATCATGCGGCACATTGTTCGATTGAACGAGGAAGCGCCGCCAAAGGGATTGGAGATCAGCTTTGTTTTAAGAAAATGGTGTAAGCCGTTTGTTTATCCGACGCCCTTCGAGCTGCATTTTTCCCCGATTCACTTGAAAAGCTTTTATAATCATCCGGTTGACTATATCGAAAAGATGAAAGGCGTTGACATTGATTTAGCGGCACATTTTTCGATCATCAATCGGTTTGGGATTGTGCTTTACGGTGAGAGTATAGATCGGGTATTTGCCGAAGTACCCGAAGAATATTATCGAAAAAGTATTTGTGCGGACGTAGAGAACGCAGTGAACGACATTACAGAGAATCCAATCTACATGACATTGAATTTGTGCAGGGTTTTGGCTTTTATGAAAGACGGACTGTATCTTTCTAAAGAGCAGGGCGGAAAATGGGGGTTAGACTTCCTTCCGGAATATCGGACTGTTATTTCGGAGGCTTTGGAATGTTATATGTCAGATCAAAATATGAAGGTGAATTCGGAAGAGCTTCGTCTTTTTGCGAAGGAGACGCTGCATTTGATAAATTTGCTGCAAGGAGATTCAATTTGATTATTGACGCGCATATGCACTTGCCAACTGATGAAATCGGCTGGGAAAATAAAAAAAAGAAACTTTTGGAGGAAATGAAAAGAAACGGTATAGACGCGGGGATTATCATTTCCGATTCGGAGACGGAAAGCGAGATCGGTTCAACCGATGACTGCGTCGAGCTGTTTGAGAATTGTCCGCGTATTTTTGTTGCGGCGGGGATCAGTCCCTATATCGACTACGAGAATCAGCTTCAAAAAACAGAGCAATATTGCCGTGAGAAAAGAATTGTTGGAATTAAGATCTATTGCGGTCATGAACCGATTTTTATTGACGACGATATTTTAACTCCCGTTTTTCGACTGGCTGCGCGGTTTTCTGTCCCGATTTTATTTCATTCGGGGTGGGACAATGCGCAGTATGCCGAGCCGGAGCGGGTGAAGCGGATGTCTGATCTTTATCCGTCAATAAAGTTTATATGCTGTCATTGTTTTTATCCCAAAATTGAAAAGTGTTTTGATCTCTTAAAGGATTGCGGAAACGTCTTTTTTGATCTTTCGTCCATTGCGGATTCTCCCGAAAGAAATCCGGAAATGAAGAAAATTCTGGAAATTTATATTCCCCAAATGCCGGCGCGTTTTCTTTTCGGTTCGGATTACGCTTCCTGTGATCAAAGGGCGCATATCGAATTTTGTCGAAATCTCTGTCTTTCCGATGAAAACCGTAAAAAGCTTTTTTACGAAAATGCGGAGCGAATTTATTGCATCAAGCAATTTTGAAAGCAGACTATACGCGGTACGATCTGCTTTTTGATATTATAATATGAATTTTATGTGAAATTTTTAATGGAAGACTTGACAAATTCGTTTACCTGTTTTATAATAGTGTTATATAATTTAGTTATATAATACGATTATAGTGAGGAAAAATAATGCCAAAACAAAGAATTACCAAGGAGAACGTGGTGGACGCAGCGTTTGAGTTAGTCAGAAGCGGCGGTATGGAGCAGATCACGGTAAAAGCGATTGCAAAAAAAATCGGCTGTTCGGTTCAGCCGATTTATAGCTACTGCAACAATATGGAAGGTCTTCGACAGGACGTGATCGCAAAAACAAGGTTTTTTATACGGGATTATGTTGCGGCGAGGATTGGAGAAGAGGATCCTTTTTCCGGCACGGGGAAAGCGTATCTCGCATTCTCAAAGGAAGAACCTCACCTTTTTAGACTGTTTATCTTACATCGTCGGGACGGGATTGCTTCGTTAGACGATCTGTATCGGTCGGAGACAGATCCCCGAATGGCGGAACAGATAGCCGAAAAGCTGAAAATCAGCGTTTCTCAGGCAAAAAAACTGCATTTGAATATGCTGATCTACACTATGGGGATCGGTGCGATTTTTTCGGTAACCTCGCCGGGGATTAAAGCGGAAGAGGTATACGAGTATCAGGAAATGGCTTATCGGGCATTCCTGCGTCAAATAGCAGAAAATACGGAGGAGTTTTAACATGAAAAAGGGAATTATTTTGTATCGCACCAAGTACGGTTCGGCGAAAAAATATGCGAAATGGCTGTCGGAGCTCACCGGCTTTGACTGCTCGGAGCTTTCCGGTATCGTGCCGAACGAGGTGAAGCAATACGAAACAATCCTGTTATGCGGGGGAGTGTACGCTTCGGGCGTTGCGGGAATTTCATTTCTGAAAAAGAATTTTGAAGTATTAAAGGATCGGAAAATCGCGGTGTTTTGCGTGGGAGCAAGTCCGTACGATCCGAAAGCGCTTGAAGAATTGCGATCGTTCAATACGAAAGGGAAGATGAACAACATTCCGTTTTTTTACGGAAGAGGCGTTTGGAACGAAGATCAAATGAGCCTGAAGGACAGAATCTTATGCCGTGCGCTGAAAAAGGCGGTTTCAAAAAGAGATCCGAGTACCTATGAGCCGTGGATGAAAGCGCTGATGAGCGCGGGAGAAGGGAACTGCGACTGGACAGATCGAAAGTATCTGGAACCGGTTTTGGATTATCTGAATCAACAATAAACTGCCCCGTATGGAACAGGGGCAGTCGAAATAAGTAAAATGTTTTATGACTGAAAAAGTTCATTCAGCTTGCGGATCAACTCGGAGCTGTCGCTTTCCCGCACAACCATAGAGATTTCGTCCAACGCGGTCGTGATTAAAACGGGAGCTGTATTCGACGAGCAAAGCGCTTCAAATACCCGCTCCGCAAAACCGACCCCGTCGATCATTTCGGCGGACTGGATCACGATTTTAACGTTTCCGCTGCTGATGATCGGTGTGCCGCCGCAGTGAAGCGCGTTTGTGATCTTAAGAACCTCGGGTGTGTCCTCATCTCGGAAGGTAAACCCGACTGCGGTTTTATCCGCGGCGGTCGGGACCCGAGAAATCATGTCGATCAGAATTTTACGCTGTGCCGCTTCCTTAAAAATACGGTGGATCAGGTCGCTTTCGCTTTCCGCAGGGATCGCTCCGAAAGTAATGACCGAAATTTGTTCTGCTAATGTAAGATTGATCATATTATTCCTTTCTGTGAACACCTCGGATTCCGAGGGCGTTTTACAGTTCCGTGCTTTTCAAAAGATCGGACATATCAAACAGCCCGCTGCTCTTTCCGGCAAGGAAAATCGAAGCGTTCAGCGCGCCGTTGGCAAATACCTCTTTCGATCCCGCGGAATGGGAGAGTGTGATGACCTCGTCATGACCGGCGAAAATAATATCATGTTCTCCGACAATGGTTCCGCCGCGGATCGAGTGAAGCCCGATTTCGTTCGCGTCCCGCGCCTTCCGAACATTGTGACGGTCGTAAACGTATTTCATTTTATGATCTAACTCTTCGTTCAGCGCGTCGGCGATCATAATCGCCGTTCCGGAGGGAGCGTCCTTTTTTTGATTATGGTGTTTTTCAACGATCTCAATGTCATACTGTCCGCCGAGAACGCCGACCGCACGCTTTCCGAGCTCTACCAGCAGATTGATCCCAAGGGAGAGGTTAAAGGTAAAGAAAATCGGAAGCTGCTCCGAGGCTTTCTTGATCTGATCAATTTGCTCCGCGGTATAGCCCGTTGTCGCCGCTACGATCGGGACATGATGAATCGTCCCGTAGGAAAGGAGATTGTCGAGCGCAGAAGGGTGTGAAAAATCAATAATAACGTCCGGTTTTTCGGGCAGCGAGAACGGTTCCTTCACGATCGGAAAGCTTCCGTTCGGCGTATCGTTCAGGTCTATACCCGCGATGATCTCGCAGTCGTTTCGCGACGCGGCAAGCGACGCGATCACTTTTCCCATTTTTCCGTTTGCTCCGGTAATTACAATTTTTGTCATTTCTTACTTCCTTATGTTTTGATAACGATTTTAAAGCAGTCCCGCGTTTTGCAAAGCGTTTTTAAGGTTCTCGATCTTTGCTTCTTCCATTTTTACAAGCGGAAGGCGGCATTCGCCCGCTTTTCTTCCCATAAGATTCATCGCTTCTTTTACGGGAATCGGATTTACGTCCATGAACAGCGCCTTTTCGAGATCAAGATATTTCTTTTGAAGCATAAGCGCTTCGTCTCTCTTTCCGTTCAGAAAAAGGTCGATCATGTCATGCTTCTGCTGCGGGATCACATTCGCCGAAACGGAAATTACGCCTTTTCCGCCTAAGGCGAGGAGCGGAAGTACCTGATCGTCATTTCCCGAATAAATATCGAGGTCGGTTTTCGCGGCAATTTCCGCGATCAGCGAGAAGTCGCCGCTCGCCTCCTTGGTGGCGACGATATTGGGGTGCTTCGCGAGATCGATATAAGTATCGATCGAAATTTTGACGCCCGTGCGGGAGGGAACGTTATACAAAATGATCGGAATGGATACGGCGTCCGCAATTGCGCGGAAATGCGCGGCGAGTCCCCGCTGGGAGGTCTTATTGTAATAAGGCGTGACCTGTAAGAGCGCGTCCGCGCCCGCTTCCTGCGCCTGTTTGGAAAGCTCGATCGCGTAGTATGTATCGTTGCTTCCCGTTCCCGCAATAACGGGAACTCTTTTTCCGACCTTTTCGACCGTGTAACGGATAATTTCAATATGCTCCTCGTCGGTCATGGTCGAGGCTTCGCCCGTCGTACCCGCCACAACAATCGCGTCGGTATGATTTTCGATCTGCTCCTCAATCAGCGCGCCGAAAACGTCATAATTGATGCTCCCGTCCGCGTTCATCGGCGTGACGATCGCAACGCCCGAACCGGTAAAAATCGTATGCTTCATTGATTTTCTCCTTTATTAAAATTTTTGCTAGGAATGCTGTACATCAGCCAATCCTGATCGTTTCTTGCACCGATTTTGTCATAAAAGGCAATGGCGGGAGAATTACTTTTTAAGCATCTCCACTCTATTTTCAGGCATTGCTTTTCCTTGGCGATTTGCTGAAGCTCCGCCATGATTTTCCGCCCGATGCCTTTGTTCCTTGCCGTTGGCAAAAGAAAGAGATCCTCCAGATACAAAACCCTTCTTCCGCCGAGTGATGAAATCCGGTAAAAGTAATAAGTGGCGGCGCCGACAATTTTTTCGTTTTCTTCGGCAACAAGGGAAAACAGACATTTTTCACGAAAAAGCATTGTTCGGTATGCCTCTTCGGAAATATCGCAGTATTCTGCGATTCCTTCATATTCGGAAAGCTTGTATATGAGCTTTGTCAGCTCGGAAATATCTCTTTCCTCGATTTTTCGGAGCGTAATATTGTTCATCAGTCGAAATATCCTTTTGCGGCATAAAGCTCCGCCATGAGAACCGCGCCGCCCGCCGCGCCTCTTAACGTATTGTGCGACAGGCATACGAATTTATAGTCGTACTGCGTATCCTCGCGCAGACGTCCGAGGGAGACCGCCATACCGTTTTCAAGATTCCGGTGAAGTGTTGCCTGCGGATAATTTTCTTCCTCGAAATAGTTCAGGAACTGCTTCGGCGCGGAGGGAAGGTTCAGCTCCTGCGGCGCGCCCTTGAATTCCTTCCAGATCCGAAGAATTTCGTCCTTGGAGGGCTTGTTTTCAAAGCTTACGAACACCGCCGCGAAGTGACCGTTCGATACGGGGACGCGCAGACACTGCGTCGTGATCGACGGGGAAGCGGCTTTCACGATTTCGCCGTTTTCAATCGTACCCCAGACCTTTAACGGCTCCTGCTCGGATTTTTCTTCCTCGCCGCCGATGAAAGGAATCACGTTATCCACCATTTCCGGCCATGTTTCAAAGGTTTTTCCTGCGCCCGAGATCGCCTGATAGGTGCAGGCGAGCACGTTTTTCAGCCCGAACTTACGAAGCGGGGAAAGTGCGGGAACATAGCTCTGGATCGAGCAGTTGGATTTTACCGAGATAAAGCCTTTCGTTGTCCCGAGCCGCTTTTTCTGCGCCGCGACGATCTCCGTATGCGCGTCGTTAATCTCGGGAATGATCATCGGTACGTCCTTGGTGAAGCGGTGTGCCGAGTTGTTGGACATAACGGGGCACTCATGCTTCGCGTAAGCCTCCTCAAGCGCCTTGATCTCGTCCTTTTTCATATCTACCGCGCAGAAGACGAAATCAACCTGCGCCGTGATCTTTTCGATATCCGCGGTCGCGTCGTAGATCACGAGATTTTCCATTTCCTTCGGCATCGGAACCTCGATCAGCCATTTCGCGCCGACCGCCTCTTTATAGGTCTTTCCTGCCGAGCGGGGCGACGCCGCAAGAGCGGCTACCTTAAACCAAGGGTGATTTTCGAGAAGAACCGCGAAGCGCTGTCCTACCATTCCCGTTGCGCCGATGATCCCTACCTTATACTGTTTCATTTCTTTTGTCCTATCCTTTCCTGAAGGGGCACCTGAAAGATTTTTTGTGCCGCTTAAAAATAAAAACCGACAGAAGCCGGCTTCATCAAACAAAAATTGTTTTGACGATAGCGCTCCATCTGACGATGACAATCCTGCATTTTTTCAATACAGAACCAGAACGAAACGGTTCAGCCCGTGCCGTCTTCG
The DNA here is from genome assembly GCA_964553625.1 of uncultured Ruminiclostridium sp. Classification (GTDB taxonomy): domain Bacteria; phylum Bacillota; class Clostridia; order Oscillospirales; family Ruminococcaceae; genus Ruminiclostridium_E. The sequence continues at coordinate 10,068 of CAZKKZ010000033.1, forward strand.
GCGGAAGCTCCTTTCGCGGCAGCAACAGGCTGAACTGTTGACGCTGCGGCTACTGATAGATTCCGCACCTCTATCTACGCATTATTGTAGCACAACACATATATTTTGTCAACACCTTTTTTTAAAAATCACGCCGAAAATAAAGGCGGTTAAAGAATTATATGCCGTTTTTTGAATTTTGTGCAGATCCGCCCTTGAAAAGATTTCCGAATTGTGGTATAATATTTAAGTATATTTTGATGTGTAACAGAATGTTCTTATCTAAACGGCAGAACAGAGCCATCGATTTTCGGAGAAAGAGAGAAAATGAGTCAAACGGTAACTTTTATCCCGGCGGAGGGGTCTGTTATGCTCCGCCCGTTAAAAAAGCTGTATCAGAGCGCTTTTCCCCGTTCGGAGCGGAAGCCGTTCGGTCTGATCCTGAAAAGCTGTCGGGAAGGGAAGGCGGAGATTCTGGCGGCGGTGGATCAAAGCGGCGTGTTTTGCGGACTGGCGATTTCCTTCTTTTCCGAAGGGCTGGTACTTCTCGCTTATTTTGCTGTGTCGCCTTCCTTGCGCGGTCAAGGGATCGGCGCCGATCTTCTTTATGCGCTGCGGGAGCGGTATTCCGACCGAAAATTTTTCCTTGAGATTGAGTGCGTCGGTCGGGGAAACGATCCTTCGAATCTGAAGGCAAGGCGAAAAGCTTTTTATCTTCGGAACGGCATGAGCGAAACGGGACTGTTCGTTCGCTTGTTCGGCGTAGAGCTGGAAATTTTATCCGATCGGTGTGCGGTTTCCTTTGAGGAATATTTTCGGATTTATCGGGAGAGCGCGGGGAAGTTAGCTGAAAAGAATGTTCTTCTTTCGGAAAGGGAGGAATCATAATGCAAGCCTTCTCATTTCGGAGGATCGCGCGGATCCATACCGTTTTCCCCGATAAGTTCGGGATTCCCCGACAGAGCGGGCTTTCCGATCTTCCCGCGCGGATTGTTTTTGAGCGCGAATTTTCCGTCCCCGAGGCGTTTCGCGGGATTGAGGGTTATTCACATCTTTGGCTCATCTGGCTTTTTTCCGAAACGTCCCGCGAAAGCTGGTCGCCGACGGTTCGTCCGCCCCGGCTCGGCGGAAACAAACGAGTGGGCGTTTTCGCGACGCGCTCGCCGTACCGCCCGAATCCCGTCGGGCTTTCCGTCGTAAAGCTGGAGCGGTTTTCGTTTACGCAAAAAGAGGGCGCGGTTTTGTATGTTTCGGGCGCGGATTTAATGGACGGGACGCCGATCCTTGACGTTAAGCCGTATCTGCCCTATGCCGATTCCTGTCCCGGAGCGCAGGGCGGGTTTTCCGTGCCGGAAACGGAAGGAAGGCTAAAAGTCGAGTTTCCGTCCGCGCTGCTGGAACGGATTCCGGCGGAGCTGCGCGGCGGGCTGATTGATATTTTGGAACAGGATCCCCGTCCCGGGTATCAGGCTTCGGCGGATCGCGTTTATCATCTTCGCTTTTGGGAAGCGGAAATTTGTTTTCGCACGGAAGGGAAAACGCTTTCCGTGATCGATGTGACCGTCCGACCGGCGAACGCTTCCGATTTTTGAAAATTATTTTATCTCCGGTAAAAAGAAAGGAATACGGAATAGATATGGAAGAAATGAAAAATTTCGCGCTCTTGATCGACGCGGATAATGTCAGCGCAAAATATGTCAAGATTATTTTTGACGAGCTAAGCTCCTACGGAACGGTTTCAATCCGCCGTATTTACGGGAATTGGGCGAAAAACTATGATTGGAACGAATCGGTTCTGCTGGAGTATTCGATTCAGCCGATTCATCAGTTTGATTATACCAAAGGAAAAAACGCGACCGATATGCTGATGGTGATCGACGCGATGGATATTTTGTATTCGGGAAATGTGGACGGCTTTTGCATTGTTACCAGCGACAGCGATTTTACAAAGCTTGCCATGCGCCTACGGGAGGATCGTATGTACGTGATCGGCATGGGCGAATCCAAGACCCCGGGAGCGCTTGTAAAGGCTTGCGACCGTTTTGTGCACCTTGATCTGATCGCGGGCGAGGAATCGAAGCATACGCCCTCTAAGCATAAAAACGAGATCGCCGTTACCTCGGTCGAACAAATCGAGGAGGAGATTATCAGCTATATCAATTCCAACGAAAACGAGGAGGCGATCAGCCTGAGCAGCGTCGGCTCCCGCTTAAAGCAGAAGTTTACGGATTTTGACGTGCGAAATTACGGCTATTCGCAGCTCAGCGTTTTTGTTCGTGAAAAATGCGGACGGTTAAAGCTCGAGAACCACAAAAACGGATATTGCGTTACGATCGGGACCGAGATTGATCTGGATCAGATTCGGCGGGAGATTCTTGAAATGATTGAAAAGAACGGGGGCGTGATCCGAAACCTTTCGGTCATTTATGACGAGCTTCGGAAAACGAACCGTCATTTCAGCCTGAAAAATTACGGATTCAGCCGTACTTCCAGCTTTTTAAGAAGCTTTCCCGAATTGGAGGTATCGGAAAATACCGTTTGCTTGAAAAAAGAGGACGGCTCGAAACGGAAGAGTAAAATCTGTTCCTAAAAAGCAAAAGCGTGAACATATAAGAGGACGCCATGCGGATCATTTATAAAAAGGCAGCGGCGGCGGACATTGATCTGTTGACCGAAACTCGTATAACAGTACTGAAAGCGGCGAATAAGCTTCCGCCCGACACGGATATGAGCGAGGTTGAAAGGCAATCCTATGAGTATTACCGACAGGCGCTTTCCGACGGGACGCATATTGCGTATCTGGTATTTGACGGAAGCCGGTTTGTGGGCGCGGGCGGTGCCAGCTTTTATCGGGTCATGCCGACCTATCACAATCCGAGCGGTTGGAAAGCGTATATTATGAATATGTATACCGATCCCGATTACAGAAGAAAAGGAATTGCCCGCGGAACGCTCGACCGACTGATCTCGGACATACGGGAGCGGGGGATCGTCTCCGTTTCTTTAGAGGCGACGGAAATGGGACGCCCTTTATACGAAAAATACGGCTTTGTGCAATCGGAAGGTGAGATGTATCTGCCGGAAGGGGCTTTGTTTCGGCGGAAACCGGGCGCTGTTCTTCCGAAAAAATAAAAAAAGACTTGACAAATCGAAAATTTGTGATATAATACTACTGTAAACAAAAAAAGGTTTACACCCGCGGAGCGACGATATGCCGAAAAATCTTCAATTTACCTTATTATTTGATATTTACGGGACGCTCCTCACCGAGAAGCAGCAGGAAACGCTGGAGCTTTATTACAACGACGACTTGTCGCTCGGTGAAATCTCCGAGGGTTCGGGGATCACGCGGCAGGGCGTGATGAGCTGTATCAAAAACGGTGAGCGCCGCCTTGCGGAGCTGGAGGAACAGCTTGGTTTGGCAAAGCGTTTTTCGGAGCTTGGCGCGCTGATCGGGCAATTGGAGCGGCGGCTTTCGGGAGCGAAGTTTCCCGAAAACGATCGGGCGGAGATTTTTCGTCTGATCGGCGAAATAAAGGAAAAGCTTTGATTACCTTCGCGAAAGGAGGAGCGTTATGGCGTTCGAGGGTTTGTCCGAAAAGCTCGGGAAAGTGTTTAAAACGCTGAAGGGCTACGGGAAGCTGAATGAAAAAACGGTAAATGAAGCCATGCGGGAAGTAAAAATGGCGCTCCTCGAGGCGGACGTAAGTTATAAAGTCGTGAAGGATTTTATCAAGACCGTTTCCGAGCGTGCCGTCGGCGCGGAGGTCATGGAAAGCCTGACGCCCGCTCAGCAGGTCATTGATATTGTTCACGAAGAGCTTTGTAAGCTGATGGGAGACACGAACGCGAGACTTGAGTTTCCCTCAAAGCCGCCGTGCGTGATCATGATGTGCGGTTTACAGGGCGCGGGAAAAACGACGCATTCGGCAAAGCTTGCGAAATACTTAAAGGGACAGAATCGCCGTCCGTTACTGGCGGCTTGCGATATTTACCGCCCCGCAGCGATTGATCAGTTAAAGATCGTCGGGGAAAAGGCGGGCGTGAAGGTATTCGAGATGGGACGGGAAAATCCCGTCCGGATCGCGCGCGAGAGTATAAAGTACGCGAAGGACAACGGCTATGACGTGGTTCTTCTCGATACGGCGGGTCGGCTTCATATTGACGAGGCGCTGATGAACGAGCTGAAGGAGATCGAGGCGGAGGTTCACCCGAACGAAATCCTGCTCGTTGTGGATTCCATGACCGGACAGGACGCGGTAAACGTCGCGAAAAGCTTTAACGAAGCCCTTGAAATCTCGGGCGTTGTGCTTACCAAGCTTGACGGCGACACAAGGGGCGGCGCGGCGCTTTCGGTTCTGGCGGTAACGGGAAAACCGATCAAATTCGCGGGAACGGGCGAGAAAATTGACGATCTCGAGCAGTTTCACCCCGACCGAATGGCAAATCGGATTCTCGGAATGGGCGACGTTCTTTCGCTGATTGAAAAGGCGAAGGACAGTTTTGACGAGAAGGAAGCCGAAAAGCTTGCCCGAAAAATGCAGCAGAACAAGTTTGATATGAACGATCTGCTCAGTCAGTTTGAGCAAATCGAGAAAATGGGGAGTATCAGTTCGATCCTGAATATGATCCCGGGGATCAGCGGAAAGGTAAAAGAGGAGGACATCGACGAGCGGAAAATGCCGCGCACCAAGGCGATCATTCTCTCTATGACCAAAAAAGAACGGGAGCGACCGTCTCTGATTGACGCGAAGCGAAAGCGGAGAATTGCCGCGGGGAGCGGAACAAAGGTCGAGGATGTGAATAATCTTTTAAAGCAGTTTGACATGATGCAGAAAATGATGAAGCAGCTTGGCGGAAAGGGCGGGAAAAAGCGCCTGCCGAAAAATCTCCTGAAAGGTCTCGGCGGGATGGACGGTTTTCCGATGTAAGGTTCGGTATTTACGCAAAAAATGCGATATACAATAGAGGAATATGCCTTTCGGCAGTTTCCGGAAAATTTATGGAGGTGAAAGAACATGGCAGTAAAGATCAGACTCAGAAGAATGGGCGCGAAGAAGGCACCGTTTTACAGAGTTGTCGTTGCGGACTCCCGCTATCCGAGAGACGGACGCTTTATTGAGGAAATCGGCTACTACGATCCTACCCAGGAACCGGCGGTGGTAAAGATTGACGCTCAGAAGGCGGAGCAGTGGATCAAGAACGGCGCGCAGCCTACGGATACGGTAAAAAAGCTTTTAAAGAAAAACGGTTAAAAGGAAAGCTTACGAAAGAGCGCTTGTAAGCAGGCATCTCTTTCGGCACGATACTTCCGAAACGGAAGGAGTAGTCATACGATGAAGGAATTATTATACGCGATGGTAAGCGAGCTTGTCGAGGACGAATCGGCGGTCGAAATTACGGTTGATGAGCCGAAGGAGGACGGAACGATCGTTTATCACCTGCACGTTGCGGCGAACGATATGGGAAGAGTGATCGGCAAGCAGGGCAGAATCGCGAAGGCGATTCGTACCGTTATGCGCGCCGGAGCCGTTCGGCACAACGAAAAAGTAATGGTTGAAATTGACTGACACAGGAAACCGCTTCGCAGAATTTTGCGGAACGGTTTTTGTGTATTGCGGTAAAAACCGAAGCGGATTTAAAAAATTCGGCGGATTACAGAAAGGAAAATTCGGTGAAAAGAAATTGTTGGAAGATATTCGCGGCGGCGTCTGCGGCGGTTTTGCTGCTTTCGGGCTGCGGCGGTTCGGCGGATAAGGAACCTGACCGTGCTGTACTGGACAGCGTTGCGGATTTGGCAAACAGCGCGGCGAATCAGGTACGCAGCGGGATCGTTTATTCCGAAGCGGACGCCGATTTCATGGGAAACACGGGCGAGGTCACGCTGAACGAGGGCGATCTTTACGCGCTGATCCGCGTGAAGGGCTACGGCGATATCCGGATCAAATTATTCCCCGAGGCGGCGCCTTACGGAGTTCAGAATTTTATTGAGCTTGCGGAAAGCGGATATTTTACGGATAAAAGTATTCACCGCATTATCAGTGATTTCATGATACAGGGCGGATCGCTTAACGGCGACGGTACGGGCGGCACGGCGGCGGACGGCGGAGAATTTTACTGCGAGGTCAACTCCGCAATGCGGCATTTTTACGGGGCGCTTTGCTACGCGAACGCGGGCGGACGGAATACCTGTCAGTTTTATATTGTCAATAATAAAACGCCGCAGAAGGTAGACGACGATTATTACGCGTCCGGGGCGGTGGATTCTCTGAATATGAAGAATCAGCTTCAGGAGTATCGCGACAGCTTTGACGCGGACAGCTATGAGTACGCTTATTTTGATATGCAGATGCAGGGCTGTTACGCTTCGATGGACGGATATACGTTCCTGCAGGGGAAGGACGCGGAAGGACGCGTTTCCTCCAAATATGCCAAGGTCGGCGGGACACCGCATTTAGACGGAGCGTATACCGTATTCGGACAGACGGTCGACGGCTTTGACGTTCTTGACAAAATTTCTTCGGTCGAGGTTGATGAAAACGACGCGCCCTTAAAGGAAATCCTGATCTCGTCTGTTTCCATTCATACGGCGTAACGGATAAAAAATCCGTATTCTGATGGAAAAGTATTGAAACTTTATCGCAAATCATGTATAATGGAGAATGTGAGCGAAACGGAATCGGAGGAGAATATGGAGAATTTATCGGCGTCGATCTCCTTGCTTTGCTGCGGAAAATACCGTGAAGACAGGGTGGTGCGCGCGTTTTGTGAGATATACGGGGACGACTGCGAACGCGCGCTTCGCGGCTATGCGTCGGTTTGCGAAACGCTTTTGTCGCGCGGCGAGACCCTTAGCGATTATCTTTTTCTTCTGGCGGTAGGCGCGGGAAACCCGCTTTTGCGGCGGGGATCGCCGGATTACTCTCCCGCCTTGAAAAAGGCGGTTGAAAACGATCTGTCGTTACTCTCGGCGCTCGCCTCGCTGACCGCGGAGCGTGTGACGGCTGATCTCCGGGAACGTTTTTCTCTTGCGGAGGAGCTTCGGTTTCCCATATATGAAAACGGAAAAACGCAAATTACGCCGGAGAGCGTCCGGGCATATGCGGATCGCTTCGGAAGTCCGTTCTTTGAAAAACACCGGGCGTTTTTCTTTGAAGGCGGGGAGCTGAAGCCCGCGGCGGAATTTGATCCGATCCGCCTTTCCGATCTGAAAAATTATCGGCTCCAGCGCCGCCGGATCATCGACAACACGCTTTGCTTTTTAAACGGCAAAAAGGCGCAGAACGTCCTCTTGTACGGAGATCGCGGCACGGGAAAATCCAGCACGGTAAAAGCGCTTGTGAACGAGTATCCGGAGCTTCGGATCGTTCAGATCCCGAAAGGGGAGATTCTCGGGCTTTACCGTGTTTACGAGATTCTGAAAGAGCTTCCTTTGAAATTCATTCTTTTCCTCGACGATATTACCTTTAACGACGGGGACGAGGGGTATAGCTTTTTAAAGCAGGTGCTGGAGGGCTCGGTCATTCCGATGCCCGAAAATTGCCTGATCTACGCGACAACGAATCGGCGGCATATTTTAAAGGAGACCAATTCGGAGCGAAGCGGCGACGAGTTTCACGCGGCGGACGCACGGGACGAAAATATGTCCCTCGCGGATCGGTTCGGGCTTTACGTCACCTTTTCCTCACCGAATAAAGACGAGTATCTGGATATTGTTCGCCAGATCGCGGCAGATCGCGGTCTAACCATGGAAATTGACGAACTGGAACGGTTTGCGGAGCGCTTCGCGCTGAAGAAATGCGGACGTTCGCCGCGTACCGCGAGGCAGTTTGTTGATTTTTTGGAAGCAAGAATGGAATTGAAGCTGGATTATGAAGAAATATAACTTGATGATACGATACTGCGCGGCAATTATATCGGTTTTGTTGTTGATCGGCGGCTGTGAGATTGATCGGGGGCACGAATCCGAAACGGAAGAACTGATTCCCGTGATCGCAACGCTTCCCGCGGAGGAAAAGGAGCCGCTGCCTTATCCCGTGACCGTGAACGATGTCCGGATCGACGCCGCGCCGAAACGGGTCGTCAGTCTTTCTCCCTCGCTGACCGAGATCCTGTGTGAAATGGATTATGGCGCGACTGTTGTCGGTCGGGGAAGCTATTGCGATTTCCCGGCGGAGATCGCGGCGCTTCCCGACGTCGGAAGACCGGCGAAGCCGGATTACGATCTGATTCTTTCGCTTTCGCCCGACGTTTTGTTCACGGCTACGGCGATCCCGGTCAAAGATAAATACCGGCTTGAGGAAGGCGGAGTCAAAACGGTGTATTTACCGTATCCGCATACGGTTGAGGAGTTTGAAAAGATTTACTGTGCGGTCGGAATGATCTATGAGGGGCTGTTTGACGGGGAAGCGAAGGGAACGGAAAGCTTTTCCGAACTGAAACGGACGTTGGAGGACACGAGCCGACTTTCCCTCGGAAGCTTTGTATACCTGACGGAAGGGCTGTCTCCCGCTACGGGGGATACCTTTGAAAGCGCCGTTTTATCCCGATTTGGAGAGAACGCGGCGGCGGAAGGGGAAAATTATTCTTTCCCGTCGGAAAAGCTGCTTGAGGCGCAGCCGGAATGGATTCTTCTGAACAGCGGTTATACTAAGGAAGACTTGCTTTCCGACGAGGTTTACGCCTCGCTTGACGCGGTACAAAACGGAAATGTGCTTTTGATCGATAATTCTTATTTCGAGCGTCCCTCGCTGCGGCTGACCGAGCTGCTCGATTCCTTATCGGAACAGCTCGGCGGGTCGAACCCGGCGGGAAATACGGAGGAATAAGAACCGATTTGATAGAAAGGAAACTACGTATATGAAATTGAATTCTGTACGTCTTCCGCACCTGAACACGGCGGCGGAGACGCCCTCGGTTCCGATCACGCTGCCGAAAAAGGTCGTAATCAGTATGTCCCAGCACGGCGGCGTTCCCTGTGATCCGCTGGTAAAGCCGGGCGATCCGGTAAAGACGGGGCAGCTGATCGGAAAGAGCGACGCGGTCATTTCCGCGCCCGTTCATTCGAGCGTAACGGGAACGGTGACCGAAATTACCGAGGTCATGAATATTTTTGGAAAGCGCAATCGGGCGGTTGTGATCGAAACGGTTTTTCGTCAGGAGCTTTCGGAGGAAATTCAGCCTCCTGCGATCGGGAGCCGCGAGGATTTTATTAACGCCGTGAAGAACAGCGGTTCGGTCGGGCTGGGCGGAGCGGGTTTTCCGACTTATGTGAAAATGAATTATCCTCCCGAAACGGACATTGATACGCTGGTGGTAAACGGCGCGGAGTGCGAGCCGTTTATCAATTCCGATTATCGGGCGTTCATGGAGGACGGGGAAAAAATCGTCGGCGGAATCCGCATGATTTTGGATCATCTCGGAATCAAGCGCGCCGTCATCGGGATCGAGGCGGATAAGCCGCAGGCGATCCGAAAAATGCGCGAGCTTACCGAGTCGGAATCCGATATTTCGGTTCAAAGGCTGAAATCCGTGTATCCGCAGGGTGCGGAAAAGGTGTTGATCTATCATACGACGGGCAGAACCGTAAAGGCGGGACAGCTTCCGATGTCGGCGGGCTGTCTGGTCATGAACTGTTCTACGGTGGCGTTCCTGTATGATTACATAAAAACGGGAATCCCGCTCATAAAAAGAAGAATTACCGTTGACGGACCGATCGTCAATAAGCCGATGAACCTGATCGTCCCGGTCGGCACGCCTGTCAAGGATATTCTTACGGCCGCGAACGTCTGCAAGCAGCCGGATCGTGTTATCATCGGCGGACCGATGATGGGCAGCAGTATTTACGATGAAAATACGCCTATTTTAAAAACAAACAACGCCGTTTTGCTTTTTGCCGATACGAAAAAGAGCAGGGAAACCGCCTGTATCCGCTGCGGCAGATGTGTGCGCGCCTGTTCGATGGGACTTATGCCGACCGAGCTGGAGCACGCTTATGACGCGCGGGACGCGGCGCTTCTTGAAAAGCTGAATGTTAATTTGTGCATGAACTGCGGCGCGTGCAGCTTTATCTGTCCCGCGAAACGGAATCTTTCGGAAAAAAATCAGCTTGCCAAGCTGTTTTTACGCGAAAATAAGTGACGGAAAGGAATGGTCATAAAGATGAATCGATTATTGATAGAGCCTTCTCCGCATATCCGGAACCCGCTTTCCACACAGCGGATTATGCTTCACGTTCTGATCGCGCTGCTTCCGGCGGTTGCCGCGGGTGCGGTTCTTTTCGGTCTTCGCGCGCTTCTGCTGGTGCTGGTTTGTGCCGGCTGCTGCGCCGCCTCGGAATGTATTTTTAACCTGATCGTGAAGAAGCCGCAGACGGTCTCCGATCTTTCCGCGGTCGTTACGGGCGTACTGCTCGGGCTGAATCTCCCGCCGACGCTTCCTTTTTATATGGCGGCGATCGGAAGCGTTGCGGCGATCGTTGTGGTAAAGCAGTTTTTCGGTGGGATCGGTCAGAATTTCGCGAACCCCGCGATCACCGCGCGGATCATACTCATGCTTTCCTTCACCTCCTATATGACCACTTGGGTGCAGCCCTTCTGGTACCGCTCCGGCGAAGCCGATCTTATTTCGACGGCGACGCCGCTCGCGATGGAAAGCGGATTTCCGACCTATTCGGAGCTTTTTCTCGGTCTGCACGGCGGCTGTATCGGGGAGACCTGTGCGCTCGCGCTTCTGATCGGGGGGATTTACCTGATTGCGCTTCGGATCATTCACCCGGTTACGCCGGTCATGTTTATCGGAACGGTCGCGGTTTGTACGCTTCTTTCCGGAGGAGACGCGCTTCGGGAGATTTTATCGGGCGGGCTGATGATCGGCGCGTTCTTTATGGCGACCGATTACGCCACAACGCCGATCACGATAAAAGGAAAGCTGATCTTCGGGATCGGGTGCGGGCTGATTACCGTTTTGATCCGGGAATTCGGAACTTACCCCGAAGGGGTTTCCTTCTCGATCCTCTTAATGAACATTCTTACGCCGCAGATCGATAAAATTACCGCGCCGAAGCCCTTCGGCGTTCAGAAGGAGGCGCGTCGGAAATGATGAATACCGTAAAACCCGTTCTGGTGCTGTCGGCGATCACGACGGTTATCGCCGCGCTTCTGATTGTTACATATAATCTGACCTATGTGGATACGTCCGGAATCATTACCGAGGCGCTGAATGAAAAATGCGTCGATCTGATGGGAGAAGGGGAGTTTCGGATCGTTACCGATTGGGAGGCGGAGGGGTACGCCACCGCGCAGCCCGACGACGTGGAAAAGCTGATCGCGAAAGAAGACGGCTCCCTTGCCTTTGAGATTGTATCGAGCGGGTACAGCAAAAACGGACTGGATCTGCTGATCGCGATGAATCAGGACGGTTCGGTTCGGGGAATCTCGGTTGTTAAAATTTCGGAAACGCCGGGACTCGGAACAAAGGTAAACGACGACGCGTTTCTGGGACAATTTGTACAAAAAAAGGAAAACGTAACGATCGTAAAACGGGCGCCGTCGGCGGAAAACGAAATCGAGGCGGTAACGAGCGCGACCTTTTCCTCAAAGGGCGTTGCTTCCGCCGTTAATACGGCGATTCGGACTTATCGGGAAATGGGGGCGATCGAATGAGCTATATGAAGGAATTTACAAAGGGTCTGATTAAGGAGAATCCGAATCTCGTCATGCTGCTCGGAATGTGTCCGACGCTTGCCGTTACGACGATGGCGGTAAACGGTCTCGGAATGGGACTTACGACGACCTTTGTACTGGTATGCTCGAATCTGGTGATCTCTCTGCTGAAAAAGGTGATCCCTTCTGCGGTGCGTCTGCCTTGCTTTATTGTCATTATCGCGGGATTCGTTACGCTGGTCAGTCTGCTGCTGGACGCCTTCATACCGAGCTTGGCGGAAAGCCTCGGCGTGTTCCTGAGCCTGATTACGGTAAACTGCATCATTCTGGGACGGGCGGAAATGTTCGCCTGCAAAAATAAAGTGCTTCCGTCCGTTCTGGACGGGCTTGGCATGGGGCTCGGGTTTACGGGCTCGCTTCTGATCATCGGATCGATCCGTGAGATTCTCGGAACGGGCGAATGGTTCGGTATGAAGGTGCTTCCCGATTTTGTGGAGCCGATGACGCTGTTCATTCTTCCCGCGGGCGGATTTTTTACCCTCGGCTGCGTGATTGCGATCGTCGGAAAGCTGACGAAAAAGAAGCCGAAGGAGATCGGCTGCGACAGCTGCCCGAGCAGGGAAAGCTGCAAAAATGCGGTAAAGGAGGAGAAGTAAATGGAAATCGCGAAAAATCTGATGATGATTCTCCTGACGGGTATCCTCACCGAAAACTTTATCTTATGTAAATTCTTCGGGATCTGTCCGTTTCTCGGCGTTTCAAAAACGACCTCCGGAGCCGTCGGAATGGGCGTCGCGGTTACTTTTGTCATGATCGGGGCAACGGCGGTCACTTTTCCGATCTATCACGGAATCCTCGTCCCGCTGAAGATCACCTACTTAAATACGATCTGTTTTATTTTGGTCATTGCGTCCTTTGTGCAGATCGTGGAAATGGTACTGAAAAAATATATCCCGCCGCTGTATCGGTCCTTGGGAGTATATCTTCCGCTGATTACGACGAACTGTGCCGTTCTCGGCGTTACGGTCCTGAATATCGACTATGAGTATACCTTTTTGGAATCGATCGTAAACGCGCTTGCGGGCGGTCTCGGATTCCTTCTCGTCATGGTGATCTTTTCCGGGATCCGAGGAAGGATCGAGAAATGCAATGTCCCGAAGGCGCTTGCGGGAACGCCCGTGACGCTGATTGCGGCTTCGATCACATCGCTGTCCTTTGTGGGATTCGGCGGGATCGTCGAGGGAATTTTCGGAAGCTGATCGGCTTCCCATCTGAAAGGATTTTGGGAATATGGAAGAATATGTATTGCCGATTCTGGTTTTTCTGCTCTTAGGAGCGGCTGCCGGGGTGCTGCTCACGGTTGCGGCAAAACTGCTTTTTGTAAAAACGGACGAAACCGTTGAAAAAATAACGGAGGCGCTTCCCGGCGCAAACTGCGGCGGCTGCGGCTACTCGGGCTGTTCCGGCTATGCCGAAGCGGTCGCCTCGGGAAAAGCGGCGGCGAATTTATGTAAACCGGGCGGAGCGCCCGTTACGGAGGCGGTCAGTCGGATCATGGGGATCGAGCCTGAGGTCGCGGAGCGCGAATATGCGTTTGTACGCTGCAACGGAAATTGCGGGGCGACGGAGGATAAATTCCGTTATATCGGAACGGAGAGCTGTGCGGCGGTTGAGAAATTTTATAACGGAAAAGGCAGCTGCGCGTTCGGCTGTCACGGCTTGGGGGACTGTGCCGCGGTTTGTGAATATGGGGCAATCAAAATGGAAAACGGCGTTTCGGTGATCGACGCGAAGCGCTGCCGTGCCTGCGGGAAATGCGTAAAGGCTTGCCCGAATCATCTGATCGTACTTATAAAAGAAAGCCAGCCCCTTGCGGTTCGGTGTTATTCCGCCGATACGGGAAAGATGACGAGAACGGTGTGCAAAAACGGCTGTATCGGCTGTGGACTATGCGCGAAGAAATGTCCCGAGGGCGCGATTGTTATCAATCAAAATCACGCGGAAATTGACGGGAGTAAGTGCGTCGGCTGCGGCGCCTGCGCACAGGCTTGTCCGACGAAATGTATCGCGGCTCTCCCGGTCTGTGTCGATCGTATGACCGAAGAAAGCGTTCCGAGCGAATCCGCGCAATGATTTTCCCCGATGAACGGTCATTGTGCGCCAAAGAGCGAATGAGAAAAATAAATACCCCGTCCTTGAAGAAAGTACGAAATTTTCCGCTTTTTATGATACGGGGTTTTGGAGAAGGAAATAAAATGCGTCTGCTTCTGTCCGTTTTTTCGGAGCATTTCTCAAATATCAGGGAAATGCTTTCGGGAAATGCCTTTCATGAGATAAAAACGGAAGACGAATATTCCGAAATACAATTAAAGCATTATCTCCTGACGCGAAGCGGGAAGCGGATTTTTGCTTTTGCGCCGTTTCAGTTTCTTGCCGGGGTGATCTGCCTGCTCATCGGGCTTTTCGGAATGGGAGAGACGAGCTTCGGGAGCGTCCTTTTTTCGGTCGGCTCCGGATTGTTAATTTTACCGTCTGTTCTCTTCTTTTTGTTTTATGAACAGCCACAGAAGCGGCGGGATTTCCGAAAGCTGCAAACCTGCGTTTACCTTTACTGGGCGTCTTTTTTATGCGGCGGACTGATCTTATCCGTTGGCGAATATCGTGCCTTTCATTCCGTTTACAGCTTTTTTCTGATTCTCGCGATTGTGCTGGTTTTGTCGATTCTGACTTCTGTTGACAGCTTGCTTATGGCGATGATCTTTGCGATTCCCGCGGTGCTTTACGGAATTGCCGAAAAGTCGGGGGTTATTTTTTATTTTACTGTGCTGCTCGGCGTGATCGTATTTCTTTGGATTTTTGCGGAGAAATATCATTGTTATACGGGAATGTGGCTGAGTGAAAAACAGCTTGAACAGGCGGCGCAGCGGTGCCTGCAAATTTCGCGCACGGATTCTCTTACGGGAATGCTGAATAAGGCGGGACTGACCGCGAAATTTTACGAGCGATATGCGGATTTTTCGGTAAAGCATACGATTGCGGTGCTGCTGATCGACGTGGATCATTTTCGCTTGTACAATCATCAGTACGGTTATGATCGGAGCGATCGATGCTTATACGAGATTTGTAATTGCATTCGTATTTTCGCGAGACCGGTTACCGATATGGTGTCAAGATTCGGCGGAGATGATTTTGTTTTGATTTTAGAGGATCTTTCCGAAACGGAAACCGTGCGTTTCGCCGAGCAGATACGGCAGGGCGTGGAAAGAATGGCGCTTCCGCTCGGAGAAAACGGGATCGTTACGATCAGTATCGGAATTTCTCCGATCGTCGATCTGAAAGGAAAAGAGACCTATTCCGAGCTTTTAAACGAGGCGGATATACAGCTTATGATCGCGAAGCAAAACGGAAAGAATTGTATCGGTTACCGCGGACGCGCGTTTATCAGTGAAGAACGCCGTATGACGCGTTAAACGGAAGTGAAAGGAAGGGAAGAAAAATGAAGCATAGGGCGCTGAAAACGGCAATTCGATCCGTGCTTCTTTCCGTTTTGATCTATGTTATTCTTTCTTTTCTGATCGTTATGATTTTATATGAGAGCCTGTTCTCTCGGAAAGAAATATATGAACACAGCGTTACTCTTACGTATGAGGATATGTCCTTGCCTTATCGGGAGATTGCCTTTGATTCGGACGGATTCACGCTCTGTGGGCGGATCTATAACGAGGACGGCGAGGAAGGCACGGTCATTCTCGGACACGGCAAAGACGGAAGCGGGGAGGATCTACTTGCCGAGGCTCGTTTTTTCGCGGAAAACGGTTTTGCGGTGCTGGTATTTGACCTTACGGGTCACGGTAAAAGCGAGGGAACCACGCAACGGGGTCTCTGCCGCGCGGCAAACGATATGGAAAATGCCGTTCTTTTTTGTGAAAATGATGAACAGCTATCGAAAAAGCCCATTTTTCTGTACGGCTTTGGCGTAAGCGGGTATGGCGCGGCGCTGTGTTCTTCGCACGATTCGGTCAAAGCGATTGTGACAGTCTCCGCTTTTTCGGACGTCCCCAAAATGACGCTTGAGTACGCGTGCTCCAACATGGGCATATTGGGATACTTGGAATATCCGGTCATGCTGTTTTATCAATATATTCTTTTCGGAGATCAGCTGGGGCGAAGCGCGATCGACGCGATCAACGCTTCCGATACGCCGGTTTTGGCGATTCACGGAACCTCCGACGAAACGGTTTCTTTTTTGGGAGCCTCTCTTTCCGCCGGAGAAGCTCAGATCACGGGAGCAAATTTTCAAACGCTTACGATAGAAGGCGGAAAACATCACGGGGTTCTACGCTCCGAGGAAGCCGCCGCTTATCTGGATTCGTATAATGACGCGGCGTATGAGCTTTTTCGGCAATACAACGGAGAAGTTCCCGCGTACCTGATCAATCAATTTTATGAACAATATGACCGCGAGAAGATGAGCGAGCTGAATGTGGAGATCATGCGGCAAATCGTGCTGTTTTATAAAAATTCTTAGGAGGGTTCCCATGGAGATCCGACTTATTTCACCGAAAGACAACAGAAGTGAGATCAGCCGCGTATATGAAGAAAGCTGGAAATATGCCTATCGCGGGATCATTCCGCAGACATATCTGGACAGTATTCCGCAGGGGCACTGGGCAGATGCCGCCGATCGGGAAGGACGTCGCTCGCTGATTTTATTGGAGGAGGGCGGGATCGTCGGGACGTCGTGCGTCAGCAGATCCCGCTTCGAGGAGTTTCCGGATTGGGGCGAGATCATTTCGATTTATCTGCTCCCCAAGTATATCGGGAAAGGATTCGGACACGCTCTTTTGTGCGCCGCATTGGACGAATTGAGACAGATGGGGTTTCGGTCGGTCTTTCTGTGGGTTCTGGAAGAAAATGTCCGCGCGAGGCGCTTTTACAAAAGGGAAGGGTTTTCCGAGAGCGGAAAAGTGCTGGACGATGAAATCGGCGGAAAAGCATTGCGCGAGGTTCAGTATATTAAAAAAATATAAAATCTTCTTTAAGTCAGATACTCATATAGAAATTTTCAGCCATAGTATTTTTGATTATGAGTCCCAAATACTATGACGCTTCTATTGATATAACAGTTTTTTGATGTATAGTATTAGTAAAATAAATCGGAATTTATGAAAATGAGTAAATATAGAAAGGAGCTTGTATGGAGATTGTAAAAATAGCTCAACATAATCTTGCAGATATAAACAAAGCAAATCAACCATTTGAGATCATAGGAAAAATAAAACCAATATTTGATGACGGAATTTGGACGTATACAGAAGAATTATATGAACAGACCTATACGAAGGCATATCCGAGTGATACCCTTGACTATGCTACATATATAGACAATAACGATAAAACCATTTTCTTAGCATATTCTGATACAGAGTGTATCGGACAAATTGTATTAAAAAGAGATTGGAATAAATATGCTTTTATTGAGGATATATGTGTCGCAAAATCCGCCAGAGGACAAGGGGTTGGTACCGGCTTAATAAAAAAGGCAACTGAATGGGCTAAAAAAGCCAGTCTAAAAGGTTTGGCATTAGAGACACAAGACAATAATCTATGGGCGTGTCGTTTCTATGTAAAATGCGGTTTTGTAATTGGTGCAGTTAATACTATGCTATATAGAAATTTTGATAACGAAGAGTTTGCAGTTTTTTGGTATTTACAGTTCTAAAAATAATATTGCAAATTTTGATTTATGCGAATAAACAAATAATTAAAATAAGCCCGAAAGCAGTTGAAAAACTACTTTCGGAGACCCCAGTAAATTTTGTGTAAAACCGAATAAAGCACTTCCGATCAGACAAG
>CAZKKZ010000034.1:0-27500 GCA_964553625.1 uncultured Ruminiclostridium sp.
CCGACGATCTCGCCTATACGCGGGCGCAGCAGGAAAAGCTTCTTGCGTTCGCGGAGAAAAGCGGGCTTCCGTATTATTCCCGGAACAGCGGCGGGATTCTTTATCACGGGGATTTCGGGGGCGAATGGGTGCGAAGCGGGATCATCACCTACGGCTGTAAGCCGAATACCGCCGAGGCGGTTCCCGAGGGCTTTACCCCGATCCTCAGCCTGAAATCGCGGGTATGTCAGGTAAAAGAGCTTCCCGCCGGGACGGCGGTAAGCTACGGAAGAACGTTCGTGACCGACCGTCCGACGACCGCGGCGGTCATTCCCGCAGGGTACGCCGACGGATACTCCCGCGCGCTCTCGAACCGCGGCGCGGTCTATATCGGCGGGGAGCGCTGTCCCATTCTCGGTCGGGTCTGCATGGATCAGACGATTGTGGACGTAACGGGAAAGAGCGTTCGGGTCGGGGATACGGCTGTGCTTTACTCGGATACGATCCCCGAGATCAAAACGGACGCGGTCGCCGACCTGCTCGGAACGATCGGCTACGAGCTTCTCTGCGCGGTGGGCGCGAGAGTGCCTCGGGTGGCTGTGCGCGGCGGGAAAGCGGTCTGACTTTTTGCTTTTTGTCTTTATGCGCAGGCGCGGCGCCCTGCGGGCTGTCCAAAAGAAAGGAATCGAAAAATGTACCGATACGAAACACATCTTCATACCGCCGAATCGAGCGCCTGCGCGACGGCGAGCGGGGAAAAGCAGGCGATGTTCTATAAAAGCAGGGGTTACCGGGGAATCTTTGTCACCGATCACTTTTTAAACGGGAGTACGACCGTTCCGAAAAATCTGAGCTGGCAGGAGCGGATCGAGCTGTTCTGCCGCGGCTATGAGAACGCGAAAAAATGCGGGGATAAGATCGGGCTGGACGTATTTCTCGGCTGGGAATACCCCTATTACGGAACGGATCTTCTGACCTACGGGCTGGATAAGGAATGGCTTTTGAAGCACCCGCTCCTGCTCGAAATGGATGTGACGAGCTATTGTGAGTTTATCCGCGCGGAGGGCGGGCTGATCGTCCACGCGCACCCCTTCCGCGAGGCGGACTATATCCCGATGATCCGCCTTCTTCCGCGAAAATATGACGGCTGTGAGATCACGAACGCGTGGAATTCCGATTTCCAGAACGAAATGGCAGCCTTCTACGCCGAAAAATACGGGCTTCGCCCCCTCGCGGGGAGCGACAATCACCGCTGTGATCAGAAACGGCTCTGCGGGATCGAAACGGCGGAGCGGATCGCCGATCCCGCGCATTTTGTGCGGCTCGTAAAGGAGGGGGAATACGCGGTCTTTGACGAAAGGGAGGAGAACGGCTGACATGGCGAACTTGAGCGGAGACCGCTTCGCTTTTAGCGCCAGCGGGAATTTTAAGGTCTCGCGGGACGGCGAACGGCTCAGCCTGATCGCGGCGATTCTCGGGCTTTTCCTTCTTCTTTCCGGCAACGTTGTTTATTTCATTTTGCAGATCGTGAAGATTTTTTCCGAGATCGGCTGGCTCTATGGGCTCAGAGCCGTTCTGGCGGTCAATCTCCCTTGGATCGCCGTTCTGCTCCTGCTCTCCGCCGTCGAGATTTATCTTTTCCGCGTCGTCCGCACCGCGATCTTCCGCGGCGTTACGTATTATTATTTTGCGGATGAGACGTTTTTCACCTTCCGCTGTCCCAAAAGGCGGATTCATCTTTCCGTAAAATACGAGGACGTCGCGTCCGTTACGTATCTCGAGCGACGAGCGCTCTGGTATCCGAGAGGGTACACGGCGGTGGTCACCCTGACGGACGAGAAAGCGCTTGTTTTTCGCTGTATTACCTCCGAAAAGACCGCGGACTGCAACCGGGTCCTGAAAATGCCCGCCGCGTTTCAGCTTCTGGAGGAGCGAGTCGAGAAAATGCGGCGGGAAAAGCGGGAGGAAAATTTCGGAAGGAATCTATATTGACGTAAGCGGTACGCCCTCATTTCAAAAATCATTCGGGATATTGTACAAATTCGCTCCCCCGCTTTGCCATAAAACGCAGAAAAATCGGAAACCGCTTGCAAAAGCCGTTCGTTTGTTGTATAATAGATAAAATAGGCAGTAGTTCTGCCAAAGAAAGGAACGGTGAACGCTATGCTGGAGGAGCTCCGTCGGCGCGTATGCGAGGCGAATCTGATGCTTGTTCGGAACGGGCTTGTGAAACTGACTTGGGGGAATGTGTCGGGGATCGACCGCGCGCAGGGTCTGATCGTGATTAAGCCGTCGGGCGTTCCTTACGAAGCGCTCACGCCGGAGAACATGGTCGTGGTCGATTTGGAGGGAAGGGTCGTCGAAGGGGAGCTTTCTCCCTCGACCGATACGCCGACTCACCGCGCGCTTTACGAGGCTTTCCCCACGATCGGCGGCATCGTTCATACCCATTCGACCAACGCGACGATCTGGGCGCAGGCGGGGCTTGACATCACGGCGTACGGAACGACCCACGCGGATTATTTTTATGGGGATATCCCCTGTACGGCGCTCATGAAGCGCGAGCAGATCGAGGCGGATTACGAATGGCAGACGGGGTATCATATCGCGGATACCTTTGCCGTGAGAAAGATCGATTATAATTCCATGCCCGCTTGTCTCGTCGCGTCGCACGGTCCCTTTACGTGGGGAGAAACTCCCGAAAAGGCGGTCGAAAACGCGGTCGTTCTCGAGGAGGTCGCGCACATGGCGCTGTATAACGTCGGCTTCCAGTTCGGACTTCCCCGTATGCAGAACGAGCTTCTCGATAAGCATTATTTGCGTAAGCACGGCGAGGACGCGTATTACGGACAGGCTTCCGCCGCTTCGGACAGCGATGATGAGATCCGCGAGGATCTGAACCCGCCGCCGCAGCCCGATTTTAAGATTGAGCCGAGCGAGAACACGATCGAGCTTCGGAATATCTCGCAAATGGGCGAGGTTGACCGCGAAGCGGCAATCGCGCAGAAAAACGCGGGGCCGCTTGATTTTACGTTTTAACCAGAGAATCGCAAGGGATTTTTCCACCGAAAAATCCCTTTGTTTTTGGAGAGCTTTTATGTTTCAAGTCATCAGGGAAGAAGGACGCGCCCGGCGGGGCGTGTTTGAAACGCCGCACGGCGTGATCCAGACGCCGTTTTTCATGAACGTCGCGACAAGCGCCGCGATCAAGGGCGGGGTCTCCGCGCTCGATCTGAACGAGCTGAAATGTCAGGTTGCGCTTTGCAACACCTATCATCTTCACGTCCGCCCGGGCGACGAGGTGATCCGTCAAATGGGCGGGGTACGGCGGTTTATGCGGTGGGAGAAGCCGCTCCTCACCGACAGCGGGGGATTTCAGGTCTTTTCGCTCGCGAAGCTCCGGAAAATCCGGGAAGAGGGCGTGACCTTTCATTCGCACGTGGACGGACGCGTCATTTTTATGGGACCCGAGGAAAGTATCCGGATCCAGTCGAATCTCGGCTCGACGATCGCCATGGCGTTTGACGAATGCGTCGCGAATCCCGCGAAGTATGACTATGCCGCGAATTCGATCGAGCGGACGACCCGCTGGCTGATCCGCTGTAAAAAAGAAATGGAGCGCCTAAACGCCCTCCCCGAAACGATCAACCCGAAGCAGCTCTTGTTCGCGATCAATCAGGGCGCGACCTTCGACGATCTTCGGATCAAGCACATGAAGGACATCGCCGCGCTCAAGCCGGACGGCTGCGCGATCGGCGGACTTGCCGTGGGAGAGCCCGCCGAGGTGATGTACCATATTCTCGACATTGTTCTCCCCTACGCGCCGACCGATAAGCCGCGCTATTTAATGGGGGTCGGGACGCCGTCGAACATTCTGGAGGGCGTCGCGCGCGGGATCGATATGTTCGACTGCGTGATGCCGAGCCGAAACGCCCGTCACGCGACGATCTTCACATGGAAGGGCGTGACCCACGCGACAAACGAGCGCTACGCCCTCGACGACCGACCGATCGATGAGGAATGCGATTGCCCGACCTGCCGCAATTTCTCCCGCGCCTATATCCGCCACCTTTTCAAAAGCGGGGAAAGTCTCGCGGGGCGGCTTGCCGTTATGCACAATCTTTATTTTTACAACACTTTACTCGAAAAGATCCGCGACGCGCTTGATCAAGGGGATTTCGAGCGGTTCCGCGCGTACTATTCGCCGCTTCTGGCACAGAGAATCTGATTTTTTGCACATTCCGTATTCCAAAACCCTCCCGCGTTATAACGCGGGAGGGTTTGCGCTCGTTCTATCGGATTAAAGAATCATCATCGCGTCCCCGAAGCTGAAAAAGCGGTAATTTTCGCGGATTGCCGTCTCATAGGCGGAAAGCGTTTTTTCCCGTCCGAGAAAGGCGCTGACGAGCATAATAAGCGTGCTTTCGGGAAGGTGAAAATTCGTGATCAGCCCGTCGATCACCCGAAACTCCGCGCCGGGATACAGAAAAATATCGGTGCTTTCGCTGCAGGGTACGACCTCGCCGTGTCTGCGCGCCGCGGCTTCGAGCGTGCGGCAGCTTGTCGTTCCGACCGCGATCACCCTTCCTCCCCGCGCGCGGCATTCGCGGAGCTTCTCCGCCGTTTCGGGCGGAACGGTATAATGCTCGGCGTGCATCTGATGATCGAGGATATTTTCCTCCTTCACGGGGCGGAAGGTCCCGAGTCCGACGTGAAGCGTCACAAACGCGGTGTCGATCCCTTTTTCGCGAAGCCCCGCGAATACGTTTTCCGTAAAATGCAGTCCCGCGGTCGGGGCGGCTGCGGAGCCGAGCTCGTGGGAATAGATCGTGTTGTAGCGGGAGCGATCCTTCAGCTTTTCGGTAATGTACGGCGGGAGGGGCATTTGCCCGATCCGTTCGAGAATTTCAAAAAAAACGCCCTCGAAGTGAAATTTTACGATCCGGTTTCCGCCCTCGACCGTCTCAAGAATTTCGGCGCTCAGCTCCTCGGAGAAATCGACGACCGTCCCTTTTTTCAGCCTTCTTCCCGGGCGCACCAGCGCCTCCCACGTGTCCTCCGCGCGGCGGTTCAGCAGCATCACCTCGCAGTGTACGCCCGTCGTCCGCTTGATTCCGTAAAGCCGCGCGGGAAAGACCTTCGAGTCGTTCATGACCAGCAGATCGCCTTTTCGGAGCAGCTCGGGCAATTCATAGAAACGGCGGTGCTCGAGCGCTCCGCTTTTTCGGTCAACGACCATCAGCCGCGATTGATCGCGCGGTTCGATCGGCGTCTGGGCGATCCGCTCCTCGGGGAGATCATAATAAAAGTCCGAGCGTAAGATTTTTTCCTGATTCATATTGTTTTCCCCAGAATCCCGCTTTCCTTTACCGCTTGTACCGCCTCGGCGATTTTCTCCGCCGAAAGCACGAGCGCAAAGCGTACATATCCCTCTCCGCGCTCGCCGAAGCTTGATCCCGGCGTACAGATCACGCCCGTTTTCCGGGAAAGCTCCAGCACGAATTCCTCCGAGCTGCGGATGCCCTCCGGGATTTTCCCCCAGGCGAACATGGTTCCCTCGGAATCGGCAAAGTCCCAGCCGATTGAGCGGAATCCGCCGCAAAGCGCGTTCCGGCGTTCCTCGTATATTTTGCGGTGCGCGGCGACGCTTTCCTGCGGTCCGTCGAGCGCCGCGATCGCGCCGAGCTGGGCGATCCGGCAGGCACCGTAATCGATCTGGCTCCTTACCGCGCGGAAACGGGCGATCACCTCGCGGTTGCCCAAAAGAAACGAAACGCGAAGCCCGGGGATATTGTAGGTTTTCGAGAGGGAGTTAAATTCCGCGCCGACCTCCTTCGCGCCCTTGTGCATGAGGAACGAGCCGCCGGTTTTTCCGTCGTAAATGATTTCGGAATAGGCGTTGTCATGGAGGATAAAGATATTGTTCTTCTCGGCGAAGGCGATCAGCTCGTCGTAAAAGGAATCGGGCGCGGTCTTGCAGATCGGGTTCGCGGGGTAGGAGACAATCATGGTTTTCGCCGCTTTTCTCGTTTCGGCGGGAATCTCGTCCAGCTTCGGAAGCCAGCCGTTTTCCGCCGAAAGCGGGTAATGGACGATCTTTGCGCCGCAGAAGAAGGGACCCAGCTCAAAAACCGCGTAATACGGATCGGGCACAAGGATCACGTCCCCGATGTCGCAGAGCGGGAGAGCGATATGCGCGATCCCCTCCTGCGAGCCGTAAACGCCGAGAATCTCGTCCTTTTCAAGCGTTACGCCGTATCTGCGCTTGTACCAGCGCTGCGCCGCCTCGATCAGCTCGGGAATATCGCCGAGTGTATAGCGGTAATTTTCGGGGCGGAGCGCCGCCTCGCTCACGGTTTTCATGACGTGCTCGTCGGGCGGGAAGTCGGGCGAGCCGACCGAGAAATTATAAACGGCTTTCCCCTCGCTTAAAAGCTGCGCCTTTATCGCGTCGAGCCGATTGAAGATATTTTCGCCAAAGCGGTTCGAGCGCTCGGAAAGCTGAATTTTCATAAATGGTGTCATTCCTTTCAGATAAATTCCAACGGAACTATTTTACACCCAAAAGGGAAAAAAGTCAAGATTTAAGGTATTTTTGATTCTTGCGTTTTCGTTTCGAATCACGTGAATGATTGTGCTCTATAAGTTTTTTCCTCCGCGCTTTCTTGACAAACCAAAACAATTCATGTATAATAAATCGGGAAGGTCAGTTTGGCTGGGGGAGACGAAATATGCTGTTGACAGGAAAAAAATGTATTTTTTCGGGAAAACGGATCGGATATGATTTTTTATGCTGTACCGTCATTTTTCTGTACATACTCATTCTGACCGCTTTTTGTCCTTATGTGTCAGACGATCTTCATTTCAAATTTGTCTGGCTGGATTTTCTTCCCTGTGGAATCGACCGCAGAATTTCCGGGCTTTCCGATATTTTCGAGTCGATGAAGAACTATTATCTCATCAGCGGCGGAAGGGTATTCTGCCATTTTCTTGCCTATCTGTTTCTGTATTTGGACAAATGGGTCTTTAACGTGCTGAACGCTGCGATGTTTACGGTGCTCGGTCTGCTGTTGCATCGGATGCTGCTCGGCGATCGGAATCGGGAGCGGTATCCCTTTCTTTTGCCGCTCCTCTATCTTCTCCTTTTTTTTCGGATACCGGCTTTCGGAGACGATGTGCTGTGGCTTTCCGGCTCGGTCAATTATCTGTGGCCGTCGGTGCTTCTGCTGTTGGCGGCTTATGAATCAGACAGATATTTTGCCGCTCCGTCTCCGAGAGGGTTGTTTAAGGTCTGCGTCTCCGTGTTTTTTTCCTCGTTTACCAACGAGATCACAGGAGGTATGCTGGCTGTGCTTCTGACGATTCATATTGTCGCGGGGCGGAAACGAAGGGTTAGGCATTGCTTTCTCCCGCTCGTCTGTACGATCCCGGGATTGCTTTTTATCCTTTCTTCGCCCGGAAACGCTTCAAGAGCGAAAGCAATAGAACATACGTCTATTTTTAGCCTGCCAAAAATATTAGAATTACTTCCGAAGTATATTTCGTCTCTTTTTTCCGATACGGGAAGTGTTATTCTTTTTTTTCTTTTTGTCGCTTATGCGGTTTATTTCCTAAGGCGCGAAGGCTTTCTCGCGGCGGTTTTTCGCTGCCGTTATTTTATCGCGGGCTTTGCGGGCTTAGCCGCGCTCGCGATGTGCGGAGCATATATCCGGAGACCTGTTTTGTTTGCGATCATGTTCGTCACGGTCAGCTATGGAGAGACGTCGCTGTTCTTTTATGAAAAAATTATCAAAGAGCCAAGACCGCTATTTGGCGGCGTATTAAACATAAAAAATATCATAGAGGGGGTCGTTTTGTTCCTGAGCGTATGGTTTTGCATATTGCTTTTTTCGGGAACCGTCCGTTATTTGGAAATTGCAGATTCCTTCCGCCGATATGACGCGGCGCTTCGGGAATATATTCTGACAAATGAAGAAACGGATGAGAGCATCTCCGAGGAGTTTTACGAAAGTTACGGTCTGTATTACGGAGGGGACAGCTTCTTGTTTCCTGCCGAGGCGGCAAGCGGCTATACGACAAACAGCTATCGATGTGCCTGGTATATCTTGTACTGCCGGTCGGAGGAGCCTTTTCCCGGAGTAATTTCGGGCGGATAAATCAAAACCCGGCGGTTCATACAGACCCGCCGGATTTTTCTCCTACATAAAATTACTTGAAATAACGGTTCAGTAAGCCCTCGAAAGCCTTTCCATGCCGCGCTTCGTCGCGCGCCATTTCATGTACCGCGTCGTGGATCGCGTCGAGGTTCAGCTCCTTCGCCCGCTTCGCGAGGTCAAGCTTGCCCTGCGTCGCGCCGTGTTCCGCCATGACGCGCTTTTCGAGGTTTTCCTTCGTCGAAGCCGAAACGACCTCGCCGAGCATTTCCGCGAACATCGCCGCGTGACCCGCCTCCTCGTAAGCCGCCTTTTCCCAGTAAAGCCCGATCTCGGGATAGCCCTCTCTGTGCGCGACGCGCGCCATCGCGAGGTACATTCCGACCTCGGTGCATTCGCCGCTGAAGTTCGCGCGGAGTCCCTCGAGGATCATCGGATCGGTGACCGCCTTCGCGATCCCGACTTCATGCTCGCACGCAAACGCAAGCTTATCGCCGCCGTCTTCCTTTACGATGAACTTTTCGCCGGCAACGCCGCACTGAGGGCACTTTTCGGGCGGGTTATCGCCCGTATGAACATATCCGCAAACAGGGCATACATAAGTCTTCATTGTCATTACCTTCCTTTTATTTCAATATTTCGGACGGAAAATTTTTCTCATCCGCTTACTTTAGTATACACGAAACAAAAAGGAAAGTCAAGAGATATTTGGTAAATTTTACCGAATTTTTTGTTTTCCCGTTATGCCGATTGCCGATAAAAAGCGGAATCAGGAGCAGAAGCGGTGATTACCGATCACTTTAATGACGGGGCGGGAATAGATAAAGCTGTTGCTCGTCTTGTCGGGGTTGTAATAGTAGATCGCGCCGCCGCTCGGATCCCAGCCCGAGAGCGCGTCCCGCGCGGCGGAATAGGCGCTGTCGGAGATCGGCTCGTTAAACTGTCCGTCTACAAGCGCGGTAAAGGCTCCGTTCTGGTAGATCACGCCCGAGAGCGAATCGGGGAAGGAGGGGTGCTCGATCCGGTTACAGATTACCGCGCCGATCGCGACCTGTCCGACATAGGTCTCGCCGCGCCCCTCTGCCGAGATGATCCGCGCGAGAAGAGAAACGTTCGCGTCCGTCGCCTCGGGGCGCGATCCGATCGTGATCCCGAGACGCTTGAGCGTCGCGTCGTCCGCGATTCCCGTCTGGTTTAAGCCCTGCTGCTTCTGAAAGGCGAGAACGGCTTCCTCGGTCTGCGCGCCGTAATAGCCGGTAATCTCTCCCTTAAAGATCCCGCGCTCGGCGAGGACGCGCTGGATCTCCTCGACCTCGGTGCCGGACGATCCGTTCTGCGAATAAGCGGGAAGCTCCTCCTTGGTCTGTATGGAAATCGCGATCACGGTGATCGCGAGCAGAGTTAAAATCATTTTATAAAAAGAGTTCATGTGGTTTCGATCCTTTTCCTTTTGGTTTTACTAAAATTATTTCTATTTTTTTTCGGAATATTCATCATTTTCTCGGGAAAACTCTGGCGAATACGGGAAAGAATGGAAAAAATCGGGGCGGAGAAGCTCCGCCCGTTTTGTCGTATTCATAAAAACCGCCCCTCTCGGAATTTTCCGAAAGGGGCGGTTTCGTGTTTTTTTACCCGTTCATCAGCGTTTTGATGTATTCGCTCATTTCCTCCGCCGCTTTGTCATGCGTCGCCGCGGTAGGGTGCCAGTCGGCGGCGTATCCGGTCGAGCCGTCCTGCGTCGAAAGGCGGAAAACCGAGATATTTTCGTCCCCCGTTTCGGCGGTATACTGCTCCGCGGCGGCGGACATGGCGTCATATAAGTCCGCGCCCATGACGCCGAGCGTACAGATAATGTGCGCGCCGGGGTTCTTTTCGCGGACGGTTTTGAGGAATTCGGCATACGCGGCGGTATATTCCGCGATCAGCTCCTCGTCCTTCCCCGTGTAGGAGCTGTCGTTCGTCCCGAGGTTGATCACAACATAGTCGGGAACGAATTTTGAGAAGTCCCAGTCCGCTTCCGATACCCGGAAGCCTTCGTAAGAGGAGCCGCCGCTTACCGCGTAGGTTTCGTATTTTTTCGGGAGCTGCTGCGCGCTTACCTTTTTCCCCTTCTGTGTATATCCGGAAATAATCCCGTGCCCGCTGTACGCGACAAGGCTGTAATCCGCGCCGAGGAGCCGCGCGGTCTTATAGGCGTACGCCTTCGTCGCGTCCTCAGTATCGGTCGCGAAATGGTGGTTCCGGTCCTCGTCGTCCACGCCGTAGCCGCAGGTGATCGAGTCGCCGATAAATTCGATCTTCGGCGATTTTTCCGCCGTGGGGGCGATGTCCTCCGAGGCGGTCACGGTGATCTCGTCGATTCCGAAGGTGGAATTCCCCGGCTCGGAAAGCTTTAAGACCGTTACGGTCACTTCTTTTTCCTCGTCGTAGGAGAAAACGTCGTAAACCGTTTCATGCTCCGTAATCATTTCGTCGAGGACGCGCTCTCCGTCCACTTCGACGGCGAAGCGCGCCTGATTTCCCTCATTGCCCATCATGTTGTCGCCAATGATCTTGACCGCGCATTTCGTTCCCTTTACGGTAAACTCGATCCCGCTCGCGGAATGGGCGAGCCATAGAATCCCTTCCTCGCTGTGCGTGCGTCCGAGCATTTTCACATACGTCTCCTCCGCCTCAAAGCTTCGTTCGGCGGAGATCGGCGCGGGCTCGGTCGCGGCAGTGGTTTCGGCTTCGGCGGGAGGAGCTTCCGCTGTGCACCCTGTCAAAAGAGCGGCGGAAAGCAAAAAAGCGGGGATTTTTTTAAAAAGCTTCATGGTTTTTTCCTTTCTTACAGGCTCGGCAGCTCGTCGAGCGTGATGACATATTCGTCGTTATAGATTGTTTTCAGGTCGCCGGTATCGTTATGATCGGTGATATATTCGGTGTGCCAGGTCATGAACCACACCCAGTTTGTTTCCTCCTTCCGAAGCTGTTTAACCGTCGGAATCCTTCCGCATTCGTGGAAGCAGATCGGCATTTCCTCGCCGACAAAGCGCTTCACGACGCGGTACAGGCTCGCGTTCGCCCCGTCGGTATAGGAATCCGCGCCCGCGACGTCCACATACTCCTCGCCGGGGTACCAGTCCCCGCCGTGCCGCGCTTCGTGCGAAAGCCCGAATACCCAGATCAGGTTATCCAGCTTCCAGTGGCTTGTGTAGCGCTCGTACATCAGCGTCCAGAGCTTCTTGAAGTGTTCCGCGCCGCCCTTACTCCACCAGAACCACCCGCCGTCCAGCTCATGGAACGGGCGCCACAAAACGGGGATTCCCTCGTCGCGAAGCTCGGCGAGCGCTTTTGCCGCCTTGTCCATGCCCGCGATGAGCGCCTTGTACTCGGGCGTTCCTTCGGTAAGCGCCGCGTCCCAGTCTGAAAGCTCGGTATTCATGCATTCGCTCCAGCTTCCGCTGAAATCGCAGCCGCAGTGCCAGCAGATCGTTACAATTCCGCCGCGCTCGTGCCATTCCTTCGCGCGCCGATTGACCCCGCCGAAATCGTCGTTCATGTAGTCTAGCCCGCGGATCGCGGGATATTTTCCGGTTTTGTCAAAAATGTAATCGAATTCGTACTGCTCGCTTCCCATCCAGGTGGATTCCTGCTGTCCCGAAAGGATCGCTTTTCCGTATGTATCGCAAATATAATCGTACAGCTTCTGCGCCGTTTTCGAGGCGTTCGGGTTTGAAAGCTTTCTTGTTTTTTTCTTTGATGCGGTTTCGGAAACCGCGTCGGCTTCCGAAGCTTTGGCTGCGGTTCCCGAAGCGATGGCTTTGCGTGCCGTTTCGGAGACGGTTTCCAAAGCAATCCCGACTGCGGATTCGGCGTCTTTCGCACAGGCGGAAAAAGCGAGAATCGAAGCAGTCAGAAGAATTGAAAGAATTTTTTGGGATAGGTGGAACATCGGTGTTTTTCCTTTCTTATAAGCGGATAAAATCCGTTTTATACGCTATTGCGCTGCTCTTAAAACCAAAAAGCGCGGGGGGAGCCTTGCTGCTTTTCGGATTTTTCTGCGGCTTCTGAAATTTTGCCGTTCAGCGAACGCTTTCGGAGCCGGGCGCGCCCCGCCAGAAATATGCCGCCTTGACCCGTCCGTCCTCGTCGAATTCGACCCCCTCCCGTTCGAGAAGCTCGACCTGTCGGTTCTTACCGCCGAAGGCGAACGCTTCCGAGACCTCGCCGAAGCGGTTCACGACCCGAAAACAGGGGATATGCCCGGGATCGGGATTTACGTGCAGCGCGTATCCGACGACCCTTGCCCAGCGGGGATTCCCCGCGAGCCGCGCGATCTGTCCGTAAGAGGCGACCTTCCCCCTTGGGATCTGCGCGACGACCGCGTAAATCTGCTCAAATACCGTCATTTTTCGGCTCCCTTTCCGTTATTCCAGATTCTCCAGCTCGTCGAGCCAAAGCCTTGCGGACGCGTCGCTCGGCATTCGGAGATCGGCGCGCGGGGAAAGCGTTACCGAGCCGATCTTCGGACCGTCGGGCATACAGGAGCGCTTGAACTGCTGACCGAAAAAGCGGCGGTAAAAGGTTTTCAGCCATTTTAAGATCACCTCGCGGGGATATTCCTCACCGAACGCCCGAAGCGCGGCGCGGAAAACCTTTTTCGGCGCGTAGCCCCAGCGGATCGCGTAGTAGAGGAAGAAATCGTGCAGCTCATAGGGTCCGACAAGGTCTTCGGTCTTCTGGGTGATCCGGTCGCTTTCGGCGGGAAGAAGCTCGGGGCTTACGGGCGTTTCGAGAATGTCCTTTAAGACCGCGCTCAGCGCCCCGTCCCCGCACGTTTCTCCGTAATAGCCGACGATATACCGCACGAGCGTTTTCGGGACGGAGGCGTTTACCCCGTACATCGACATATGATCGCCGTTATAGGTCGCCCAGCCGAGCGCAAGCTCGGAAAGATCGCCCGTTCCGACGACAAGTCCGCCCGTCTGGTTCGCGATGTCCATGAGCACCTGCGTGCGTTCGCGCGCCTGTCCGTTTTCATAGGTCACGTCAGGCGTTCCGTCGTGACCGATGTCCTCGAAATGCGCCTTGACCGAGCGCGCGAGATCGATCTCCCGAAGCGTTACGCCGAGCCGTTCACAGAGGATCTCCGCGTTTCCCTTGGTGCGGCTCGTTGTGCCGAAGCAGGGCATGGTTACCGCGACAATGTCCGTTCTCGGACGGTTCAGCGCGTCCATTGCCCGTACCGCCACAAGAAGGGCGAGACAGCTGTCCAGCCCGCCCGAGATCCCGATTACCGCCGTTTTCGCGTTCGTATGCGCGAGCCTTTTTTTCAGCCCCGCGCTCTGCATGGCAAGAATCGTTTCACAGCGGCTGTCGCGGTCGGCTTTTCCGCTCGGCACAAAGGGGGTTTTCGGGAAGCTCCGTGAAAGCTCCGTCGGTGCGGCGGAAAGATCGAAAAAGACCCTTTCCGCTTCTCCGGTCGGAAGAAAGCCGGTGTTTTTCCGCCGCTCGAACGCGAGCCGCCCGAGGTCGATCTCCGTTGTTAATAAGCCGTTTTGGAACAGGGTGCTCTCGGCGAGCAGCGTCCCGTTCTCGGCGATCAGGTTGTGTCCGCCGAAAACCGCATCGGTCGTACTTTCGCCGTCGCCCGCGCTCGCGTAGACATAGCCGCAGAGCAGCCGCGCGGACTGACCCGTCACGAGCGTTCGGCGGTATTCCGCTTTTCCGACCACCTCGTTGCTCGCCGAGAGGTTTAAGATCAGGTTCGCTCCCGAGAGCGCGAGCGTTCCCGACGGCGGACTGGGCGACCAGAGATCCTCGCAGATTTCGACCCCAAACGAAAATTCCGGAAGCGAGCGGCAGGAAAAGACGGTCGGGCGGAAATCACTCTCGAAATACCGCTTTTCGTAGAATTCATTGTAGTTCGGGATATTCCGCTTCGGAACGATCCCGAGAATTTCTCCCCGGGAAAATACCGCCGCGCAGTTATAAAGCTTTCCGTTTTCGCGGAGCGGAACGCCGACCGCCGTCACGAGGTCAAGTTCCGCCGTTTCGGAAACGATCCGTTCGAGCGCCTCCTCCGCCGCGTTTAAAAGCGTTCCCTGAAAAAAGAGATCGCCGCAGGTATAGCCCGTTACGCAAAGCTCGGGGAGGGCAAGGAGCTTTACGCCCTTTTCCGCCGCTTCGCGGATCGCGGCAATGATCCGCTCCGTGTTATAGCGGCAGTCCGCCACCCGAATTTCCGGCGTTGCCGCGCCGACCTTTAAAAATCCGTCGTTCATTGATTCTTTATCCTTTCAGAAATTTTAGCGATCCAGTAATTTCCCGAGCGCGTCGGCTGCCTCGCTTCCCGCGTCCTCTCCGTGATACCGAACCGCGTTATATCCTCCGACGATCGGTGAAAGCGCCTCTCCGTAGACCCTCCGTCCCTTTTCAAGGTGCGCGGAGACGGTATCCGACGGGACGATATGCGCGCTCGTGCGGTTCATTTTCCGCAGAAGGAGCCGATACCCGAGCCGATATTTTTGGAGCGGGTCGGTCTGGGCGCGGTATTTTCGGAGAAGCTGCGCGTCGGTAAGGGCTTGTGATTTTTTCTTTTTGGGGGAGGGGAGCTCCTCCAGAAGATCCACAAAGCCGAGCGGCTCCTCGCTCTCCGCCGCGTCCCTCGAGAAAAAGCGGAGGATCGCCCGCCCGATGCTTTTGAGCCACGCCCAAAGCTGCTTTCGGAACACAATGATCAAAATGATCGCGATCAGCGTCATCACGTTCCACCACTCGGACGGCTCATTGTAGTTGAACAGCTCGTCCGGCTCTTCTCCTTCCACCGCGGGGACGAAGAAATCCGTCGGAACGCGCATCAGCGCCAGAATAAGCCGAACGATCAGCCGCACGACCTCCCACAAAAACCAAACGATCTTGTCGGAAAAGAGGTACAGGGCGAGCCCCGCGCCCGTAAAAAGCAGGACAAGCGCGGCGTTATATCCCGAAAGCCCGTGCGGGAGCATGGTCTTCGTTTCCCGGCGGCGGCTCGCCTTATCGTAAATGCCGCTTTGGTTGATCAGCAGGGCGGCAAGGCAAAGCTCCGCCAGAAACGAAACGATGATCGCGGTCTGAACCGGCGGTCGGAGCTTCTCGGATGCGGAGATGGAAAATGCGAAATACGAAAACAGCGTTGTGACGATATAGATTCCGAAGGCGAAGATCGGGAAAAAGTCGGCGTAATGCTTCCGCGAGGCGCGTTCTCCGAGAAAGTACCAGAAAACCGCCGCCGCGCCCGCCGTTCCGACCACCGTCACCCGGTCGGTATACTGCAATAAGAAAAAAGAAAGGAAGAACGTTCCCGCACCGAGGATCCGACAGGGAAGGAGCAGCTTTTTGTGCCGCTTCGTCGCCTGCCCCAAGGCGTAACCCAGCGCGAACACGGCAAGAAAAACCGCGTAATAAAGAAGCAGACGAAGCGCGCCGATATTCCCGAAGGAATGCGCGTCGCCCGTCAGCACGACCGGAAAGGAAACCATTCCGAACGCGGCGACCGCGAGAATTTTCAGGAGCCTTTCCCGCATTTTTCTTCCTCCCTTCGTGTTCAATCGTCGATCAGCAGATAACGGTGCAGCCGCCCGAGCGGGATTACGCCGAATTCCTCCGGCACGTCGCCGTTACAGTAAAAAAGCACGTTCCGCCCGAGCCGTTTTTCCTCCCGCGCGAACAGGAGCAGCCGCTCGTCAAGATAGGGCGTCAGGATCGCGAGATCGGTAAACGGCTCGGTCGGGATCCCGCGCAGGAAGTCGGCGAAATCGGTCTCGCAGGTGTTTTCCAGCTCGGCGAGTACGCGAAGGAGCTTTCGGGTATCCTCGGGACTCGTCCCGCCCTCGGCGTAAATCCCGCCCGAGCCGTTTACCGCGAGGTCGGCGGCGCTCTTCCGTTCGGAAAAGACCGACAGCAGGAACGCCGCCGCCTTAATCATCGTTTCGGTATCGGAGATCATCGGCGGGCGGGGTTCTCCGAGCGGCGATTTCTGGAGGTTCAGGAGGAGCAGGACGCGGTTCTCGGTGGTGAAGTCGTTTTGAAACACCATCAGCTTTCCCTGCCGCGCGGTCGCGTTCCAGCTGATTCGGTTCATCGGTTCCCGCCCCGTATATTCCCGCGCGCCCGAGCGCAAAAACGGATCGTCGCAGAAAAAACGGCGCACGAGAAGCTCGCCCGAAAGCTCGCGGGCGGAAAGCTCACCCTCGCCGACCTCATACGGCGCGGGTAAGATTCGGATCGCGCTGTCCACGCGGATACTGCGCGAAACGGAGACCAGCCCGAGCAGGTCGCTCCCGATCAGGGAGGTATTTTCCAAGCGGAAGCAGCCGCGCTTCCGGGCGACGGCTTTTCGGGTACGGGTACAGCGCTGGTACGGTCGGAGCGCGAAAACGCTCGGCACAAAGCGGACGTCGGAGGCGCGCGCGGCGGCGCTTCCCGTAAATTCGAGCCACCGGCTGGTGCTCAGCTCGGTTTTCAGCCACGGAACGGGAAGCCATTTCCGGTTTACAACCTCCTCGACGATCTCGATCGTTTCTCCCTCAAAAGCCTCGTCGGTGCTGAACCGAACGTTATATTCGACGCCCCGCAGCACAAGCTTCCGGAACAGGAGCCGCTCGAGCAGCACCACAGTCATGACGATCAGCAGAATTGCGATAAGCTCCATAAATTACTCTCCCGGCTCGATTTCCTCCGTCGGTACGGGAACGCCCGACAGAATCTGCTCGACGACCTCCTCCGCGGCGCTCTTTTTCGACAGGGTGAGACTGAGCTGCTTACAGATCAGGCGGTGCGGGATCACGTACGGCGCGACCTCCTTGACCGTATCGGGGGTCACGAACCGTTCTCCGCGAACCGCCGCGTATGCCTGCGACATTTTTTTCAGGGCGAGAAGCCCGCGCGTACTCAGCCCGAGGCGAACCTTTTCGTGTACTCTTGTCGCCGCGCCGAGGTCGGAAATATAGCCGAGCACCGTTTCGTGAATCGGGAAGCTCAGGGCTTCCCTTTGCGCCGAGAAAAGCTCCTCCGCCGTCAGGACCTCGGAAAGCGTTTCGATCGGGTGGGTTTCCCCGATCCCGGAAAGGATCCCGATTTCCTCCGCGCGCGGAGCGTATCCGAGCGAAAGGCGGATCAGGAAGCGGTCAAGCTGCGCCTCGGGGAGAGGGTACGTCCCCGCCGTTTCCACGGGATTCTGGGTCGCGATCACGAAAAACGGCGCGGCGAGCGGGAGCGTTTCGCCGTCCGCGGTAACCTGCCGCTCCTCCATGCATTCGAGAAGCGCCGATTGGGTGCGCGGGGTCGCGCGGTTGATCTCGTCGGCAAGCAGGATATTGGTAAAGACGGAACCCTTCCGGAAAACAAATTCCTGCGTTTTGACGTTGAAAAAATTCATGCCCGTGATGTCCGAGGGGAGAAGGTCGGGCGTAAACTGGATCCGTCGGAAATCCGTGCCGAGCGATCTCGCGACCGCCCGCGCGAGCATGGTTTTTCCCGTTCCGGGAACGTCCTCGAGAAGCACGTGACCCGAGCAGAGCAGCGCCGCCGCGATCAGGTCGATCTCCCGCTCCTTTCCCCGAATGACCTTCGAGACGTTTTCACGAAGCTTTTTTGAGAATTCCGAAGCTGTCATACAATTTCCTTTCCATTCGCCCGTGTTCAAAATTTTCAGAACTTGTTCTCGTAGTTAAAGACCGACCGTCCGCAGAAGCAGACGGTCATAGGATTCCCCGATTATTTCACATCATAATATTTGTCGTAATTTACCAGCTCGTCCAAAAGCTTCGGAAGCTGTTCGTCCATGGTTTCGCTGCTGAACTGACAGGTTCCGACTGCCTTATGACCGCCGCCGCCGTATTTTAACATCAGCTTCCCGACGTCCACCTTGCTGGTGCGGTTCAGGATCGAGTAGCCGACCGCGCAGGAGCAGCCCTCGCCGCCGCGCCCCGAAACGATCCACGCGGAAATATTCTGCTCGGGATAAAGGCTGTAGATCATGAAGCGGTTTCCCGTATAGATCGGGTTTACGCCGCGAAGGTCGCTGATGATCACGTCGCCCTTGATTTCGGTATGCGCGTGTACCATTTCCTTGAAAAGCTCGCTCTGCTCATTATAGACCTCGATCCGCTCCTTGATGTCGGGCATATCGAGGATTTCCTGTGTGGACATCGTGCGGCAGCAGACCAGAAGCTTTTCCATCAGCTGATAATTGCTGATCGTGAAGTTGCGGAACCGCCCGAGCCCCGTGCGGGGATCCATCAGGAAGCCCACTAGGATCCAGCCCTGCGGGTGCAGTACCTCGTCGATGGTGAGATTGCCGCTGTCTACCTTGTCCACCGCCTCCATGAGGTCGTCGAACTGCGGAAAGCGCTCCTTCCCGCCGTAGTATTCGTAAATGATCCGCGCGCAGCTCGGCGTAATGCGGCTTTCGCCCTTATACTTCCCCGCGAGCTGGTTGCGCTCGTATTCGCTCGAATGGTGATCGAACCAAAGACCGCAGCCCTCGACAAAGGGCACATTCGCCAGTACGTCGTTTTCCGTTACGGGGACAAGCCCGTCCTGAATATCCTTCGGGTGCTTAAAGGTATACGAATCGATAATCCCCGCCTCTAAGAGAAGCGCGCCGCACGCGAGTCCGTCGAAGTCGGAACGTGTAATTAAGTTCATCATAGCGGTTGATCCTTTCTGTAATGCATTCTATTCAGATTATAGCAAATTTCTTTCCGATTTGCAACAGGATTTTATAAAAATAAAGAAATTTTTGTAAAAAATGCGGAAATCGGGTTCTTTTTTTCGATCACGCGCCGATAAAGCGCGGACGTAAGCTTTAAAACGGCGAGACGCTCCTCCTCGGTTACGGGAGAAATCTCGGGGTCGCCGAATTCGCATTTCATAAAGATCGGCATCGCGTCCGCCATAAATACGTTTAAGCCCTTTAAGGCAGGCGACGCGTCCGCCCGCACGGCGTAATCGGTCAGCGTTTCGTTTTCGGGCGGGACGCCCTCCTTCGTTAAGAGAAGGATTACCAAGCGGTACATCTCGCCGACGGCGCGTCCGGGCGGCTTTTTTCGGAACGCCTGAAGCGCCTTTTCCTCGGCGCGCTTTACGCTTCGGACGAAGAGAATCACGACCGCCGCGAGTCCGACCGCGATCACGGCAAAGGTCAGGCAGGGAAGAAGCTCGATAAAAATTTCGGCAAGGCTCTTTTTCGGGGCGGAGGGGCGGGGATCGGGATTCGTTCCCGTTCCGCCTCCGTTCGGCGGGAGCGTTTCGCCGTTTTCGCCGGTTTCGGGCGGTCTTGTCGTTTCCTCGCCGGGCAGGCTTTCACCCCCCGGATCGTCGGATTCTTCGCCTCCCGGAATGGGCGGTTCCCCGATGATGGTCGTCTGCTCCGCGCCGTCGGAAACAAGGGTCGTGTGCGCGGGGTCATACTCGACGAGGGCGGTGGTGACCTCCGGCGTGACGCTTTCCGACGGAAGGATCGGATCGGGCGGAAGCGCGGTATTTCCCTCAAAGCCGCTTACCGAAGCGGTCGGGTCGAACGGGAGCCAGCCCGCGTTCTCGAAATAGACCTCGACCCACGCGTGAAGATCGCCCTCGCGGAGGGTATAGCGGTACCGTCCGTCCTCGGCTGGCTCGCCCGCGCCGGAGGCGGCGTAGCCCGTCACGTACCGCGCGGGAACGCCAAGCTCGCGCATAATTAAGGTCATTGCCGTCGCGAACAGGGCGCAGTGTCCCTCTCTTGTTTCGTACAGGAAGCTTTCGAGCGATTCCTCCGGCGTTCCGTTATCGGTTGTGAGCGAGTAGTGGAAATGCTCCTTAAAATAGCGGCAGACAGCCAAAGCGGTATCAAAATCCGAAAGCCCCGCAAGCGCTCCTTCCTTTCTCATTTCCTCGATAAACGCGTAAACGACGGAATCGGTCTGCGTGTACGCGTCCTTTACGAAGCGGTTATAGACCCCGATCCGCTCGTTGTACGCGGCGGCGCTCATGCCGTCGGGCAGCGTCCAGTCGAGATCGCCGCTCCATTTCGCGAGCGTGATCGCCTCGGACATATACGAGTTGGACATAAACGGCGTCAGCGACAGGGCTTCAAAGGTCTTCAGATACCCCTTTCCGCTCCGCACGCGAAGAATATAGTCCCCGAAGGTCTCGAACAGCTTGTTGTCTTTAAAGGTCAGCTCATACGCCGCGACGGGCTGAAAAACGACCTTGGTATTCCGCCGATAGGTGATCGAGACCTTCTGGAGCGGGAAAAGCCGGTCGGGATTATAGCCGAGCGCGCTTAACCGCTGCCGAAGCACCTGATACTGTAAATCGGGATAAAAATCGCTCAGCGCCTCGGCGTAGGGAAGCCCGTTCCGGTCGAGGAAGCGTCCGTATTCGTCGCGGATTGCCGTCCAGCCGCTCCCGGTATACAGAACGCCGATGTCGCCGCGCAGGTATACGGGCGTGTCGTTTCGGTCGAGGATCACGTCGAGAACGGGGATATTCCCTTCGGCGGGCTCGCTGATCCCGATTCCGCCCGAGGAGTCGCCGTAGCCGGAATAGCTGAAATATCCGTTGTCGTTGACCGAGCCGAAGCTTACGCCGATCGCGCCGCCGACCCGATCCGCCGCGGCGACGCCCGCGTCGCGGACCGAGTTGAAAAACGCCTCGTAATCGAAGCCCTGCCCGTCGGGAATGACGACCGCCGAGGTGGTCAGAACCGCCGCGGTCAGAAGAAGCGCCGGAACGCTGTTCGCGCTGTACTTCATATAACGGGGAAGGTCGCTCCGGAGCTTTCTTCCGAAAAGGAAGAACCGCGTGCGCTTTCGGTAGCTTCGCTCGTTTCGCCGCATGGCGTCCCGCGCGGCGCGGGGTTTTCCGAATACGAGTCTCCCGTCCAGCTCATAGCTGTTGCCGATCGCGCAGAGCGCCGAGAAAACGGTAACAAACGCGATAATCGACGGGTGGAATCCCGCGATTTCCGCGGTAAACGCGGGCGCGCACAAAAGTCCGAACCAGAGCGCCGCGGAGAAGGAGTGAAATCTTGTCCTCGCGGCGGCGGTAAAGATGAGGGCGGTTACGAGACAGAGCAGGAGCATTCCGACGAGCCACCCCTCGCTCAGCTTTTCGTCGTAATAACCCGAAGCGAGCCGGTTATAGCTGTGAAAAAGAAAAGGTTTTGTTGAGAGAAGGCGGCTGTCGATCCGAAGCAGGAAGCGATCCGCGAAAAAGGAAAGCCTTGAAAGAAGTGGCTCGCGAAGGAGGAGACAGACCGCTCCCGTGATCCCGACCGCGCCGAAATAGACGAGACCCGAGGGGAGCAGGGAGGCGAGAAGGAAGAAAATCGCCGAAAAACCCGCCGTCGTGAGAGAAAGCGGGAGCTGTTCCTCGGGAAACGCGTACAGATCGGTGAGCGCCCATACGGCGGAAGCGGAAAGCGCGCACAGCAAAGCAAGCCGGATCAGGAAAAGCCCGATCAGGAACGGGGGACGATTAAAATACGCGTCGTGCAGGATTACATCCTGTCCGCTTTTATGTTTCATAATCTACCTTGCTTGAATGTTTTTTTGCAGGCGTGCCATGATCCCGCTTTTCCAAAGAATTACTCCGCCAGCGCGTTTCGCAGGGAAAGCGTGACCTCGTCGGGGTCGATCACGCGGATCCTTACCCGATCGTCCGCGTCCGAGATCAGTACGGTCTCCTTGTCGGGTTCGCCGCCCGTGAGGAAGATCCGGATATTTTTACAGGCGGAAAGCCCGCCGCCGAGCATTTGCCGAAGCTCGTCCGCGCCGACGGAGCCGGCGGCGATAAAGACCGTCTCGCTTACGAGCTGCTGCTCGAGAAGCTCCTGCGTAAGGGTCGCGGCGCCGCCCTTCGAGAGGATCGGGAGGACGGAAAAGGTGTAATAAAGCGCCTCGTAATCCTCGGACGCCTCCGCCGAGAAAAGCTCGGGCGGCGAGCCCTCCGAGGGGCGGAAAAAGTTCAGCGCGCAGCGTCCGTCGCCGATAATTTTTCCCGTGATCGCGAGCGAGACCTCGATCGCCGCGTCTACGGCGCGAACCCGATCCCGTTCGTCGGGAAACGGGGAGGAGGTGTCGGTGATGACGAGGGCGTTTGTGCCGAGATTCTGCTCCTGCTGCCTTACCATCAGCTTGTCCTGCTTTGCCGAGAGCTTCCAGTGTACATAGCGGAGCGGATCGCCCTCGACATATTCGCGGACGGCGGAGAAGGTGTTGTTCTCGAAAAAGGACATACGGGTGCGCGCGCTGTCGTAATCGTCGCCGCAAAGCGCGCTGCTCTGTCCGACGGTAAGGCGGCGCGGCGCGATCACCGCCGTTACCGCGGGGGACAGGCGGACGCGGAAGCGAAAAATTCCGAGCAGGTCGAAGATCACCGCCTCGCGCAGACCGAGACGGTATTCGCCGCGGTATTTCAGACAGCCGTTAAACACGAATTCGGACTTACGGAAGGGCATGACGCTTACGATCATGGTTTTATCGGGAATCAGGTTTCCGTCGCCGTCCTGAAAAGCGCCGGTGAGCCGCATGGGCGAGATCGGGATCAGGAAACGGTTCCTTACGGTTACGGTCACGGCAAACTGCTGAAGCTTCTGCGAAAAGACCCGCGCGGGCGAGACCTCGAGCTTCAGCGCGATCCGCTCCATGATTAAGAGCAGGAGCGTCGCGCACGGAAGAAGGAGCGAGCCGAGAAAAAGCACAAAGGTAAGCTTGCTGTTGTACGCGCCCGCGAAAACGCCCATGGAAACGACGAGAAGGAGATAAACGATCCTGTTTTTAGCCATAAATACGATCCCTTCTTTCCTTCGTCTCAGCCGCCGCGCGAAAAGGGCGGCTTTACCGATTTTACGATCTCGCGGAGCACGTCCATGACGTCGATCCGCTTCATTTTCGCGTCCTGCGAAAGCCGGATACGGTGCGGAATGACATAAGGCACCATGCGAAGCGCGTCCTCGGGGACGACGTACGCGCGGCTGTTTAAAAAGGCGTAGCTTTGCGCCGCCCGCATGAGCGCCAGAGACGCGCGGGGACTTGCGCCGAGCTGTACCGCCGCGTGATTCCGGGTCGCGGCGACGAGCTCCACGATATAGCGGTAGACGGACGGCTCGATATTGATCTCCCGAACCGTCGCCATTGCCGAGAGGATTTCCTCCTTCGTACAGATCGGGATCACGTTTTCGAGCGGGTCAATGAGCTGTCGGCTCGCGATAATGCTGACCTCCTGATCGATCGTCGGGTATCCCATTGAAATTTTCATCATAAAACGGTCAAGCTGCGCCTCGGGGAGCGGGAAGGTTCCGACGTATCCGAGCTCGTTCTGCGTCGCGACCACCATAAACGGGTCGGGGAGCGGGCGCGTCACGCCGTCCACCGTTACCGTCTGCTCCTCCATTGCCTCGAGAAGCGCGGACTGGGTCTTCGGCGTCGCGCGGTTGATCTCGTCGGCGAGGAGAATGTTCGCCATAACGAGCCCCTGCCGATACTCGAAGCGGTTCGTTTCCTTATTATACATGGTAAAGCCCGTGATGTCCGATACCATGACGTCGGGCGTAAACTGCGCGCGTCGGCTCAGAAGCCCCGTCGCCCGCCCGAGCGCGAGCGCGAGCGTCGTCTTCCCGACTCCCGGGACGTCCTCGACGAGAACGTGACCGCCCGAAAGAAGCGCGATCAGCAGCATGGTCACCACGTCGCGCTTTCCGACGATGACCTTTTCCACCTCGTCCGCCACCTGCTGAAGCTTTTTGTTTTTTCCGATTGCGTATTTATCCATGTTTTGCCGTTCCTTACTTTTTGTCATTGATCCGTTTAATCAGTATAGCATTTTTTCTCCGCAAAATCAACCTCTTTGAAAAACTTGTAATAAAATTGTAATAATTTCGCGAACGAAAGTGAAGAAACGGAAGGGGTCGAAATACGACGAAAAAGAAAGAACGGAAAATCTTGACTTTCTCCGGACAAATGATATAATAGAAGAAAAGTAAATTTTTACGGAGGTATAAAAATGGAACTTTTAAAGGATCAGGTCGCTTTCGTGACGGGCGGTACCAGAGGAATCGGATACGCGATCGTCCGCACCTTCCTCGAAAATAAAGCGAAGGTTGTTCTTTGCGGCTCGCGTCCCGAAACCGCGCAAAAAGCGGTTGAGGCGCTCAAAGCCGAGAACGCCGCTTTTGAGGTCGAAGGGATCTCGCCCGATCTTACGGACTACGCGAGCGTTGAAAAGGCGGTCTCCGACGTAAAGGCGAAATACGGGAAACTTGATATTGTCGTGAATAACGCGGGAATCAGCGCTTCCGACCCGCTTTACGGCTATGACCCGAAGAACTTCGATAAGATCATGGCGCTGAACGTAAATTCCTGCTTTTATACCGCGCGGGCGGCGGCGCCGATCATGAAGGAAAACGGCGGCGGCGTGATCTTAAACACCTCGTCCATGGTCTCGATCTACGGACAGCCCGCGGGCGTCGGGTACCCCACCTCGAAATTTGCGGTAAACGGCATGACGAAGTCGCTCGCGCGCGAGCTTGCGAAAGACCGTATCCGCGTGAACGCGGTCGCGCCCGGCGTGACCGATACCGATATGGTCGCCGCGCTTCCGGAACAGACCAGGCAGTATATCACCTCGACCATTCCGCTCGGACGGATCGGAACGCCGCAGGACATCGCGAATGCGTTCTTATTCCTTGCGAGCCCGCTTGCTTCCTATATCACGGGAGTGGTCCTATCGGTGGACGGCTGTGCCAGAACGTAAATCATTTTGCCGAGAACCCCGCCTCGAGGAATCAAGGCGGGGTTCTCGGCAAACGGTTACCCGGCGATGGACAGTGTTTGAGTCTCAAATAATTTCGTCGATTGAATAAAGAACGCGGCTTTTGCGGCAGTCCCGGGCAGGTATCACCTTGTTTACAAGCGCCGCTCGGATCAGTGCTTTGGCAGTATCGGTAACGTAAGGGTGACACAGCGCTTCGGATATATTCATGAATAAGGCGTCGTCATTTTCCGATAATTGAACGCGCGGTTCGCCCCCGACATGGTCCGCCTTTAATGCCATGTACCAGCCCCCGCTTTGACAGCGGATTGCGATCATTCCGACGGGTGCGATTTTTACGCCGGTTTCTTCAAAAACCTCGCGTATGGCAGCTTCCTCAGGCAATTCACCGTCTTTGAGGTAGCCGCCGGGATTCAGATATTTTCCGTCTGCGCTGCCGTAATTGTGCCGCACGAGCAGCACTTCCGCTCCCCTGAACACAATCGCTCCGACGGATAAGCTGTAATTATCCATGGTAATATTCTCCTTTCCGCCCATAGGTGATCGTTTTGCCCTTGAAGCAGGTAAAAGCCGTTTTCCCCATATTGTCTTCCAGATACCCGCATATTTTTTTCGTTTTTCCGACATAGGCTTCCGCTTCGTTCCGCGTCATGCCGTGGTTGATCAGCCTTTCGACCGCTTCGTCGGCATTGGAGTA
The DNA here is from genome assembly GCA_964553625.1 of uncultured Ruminiclostridium sp. Lineage (GTDB taxonomy): Bacteria > Bacillota > Clostridia > Oscillospirales > Ruminococcaceae > Ruminiclostridium_E. Next base: position 25,609 of record CAZKKZ010000034.1, read on the forward strand.
CCACAGGCTTTTTGCGGCGATAAAATCATTGATTTTTCCGTCGTAATCCTCCTGTTCGGGACAGACGAACGACACCTTGTCATTCATGCGAACCGCGATATCCGAAAGGCTCAGTTTGCGCATCACGTAAGCGCTCCGCATGGCGGCGGCGTAATCCCGCTCGGCGTTTTTAAGTTCCGCTTTCCAATGCCTGATTGCTCCGCTGTGTTCGCACAGCTCTCCGTAGTCCATTCCGTCAACATACAGACCGCCGCATTCCAGTTCCCGATTCGTATCGATACATACGATCAGCCCGTCCGGAACGGCTGCGTCGGTCATTTTCCGTATAAAGGCTTCAGAATCGCCGATATGCCGTAAAACAGATTGGCAGATCACAACGTCAAAGCTGTTTTGAATGCCGATTTTCAGGAAATCCCCGCGGATAATTTCACCGTCGATCTTGTATTGCTTCAGCAATTCTTCCGCCCGATCGGTCAGTACGGAAGAAAAATCCACGCCCGTATAGCTGCTGCCCGCCGGTAAATGCTCCATCAGCAAAGGCGCAAAATAAGCGCCGCCGCATCCGCAGTCGAGAACGCGGATCGGATTCCTGATTTTCCAGACGTCTCGAATCAGAAAGCCGAGATAGTCGTCATTCCAGCTTTCGCTTCTCGAACGCCTGATATATTCGGAATGACTGTTCCAGAAATCCTCCGTATCTGTTTTCTCGGAGGAATAAGCTTCGCTTTTCAACGGCTTCAAGCCCAAAAGCTCGTCAACGGAAATTTCAAAATACGCCGCGAGTACGGGAAGCATGGTGATGTCGGGCATGGTGACGCCGTTTTCCCACACTTAAGGATACCGCCAAAGTTTTTAATCGATCTTCCCAACAAATCGGTAGAAAATCTCGATCTCCTGTGTTCTGCTGCCGTTCTCGTCGTTCTCCGCTTGGTGAACCACGATCTTGTCAATCAGTTCGTTCAACAGCGGCGCGGTGAGTTTCGTCAGCTCGGTGTACTTGCGAACAAGCGACAGCCACTTCTCCGCTCCGTCTATGTCCTGTGCCGACTTGTCCAGTTTGGCTTGGAGTTCCTGTTTCTTGCTTTCAAGCTGCGTCTGCTCCTCTTGGTACTTCGCCGAGAGCATTGCGAAGTTGCGTTCGGTGATTGCTTCCCTTGCTCTGTCCTCGTACATTTTGGCGAACAAGTTATCCAACTCCAGAAGCCGCTTTTCGGTTCTCGACAGCTCCTTTTTGGCACTCGCGTTCTCCTTTGCCCGCTGCTTGTCGCCGCTTTTCAGCAGCCGCTGCAGCAGCTCGCCGTCGTCCTTTTCGTGCGCTTGTGAAATCCAATATTGCAGCCTGCCGAGTACCACTGCGTATATCACATCGTACCGAATATAGTGGCTCGAGCATTTATCCTTGCCGTATTCACTGTAGGTCGTACACATATAATATCGTTTTTCCTTTGACCTAGCGGTTGCGTTATTGTGCATATACCTCAGTCCCCAACCACAGTCCGCGCATTTCAGAAGTCCCGCGAAAATCTGCGTTTCACCGTTTTTAATGGGGCGCTTTCGGCTGTTGATGTGCACGTGAGCCTGCTCCCAGAGCTCTCTTGAAATGATCGGCTCGTGTGTGCCTTCCACGGTCAGCCATTCGTCCTTTGGCTTGCGAACCTTTTTCTTATTCTTGAACGATATGGTGCTCTGCTTGTTATGGACGCTGTTGCCGATGTACACCTCATTTGAGAGGATCGTTTTAATATTTGCTGTCGTCCACTGGTGCTGTTTGCTCTCGGGCTGCCCCTCGAAGATGTGAGCGAATGTTCTGTATCTTTGGTAATTCAGCCATGCGGGAGTCGGGATATGTTCTTCGTCCAGTGTGCGGCGGATTTTGGCGGCTCCCATGCCAT
>CAZKKZ010000035.1:0-24321 GCA_964553625.1 uncultured Ruminiclostridium sp.
GATCTGCTAAAAAATCGCGATCTTCAAAGCCGGGTTGAGGACAGTGCCGCGAGGGCGCCTTTCGGTTCCTTTCGGCGGCGAAAGGAACAAAAACTCCCGTCTGCAATTCAATAAAAACTCCTCCCCTTTCTCCGAAAGAAACAAAAAATTCAAAAAAACCTTCCCTTTTTCGCGGATTTATGCTATAATAATATGTTAGAAATATTCGGGGAACGAAAGGAAGTGAACGGCATGACGGCTGCGGAAAAGCTGGAGCGCGCAAAAAGCGGCGACCGCTCCGCGTATGATCTGCTTTGCGCCGATTCGGCGGACAGGCTTTACGCAGCCGCCGTTCTGACGCTCGGTCACCCCGAGGACGCACGGGAAGCGGTAAAAAGCGCCTTTCGGGACGGGTATGCCCGGATCGCGCAGATTCGGGACGGCGCGCATTTACAGGCGTGGCTCGCCCGCGAGCTTACCAAGCACCTTGTCGCGCGGATCAAGGAATACCGCGCGGAGGGGAACGAGCCGTCCGGCGAGGGTCGGTTTTCAAGGCTCCCGAGTCTCGACCGGATCGTCTGCGCCATGGCGTATGCCTTTTCCTATAATATTCACGAAATTTCCGTTATTACGGGTCTGAAGGAGGAAACGGTCGAGCGAAAGCTGTCCGATTCCGAAAAGAAGCTCGGCGCGGAAAAGGCGGCGGTTCTTCGGGAAATCGGGGAAATTCGTTTCCCGGAGGAAAAACCGAAAAAGCTTGCCGTTCCCTCTCCCGCGGAGGCTCGGACGAATCGGGCGGAGCCGTCCCCCGAAAAGGAAACGATTTCCGAAAAATCCGGCGGGGAGAAGCCCGCGCCCGCGGCGGAGGGGAAGCCGCTTGACGCAAGAACGTTTATCGGCGTGGTAAGCGCGCAGCGGATCAAGGGGAAGGAATTTTTACAGCTGATCGGAAATACCCGGATCAGCAACGACGTTTACCACGAAATTCGGGAAAATCCGAACCTGACGAAGGGGCGGCTGATCGAGCTTCTCGAAAGCTCGCCGCTTACCTCGGAGGATTATTATAAGCTTCTTTCCGCCGTAAAGCGGCGAAGCGAGCTTCTCGAATGGAAGGAAAAAAAAGAAGAGGAACAGCGCAGACAGACGGAGCAGGCGGGGCTTTTTACCCCGGAGCGGAAAAAAGCGGCGGAAAAGCCTCTCCCCGCGAAAGCGGACGCGCCGAAGCCCGCGCCTGTACCAAAGGAAGAGACGTTCCGCCCCGATAAAACGGGACCCTTTACGCCGCCCGTCAACACGGCGGTATTGGGTCGGCTTTTGGGCGAGGAGGAGGAAAAGTTCGCGCCGCGGAAAAAGCCCGACGCGCCTGTTTCGGAGGTGTTCCGTCCGACGGTTCCCGATCTCGGCGACGAGGAGGAGACCGAAAAGCCGCGCCGCGAAAAGTACAAGGGGAAAGAGTATTTTATCGACGACGACGTTTACTATCGCGGCGTGAATAACGGAAAGCTTGCGTTCTGCGCGGTGTGCGCGGCGCTTCTGATCGCGGGGAGCTTCGGAATTCGCTTTTTAACGACGGGAACGCCGCTCCCGACCGAGCAGACGGCGATCGACGTACCCGCGCCGCCTCCGACGGTTACGATCGAATCGGACGAGGACGTGCTCGCGGCGGCGGCGGAAATGAAGTCGCGCGTACAGAGAAATTCCCTCCTGCCCTATCGGACGGGCGCGCAGCCGTATTCCGAGCCGCTTACCGACGATTTCCGGGCGGCGGGCGATTCGCTTTATTTCTTGCGGCAGGGTGCGCTTCGCGCCGTTTCCCTTTCGCCCGAGAATCCGCGTGTTTCGGGAGAAATCCCTTTAAGCGCGGACGGCGGGCTCATCGGCTTTACCGCGCGGGAGGACCGGGTCTATCTCGTTTATGACGAGGAGGGTGCTTCGGTACGGGTCGAGGTGTATGATAAGGCGCTGTCCCCGATTGAAACGTATCGGCAGGACGGTCGGTATTCCGCGCTTTGGATCGGGGAGGGGCTTTTTACCCTCGTTACGTCGGTTACGCCCGCGGGCGGGCATACGGTCTTCCCGTCCTATCGGCTCGGGGAGACGGAAAAGACGCTCGGGTATGAGGAAATCCTGCTTGCCGACGGCGCGGTGTGCGGCGGATTTTCCGTGATCGGAACGGTAAGCGGCGGAGAAACCCGCGTAAGCGCCGTTCTCGGCGGCTATGATACGTATGCGGTATTTGACGGGGATCGGATCACGCTCCTTCTCCCCGACTGGAACACCACGCATTTGATCCGGCTTCGGCGGATCGGGACGGGTACCGAACTTCTTTCGCAGGAAACGATTCGGGGAGAATGCTACGGCGCGGACTGCCTGAGCGCGGAGGGGGACTGTATCGTTTCGTACAACAGCGCGGAGGGGACGCTCATTGCCCAAAAAAAGACCGAGGAGGGCTATGCGCGGCTGGAAGGCTTCGCGGCGGGCGAGCGGCTGAGCGGGGTGAGCTATCTCGACGGGCTGGCGTATATCGTGACCGAGACGGAAAGCGAGACAAAGCTCTACTGCGTCGATTTTACGGGGGAAGAGCCTATGGCGGCGGAGGCGAATCCGAGCGCGGTTTATTTTGAAAAGCTCGCGGGCTTCGGCGAAAATCTGATCGGGCTTTCCGCCGAGTCGGACGCGGACGGGAACCGAACCGCGCTCCTTCTCTCGGTTTACGGCTATGAAAAGGAAAGCGGGCTTTCGGTTCTCCGCGCGGCGCGGATCGGCGTTGACGAAAATACCGCGCCCGAATACGCAAGGTATCTTTCGGGCGACGCCGAGGAAAACAGCGGGCGGATCGCCGTGAGCGAGGACGGAAAATACGCGGCGGTCTCGTATGTCGCCTTTGACGGGATCTCCGAGATCGAGCGCTTTGTCTGCTATGCCGATAACGGCTTGTCGCTCGAAAAAACGGCGGAGCTTTCTTTTTACGATATTCAGTCGAGGGATCGGATCGCGGCGATCCGAAACGGGGTTCTTTACGCCGTGACCGATACCGTGATCGTGACCGTCGATCTCGCAACGGGCGAAAAAACGGAGTTCCGCATGGAGGAATAAGAGAGAGAATGTATTTTCGGGGCTTTGCCCCGAACCCCACTTCCTTTTGTAGCCAAAAGGAAGCGAAAAGCAAAAATGTTTTATATCCTGTATTACAAAAACAAAAATCTGTGCGATTCGGCAGGTTACTCTGTAAACTTGTCGAATCGCACAGATTTTATTTTTAAAAAGGAATAAAATAACGAAAAATTCAGGGTGGTACCCCTGCCCCGGATATTCTCTCTCAAAAATCAATCGAACGTACCGGTAATGAGCCAGCGGGGGATCATGTTGTTGATATACAGCGTATGGAACAGGCGAAGCAAAAGCCCGATCCCGGCGATCACGGTTCCGGCGATCGAAAGACCGCGATAGCGCTTTCCGCGCGCGAAGCCGAGGATCGAGGTGACGAGCGCGAGCGGCTCTAGGATCAGCGAGATCTGGAACAGTCCCACGATCGCGGCGACGAAGCCGAAGATTGTCGAGAGGTCATAGCGCGTAAAATCGGGCTTCGGCGGCGGGAAAACCGGCGGAGTATGTACGATCACGGGCGGCGGCGCGGGCATGGGCGCGGAAACGGGATCGGGAGCCGTTTCAAGCTCGGCGCAGCCGCAGTTGCAGCAGAAGCGGCTGTCGTCTCGGTTGGACGCGCCACAGGATTTACAAATTTTCATCAAAAAACCTCGCTTTCAGCTTTCAAAGTTGTTCTAAAGGGGCACGCTTCGGCGAATGTACGAAACGGAAATGCGCGCCGCACTTATTTTTTCGGTCGGCATACACTGATAAAGGGCGGGGGAAAGCGCGGTAACGGTAAGAAAGCCGCAAACGTCGAAGCGCTCACGGGCAGGGGGTCGGACGAACCGTTCTTGAATCGCCGCGCCGGGGGCTCCCCTTCGCCTTTTTCGCGGTGTTCTCCACCGCTTTGCCGAACCCGGAATTTTCGGGTTCGGCATTATTTTTCTCGTATCCGTTTTCAGTCGTATCTGTTATCAATCATATCCGATATACGTTTCCTTCAGCGCCTTATCGAGCGCGTCAAGCTCCTCCTCGGGAACGGGATTTTCAAAAAGATATACCGTACTCATCCATTCCATTTCGTAAAAAACCGAAACGTCGGTCACTTGGTTCGTGTCAAGGTCGATCAGGTCGAGCGCGGTAAGCCCCTTGATCGGCGAGAGCTCGGAAACGTTGTTCTCCGCGAGATAAAGCCATTCGAGAAGCTCCATTCCCGCGATCGGGGAAAGATCGCTGATCTCGTTTTGGTCGAGGTAAAGGTTTTCCATTGCCGTAAGCCCCGCGATCGGCGAGAGATCGCTGATCCGGTTTTCACAGGCGCTCAGGGTGTAGAGGTTCACAAGCCCCGCCGCGAAGGAAAGATCGTCGATCCCGCAGTTATCCGCGGACAGGCTCTCGAGAGCGGTCATTTCCGCCAAGGGCGCGAAATCGGAGATCGGGTTGTCGTCGATCGTGAGACGGATCAGACTCGGAAACGCGCTAAGCGGTGAAAGATCGGAGATCCCGTTCCCGGCGGCGCTTAATTCCGCCAGATTCGTAAGCGCCGGAAGCGCGGAAAGATCGCCGATCCCGCAGTTGTCCGCGTGCAGCTCCTCCAGATTCGGAAGCCCCGCCAAGAACGAAAAATCGGAAACGGCGTTCCCGTTTACGTAGAGAACGCAAAGGCTCGTAAGCCCGTCGAGCGCGGAAAGATCGGTGAAGCCGTTGTCGCTCAGGTCGAGGATTGTAAGATTCGGAAATTCGGAAAGCTTTGAAAGCTCCTCCGCCCGGATCGCGCCGGCGGTCAGTCTCAGCTCCGTGCTGTCGGCGGGGTAGGATCCTCCGCCGATTTCGACCTGCGCTTGATCGGAAACGGCGGAATCGGGCGCGCTTGTATCGTCCGCGGACGGCTCCGACGGCTCCGCCGCGCAGGCGGACAGACAAAGGGCGCCTATCAGGAAAACGGAAAGTATTTTTTTCTTCATTTTCATTCCCTTTCTTTTCTCTTGTTTTCGTTATTATACCCTAAAATAAAGGAAAAGTCAACGAAAAAATTCTGAAAAAAGCCTGACAAAACCGAGAAACGGCAGGATTTCTTCCCCGTAAAAAACAGGAACCCCGAGGGGTCATCACTCCCTCGGGGATTATTCCTGCTTTTTGGTGTACAACTATGTTCAGATTATCCATTGTTGATGTCATTATAGCATGGTTTTTCGCTTCTGTCAACAATCCCGCTATTATATTATGGTATCCCATTAGTTACAATCTCACTCTTTTCCCGGAAAAATTTTCCTGTTTCGGTTTTCTTCGCCCGAAATGTTACCCCGGAATGTTAAATATCGCCAAAAGTATTCCGATAACTTGTAAAAGTTCAATAAAGTTTTACCCAACGGGTCATTTTTTTTAAAAAAGGGCTTGCAAAAAAGTCCGCCTCGGTGTATACTGTAATTACAGCAAGGGAAACAGTCCTCTCCGAGAGGTTACAGTTTGGTCACGAATCTGTGAAAACGATTTCCTTGCAAATAAATACGGATATAACCCCGAGGGGTTATACATAAAAAATTTTTTATAAGGAGGAAAAAACCAATGATTAAGTTTTTCCAGAAGCTCAAGGCAAAAAAAGGCTTTACACTCGTTGAGTTAATCGTAGTTATTGCGATCATCGGTGTACTTGCCGCAATCCTCGTACCTACGATGTTAGGTTACGTAACAAGCTCCCGTGTAACGAGCGCGGATTCCACCGCCGCTTCGATCGCGAAGGAGATCGACAACTTCTTCACCGAGGCGGATACCAACAAGTACGGCATGAAGAGAGCGGGCGCGGCTGCGACACTGATGTTCTCGATTGACGGCGGTGTATGGAAGGCTGCTGCTGTCGATCACAAAGGAACTCTTGGCGACTCTTTTAACAGCGCGAACGGTGTTTCTTGGGCAACTGCTGCTGCGAATCCTACCACTACGAAGACCGGCGCGGCGAAGTCCACGGCAAACGGAAACGGTTATGATCTGATGGCGATTACGCTTGCGAATCTCTTCCCGGATATCCAGACCGGTTATATTGAGGCGTTTGTTTCCGGCGGTCACTGCGTAGCGGTTGCGTATACGGGTGACACGAAGCAGGTTGGTTCGACGTTTGGTACTTCCGCAATTAAAGACATTTATGAGGAAATCGACGGAAGTAACATTGCGAATATTACTGCTATTGGCACAAAGACCAACCAGTGGGATGGCAATACCGCCGGTGTAGCCGGCACGGGCAACAACGATTGGGCAGGTCTGATCGTAGGTACTTCCCCGAAGCTCTCGATGGCTGTTTCTTCCTAAGGATTAACGGCATAGTCTAATGCAAAAACCCGAATAACCCATATTTCCCCCGCGGGCGACTGCGGGGGAAATAGGCGGTTATTAGCGAAATGCTCCGCAGAAAAGAGCGTTTCGGAATACGTAAACGCGTTTTGCGTATTCCGAAGGGTTCGTTGGGATCGGATACTGCCTTAAAAAGGGAGAATTTGATGATGAATATGCAGGAAGCCGCAAGATTTATTCTCGGACTGCGCGCGGCGGGCTGGAGTGAAGAAAAAATCAACAATTTTATTCTTTTTATTGAATCGGGCGAGGAGCAATATAAGCCCAAGCCGGATCAGCCGAAGGAAAAAACGGAGGAATAGGGATTCCAAAACCGTAAAAATAACCAATCGAGAGGTGCGCTATGAAAAAGATTCAGAAGCTGAAAGCGAAAAAAGGCTTTACATTGGTGGAAATGATCGTCGTGATCGCGATCATCGGGGTTCTGCTCATGCTGATTGTGCCCGCGCTCACGTCGAGCGATGTTCCCGCGGCGGGAAAGGGCTACGCGAAGGATTTTTATTACGCGGCGCAGAACTTTGCGAGCCGACAGCGCCTTTCGGGTACGGGAACGCTTTCGGGCGACGGGATCAGCACTTTGAATTATATTATCCTTTACGCCGACGTTGCGGCGGGCGAAAAAGGACAGATCACGGACGAGGACTGCGGGCTTGCCGTGGCGGGAACCGGACAGTCGAAGCTTGCGGACATGACCCATGCGGATCAGATCGCTTTCGTGGAAAGCTTCAGGCGCACGATGAACGAGCGCCTTACCGATACCGCTTATGACGGGACGTTCTACGCCGTAATTGACGAGCATTACCGTATTTCGGCGACGTACTGGACGGACGGGAGCTGGGACGAGGTAGACAGTCAGTCCTTTACGGACAACTGCGTTCTCGCGACGGGCGTGTATGCCTGCTCCTTCCCGACGCAGTTCTGTATGCCGGTGGACGCAGCGGGCGAAACGGTGTTTAATGTTTGACGCGAGCCGATGAGGAGAAAAAGGGCAGTCGGATCGGGACGGACGAAAAAGGTTTTTGAAAGGAATGGTCATAAATATGGGACAGACGGATAGTCAGTTTAAAGCGTTTCTGCGGTTTCTCTATTTGGCGTTAAAGGACGCGGTAAAAGAAACGGATCGGGAAAAGCTGAACGAAAAAATGAAGGAAATTCTGGAAAACATTCAGAAAACGTTAGAGGATTAGCGGCGGAATTGCTTCTAAAAGCAACATCTGTACTATATGGGATAAAACGATCATAAAACCGTAATTTGTGCTGTTCGGCGATTTTCGTAAATCTGTCGGACGGCACAAATTTTTGTTTTAAAGAAAGTGCGGAAAAGCGATAGGAAAGTTTAGGTCAAGCCTTTTTAAAGGCTTGCGGAGCCCCTCGTTAAGTTTTTCTCTTATTTCTTTGCCGCGGCGTCCCGAAGTGTTGCAATTTCGGAAAAAATGTGATATAATAGGTAGAAATATCAAATGTAAACCAACAAAAGTGACTTTCACGGAAAGGACGCTTCGTGATACAGCTAAGGGATTTTAAAAATGAGTATACCGGTCTTTCGGAGGAAAAGGTCGCCGAAAACCGGAAGCTTTACGGTTTTAACAGCGAGACGAAGCTCGACGAGCGCGAACGGGGTTTTTCGGCGGTTCGGGTTTTTTTCCGCGCGCGTTTTCTGCTGCTGCTCGCGGCGGCGGCGCTTTCCTTTATTTACGCCGATTTTTTGACAGGCGCGGTACTCGCCGCGTTATCCGCGCTTTACGCGGTGAGCGAGATTATAAAGGGGAAAAAGTGCGACGAGTATTTTTTCGAGCTGAAGCGCGCTTCCCGCGTGTATTATCATGTGGTGCGGGACGGGGAAATAGCCGTTGTTCGGCGCGAGCATCTGGTACCCGACGATATCCTTCTGCTTGAGGCGGGAGAAAGCGTTCCCGCCGACGCGCACTTACTGGAGATTTACGACCTGACTGTAGACGAGAGTGTTTTTACGGGCGATAAGACCCCCGTCGTAAAGATCACGGGGGCGGCGAGCCTGAATGAGGAGCTGAAACGAAGCTGTATTTATAAAGGTACAAAGATCGTGACGGGTCGTCTCGCCGCGCGGATCACGGGGACGAACGTCGATACCAAGCATTTTAAGACCTTCGGCGCACCGAAGGAGACCGACGAATATTTTACCGCGCTGGAGCGGGTTGTGCTGCGCGTAAGCCGCATTTTAAGCGTGACGTCGGGAGTACTGCTTATTTTCGCGGCGCTTTTCCATTTTACGGAAATCGATATTTTCGCCGAAAACCCGATCCTCGAAACGATTTATCATACCTTCTATCCCGCGATCGCGTTTGCGCTTTGCTTCGTGCCGTGCGAGGCGGCTTCGCTGATCCGTATTTATTACATTTACGGGGCGCGCGCAATGGCGGCGCAGGGCGCGGCGGTAAAGGAGCTGGGCTGCGTCGAGGACATGAGCGCGGTCACCTGTATTTGTATCGATAAATCCGGGACGATCACGAATAACCGTCTGGAGCTTGCGGATATTCTGACCGCGAATGAGGAAATGATGACGAACGTGTCGGTGCTTGCCTGCGCAAAGGGCGAGAACGCCGATTTTGTCGATAAAGCGATCATTCTGGACGCGGCGTTTCGCGGCGCGGACGTGAAGGAATTACAGGAAAACGAGCTTTTGCGGGAATATCCCTTCGATTCGGCGGAAACCGCAATGGGAAACCTCTGGAGCGTAAACGGCGCGCGGCTGCTTTGTGTAAAGGGTGCGCCCGATCGGCTCCTCCCGCTTTGCGACGTTCCGGCGGATATGCTTTATACGGTACAGAATAAAATCGTAAGCTTTGAAAAGCAGGGGTATCTTGTCCTCGCGGCGGCGTTTGCGACGCTCGGCGAGGAGGACGAGCCGCCCGAGGCGGTTTCCGAGCTTCGGTACAGCTTTATGGGGCTTCTCGCCTTCGAGAACAAGACGCGGGACAATATCCCCTTCGCGGTGCGGAGCTGTTATAAATCGGGAATGCGGATCGTGATGATGACGGGCGACAGCGCGGAATCGGCTTCCGCGATTGCGGCGAAGATCGGGCTTCGGGACATGAACGTCCTTACGGGGGAGCAGCTTCGCGCGGCGGAGGAAAGCGGGATCGCGCCCGACCTGACGGGCGTCGGGCTGTTCGCGCGCATTACGCCCGATCAGAAGCCCATGATCCTGCGGCTGCTGCAGGAAAGCGGCGAGGTCGTCGCGGTCTCGGCGGGAAGCGACCCCGACAGCGATCTTCTCGAACAGTCGGACTTTGGGATTACCCTTTCGGGGACGGGCGCGGGCGCGGCAAAGGAAGCGTCGAAGCTTACCGTTTCGGACGATAATTTTGAGACGGTGGTAGAGCTGTTCCGTTCCGCGCGGCAGACCTACTCAAACGCCAAGCGATGTGTGATGATTCACCTGACGGCGGCGGTAACGCTCGCGGCGTTCGCGGTCGTAAACCTCCTGTTCGGAACGCCGTTTATCCTCTCCCCCATGCTGGTCGGGCTGCTCGGAATTGCCGCGATCCCGGGGATCTCTATGATGTTTCTTGAAAACGCCGTGCGGCAGAAGGACGAGCTTCTTTCCTCCCGCTTTACCGCGACGGGAAAGCTTGGAAAGCGGTTTTTCATTCGTCCGCTCGTACAGGCGTTCGGGCTGACCGCCGCGGAGGTGATCTTCTATCTGATCTCGTCGGGCTACGGCGTGAACAGCGCGGAAACGGTCGCGGCTCTCTCTCCGCAGGCGGCGGCGAATTTCGTCTTTATTCTGATTTTCGGGCTGCTGATCGGCGGCTGGATCAATTTTTCGGAGCACAGCGTCTGGGACGCGATCCGTTCAAAGCAGTCCTTCGCGGGGATCGCGACGGGGATCGCGGTGCTCGCGGCGCTGCTGGCGGTCTATATCCCGTACCTGAATACCGCGCTCGGTCTGGCGGCGGTAAGTCCGTTCATGCCCGTGATCGTTCTGGTCATTACGGCGGTTTCGCAGATTCCCGCCGAATTGATTAAAAAGAAGTAATTAGAGAGAATTTAAGAGAAAAAAGAGAAGAATTTATGTTTTTCAGCCTGTCGAAAAACCCTTTTTAGAGGATTTTGATTTAGCTTTGGTAAGACCTTCGACCTGACAGTCGCAGAGTTGAGATCGGGACGAACTGCGATGGGAAAAAGGATTCCAAAGGAAAAAGTTTCCTTTGGCGGGGGCTTGGGGGCGGAGCCCCCTGAGTTTATTTTTCTCTGTTTCGACAGTCTGATTTATATTTTTAAGGGGGCGCCGCCCCCTTTACCCCCGCAAGCCTTTAAAAAGGCTTGACCTAAATTTTAATATTATTTTTACGAGATTGAAATAAGGGAAAACCGGTGCGACTCATCGGGCTTATGAAAAAATGGGTCGGATCGTATAGAATTCCATTTTATAACATACGATATAAAGCAAAACTGCCCTTCGCTCCCTTTTGATGTCGAAAGGAAGCAGTTGAACGCCCCAAGAGCCGCACGGACGCGGCGCAAATCAAAGCGCTTGCCAAGGGGCAGCGCACCCGCAAAAACGGGAAAGGCGTTCTTCCCCCAAAAATAAACCAAAAGGAAAAATCTATGGAAAATCTACTCGCGGTATTTTACGGACTTGTGTTTGGGATCGCCAATATTATCCCCGGCGTAAGCGGGGGAACCATGCTCGTCGTGTTCGGCTGCTATGATAAGGTCTGCGGCGCGCTCACGCTGAATTTAAAGGAAATCAGGAAAAATATCGTTTTTCTGATCTTTTTCGGGATCGGCGCGGTAATCGGGATTCTCGGCTTTGCGTTTGTGATCTCGTGGCTGTTTGAGCATTGTCCCGTACAGACGAATCTGTTCTTTATGGGGCTGATCCTCGGGAGCGTTCCGCTCATTCTCCGGAACGCGACCGTTTCGGAGAAATTCCGCCCGTCCTGCGCCGCGCCGTTTCTGATTGGGCTTGCGGCGGTGGTCGGGCTTACGCTTCTCCAGAGCGGCTCGGCGCGGGACGGTCTGACCGTTGAAATATCCGGCGGGACGGTGACCGTGACCAACCCGAGCGGAAATCCCGCGGTTGAAAGCTGGTCGCTTGAGGCGGAAACGGATTTTGCGGGAATTACCGTTCCGGGCGGAGATTATACGGTCGTATACGAGCCGGGAACGGTCGATAAGCTCAAGGGACTTTTCGGGCTTTCCGGCGAAGGCGGGGGCGTCCCGAATACGATCGTACCGAAAAATCCCGCGCTCGCGCCGGGCGAAAGCGTGACCTTTACGGTCGGGGGCGGAACGCTCGGCGAATGTGAGGCGGTCTCCCGCTACGCGATGAGTATGGGGTTATTTGTAAAGCTGCTGCTCGCGACGTTTGTCGCCGCGGTTGCCATGATCATTCCGGGCGTTTCCGGTTCGTTCGTCATGGTGACGCTCGGGACTTACGCGCCCGTGATCGGCGCGATCAAGGAGCTGGATCTCCTGACGCTCGTTCCCGTGGCGGTCGGCGCGGTCGGCGGAATTATCCTCGGCGCGCGGCTCGTGACGTTTTTGATGAAGCGCTTCCGCCTGATGACCTTCAGCGTGATCCTCGGCTTGGTGGCAGGTTCCGTTTTCGCGGTATTCCCCGTAGGTTTCGGGCTGAACCTTGCCACGCTCGCCGGTCTGCTCATGTTTGCGGTCGGCGGGGCAGTCTCGCTTCTGGTGGGGAAAAAGACGAAGGTGGAATAAGGGTTCCCATCGCCGCCGCAGCCCGGCTGTACGGAACGGGTTTGGGAGGACGCGGGGAAAAGCGTTTCCCCTCCCCTTTTTTATATTTGTTCCCAAAAGCAATGGGAAAGTTTAGGTCAAGCCTTTTCAAAGGCTTTTGCCAAGGCGACTTTGCGCCGCTTTGGTCGGTCAAAGCGGCAAAAAATTTCGCAGAGCCTTTCAAAGCGGTTATTTTGTAAAAGGAACGAGCGCCTTTCCCAAAGGTATCCTGCACAAAAAATTTTTCGCGCTATTTTTCCAAAAAGGAATCAACAAGAAAGGAAACAAAAAATGCAGAACGAAACAAAATGCTTACATTCGGGCTACTCGCCCAAAAACGGAGAACCCCGCGTCGTCCCGATCGTTCAGAGTACGACCTACGTGTATGACTCGACCGACGCGGTCGCGCACGTTTTCGACGACCCGACGGCGGGACTGATCTATTCGCGCTTCGCGAATCCGACGACGGACGCGGTCGAAAAGAAGATCGCCGATCTAGAGGGCGGCGCGGCGGCGATGTGCACCTCGAGCGGACAGGCGGCTTCCCTTCTCTCCGTCCTCAACCTCTGCGAGGCGGGCGACAGCTTTGTCGCGTCCTCCTCGATCTACGGCGGAACGGTTAATCTTTTCTCCTTCACCCTGAAAAAAATGGGGATCGAGTGTATTTTCGTGGACGCGGACGCGGACGAGGAGACTTTGCGGAAAGCGGCGAAGCCGACCACGAAGCTTTATTTCGGCGAGACGATCGCGAATCCCGCGCTGACCGTACTCGATATTGAAAAATGGGCGCGCGCCGCGCACGCGAACGGCGTTCCGCTCATCGTGGACAATACCTTCGCGACGCCGATCCTCTGCCGCCCGATAGAATGGGGCGCGGATATCGTCGTTCATTCGACCAGCAAATACATGGACGGACACGCGGTTCAGGTCGGGGGCGTGATCGTGGACAGCGGGCGCTTCGACTGGACGGGCGGGAAATTCCCCTGCCTGACCGAGCCGGACGAAAGCTATCACGGGATCGTCTATACCCGCGACTACCCCGCCGCGCCGTACCTGACCAAGGCGAGAATGCAGCTCATGCGGGATTTCGGCTGTTACCCCGCCGCGAACAGCTCGTTCCTGCTCAATCTCGGGCTGGAGACGCTCGCCGTCCGTATGCCGCAGTACTGCCAAAACGCGGTCAGAGCCGCAGAGCGCTTCCGCGCTTCGGAAAAGGTCGCGGCGGTGATGTATCCCGCGCTTCCCGGGGATAAGTATTACGCTCTGGCGCAGAAATACCTTCCCCTCGGGGCGAGCGGCGTGATCTCCGTTTCGATTAAGGGCGGGCGCGATAACGCCGTCCGCTTTATGGACAGCCTTACCCTCGCCTCAAACGAGGTTCATGTCGCGGATATTCGTACCTGCGTGCTTCACCCCGCCTCCGCGACCCACCGTCAGCTTTCCGAGGCGCAGCTTGCCGCGGCGGGGATCGACGGCGGTCTGATCCGCTTCTCCGTCGGACTGGAAGCGATAGAGGATATACTGGCGGACATTGACCGCGGCTTGAACGCGATCTGATTTGTAGGATTTGTTATAGAAATCGTTTTCTTTTTGTGCAACTTGTCAATTGAATCCGATCGGAACTTTCGCTATAATAAAAGTGGAGCATTTTCGCTTGCTCTCATGGAAAGCATGAAACAAAATTTTGGAGGAAAAATCAATGAAAGTAAGAAATATTCTTTCCGGCGCGCTTGCGCTGGCTGTTTCGGCAACAACAATGGCGGTCTGCGCCTCGGCTTCCGCAGCGGAACCGGGAAAGTTCATTATCGGTTTTGCGGATAACGACTGGAAGTGCCAGTACTGGGGGAAGGACAGCGATCCCGCTTTAATCAGCGAGGATCTTCAGACGACCGCGACCCTGAACGGAAACGGTACATACACCGTTTCGATCGACCTTTCGGGCGGTTACCAGTGCGACGGCTGGGTGGACGAGGATACGGGCGATCTGCTCGAGCTTACGACCGCGAACGGCATAGCCGCGATGGGCATACAGATTTACGGTGAATATCCGACGCTCGGCGTGGATATTACTTCGGTAAAGTTTGACGGAAACGAGGTCGCGCTTACCGGTCGGAGCGTCACCAACGACGAGGACGGCGGCAGAAGAACGAATGTTTACAACGCATGGGCGAGCTATGATCCCACGAAGGAGGATCAGATCTCAAAGGATCCCGATTCGGCGACCATGACGCTGATTGATCCCGGCGACGTCGGCGAATGGACGAAGGCGGAGATCACCTTTGAGGTATACGGAATGGACGACGCGGCTCCCGCTGAAACCGACGCGGCTCCCGTCGAGACCGAAGCGGCTCCCGCGGAAACACAGGCTCCCGCCGCGGGCGATGTAGCGGCTGCGACCGATTCGTCGAAGGGCTCTCCCGAAACCGGTATTGCCGACGTAGCGGCGATCGCGGGTCTTGCGATCGTAGCGGGCGGCGCGGTACTCGTAGCGAAGAAGAGAAAGTAAGCGAACATAACCGAAATAGCCTCGTATGAGAATACGAGGCTATTTTTTCAATAGGGGGATTTTATACCGATCTCCGAGAAAAACGAAAACACACGCAGCGGCTTGCTGTTCAGTCTCTTTTTGGGAAGGGTGGATTGGATTTCGGTAAGATTTACGACCTGACAGCCGCAGACCTGAAATTGGTAAAATTTGTGATGGGAAGCGGGATTCCAAAGGGGAAAAGCCGACAAGAATGTCGGCAGCGAAAACCCAAGGCGCGGCATTGACGCCGCGCGAAACAAAGTTTTCGCCTGTCCCGTTTGGCAGGGGTGCGGGGACGGAGTCCCTGCAAAATCATTTTATTCTTTCTTTTTTTATGTTCTCTGATAAAATCTTAATATGGTCCGAAAAGGAGGGCTGACAATGTCGGTTTTGGTTTTTGATTTCGGGGCGTCGTCCGCGCGGGCGATCCTCGCGGAGCTTACGGCGGACGCAATCCGAACGACGGAGCTTCACCGCTTCGCGAATACGCCGATTACGATAAACGGAACGCTTTACTGGGACATCGACACGCTTTTCGCCGAGGTGCGGATCGCCCTTGAAAAGGCGGAGCCTTACGGCTACGGCGCGGTCTCGATCGATACGTGGGGAGTCGATTTCGCGATTCTGGACGAGGCGGGGAATTTTATCGAAAAGCCCGTTCATTACCGCGACCGTCGAACGGCGGCGGTCTACGACGAGGTCAACGCGCTTTTCGGCGGGGCGGGAAAGCTGTACCAAAAAACGGGGATTCAGCCCGAGTGGTTCAATACGATCTACCAGCTTTACGCGCTCAAAAAAGCCCGTCCCGAAAGTCTTTCGGGAAATGTTCGCTTCCTGATGATGCCCGACCTGATCGCGCACTTCCTGACGGGAGAGTTCCGGAACGAGGTTTCCGAAGCGTCCACCACTTCCCTGCTGAACCCCGCGACCCAAGGCTGGGACAAGGAAATTCTGGACACGCTCGGGATTCCCGCCGGTATTTTTTGCCCGCTCCTTCGGACGGGAGAGCGGTACGGCTTTTTAAAGCCCGGATTTACGCGTCGGAAAATGGCGATCCCCGTGATCGCCGTCCCGAGCCATGATACCGCCGCCGCCGCTGCCGCGGTTCCCGCCGAGGAGGACGAGTTCATTTTTATCAGTACGGGAACGTGGGCGCTGTTCGGGACGGAGCTTTCCCGCCCGGTCATCAGCGGGGAGACGTTCCGCGCGGGGCTTACGAACGAGCGCGGGCACGGGGAGAGCGTGACGCTGCTGAAAAATATTATGGGAATGTGGCTTTTGCAGGAATGCCGCCGCGATCTTACCGAAAAAGGAACGCCGATGAGCTTCGCGGAAATGGAAGCGCTCGCGACGGGCGCGCCCGAGGGCGGAAGGATCGACCCGAACGACGAAGGCTTCGCCGCGCCGGGAGAAATGCTCCGAAAAATCGCCGATTACCTGAAAAAAACCGGACAGCCCGTTCCAAAGGAAACGGCGGGACTGCTCCGCGCGGTGTATGAGGGGCTTGCGGCGGAATTCGCGCGGACGCTTACCGATCTCGAGCGGATCACCGACCGCCGCTATGAAAAGCTGTACCTGTTCGGCGGCGGCTCGAAGGACGCGCTGCTTTGTCAATTGACCGCGAATCGGACGGGAAGAACCGTCGTCGCGGGACCGAGCGAGGCGACCGCGGTCGGGAACGCGCTCTGCGCCTTTGTCGGGGCGGGAGAGCTGAAAAGTGTCGCACAGGGGCGGGCGCTCGTGCGCGGATCGGCGGGAACGAAGCTCTACCGTCCGAATCGATAAATGACAAAATCACGAAAAGAAAGGATCACGTTTATGAAAAATAAATACCGTACCGAGATGATTCGGCTCCTGCTCGAGGCAAAAAAAGAGGGAATGAGTGAGGGATCGCTGCTTTCGGCGATGAAGATTTCAAAAAAGGAGAAAAAGCACGTTCTCGGCGTTTTAGCCGCGCTCGAGCGGGACGGAACGGTCGCCCGGACGAAGGGAACGCTTCGCTTAAAGGGGCTGAAGCGTTATTTTACGGGGACGGTCGTTCGCGTCGCCGCTTCGCACGGCTTTATCCGCAATGAAAAAACGGGCGAGGATCTGTTCGTGCGCGGGCGGGATCTTCTCGGCGCGATCCCGGGGGATCTTGTGCTCGCGCGCGTGACGAAAGCCCGCGACGAGAATCACGCCTCGGACAGCGCGGCGGTCGTCCTGATCGAAAAGGAGACGGACGGTGTTCTGACGGGGACGATCGCGGACGTGAACGGGACGCTTCGGCTCCGCCCCGACAGCTTTTTCGCCGAGCCGCTTCGGATCGTGAAGCGAAACGGGAACGAGCTTCATAACGGGGACAAGGTAAAATTTACCGTCCATGAGCGCGCCGAGCATCACGGAGACCTGACCGTCGATATTGAGACGGTATACGGAAGCTCCGATTTCGCGCGCGTTTCGGTGGACGCGTATCTGGAGGAAAAGGCGGTTTCACTCGCGTTTCCCGACGAAGCGGTCGGCGAAGCCGAAAGGATCGAGAAGAACGGGATCAAGGCGAAGGAAATTTCCGCGCGGGAGGATCTTCGCGATCTTCCGATCTTTACGATCGACGGCGCGGACACGAAGGATATTGACGACGCGATCCATATCGCGCGGACAAAAACGGGCTATTCCCTCGGCGTGCACATTGCGGACGTGTCCTATTATGTCAAAAAAGGAAGCCCGCTCGACGAAGAGGCGTTTCGCCGCGGGACAAGCATTTATATCGCCGACCGCGTGATCCCCATGCTCCCGAAGCAGCTTTCCAACGGAATCTGCTCCCTGAACCCGAATGCCGAGCGGCTCGCGTTTTCCTGTTTAATGGAGCTGAACAAGAGCGGGGAGATCGTCTCCTACCGCTTTGTGAAAAGCGTGATCCGCTCGCGGGTACAGGGCGTTTATACCGAGGTGAACCGCCTCATTGACGGGACGGCGGACGAAGCGATCCGTCAAAAATACGCCGAGGTAAGCGGCGCGATCCCGATTTTCTGCGAGCTGACCGAAATTTTAAAGAAAAACAGGATCGGGCGTGGCGCCCCGGAGATCAATTCCCGCGAAAGCAAGATCGTCTGCAACAAGGACGGCGTCTGCGTGGACATCAAGGAGCGCACGCGCGGCTTTTCCGAGGAAATGATCGAGGAATTCATGCTCTGCGCGAATAACTGCGCGGCGAAGCTTGCCATGGAAAAGGGATTTCCGTTCGTTTACCGCGTACACGAATCGCCCGACGCGGATAAGCTTTTACAGCTTCAGCAGACGCTCGTCGAGCTCGGCGAGGACCCGAAGGGGATCAGCGAACGGA
This sequence comes from uncultured Ruminiclostridium sp., assembly GCA_964553625.1. GTDB lineage: Bacteria > Bacillota > Clostridia > Oscillospirales > Ruminococcaceae > Ruminiclostridium_E. Next base: position 17,991 of record CAZKKZ010000035.1, read on the forward strand.
GCACGGCGGCGGATCTCGCCGCGCTTCTCCGGAGAACGGCGGAAAGCCCGCGCGCGCAGGTAATCGGGAACCTCGTCCTGCGCACGATGATGAAGGCGAAGTACAGCGAGGAGCCGCTCGGGCATTTCGGGCTGGTGATGAAGGAATACAGCCACTTCACATCCCCGATCCGCCGCTATGCCGATCTTTCGATCCACCGAATCCTGAGCGACGTGGTTTCGGGCGCGCCGCTTGAGAAGGTACAGCGGAAATATCGGAAATTCGCGCACGAAGCTGCCTATCGCGCGAGTACGACCGAGCTGGTGGCGGTTTCGGCGGAGCGCGACTGCGACAAATTTTATATGGCGGAATATATGCGCGGGCACGTCGGTGAGGAATACGAGGGCTTTATTTCGGGCGTGATCGCGAGCGGGTTTTTCGTCGAGCTGGAAAACACGGTCGAGGGGAAGGTCGACACTCTCTCGCTCCCCGCGGGGGCGTACGAGCTTCGCGGCGGGGTCGCGCTCGCGGAGACGCTCTCGAATACCGTCTATACGGTCGGCGACCGGGTAAAGGTAAAGTGCGTCCGCGCGGACGTTTCGGCGGGACAGATTGATTTTATTCCGGTTTGATTTACTTCCGCGCGTCCCCGGAGGTACGGATAATGAGCTCGCTTTTCATTCCGTTCAGCTCGATCACGTTGTTCGCGTCGGGCGAACAGAACGGCTCGGCGGGCTTTCCGTCTCTCTCGTAGGAAATGCTTGTGCCAACCCCTTTGACAAGCGCGGTGAAGGCGGCGTCCGCCGGGACGGATATTCTTGAGGTTGCGGACAGCTGATTGATCTCCACCGCGCCGTTCAGGGTTCTGCATACAATCTCCATATCCAGATTGCAGTTTACCTCAACCGTACCGATCACGCCGTCTAAGGTCAGGTGACGGCTCTTTGCGTCCAGCTCTACGCTTTCGCATTCCAGCGAGCCGATTTCAACGGCGTCGGCGTTGACCGCCGCCTCGATCTTTCCGAGATAGGAGCTCGGCAGGCTGACAAAAATCGTGACAGCCTCTTTTGCCGTCGCTTCCGTTACGCCGTTTTTGCGGATCACGTCCACGTCGATCCGCTTCCTGACGTCGTCAATTTTCACCTTAAAGTCGTCCTGAAGGGTGGATAGGGTGTTGGAGGCGAGACGCACGCGGAGCTTTTTCCCGTTATAGCCTTGAAGCACAAGCCGGCTTGCGCCGCCGAGTTTCATATCGTAGCGCTTCGGCTCGTCAATGTCGTATTCCGTAACGCTCTCGAACAGGAAATCCGTCCGTTCCTTTTGTATTTTCTCGTTGGAAAGCAGCTCGTCGATCGAAATGTCAAACAGGGCGGAAATCGCCATGATATTTTCAATATCGGGAATGCCCGTGTTTGTTTCCCATTTTGTGACCGCCTGTCTGGATACGCCGATTTTTTCGGCTAACTGTTCCTGTGAAATCCCCGCCTGCTTACGGATATTTTTTAATTTTTCCGCAAATGTCATGACCATGACCTCCTTTATGTGATGACCTTATTATAGCAAACTGTGCCGTACTTTGCAAGAAAATACGGGTGGCATTCGGGAAATTTTCGCTACTTTTCGTGGCATTTTCCGATATTTTTGCGGGGAGCCCGTATTCCTGCCAAAATAAGGGAAATTTTTTAAAACTATTGTAATTTACCCTCGGAATATGGTATAATGAATCATGGATTGAAATTTTTCAGGGGAGCAAGATGGAAGAACAGATCATTTACGGGCGGAATGCCGTGACCGAAGCGCTTCGCGCGGGGAAAGCGGTCGATACCGTCTACCTCCTGCGGGGCGCGAGGCTCGGCGGGATCGCCGCCCTCGCGAAGGAGAGCGGCGCGGTCGTAAAGGATACGGGCGAGGAAAAGCTTCGTACCCTGACCGGTACGGAAAAGCACGGCGGCGTGGCTGCGGTTTTGTGCGCCGCGGAATACGCCGAGCCGGAGGAGCTGTTCCGAATCGCCGAGGAGCGCGGCGAACCTCCGTTTTTTATTATTGCCGACGAAATACAGGATCCCCATAACCTCGGCGCGATTCTCCGTACCGCCGAGGCGGCGGGCGCGCACGGCGTCATTATTCCGAAGCGGCGGAGCGCGGGACTGACGGCGGCGGTATTTAAAACCTCCGCCGGCGCGGCAAGCTGGATCAAGGTCGCGCGGGTCGCGAACCTTACGGATACGATCAAAACGCTGAAAAAGCGCGGGGTTTGGGTTTATGGAGCGGAGGCGGACGGCGAGCCTTTTTATAAGGCGGAGCTGAGCGGTCCGGTCGCGCTGGTAATCGGCTCGGAGGGGAACGGGCTCGGGCGGCTCGTTCGGGAAAGCTGTGACGCGATCCTTTCCATCGATATGTACGGAAGGATCAACTCCCTGAACGCTTCGGTAAGCGCGGGGATCCTGATGTACGAGATCGTCCGTCACAGAAGAAAGCGGTAGGGCTTTCGGGAAGCGCCGTAATCTCTAAAAATGAAAGGTCGGTACTATGCCGGAATTTGACTTAGACGATATTCTCGCCGAGCTTGAGGAAAAGCAGAAAAGCGCGGGTGTTCCGCCGAAAAAAAGTACGGGGAATACGCGGACTTTAAGCGTAGACGAGATTTTAAGCGAGGCGGGCGTACTTCCGCCGCGTGACAAAATAAAAAAAGAAGACCCGAAAAATCGCGCGAAATCCCAGAAGGAAAAGGAACGCGCCGATCTTGCCGAGAAAAAGCGGCTCGAAGCCCTCGCGGAGCAAAAGCGCATCGAGGAAGAGCGAAAGCGCATGGCGGAGGAGGATCGGAAGCGCGAGGAGGCGCGGCGGCTGAAAAAAGAAGAGGCGGAGCGCGAAAAACGCGAGAGCCGCCGGAAATTCCTCGAGGAACAGGAGCGTGCGCGCCGCGAGCTGGTCGCCGAGAAGGAGCGCCGCGCGGAAACGAAGCGCCGCCGCGACGAAGAGCTTGAAGCCGAGCGAAAGCGGCTGGCGGAGGAGGCGGAGCGAAAAAAAGCGGAGGAAGCGGCGCGGATTGCCGCCTCCGCCGAGGAGGAGCGCGGAAAGCTCGAACAGGAAGCGGCGGAGAAGAGAAAGCGGGAAGAGGATTCCGAAAAGCGGTTCGCGACGAAGAACATTGTATTTGAGGAAGCGCCGATCGAGCTTCCGAAAATCGAGGAGCCGAAGGAGGAAAAGCCCGTTCCGCCGACAACGGAGGAGCTTGAATGGGAGCGGTCGGTTCGGGATCGGAAGGTGCGGGATAACGCGCAGAAGCTTCTCGAGCGGGAAAGCACGCTCGACGACCCCGACGATTTTCTCGCGGCGATCAATCCCTATGACGACGGGGAGCGGGATCTTTCCCGGGTGATCGAAACGATCCCCGCGCAGCAGCTTTCGGGCGATACCGTCGGGGTCGCGGGGACGGATCTGAAAAGGCTGGCGAGGGAAAGCGCGAAGGCGTCGGATCAGTCCGTTACGCAGATCATCAGCGGAAATACCACGATTATGCCGGGGACGGCGCTTCGCGAGCGCTCCTCGGTCGATCTTGAAAAAACCTTTGTCTTAAAGGACTCGGCTTTTGAAAAAAGCACGGTCGAGCTGAACGGGGCGGTTCGCCCCGACCCGATCGTCGAGTCCGTCAATAAAACGATCGAGCGGAAAAGGCTCGACGACCGCCGGACGGAGTCTCCCCTTTCGGTCACGGCGCAGCTTGAACAAATACAGCCGACGACCGCGCCCGTCGGATTTGATCCCTCTCTCGCGGCAATGCCGCAGACGGGCGAGATCCCGATCGAAAACCCCGTGATCTCGGAGCAGAAAATGAAATACCTCTCGTCGAAGCGGAAGCGGAAGATTTCCGACTTTGTCCTCGAGGACATCGGCGACGACGATTCCGACGATTACGATTTCGGCGACGATGCGGAGCCGGAGGAAGAGGACGAGAACAGCGAGCAGATCCGCTACGACCTCGAGGAAACGCAAAAAAGCCTTCGGGCGCGGTTTATCCTGCTTCTGATTCTTTCGCTTATTGTCTGCGGCGTGACGGTCGCGCAGGAGCTTGGCGCGACGCTCGTCTTTAACCTTTTCGGCGCACAGATCGACTTCCTCGATAAGCGGTATAATACCGACGGATTTATTTATTTCAACCTGATCGGCGGCGTAGCGGGGATTCTTCTCTGCGCGGCGGCGGTTCGGAGCGGGCTCGTAAAGCTTTTTAAAAGAAAGGCGGATTGCGACAGCCTTTGCGCGGTCACCTCGACGGTCTCTCTTCTGGCGGGCGTCCTGAACCTGATCAATACCGATTATCTCCAGCGCAGCCGCGCGTATCTCCTGATTCCCGCCGCGCTGCTCGGCTTGCTCTTTAATACCTTGGGGAAGCTTGGAATGATTTCCCGCGCGCGGAAAAATTTCCGGTTTACCTGCGCCGAGGGAAGCCGTTATTACGCCGAGCTTTGTGAAGACGAGGCGGCGGTCGGCGCGTTTACGAAGGGCGCGGTAAGCGAGCTTCCCGTTCTGGCGGTCATGCGAAAGACCGAGTACTTAACCGATTTCCTGAAAAAAAGCTACGGCGAGGATAAGGCGGATCGGACGTCCCGCGTGCTGGTATTCCTCTCGCTGGTGCTGGGGGTGATTACGTCGCTCCTCGTATTCCTGATCCCGAACGCGGACGAGGGAATGCAGAACAATATTTACTGGACCGTTACGGTGCTGAACGCCTTTTTGTGCATTTTCTCCCCCCTTTCGATCATGCTGATTGTGAACCGCCCGTTAAGCCGCGCGACAAAAGCGCTTCTGAGAAGCGGAAGCACTATTCTCGGCTATGGAACGGCGGAGGAATTCAGCCACACGAACGCCGTTATGACGGACGTTTCGTCAATCTTCCCCGCTTCAAGCGTGGAATGCACGAACTTAAAGCCCTGCCGCCTGCAAAATTCCGTCAATAATATCTCCTTGGATCAGGCGATTATTCTCGCCGCGAGCCTTTCGATCAAAGCCGGCTCGATCTTCTCCCGCCTGTTTTTTGAAATGATCGGCGGGAAGGAGGAGCTGCTCGAGGAGATCGAGGGCTGCGTCTGCGAGGACAATATGGGCGTGCTCGGCTGGTACGGGAACAAGCGGCTCATCATGGGGAACCGCGAGCATATGAAGCACCACGGGATCAAGGTTCCCGAGCTGAGCGCGATCGCGAAATACTGTCGGAACGGCTCGGACGCGGTTTATCTCGCGGTCGGCGGCGAGCTTACGATCATCTTCTTTATCCGCCTGACGGCGAACGAGACGATCCGCGCGAGCCTTCGCGAGCTTACGGGACAGGGCGTTTCGCTTGTGCTGAAATCGGTCGATTCGATCATCACGGTCGGAAAGATCGCCGATCTGTTCGACCTCGAGCCGGAATCCGTTAAGATCATCGGGAGCAACCTTCACGAGCATTTTAACGAGTGTACCAAATACACCTCGAGCGGCTGCGGCGCGCTTTCCGGGAACGGGAGCTTCGGCGGCTTTGCGCGGGCGATCTGTGCGGCGAAAAAGCTGATCCGCGACGTAAGCCTTTCCCAGACGGTCATGCTTGCGGGCGTGTTCCTCGCCGCGGTATTCGGCGTGATCTTCGCGCTTTCGACGAAAACGCTCGTCTTTTCCCCGACGGTGATCATGGCGTATCAGCTTTTCTGGGTTCTGCCCGTGCTGCTGGTGCAAAGCTTCCGAAAGTATTGATGAGAAATTTCGCTTCCGTTTCAGGGGGCGAAATTTTTTATTGAATTGCAGGGGGGAAATGGCGGGGGTTTTTGTTCCTTTCGCCAGCGAAAGGAACCGAAAGTTCGCCTTGGCAAAAGCTTTGTTTGCGATTTGGCGTTTATAAAATTACCGCCTTGAAAGACGGTGCGAAGTTTTTTGTTCCTTTCGCCGCCGAAAGGAACCGAAAGGCGCCGCCCGCCGCTTGTCCTCAACGATTTTTCGCCTTTTTAAACCTGCATGGCGAAAAAACGGTCGGACGAATCGTCGGGCGGGGTCTGGTTAAACTTGACGAACATTCCCTTGATGAATTTTTCTCCCAAATTTTTTAGTCTCCGCAAGACCTCGTTCCTCCCGCCATTCTCAAAAACCTTCAATCGGTCGCTCCGTATCTTTGTGCAGCACAATTGAGGACTGCACCACCACAACCCGGTCGAGCAAGGGGGGAAGAAAAGAGCAAAGAAGAAAACCCGATTTCTTTTTCAGGCTTTCTTCCTTGCTCTTTTCTCTGCCGTTCTGTACAGACGGGTTGTGGTGGTGCAGTCCTCAGGCGCTAAGCGCAAAGACACCGCCTTCCCCCGTTGAAGGTCAGAGAGAATGCGGTAAG